>CAVRAZ010000001.1:0-1026666 GCA_963719135.1 uncultured Gammaproteobacteria bacterium | reverse complement strand
GGCCGCCCGCTGGTCTTCGTCGCGAAGGACGGCCGGGCCCAGTGGGTGTACATCAATCCGGGGCGCCACAACGGGGCCGAATACGAAGTCCTTCCCGACAGCGCCACCGGGCAGATCCCGCTGAAGCCGGGCGATGAGGTTCTGGTCGAAGGCCATCTCACCCTGACCCACGATGCGCCGATCCACGTGATCCGGCGCGCCGAGCGGAAAGAACCCTAGGTGTCGCTCGCCCGCGCGGCGCTCCGGCGGCCGGTCTCCACCGTGGCGGTCGTCCTGGGGATGGTGCTGCTCGGCGCCGTCTCGCTGGGGCAGATGCCGGTCTCCCTGCTGCCCGACGTCTCGCTCCCGGTGCTGACCATCCGGACCGCGTATCCGGGCGCCGCCGCCACCGAGGTCTCCCGCTTCGTGGCGGAGCCGATCGAGGAGGCGGTGGCGGCGACGCCCGGCCTGGTCGACCTCCGCTCGGTGAGCCGCAACGCCGAGGCGGTGACCACCCTGCGGTTCGCCTGGGGCACCGACATGTCCACCACGGTCCTCCAGGTGCGGGAGCGGCTCGACAACGCCCGGGCCAGCCTGCCGGATACGGGCGGAGCGCCCCACCCTGCTCACCAGCGACCCGGGTGAGCGCCCGATTGCCGTGTTAGGCCTCTCGGGCACAGGCGACCTCCGCTCCATCGCGCGGACCGCCATCGAGGTCCATTCCCGCCGGCTGGAGCAGCTCGAAGGCATCGCCAGCGTCGCGGTGGTCGGCGATCCCCAGGACGAGATCCGGATCGACATCGATCCCGAGAAGGCCCGCTCCCTGGGCATCACTCCCCTCGACATCTCCAACGCGGTGCGCTCCGCCAACGCCGGCTCGCCCGGCGGCACGGTACGCCGGGGCCAGTTCCGGTTCGCCCTCCGCGCCCTCACCGAATTCCAGGATGTGGGCGAGGTGGAGCGCACCCCGGTGGGGCCGACCCGAAGCGGGATCACCCTCGCCGACGTGGGATCGGTGTCCCTGGGCGTGGCCGATCCGCAGACCACGGTGCGGCTCGATGGGGAGCCCGCGGTCGGACTGGTGATCTACAAGGACGCCGGCGCCAACACGGTCGCGGTCACCAGGTCGATCTACGCATCGATCGAGCAACTCTCCAGGGAGTTTCCCGGGGTCACCATCCGGGTGGTCGCGGCCCAGGCGCAGTTCGTCACCGACGCCCTGAGCAACCTCGGGCAGGAGATCGTGGTCGGCGGGGCGCTCGCGCTGTTCCTGATCTGGCTCTTCCTGCGCGACTGGCGGGCCTCGTTCGCGATCGGGCTGGTGATTCCGCTCGCGGTATTCACCGCGATGACGATTCTCCAGGTGGCCGGAGTCACCATCAACATCCTCTCCCTGGGCGGCCTCGCCCTCGGCACCGGCCTCATGGTCGACAACGCGATCGTGGTCACCGAGGGAACCGGCCGGTACAAATCGGAAGGACTCTCCGATCTCGAGGCCGCCGAGCGCGCCGCGAGCGAGCTCACCGCGCCGCTCATCGCGGGGACCCTCACCTCCATTCTGGTGTTCGGGCCGATCGTGTTCGTGCAGGGACTCGCGGCCGCGCTGTTCCGCGACCTCTCGCTGAGTGTCGCGGTCACCCTGACGACTTCGCTGATGCTGGCGCTCACCCTGATGCCGGTCATGATGGTGCGGTGGAAGAGAGGTGCAGAGGTCCGAGGTGACGAGGTCGAGCGGGGCCGGAACTTCTCATCTCACCGCTCACTCGCTCCGGTCATCGCCGCCGCCGAGTACTACGAGAGGGGCATGGCGTGGTCGCTGGCGCACCAGAACACCGTCTTCCTGATCGCCTTCCTGGCCGTCGCGGCGACCGCGCTGGTCGCCATCCGGATTCCCCGGGAAATCCTTCCCAGCGTCGATGAGGGGCTCGCGGTCGCGGAGCTGAGCCTTCCGCAGGGCACCGCGATCGAAGAGACTGCCCGCCAAGCCGGTCGGATCGAGGCGGCGGCGAAGCGGCTGGGGAGTGAGGGCATCTATGCGCGGATCGGGAAGGCCACCGACGAAGAGGTGCTCGCCGGCGCCGATCCGGGCACCAGCGCCACCGCCCAGCTCATCATCCCGGTTCCCGAGGGAGGAGCGGAGCGGCATTCGCCGACGCACTCCGCGCCGCGGTCCCGGATCTCGCGGCGGGGTCGCTGACCCTCGACCTCGCGGGACAGTCGGAGTTCGGCAGCCTGATCGGGCGGGAGGGCCGGGTGGTGCGGGTCGAAGTGTCGGCACCCCGGCCGGACGAAGCCGCCCGCTGGGCCGATTCGGTGCGAGCCCGGCTGGCCGGACTCGCCGAGCTGGCCGACGTGCGGAGCGCGTTCAGCACCACCCAGCCGACCATCGAAGTCACCCTGGAGCGGGAGCGGATCGCCCGCTACGGGCTCACCGTGGAGGCGGTGGCCAACGCCCTGGCGGGCGGGTTAGGCGGCGTTGCCTCGGGCGAGTTCCGGGAAACCGACCGCCGCACCCCGATCACGGTCCGTTTCGCCGGGAACGCCAACGAGGACCTCCCGACCGCGCTGGCCACCCCGATCCGCGGCATTCCGGTGGGCGAGCTGGTCTCGGTGCGGGAAATCCGGGCCCCCGTCGAAGTGGTCCGGATGAACCAGCGTCCGGTCAGCGTGGTCGAGGCCGCGGTCGAGCGGGGCGGCACCGCCCGGGCCAGTCAGGACGTGTCGCGCCTGGTGTCGAGTATCGCCAGCCCCCCGGGAGTGACCTGGCAGGTGACCGGCGCCGACACCGAGCAGCAGCGCACCACCCGCCAGCTCGTGCTGGTCGGCCTGCTGGCGGCGTTGCTCATGTACCTGGTGCTCGCGGGGGAATTCGCCTCCTTCACCACCCCGATGGTGGTGATGATCACGGTCCCGCTCGCCGCGGTGGGCGGATTGCTGATGCTCTGGATCACCGGCCAGAGCATCAACGTGGTCTCCCTGATCGGCATGGTCGTGATGATCGGGATCAGCGACAACGACGCGGTGGTCAAGATCGCCGCGATTCAGAAGTTCCGGGAGGAAGGGCACCCGCTCGAGGAAGCGGTGATGCTGGGTGGCCGCCAGCGGCTCCGGGCCATCGTGATGACCTCGCTGACCACGGTCGCGGCGTGTTGCCGCTCATGCTGGGCTCGGAGGCGGCGGCGCCCTCTATCAGCCGCTCGCCGCGACGATCATCGGGGGCAGCGTGAGCGCCCTGCTGGTCACGTTTTTCCTGCTCCCGGCGGTGTATGTCTGGGTGGAAAGGGGGGGTCGGTGAGGTCGGCTGGCAGGTCAACTGACCCCTGCGACCTCTCCGACCTCTCCGACCTCTCCGACCTCACCGCCCCCTATGATCCGCTGGGCCGTTTCCCGTCCCGCGGTGATCTGGGCCGGAGGAGCCGGGCTCATCCTGGCCGGCACTGTGGCATTCTCCCGGCTCCCGCTCGCCACCAAGACCACGGTGGAGCTTCCCCGCCTTTCGATCACCGCCCGATGGTACGGTGCCTCGGCCGAGCTGCTCGAGACCTACATCACTTCACCCATCGAATCCGCGGTGCAGGGAGTCCGCGGGAGTCCGCAAGACCAGCAGCAACTCGAGCGACCGGGCCGGCGTGCGCATCACGGTGGGCTCGAGCCCACCGTGGATGTGCAGCTGGTGCGCCTCGCGATCCACGAGCGGCTCGAGCTGCTCCGCAAGGATTTCCCGCCCGGGATCATCCGGGCCGCACCGTCACCAACTATCTCCCCGAGGAGCTCCAGGAGGAGCCGCTCCTCCACTACAGCATGGCGGGTCCCTATACCGCCGGGCACCCTGACCCGGATCGCACGGGAGCAGATCGAGCCGCGGCTTGGCACCGTGCCCGGGGTCGGCACCGTCTCCACCTACGGAAGCGCCGAGACCGGAGTCTCGGTGTCCTACGACCCCCAGCGCCTGCGGCAGCTGGCATTCTCCCCGACCAGATCGCCTCGGCCCTCGCGGGGGCGCGGATGGTCCAGGCGCTGGGAGAGGAGCGCCGGGGCACGACGATTCGCGCCGTGGTGCTTCGCGATCAACCCGGCGCCTACGAGGATCTCGAGCACCTGCCGATCCGGGCCTCGTCGCGGCCGGGTGTTCGCGCTGGGCGAGCTGGCGTCGGTTCGCCCCGAGGAGGACACCCAGGGATACATCTCCCGGCTCAACGGCGTCCCCAACGTCGGCCTCGAGATCACCCGGCAGCCGGGAGCCGACGCCATCCACACCGCGCGGCGGGTCCGCGAGTCGGTCGCCTCGATCCAGCCGCTGCTTCCCCGCGGGGTGGTGGTTCAAGCTCGAGACCGACGACAGCGTGGAGCTGGCCAAGCAGCTCCGGAGTCTCGCCGATTCGGGGGGCCATCGCCTTTCGGATCGGTGTTCCTCATTCTGTTGCTCACCCTCCGCCGGGCGGGGCCGTGGGCCTGGTGATGGGGAGCACGGCGGTCGCCATCGCGGGGACCGCCCTGGGGCTCTACCTGCTGCGGATTCCCGCGAACCTGCTCACGCTCGCCGGGTTAGGCATGGGCATCGGCATCCTGGTGACAACGGGCGTCATCGTGGTGGAACGGCTCCGGCTCGGCGCGACCACACCCCGGAGGCCCGCGCCGAAGCGGCGCGCCGGATTACCCCGGCCATCGTGGGGACCACCCTCACCACCGCGGTGGTGCTCTTTCCCTTCCTCTACCTCCAGGGCAACGCGCGGGCCGCCTTCGTTCCTTTCGCCGCGGCGTTCACGCTGGCCCTGTTCTGGTCGGTGGTGGCGTCGGTGATGCATGCTGCCGGCGGTGGGAAGCTTCGCGATCGGAAGGACGCCGCGTGGCCCCGGCTGCACCGGCTCTACCTCGCCACCCTGCGCCCGCTGGTGCGCTGGCGCTGGGCCACCATCGGCCTTGCCACGGCGCTTCTCGGCTGGTCGGCTGGGGCTTCGTCAAGAAAGTGCCCCGGTCTTCCTGGGGGAACTGGTTCGGCCAGCGCACCACCCTGATGGCGCGGACTGACCTTCCCCCGGGGATCCGACCCCGAGAGCCTCGACCGGGCCATCGCCGAGTTCGAGCAGATCGCGGTGGGGCGGGCCGGGGTGGAGCGGGTGGATGCCCGCGGCCAGGGGAACTTCGCCCAGGTCGGTGGCTGGTGTTCACCCGGGAATCGGAATTCACCGGGCTCCCTCTGGTCAGATGCAGGAGGAGATGACCCAGCGGGCGGTCCTGATCGGCGGCGCCACGGTCAACGTGCAGGGGCCAGGGCCCGGGATTCTACAGCGGCGGAGCCGGCGGGGGCTCCAGCTTCCGCATCAAGGTGGTGGGTTACTCGTTCCGGGGGTGGAGCAGCTCGCTCAGACCTCAAGCAGCGGCTGGAAACGATCTCCCGGGTCAGGAACGTGGACATCAACAGCGGGGGATGGGGGGCGGAGCGGGCGGTCAGCGTGATCCTCAGCCCGACCGGGATGCCATGGCCCGCCACGGAGTCGACCGCCCGGGATTTCGCGAGCGCGGTGGCGCGGGAAATCCGCGGCCCGGTCGGGGCCCAGCGCCTCGAGCTTGGAGGAGAGGAAACCACCGTCTCCCTCAAGGCCCAGGGTGCCCGGGAGCGAGCCCTGGACGACCTGCGCGCCGCGATGGTGCCCAACCAGGGAGATTCACCGATCCGGGTCGGCGATCTCGCCCTGGTGAGCGAGCGGCCCGGACTCGCCACCGTGATCCGGGAGGACCAGCAGTACCTCCGCACCGTCTCCTACGACTTCCGGGGGCCCCAGCGCCTGGCCACCCGGACCCACGACGCGTTCATGCAGAGCGTGGCCGCACCTCCGGGTTATGTGGTGAGCGATTACCAGGTCTCCTGGGACGAGGACGAAAGCGCGAAGGGGCTCTGGCTGGTCTTCGCGATCGGAGTGATCCTGGTGATGCTTTCGGTCGCGCTCATCTTCGATTCGGTCTGGGCCTCCGCGATGGTCTTTCTCTCGCTGCCGCTCGCGCTGGCCGGGGTGGGCGGGGTCTTCTGGATCACCAAGAGCGCGTTCACCCGGGAAGCCGCCGTGGGCGTGATCCTGGTGGTCGGTCTCGCGGTGAACCAGGCAATCCTGCTGGTCGATGCGGCACTGGAAAGACGGGCCGACGGGCAGACGGGCAGGCGGGCAAGAAGATCGCTGACGGTTGAAGACGTGCTCCATGCGGCGTCGGATCGAGCCGGGATGATCGTGCTGGTCACTCTGACCACGATGGCCAGTCTGATTCCCCTGGCGGTCGGCGCGACCAGCAACAGTCTCTTCGGGTCGATCGCGCTGGCCACCGCCGGTGGCACCGTGGCGGGTACGATCGGAGCACTCTGGATTGTGCCGGCCCTCCTCCGGGGCAGTCGGCGCCGGCTGGTGGCGTCCGCCTGACCGGGAAACCGGCCGACTTTAAGGACTCATCCCCGTCGTTCGCTGCAATCCGGCCCAGCGAGGATCCCGGTGGAGCGAAGCGTACATCGGCTCGACCAGGACCATCGGCATGGTGAACGACCGTTCCGCGACCGCCCGGTTCAATTCAGCAAACCCCTCATCGGTTCGTCCCAGAGCGGCTTGGATCGCCGCGAGGCCATCCGCCGACACATACCGCTTTCGCCGGAATCCTTCGAGTTCAGCCAGGACCCGACGGGCTTCGGACGTTTTTCCACAGATCGCCAGGACCACTCCGGGTTGGCCGCTCTCGTAGGATCCCAGGATGGGCTCCACCGGCGCCGACATCGTCAGGGCCTCGGCGCACCGTCCCGACACCGCGAGGGATAGAGCCAGCCCGGCCTTGGCCGCCGCGAAGGTGGAATCCAGCTCGAGGGCACGGCGGAAAGCGAGGACCGCGGCGCTGTCCCGGCCGGCGAAGTGGAGCATGGTGCCCAACCGGGTATTGACGATGAGCGAAAGAGGGTCGAGGGTGCGCGCCATCTCGATCGCGGTGAGGGATTCCTGAGTCCGGCGGGTCGCGGCCAACAGCCACGACTTGAACAGATAGGCCGGCATGTAGTTGGGGTTGAGCTGGATGGCCCGGTCGTATTCCCGTTCCGCGTCAGCAATGTCCCAGTCGAGCCAGAAATCGATGAATCCGAGTGAGGTGTGGACCTCGGCGAGACTGGAGTCGAGCGCCAGGGCGCGGGAGGCAGCCTTCCGGGCCTGGTCGCGAGCTTTCCCGGGCGTCATGGTGCCGAAGGGAACCAGGAGGGCGTAGGCATCGGCCAATCCTGCATACGCCTGGGCATAGTTCGAGTCCCGGACGAGGGCGCCATCGAAAGCCTCGATCGCCTTGAGCCCGGCCGCCTCGGTCCGCTGGGCCAGGAAGAAACGACCCCGCAGGTATCGGTCGTGGGCCTCCTGGTCCCGGGTGCCTCGCTCCACCAGGGATGCGCCGGCCCGCGCCCCCGCCAGGGTCACCTTGAGCGCCTCGGCAATGGCCCGGGCAATGGTGTCCTGCACCGCGAAGACGTCCCGGAGCTCGCTCTGGTAATCACCGCTCCAGAGCTGGGCGTCGCGCGCGACGTCCACCAGGCGGGCGGTGACCCTGACCCGCTGACCCAGGTGCTGGACTGTCGCCTCCAGGACCGCCCCCACGTCGAGGTGCCGGCCAATTTCCCTGAGGTCGGTGGTCGCCTCGCGGGCCGCGAAGGAGGAGGTCCTCGAGGAGACCCGGAGGCCGCTCAGCCGCCCGAGCGCGTTGATCAGCTCCTCCGCCAGGCCCTGGCTGAAGTAGTCGCTGGTCGAATCGCCCCCGATGTTCTGGAATGGCATCACCGCGAGGGAACGGATCTCGGCCGGGCCGACTGGGGCCGGCGGCGCTCCCCGGGTCCCGCCGCGGAACAGGAGCAAGAGACCCATCCCGAGGATCGCGACCCCGCCGAGCAGGGATCCCATTACCCGGGTGCGCCGAGCGGACCGCGGCCCCCCTCGTACGCTCTCGCCGGTGGTCTGGAGCGCGTCCCGCACTTCCTCCCCCGACGCGGGCCGGGCCCCGGGATCGACGGCGAGGAGCCGGGCGATCAGGGTGGCGAGTGCGGGGGGACAATCAGGCCGCGACCGAGTGGTCGGGGCCGGCGTTCGGGAGAGCTGGGCGACCACCAGGGCCGGCGGGCTGAGAGCGCCGAAGGGCGGCTGCCCGGTGAGCAGCTCGTAGCCCACGGCGCCGAGGGCATAGAGATCGACCCGGTGATTCACCCCGGGATCCCCCACCGCCTGCTCCGGCGCCATGTAGGCCGGAGTCCCGATCACCATTCCAACGCCGGTGACCTGAGAGGCCGCTCCGGGAGCGCCGGCGCCCGTGGCCAGGTCGAGCGCCTTGGCAACCCCGAAGTCCGCGACGACGGCATGGCCGTCCTGAATCAGGATGTTTTCCGGCTTGATGTCGCGGTGGATCACCCCCTGGCGGTGGGCATAGGCCAGCGCGTCGGCGATCTCGGTCAGGAGTCGGATGGTCTCGGCGATCGGGAGCGGACCCTCCCGGGCCAGCCGGGCCCGGAGCGATTCGCCCTCGACGAACGGCATGGTGAAGTAGGGAAGCTCGCCCACGTGGCCGGCGGTAAGAAGCGGAACGATGTGAGGGTGCTGGCAGCGAGCACAGAGGGCCATTTCCCGCTCGAAACGATCCGTGCTGGTGCTCGCGGCGATTTCGGGGCGGAGGACCTTGACCACGACGCGGCGGTTGAGCCGCGACTCGGTGGCGAGGAAGACCCGCGCCATCCCGCCCCCGCCGAGCTCTCGCTCCACGGCATAGCCCGAACCGAGGGTAGTTTGGACTTGTTCCTGGAGGTCCGGCATCGCTTCACGCTAGGCCGTCCCCCGCTGTGGCACAAGGCAGGATGCCCTCTGGCATCCGGCATGCTCTGCCCTTCGGGTAGCATTCAGGTCCCGGGGTTCTGTCTCCCGGCGAGGACACCTCCGCCCCTGATGGCCAGCCGGGCGTTACGATCCGAGGACAGGTAACCCAGCAATCACTGGAGGTGTCATGCGGGTCTCGGCGCTCGGTTCCCTGGTCCTCTTCCTCCCTTCCCTGCTCTCGGCGCAAGGGGTTCAGGTGGTGCGCGGCACGGTCCGGGACGGGGCCGGCGCCCCGTTGGCCGGAGCCGAGGTTCTGCTCGATCGCCGGCTCACCAGTACCGGCCCCGAGGGCGCCTTCCGGATCGACAGCGTGGAGCCGGGCACGCATTTCCTGACGGTCAGACTTCCGGGTTATGTCCCGATCCGGGCTCAGATCGAGGTGGATGCGAAGCGACCGTCCGTGCTGTCGTACACCATGACGCCCGCGCCGTTCCAGCTGCCCCCCGTCGTCACGGCCCTCTCCCGCACCGGGATCTACGGCGCGGTCGGGGACACCGCGCACCATCCGCTCCGGGGGGTCCGGGTCGAGGCGGCCGGGGTCAAGGGCGGGGTGACCTTCACCGACAGCCTGGGAGGCTTCGCGTTTTCCGCGGCGGACCGCGGGGTGTATCTCCTCCGGATCACCCATCCGGGGTATGGGGAACGCCGGTTCTCCCTGGAGCTCAAGCCGGGCGAGGGCCGCCAGGTGATCGCGGTGCTCAGCCCGTCGCGGCAGCTCGCTTCCCGGGCCGACGACCAGGCCTTCGAGGCCCTGCACAGCCGGCTGGCCTTCGGGCTGCACCGGGACCGCATGCCCCAGAGCGAGCTGGAACGCTACGGCACCCAGGGCCTCTGTGATATCCCGCAGGTGGCCGCCGAGGTGGGCCGGAGCGGATCGACCACCACGGTGATCCTGAACGGGGTGACCGCGCTGCTCGAGTTTCCGGTCAGCTCCCTCTGCGCCTGGCGGGCCGATGATGTGAGCCTGATCGAGTTCGGGAAGGACATCTGCTCCGACGTGACCCAGACGGTGGGGCAGGCCCTGCCGGTGCCCACCTGGTGTTCGGGGCGGACCCGGAACGTGACTCGAACCGCGATGGGCGGATCCACCGGCCGGATTACCGCCCAGCCGGCCGGGACCAGCTACGTGATTATCTGGGAGAAGCGGTAGAACCACCTCATCAGCGGAAGAGGTCCGGTACCGAAATCTCGACCGGCGCCGACTGACCAGGAGCAACCCAGGTGACGCGGTCGCGGTGCGGCTCCTCGGAAGGCCCGTCCCGTCGCGAGACAAAAAGGCAAGACTCGCGCAGATCCACCCGCCAGTACTCCAGGACCCCCAAGGCCGGGTAGGCGGGACCTTTGAAATCCCGATCATAGACTTCCGACCCGACGCCGGAAACCTCAACGGCGAGCCACCATTTGCGAATCTGAGTCCACTTCGCGTCCAGCCGGAACTCGCGCGGAAGCGCAGTGTTCGGGACGACCAGTAGATCGGGCTCCAGGTGGTGCCTGGGCTCGATCTGGAGGACTCCCGGCGAGAACGCGGTGGCGTTGTCGAACCGGTTCAGCGGTTGCCGTCGTCGGGGAACGATTCGAGGTCCTGGATCGTGTAGCGAGGCAACGTGATCAGCAGTGCCACAAGGTAGGAACTCATGCCCCCGGCAGCTGCAAACGCTTGTTAGACAGCGCGTTCCACAACATATTCGAGAGGCAGCTTGAGTCTTCGGGGGACTAATGAAGCATGAATTCACGGCAGTATACGAGAATGACGGGGACTGGACCATTGCCTATTGCCCAGAAGTGCCTGGAGCAAATGGGCAGGGACGGACGAAGGCTGAGGCTCGCGAGAGCCTTGCAGAAGCGCTGACGCTGATCCTTGAGGATCGACGAGATGACGGGCTTCGAGGAGTCCCTGCGGAGGCGGAGCGGGAAGTGATTACGGTCGAAAGCCGCGGACTCGGAATTCCTGAGATCTGATAGTGAACAATTCCTTCCATACCTCATGCTGTGCTTTGCCAGTAGTTCGCGCTGTCTAACGAACACGCATAAGCAGCGGGGCCGCGGCCCCGGAGGGCCGTGGCCGCCTACTGAGATCTTACCTTGGCCGCGCCGGCGGAGCTAGCGCGGCCCCGCCTGCTTCATGCGGGGGTTAGACAGCCAAGCGCCCGGGCCCCCGGGTCCGGGCCTGATCGGGAAGCGGTTCGACGCCATCGTCTCTTGGATGTCAGTGGTGGTCATAACTGATGACACGTGAAATCTGCCAGACACCACCCGCCTCTTTCCACAGCGTGACGAATTTGGCCGGGCCACTGGTGGAATCGCACTGGATATGGGTGCGTGCATCGCAAAAGCGATGGACGCCGGTAGCGACCGCCCCATATCCGCGGAGTGGATAGACCTCCAGCGTGCCCGGCACCAGGTCACGGCGCACCTTCCCGCAGATATTGGTACGCACTGCGTCGATGAGCGCCTGCCGGGTTCGGCTCAACCCCGTTTGGTCGTGGTAAAACTCCAAATCGGCGGCGATGAAGCTGCCCAACCGTTCGAGATCGCAGCGGTTGTACGCGTCGAACAGCGCACTATCCAGCGCAGCGATAGTCTGGAAAAGAGAGTCGCTGATCGCGGGTCGTTGGGCCACTTGTGCCTCCGCCCGCGAGGGAAATCCGGTTGCAAGCGGAACAAGAAGGAGCGCTTGATAGAGGGCGGACGAGATTCTCACGAATCACCGAATGGGGTGAGGGTCGAAGGAAGAGCCGCCGTACGTCGGAGGAGGGAAGTGAGTTTCAAGTGGACGCTGGAATGGGCTGTCCAACGTCTGCATTATACGGCCAGATCGGGCCATGGTTCTGCGATAGTGATGTCGATGAATTCTGCGATGACCTCGAAGTCGCGCGTGTTCAGAGTGATCACGGTGGCCCCGAGATCCCGGGCGGAAGCGGCAATCAAGATGTCCTGGAAGAAGGACCGCCGATCAAGCCGGCTATGGAACGCGGGGCGACGCCGCATGCGGCGATCGATGGCAGAGGCCCGGTCCCAGGTACCCCAGGTCGGGACATGGAGACGGCGCCTGGATTGGAACGGGTCCAAGATCCCGCGTCGAAACGCCCGCTCTCGTTCTGGCGTGAGCGCCCCAATCAGAACCTCGGAGGCCACGACTGCACTTAGCACCAAGGTAGGCAGAGCCCCGCGATGAAAGGCTCGGAACTCCTCGCCGAACTCTGGCTCACGGAAGGCACGGATATAGACACTGGAATCCAGGAGCTGCACCGGAAGGCTACTCCGGGGAGCTGAAGGGGTCGCGGAACCCGCCCTTGCCCACCAGCGCCGCCAAGCCGCGGTCTACTTGGGCCTGAAAGGCCGTGAAGTCCTCCGCCAAGGCCAGGGCGCGCTCAATGGTCTCGGTCTCGGTCTCAGCATGCAGCAACGCTTTGACGCGGTCGATGCGACGCTGATCGATGTAGAGGTTCTTCCGGCGCCTGCGGGTCGTGGTCATGCCAGAGTCCGTCTGGGGACGGCTGTATAAATACTACATCTGGCTGTATAAGGCAATGTTCTGGGCACGTGGGTAGGTTCGGGCCGTATAACGCCCTGCGCTTGAGCTGCGAGGGCGCTGCGCGGCAGCCGCCGCGATCCCCGCGGTTCAATATATCCGCGCGGCGGCTGCCGCCAGTAAGCGCCCTGGCGGCTCCAAGCGCGGGTTAGGCCTCAAGTCACGGTCGTTTGTACCGAGCACCATCATCACATCGAATGCGCTGGCAAACAGGGATGTGCTAGATCGGTTGTCAACGCGCTCTGGCTCGAGGGCGCTCATCAGCAATGTACTGGTACTGGATAAGCCAGCGCCCGCGCTCCTTCGAGAGCACAAACGTAGTGTGCGTACGGCGGTCGATCACACTCCCATCCGCCAAGCGTTGCCCCTCCCGTTCCTGGAAGTCGTGCACGATCGCGACGTCGGATCGGATGAAGATCAACTCCGGCGGCGCCTCGCGAAGTAGTCGCGACTCCACAAACCCAGTGTTAGCGTACAGCCGCGCGAGAAAGGCTATGATGGAATCCGGTCCCGTGCGGCGGATGCCAAATGCATTCATCCAAATCGCGTTCGGCGCATAGCTCGGCCGCTGCAAGTCGGCACGGAGGCTCCGGATGGCCTCCGCCCGTTGTTGCACCATGCGGAGGATGGCAGCGCTATCGGCCGCGGAGCCTTGGGCGAACCCGGTGCACGGTGAGATGCCAAGCACAATCGCGAGAACGGCAGCACGGAGTCTCACGGCTCGATCCAGGTATGGGTGAACAGAGGAACTTCCGACAGCGGCCTAACGCTCTGCGTTGAGCTGCCAGGCCCTGGCGAGGCCGCCGCGCATCCTGGCAGCAGGAATATACGGCGCGGCGGCGGAGCCGTTAGGGGCTGGGCAGCTCCAAGCGCGGGTCAGGCCGCGTACTGCGCTACTCGGGCCTTATGGCCGCAGGGGGCCATCCACCAGCAAGAAATTGATCCACTGCCTGGAAAGTTAGTTTCGGGAGCTCAGCATATGCTGCGCGGCTCGTGCTTGGCAGGACAAGAAGGCGCGGTTCGGCATGGCTGCCGCCCAGGCCCGGTCCATAGCCAGGGCAAGGGTGTCACTTCCGCCGCTGACAACAAGTAGAGGAGCAGCGAGGTCCCTTAACGAGTGTGTGAAATCCCAGTTGTCGAAGGCCGCCGGACCTAGCCTCGCAGTGAAGCGCCAATAGTAGCGCAACGCCTTGATGGGCATATCGCATGAACTCCCGACCCACCCGGCAAATTCACCTCGATTCCGCGCACCTAGCTTTCCCAAATCCTCAAAGGTCCGGCAGGCGGAAATGGGATCGGTGGCGGTTCCCTCCAGGTCTGAGGGACTGAAGCTGCCATGAATTGGCGAACGGCAGTCACCGAATCGAGCCCCTTCGGCCCTCGCTGATAGAATTGGGCAGCCTGCGTCTCACTCGGACCTGTGGCGGAGAGAAGAATGATTCGAGCTATTCGGTCCGGATGAACCGTCGCATATTGTCCGGCCAGGACAGCCCCGAAGGAGTGGGCCACTAGGTTCAGGTGAGGAAGGTGAAAGTGCTCACGCACGGCCTCGAGATCATCGACGAAAGCTTGAGCAGTCAGGCGGGTCGTATCCTTCGGGAGTTCGAACGGCCCCGCCTCGTTGATCATAGGCGATGACTACATAGCGGCTTGTGAGAGGCGCGAGATCTGGCATGATGGCGTTGGCCCCAGCCCCAGGACCGCCATGCACAACGACGAGTGTGTCGGCACCGGACCCAGCGACCTGATAATGCAGGCGAGTTCCATCAAAGCTGGTGAGAAACCCGTCCTGCGCAGGGACTTCGGAGGGGGCGCGGCGGCACATCGTGAACGCCACGAGGAGGGTGAGGACGATGGTTCGCACCGCGCCGATTTGAGACCGCCTTTGTGGGAAGAACTTCGCAGTTGGTATCGCCAACGCGGCCTAACGAGCTGCCCTTCAGCTGCGAGGCCCTGCTTCAGCCGCCGCCACCCAGCCAGTGATCTACCGGCGGCGGCTGAAGCGTTAGGGCCTCGGCAGCTGCAAGGGCGGGTTATGCCGCCGCTATGGAGCACGAGACCGGCCTGCCCAATACTGGGGTCGGCGGCGCTGGTGAGCCACCGCGAGAATGTACAGCCGGTCCGTCAAGTCCTGGTAGACGAGCGTGTACGGAAACCGGCGCATGGGAATCGTACGAAGATTCTGCGGGTTTGGTCGGCCAAGAGCAGGATAACCCTTCAGTAGCGTGAGGAGACTCTCGACCTCATCGAGAAACGCCGCTCCAAGACCTGCGGCCCGGCCTTCATAGAACAATGCTGCTTCGGTCAGTTCCTGAGCGGCGAGTGGGTGAAACCCGACGGTCATCCCGCCAGCCGGCGACGGGCACTAGCGAGGGCCGTGGCGTCCGAAACGGGCTGAACGGTCCCCGCAGCGAGTTCAGCAGCCCGGCGCTCGGCTTCGTCAAGCCAAGCGGGGTCAAGCGTGGGTTGGTCATCGAGGCTCTCAATGAGAACCCGAGCCAGATGTGCCCGCTCGTCGGGGGGAAGGCGAAGCAGCTGTGCTTCGAGGGTCTCTCGCGTCATAGTAATGGCCTTGAAATGCCTCCATCAACAATAGCCACGCGAGCGGACCTCGGCCAACTCGTCGGCATCAGGCGGCATAACGAGCTGCATTTTAGCTGCGGGGGCGTGCGGCACAGCCGCGCGATCCGAGCAGCGAACAATACCCTGCGCGGCTGTGCCGCGCTGACGCCCCGGGCAGCTACAAATGCGTGTTATGGGGCAGCCGGGAGCACAGCGGCCCAGGGCACGATGCCCAGCCCAAGCCTGCCGCCCTGGGGAACTTGCCTCGAAAACGATCTGGGCGCCAGCCGCGGGGCGCCGCCATATCAGCCATCGATTCCGGCTGCGCCCCGCGGGTCAGCCCTAAAATCCTAGTGTTCCATGGCGGGACGGATCAGGCTCGAAAGCTGAAGGGCCGCTCCCAACGGCGACGGAGGACGCGCTCGGGGCTGGGGCGGCCGCCGCCTTCGTGGCCCGGCCAGCGACAGATGTGGAGCCTGGGTAGCCGGCCCGAGGTCGATCAGGGCCACCGCGCCACGGCCTCACGGAGAGCCGGATCCTTGGAAACCTGAACTCGGATCCGGCTGCGCGCGGATGGTCGACGCTTGGCCAGCGCACCCACGGAGCCCGAGCCGTGGCGCTCTTAGCCGGAGAACGGAGCTCAGTGGCTTTGACTCCGTGAACGATGAACTCCGCGGCGGGCCGCCGGCCAACGGAACTTGTCGGGAAATGCTGTTGAGGGAAGGGGCGCTGGTGGGGCAACCCCCATCTTTTCATTTCTTGGCGTGGCCACATAACCATTACTTCAGCTGCAAAGCTATCGCCCGGGCACTATCTCCACCAATCCTCCGCCACCATATCAGTCCGTCATATCAGACTGCGCGGCAAAGCCCCGCTTCCTGAGCTTGCCAACACTCCGGTCCGGCAGGAAGTCCGCCGGGCTCTGCACCCCAAGCCCCCCACGGTTCAGCACGTGGGTGTAAATCATCGTGGTGCTCACGTCCCGATGCCCCAACAGCTCCTGAACAGTCCGGATATCATAGCCGGCTTCGAGCAGGTGGGTGGCGAAGGAATGCCGCATGGTGTGACAGCTCGCCCGCTTGCTGATCCCCGAAGCCCGCACCGCCTTGGTCATCGCCCGCTGCACCGCCGACGGGTGGAGGTAATGCCTCCGGATGATCCCCGTCTCCCGCTCCTTATATCGCCGCACTGCCGGAAAGACCCACTGCCAGGCCCACTCCGCCGCCGCGTTGGGAAACTTCCGCGCCAGCGCCGACGGCAGCGCAACCCGCCCCGCGCCCTCGCCCAGGTCGCGCTCGTGCAACGACTTGACCTCCTCGAGATGCGCGGCGAGCGCGCCCCGCAACCGCTCCGGCAGCACGGTCACCCGATCCTTCGCCCCTTTGCCCCGGCGCACCGTGATCTCCCCACGCCCGAAATCCACATCCTTGACCCGCATGGTGACCGCCTCCAGGAGCCGAAGCCCGGCGCCATAGAGCAGCATCCCCACCAGCCGGTACACGCCCTCTAGCTCCTCCAGCACCCGGTGCACCTCGGCGCGGGTCAGCACAACCGGCAAGCCGGTGGGGCGCGCGGGCCCGCTGCACCGGGCCCAGATGACCGAGCGGCCTGCCCAGTACGTCGCGATAGAAGAGGAGCAATGCGCTGAGCGCCTGCTGCTGGGTGGACGGCGCCACCCGCTGCCGCGAGGCGAGATCGCTCAAGAAGGCGGACACCTCGATTTCGCCCAGCTCGGACGGGTGACGCAGGCCATGGAACCGGATGAAGCGGCGGACCCAGGTTACATAGGCTGCTTCGGTCCGCGGGCTCATCTGTGCCGAACGGATCGCAACCCTCAGCCTCGGCAACACTTTGGGCTGAGGAGCAGAAGGGGAATGGCGGTCAGTCATATCCTAGATATGCTGCGGAGCAGTGAATGCGCCAGTCCTAAAAAACGCGAGCCACTCCGGCCCTCACGGCCGCTGTGGCGTGTGCCCCCGCGCCCAGGTCGGAAATGCCGGCCTCACCGGCTTTGCGTAGGGATGCCGCGCCAACGAATCCATGACCGCCCGCACCGCGCGCTCGAGCTGCACGTCGCGCCCCTGACGCCACGCCGCGGGGTCGTCCGCTACTTCGATATCGGGCGCCACACCGCGGTTCTCCACCTCGTACGCGCTCTCGTAACTCCACAGCGCCACCCGCGGTGCGGTGACCCCGCCACCGTCCATCAGCGCGGGATAGCCGCCGATCCCGACCAGCCCGCCCCAGGTACGGGTGCCGACCAGCGGCCCCACCTTGAACCGGCGGAACAGCCAGGGCAGCTCGTCGCCACCCGAGCCGGCCCACTCGTTGATGATCATCGCCTTGGGACCGAAGATCGCGCCCGCCGGTACCGGCTCGTCCTCGCCATACCGCTGGGTGACGTAGTTGAACGGCGCGTCCTTGAGGAGGTAGTAGATCATGTAGTCGGCGATGTTGCCACCGCCGTTGTACCGCTCGTCCACCACCGCGCCCTGCTTGTCCTGCTGGGCGAAGAAATAGCGGTTGAAGCGGGTGTATCCCTCGTTCGCCGTGTTAGGGATGTAGAGATAGGCCAGCTTGTTGCCCGAGAGCGAGTCCACCACCCGCCGGTTGTGGTCGATCCACGCCAGGTGGCGGAGCATCCCGTCGCTGGCGAGCGGCACCACCACGACGTCCCGGGCCCCGGCGCCGTCGGCCGATGGCCCCACCCGCAACACCACCTGCTTCCCGGCGGCGCCCGCCAGCGCCGCATTCACGTTGGTCGCCGAGGTGAGCGGCGCGCCATTCACCGCGAGGAGATACTCGCCTTCCCGCACGTTGACGCCGGGCTGGGTCAGCGGCGCGGCCATGTCGGGGTTCCAGCCCTCGCCGGCGTAGATCCTGGCGAACTGCCAGCGGCCGTTGCTGGCGCGATAGTCGGCGCCCAGGACCCCGTTCCGCGGCGTGCCGGGACCTCCCTCCGGCGGTCCGTTCACGAAAAGGTGTCCCACCGTCAGGTTGCCGAACGCTTCCCGGAAGAGGTAGTCGAGATCGCCGCGCCCGCCGAGGCCGGGGAGATAGCGCTCATAGAAGCGCTCAGTCGCGTCGAGGTCGAGGCCATGGTAATTCGGATCGTAGAAGTAGGCCCGCTGCATCCGGAACGCCTCGTGGTACATCTGGGTCCACTCGGCGCGCGGATCGGTCCGCACCTGAATTCCAGCCGTCGCCAGCGTGCCGCTCCCCGGCTTCATGGGCTGAGTCAGGTCGGCAATCGCCCATCGATCGCCCTGCTGGTAGAGCAGCCTTGTCCCGTCGCGTGACACGTCGAAGGCAGTCACGTTGCCCAGCAGCTCGGTCGCTTCCCGCTTGGCGAGGTCGAACTTGTACAGCGTGACCGGAGACTCGTTGGTCTGCAGCGGCACCGGGACGATCGGCGCCTCGGCGAGAAAGACCTGGCCCGCCTTGCCCGCCGCCAGCGCCACGTAGTTCTTGGGCTTCACCGGCATCGCCACGGTCCGCTGGGTGATTCCCGCGAAATCGATCACCACCCCCGCGGTGTCGGCTTTGGGCTTGGCCGCCCCGCTGTCGGGCTTGGCCGCTTCTTCGTCACTCTCCGGGGCCAGCGGGCTCGGGTCGTTCCGGTTGAGCACGATGGCATAGAGGCTGGACGTGACCGGGTGATCGAACGTCGTCATGCTGAAATCGTTCGCGGGGCCGGCGTCGGTGCTCGCCACGAAAAACAGATACTTGCCGCCCGCGTCGAACACCGGCGCCGACGCGGTGGTCATCTCGTCCGTCATCTGGTGGGTGGCGCCGGTGGTCCGGTCGAACACGAAGATGGCCGGCAGGCGATTGGCGATCTGGCGCTCGTAGGCGATCCAGCGCGAGTCCTTCGACCAGGAAAGCGGGGGGCCCTCCCTCCCGAAGGGACCGAACGGGTTGGCGTCCACCTTGGTCAACCGGCCGGTGGCCACGTCCGCGGTCCAGATCTCGCCGCGCGAGTTGCTGTACGCGATGGTCTTCCCGTCCGGGGACCATCGCGGCGCGGAGTAGAAGTTGTCGCCGCCGCCGAGGGAGATCCGCCGCGGCGTGCCCATGCCGCTCTGGGGCCGCAGCTCGAGCTGATACTGGCCGCCGTCGTCGGTGAAGTAGGCCAGGGTCTGGCCGTCGGGCGACCAGACCGGGGTGCGCTCCATGGTGCCCGGCGTGTTGGTCAGGTCCCGGGCATCGCCCTTCTCGGCGGGCACGGTGACGATCTCGCCGTGGGCCTCGAACGCGGCGCGCTTCCCGGTGGGCGAGAGCGCGGCGCCGTTGAGCTGGCTGCCGACCCGCGCCCAGCCGGGCAGACTCGCGGTGAGCTCGCCGTCGATGCGGATGTTCACCGGCGTCGCCCGGCCGGTGGCGAGGTCGTAGAGATGAATCGCCCCGAATTGCTCGAACACGATCGCGCCCGGGCCCGCCTGAGCCGACTTGATGTCGAGCCCGGTGTTCTCGTACCGCCTCGCGACCGCCCTGGTGCGGAGGTTGTAGCTGTAGAGCGTCGCCGGGCCGTCGCGATCGGAGAGAAAGAAGACGGTATCGCCGACCCACATCGGCCAGCCGTCGGTGGAGCCGGCATGGGGCACCTTCTCGATCGCCGCGCTCGAGAGCGTGGCGATCCAGATTCCCGGGGTGCGCCCGCCGCGATAGCGCTTCCAGATCGCGTTGGCCGCGTTGAACTCGGTGTACGCGAGCCGGGCGCCATCGGGCGAATACGCGGCCTCCGTGGCGCCCTGAAGCCGGACCGGAACTGCGGCCGGCTCGTTCACTCCCTGGGTGTAGAACTGGAAGGGGATCCCGTAGGGCATCACTCCCTCGCGCAGCGAGGCGATGAGCACTTTCCCGTCGGGCGCCCAGTCAACCGCGAGGTCCTGCGCCGGGTGCCAGGTGAGCCGGGTGGGGGTGCCACCGTCCACGCTGACCACATACACGTCGGTGTTCCCTTCGCGCGTCGCGGTATAGGCCACCTGGCGGCCGTCCGCGGAAAAACGACAGCGTCCTTCGTCGCCGGGCGTGGAGGTGAGCCGATGCGCGTCGCCACCCACGCGCGGCACCAGCCACAAGTCTCCAGCGAAGGAGAAACAGATCTGGGTGGCGCTCACGTCCGGGTTGGTCAGGAGCCGGGGCGGTTGTTGAGCGGTGAGGGTCGTGGCAAGGAACAGGGTGGGGACGAGCCAGGGAAGTGCGAAGCGAGCCGGCATGGGTTCCTCGGAAGGGCCAGGGAATCAGAGAACGCAACCAACCGGTTCTCTTCTGGCGGAAGGTACGGCGCCATCGGTAGGGTGTCCAACCGGGTTTCAGATGGGAAGAGTTGCCACCAGGCCGGGCCGCTGGACGACCCGCCCCAAAACCGGTAAGCTCTCTCTGCTCTCATCCCCGCCGTGCGCCTTTTGCGGACGGCTCGACCACGCGAATCGCTACGGGAGAACCATGCGCCGCTTCGCCCTGATTCCGCTTCTTGTCCTGACTCAGTCTCTTGCCGCGCAGCAGCCCGCGGCGCCGACCCCGTCCAATCCCCAGCTCACCCGCCTCAAAGCCGAGCTGGCGGCGGACGTGGATTCGCGGGCCAAGTTCACCCAGGAAATGGTGGACCAGATCTTTTCGTTCGGCGAGCTGGGCTTCCAGGAATTCGAAACTTCCAAGTACCTCGTCGCCCTGCTGCGTCGCGAGGGCTTCACGGTCCAGGAGAACTACCTCGGCATCCCGACTTCCTGGGTGGCCACCTGGGGCTCCGGCAAACCGGTGATCGCGATCGGCACCGACATCGACGGGATTCCCCAGGCATCCCAGAAGCCCGGGGTTGCCTGTCGCGATCCGCTGATTCCCGGCGCGCCGGGACACGGCGAAGGCCACAACAGCGGCATGGCGGTGAACATCACGGCCGCCCTCGCGGTCAAGCGTCTGATGGAGCGGGACCACATCCCGGGCACGCTCAAGATCTGGCCCGGCGTCGCGGAGGAGCTGGTCGGCACCAAGGCGTACTATGTGCGCGGTGGGCTGTTCAACGACGTGGACATCAGCCTGTTCAGCCACGTGAGCAGCAACTTCGGTGTGGCGTGGGGCTCGAGCGATGGCAATGGCCTGGTGTCACTGCTCTACACCTTCAAGGGTCAGTCGGCCCACGCGGCCGGCGCGCCCTGGCGGGGCCGGAGCGCGCTCGATGCGGTGGAGCTCACCGACGTCGCGTGGAACTTCCGCCGCGAGCACCTGCGGATTACCCAGCGCTCGCACTACGTGATCCCGAACGGCGGCGACCAGCCCAACGTGGTGCCCCAGAACGCCTCGGTGTGGTATTACCTGCGCGAGCTGGACTACCCCCACATCAAGGAGATGTGGGCGATCCTGGACTCGATCACCACCGGGGCCGCGATGATGACCGGCACCACGGTGGAACCGGTGCGGGTGCTGGGGAGCGCGTGGCCCCAGCATTTCAACAAGCCGATCGCCGAGGCGATGGCGGCGAATATCCGGCAGGTGGGGATGCCCAAGTGGAGCGAGGCGGACCAGCGGTTCGCCAAGGCGCTCCAGACCGAGCTCAAGAATCCTAACACGCGCGGCCTCCTGGACAGCCTGGGCCGGGTGCTCAACGGCCCGGTCCCCGAAGAGGACAAACGGGGCGGCGGCTCGGACGACATCGGCGACGTGACCTGGACCCTGCCCACGGTGACGCTCCGGTTCCCCTCGAACATCCCGGGACTGCCCGGCCACAACTGGACCGACGCGATCGCGATGGCCACCCCGGTCGCCCACAAGGGCGCCACCGCCGGCGCGAAGGCGATGGGAATGACGATGCTCGACATCCTGCTCACCCCGAAGCTGATCCAGGATGCCTGGGATTATTTCCGGAACGTGCAGACCAAGGATACGAAATATGAGCCGCTGATCCGGCCCGAAGACCGGCCCGCGATCGAGCTCAATCAGGGCATCCTCGAGAAGTACCGCGAGCAGATGCGGCCCTACTACTACGATCCCAGGAAGTACAAGACCTATCTCGAGCAGCTCAAGATCGCGTATCCGACGGTGCGCGCGGCGGACGGGAGCTGCGGGAGCGGGGCGGTGCCGTAGAGGGTGGGAAGGGCCTACCTCTGCTTGCGGGTCAGGCCGGCCTCGTGGGGGGTGGAGAGGTCGCTGTCCTCCACGGGGCGGAAGGCGAGATCGATCGCGAGGTAAAGCAGCTTGGTATGGGGGAACACCAGGATCGGGAACAGGACCGCAAGCACGAGCCCGATCACCGTGAACCAGGTCCACGGCACCGCGGGCCAGGTGAGCAGGAGCGCGGCCAGGAATGCCGCGGCGAGAAATCCCTCGGTGAGAAACAGATTGACCGTGTAGCTCCCGACCCAGTAGCCCGGCTCGTCGCGATCGAGATGTAACCCGCAGCTCGGGCAGGACGGCGCGACGGTGAACCAGGAGAGCAGGATCGGGCCGCCGCCGCAGAGCGGGCAGCGGAGCCGGAGCGCGCGCCGGAAGATCAGCCCCGGGGCGGGATGGGGGTTGGGGTCGGGCGGCAGAACGGGCTCAAGGGGCGTTGCCATGCGCTTTGGGCGGAGCGAGCACGTAGAGCAGGTAATCCGCTCGCTTCCGCTCCTCCTTCTTCGGCTTGATCTGGTCGAGATTCTCGACCGGCACCGCGGTCACCACGACGGTCTTCGGTTTCCCCAGCCGCCGTTCGGCGCGCTCCACCGTGCCGAGTCCGAAATCGGTGTGGAAGGACCCGTTGTAATGGATCACCAGGCGGCCGGGCTGCCACGCCTTCGCGACCGATTCCCCCATGGTCTCGTCCTTCACGCACTGGGCCTGGTACATCCGGTCCATGCGGGTCTTCGCGCTGGTCGTGTCCGACGAAGGACCGTGCCCTGACATGTCGCCCATCTCCCTGACGAACTCGCGGTAGTACCTGTCCTCGGGACACTGCACGTCCGCCGCGGCTTCGGCGCGCCGTTCCTTCGACAGGGTGTCGAGACCGGCAAGCCCCACCCGCGCCACCAGGGACGCCATGGGCCGGGGAATGTTGCTCGCGATCACCGGCCAGCCGTGCTGCCTGGCCAGCTCGACCAGGGGGCGGTAATCACTCGGATAGTTCTTCCAGGGGCGGCCGCTCTTCATCAGCGAATCCTCGGCGACGAACCCGGAGACGTACCGGTCGAGCAGCGGCTGCACGTCGCGCTCGAACATCTCGAGCGCGAGGACCACCGAATCGCGCCGGCGCGCGATCCCCTCGAGAATCGCGAGCTCCATGCGGTGGGTGGCGGGGTCGTCGTGCTGTTCCCCGACGAAGACCAGGTCGGCTTTGGCGAGCTTCGAGACGAACGACTCGAATTCGACAAACTTCTTCTTGTGGGTGTCGTAGACGCGGTGCGGTGTATAGGTCTGTGTGAGAGGCGAGGAGTGAGGAGGCGTCTGGGAGAGGAGGGGTGAGACAGAGCACACGAACCCCAGCAATCCGCAGACCGCCCTCACCCCCCACACCTCACCCCTCACAGCTTGCACCTCGCAGGTCTCATAACGGCAGCTCGTCCCGCACCAGTGCCAGGATCGCGGCCTGCGGCACCACCAGGTATCGCTTGCTTTCGAAACGGATCTCGACCGCCGCCTTCCGGAAGAAGATCGCGTGATCGCCGATCCGGGCCTGCATCGGGCGGAACTTCGGAGTTTTTTCCTCGGCGCGCCACGGCTCCTCGTCGAACACCGATGGATCGGGGATGGGATCGCCCGGGCCGGTGGCGACGATCGTGCCTTCCTGCACCTGCTGGCCTTCCATCGCCGTCGCGGGGAGATAGAGGCCCACCTTGGTGCGCTCTTCCCCCTCTTGTGGCTCGATCAGCACCCGGTCACCCGCGACCAGCAGCTTCTTGGGAGGAAACGACTGCGATTCCGAATCCATGCCGGCTCAGCCCTGCTGGTGGATGGTGACGACTTCGAGGATCCGGAGCTTCCGGCTCATGGTGGGGAGCTTGAGGCTCACTTCATCGCCCGGCTTTCCATCCTTGAGGGCCCGTCCCAGCGGGGAGGCGAGGGAGATGTGGCCCGCGTCGATGTCCATCATCTCTGCCAGCACCAATGTATAGGTCTCGCGGTCCCCGGTGGACGCATCTTCGACTACCACCTTGGAGCCGAGGCCTACCCGATCGGTCGGCGCCGGCGACGTGGCGAGCTGGGAAATCTGGGCCATGCGTTGATGGAGCTGGCTGAGCCGGGCCTGCACGAGCTGCTGGCGCTCCAGCGCCGCCTTGTATTCGGAGTTCTCCCGCAGGTCACCCATCGCGACCGCGGTGGCGATCGCCTGGGGGAGGGTGACGGTCAGCTCGCGAGACAGCGCCTCGATCTCCTTGCCAAGCTTTTCCCGCATCTCCTGAATCATCGCGATACCACAAAAAAGGACTGCCCGGCGCGAGGGCACCGGGCGCGTTTGAGGTCTCCTTCACAAGATAGCTGTTGCGCCGGGAGAGGGCCAGAGAAGGCGGACCGGCGGACGGGCGGACAGTGAGGTCGGCGGAGTATTTTTCGCTCATGAGCCCATCATCGACCCTGTCCGCCCTGTTTGCCCTCTCCGCCCTGTCCGCCGTTCCGCCGGCCCGCCTGTCCGCCCAGCCCGCCGGCCCAGTGCCGGTTCAGTTCCTCAAGACCCGCCGGGAGGCGCTCGTCGCCAGGATGAAGAGCGGAGTCGCGGTGATTCAGGGACAGCACGAGCTGTCCAACGATCCCCCCGACTCCGACTATCCCCAGGCGACCTCCTTCCGCCAGGACAACGATTTCTTCTATCTCACCGGGCTCGAGACGCCTGACTCCTGGCTGATTATGGTCGCGACCGACTCGGCCCACGGCGACGTGCATCTCTTCATTCCGCCGAGGAATCCCAATGCGGAGCGGTGGACCGGGCCGAAACTCGGCCCAGGGCCGGAGGCCGCCGCGGCCACCGGGATTCCGGTGACGAATATCCATTCGGCCGATTCGGTGGAGTTCTTCCTGCGCCGTCTGTTCGGCTTTCGGGGTGGGAGCCGCGGTCCGCTCTGGATCCGTCATACCGAGCGGGACACCCGCTCCGAGTTCATCCGGACCCTGATGCTGGAGAGCTACGGGCTCGAGGAGCATGACCTGCTCCCGGTGCTCGGCGCGCTTCGCCAGGTGAAGGACGACGAGGAAGTTCGCCGGCTCACCCGCGCGGTCGAGATCTCGGCGCAGGGGCACGTCGCCGCGATGAAGGCGACCAAGCCGGGCCTCTATGAATACGAGATCGAGGCGACCGCCGAGTACACCTTCCATCGCCTTGGCGCGGAGCGGGTGGGGTATCCCAGCATCGTGGGATCGGGGATCAACAGCACCATCCTCCACTATGACGAGAACCTTCGGCAGACCCAGCCGGGCGATCTCATGGTCATGGATATGGCGGCGGAGTTCGGCTCCTACTCGGCCGACGTCACCCGGACCATTCCGGTCTCGGGGAAGTTCACCCCGCGCCAGAAGGCGATCTACGAGCTGGTCCTTGGGACGCAACAGGCGGCGATGGAAGCGATCAGGCCCGGCGTGACCCTGCGGGAGCTGGACCAGGTGGCTCGCCAGTACATGACCGCCCACTCGGGAGATCTCTGTGGCGTGGGAGGATGTGTGAAGTACTTCATCCACGGGCTGAGTCACTGGATCGGGATGGACGTCCATGATGTGTCGGGCCGGAGCGGGGGACTCGCCCCCGGGATGGCCTTCACGATCGAGCCGGGGATCTATATCCCGGCGGAGAGCCTCGGGGTTCGGATCGAGGATGACATCCTGATCACGGACACCGGCTACGTCCTGCTGTCGAAGGGGGCGCCTCGCTCGGTGGCGGAGATCGAGCGGATGATGGCTGGGGGGCGGTAGCCTGCTCGCCCCTCACCGCTACGATTGACCCAACCACAAGCGCCCGCTAGCTTTGCGCGCGTGTGTTCCCCTTCCCAGAGCCTCGGATCCTGATGAATAAGCGACCCGGCTCCCTCCGGCGCCTGCTTTTCGTTCCGACCGCGTTCTGTCTCGCCCTCCTCGTGGCGAGCTGCGCCCACAATTACCCCCAGACCACGCTGCTCCCCCGGGGGGACTTCGGGCAGCTGGTGGACAAGCTGTTCCGGACCACCGTCTTCTGGGCGGTGATCGTGTTCGTGCTGGTCGAGGGGGCGCTGGTCTTCGCGATTTTCAAGTTCCGGGGCCGGCCCGACGATCCCGAGCCGCGCCAGGTGCACGGCCACACCGGGCTCGAGGTGGTGTGGACCATCATTCCCGCCTTCATCCTGGTGATGATCGCGGTCCCGACCATCAAGACGATCTTCAAGACCTCGTCCTACGCCGAGGGCGACGTGATCAACATCGAGGTGATCGGGCACCAGTGGTGGTGGGAGTTCCGCTATTCCGACCTCGGCGTGGTGACCGCCAACGAGATGCACGTGCCGGTGGGCCGCACGGTGAACCTGCGACTGACCTCGGCCGACGTGATCCACAGCTTCTGGGTCCCCCAGTTCGCCGGGAAGCGGGACCTCTTTCCGAAAAAGCATAACCCGCTCTGGTTCAAGGCCGCGGTGACCGGCACCTTCACCGGGCAGTGCGCCGAGTTCTGCGGGGAGCAGCACGGGCGGATGGGCTTCGTGCTGCACGTGGATCCCCAGGCCGACTTCGACACCTGGGTCGCCCATCAGCGACTCGGCTCGCCGCTGGTGAACAGCGGCAAGCTGGACTCCACCCAGATGCCGGTCCGGGATGCCGCGGCGGATTCGCTCGAGAAGGCCGGCGAGGCCGTCTTCAATGCGGGCGGCTGCATCGGCTGCCACGCCATGGTGGGCACCGCGCTGGCCGGGGTGCTGGCCACCAAGGGGCCCAACCTGACCCACGTCGGGAGCCGCTCGACCATCGTCGCGGGCCTGCTCCAGAACACGCCAGAGAATCTCGCCAAGTGGCTCAGCAATCCCGATTCGGTGAAATCGGGGGTGCTGATGATTCTCCCCCGCAAGCTGACCAGCCAGGAGATCACCACGCTGGTCGCCTACCTCCGCTCCCACCGGTAGCGCCTCATGGCCACCTCCGTTCTCGAACACGCCCCGGCGATTCACCAGGAGAAGACCGGGCTCTGGAGCTGGATCACCACCGTCGATCACAAACGGATCGGGATCCTCTACGGCACCACGGCCTTCATCTTCTTCCTGATGGGCGGGATCGAAGCCCTGATCATGCGGCTGCAGCTCATGCGGCCCGACAACCACCTGGTGAGCGCCGACGCATTCAACTCGCTGTTCACCATGCACGGCACCACGATGATCTTCCTCGGGGTGATGCCGCTGTCGGCGATGTTCTTCAACTACTTCATCCCGCTCCAGATCGGCGCCCGCGACGTCGCCTTCCCCCGGCTCAATGCCTTCAGCTACTGGGTGTTCCTGCTGGGCGGCCTGTTCATCAATTTCAGTTTCCTGATCAACGCGGCGCCCAACAACGGATGGTTCGGCTACGCCAACCTGACCGAGCGGGCCTACTCGCCCGGCATCAACACCGATTTCTGGCTGCTGGGCCTCCAGATCCTCGGCATCGCCTCGATGGCCGCGGCGATCAACTTCTTCGTGACGATCGTGAACCTCCGGGCCCCGGGCATGAAGATGCTCCGGATGCCGATGTTCGTCTGGATGAGCTTCATCACCCAGATCCTGCTGCTGCTGGCCTTCCCCGTGATCACGGTGGCGCTGGTCCTGCTCATGATGGACCGGCACTTCGCGAGTCACTTCTTCCTCCCCGAAGGCGGCGGCGACCCGGTGCTCTGGCAGCACCTGTTCTGGATCTTCGGGCACCCGGAGGTGTACATCCTGATCCTGCCGGCCTTCGGCATCGTGTCGGAGGTGCTGCCGGTCTTCTCCCGGAAACCGCTGTTCGGCTATACCGCCATGGTGTTCTCGGGGGCGTTCATCGCGTTCCTCGGGTTCGGGGTGTGGAGCCACCACATGTTCGCGACCGGAATGGGCCCGATCGCGGATTCGTTCTTCGCGATCTCGACCATGCTGATCGCGATCCCCACCGGGGTGAAGATCTTCAACTGGATCGGCACCATCTGGGGCGGATCGCTCCAGTTCAGGACCCCGCTCTATTTTGCCCTCGGCATGGTCGCGATGTTCATCATCGGCGGGCTCTCGGGGGTGATGCACTCCTCACCGCCGGCCGATCTCCAGCAGACCGACAGTTACTTCGTGGTGGCGCACTTCCACTACGTGCTGTTCGGCGGCTCGATCTTCGGCCTGACCGCCGGGGCGTACTACTGGTTTCCCAAGATGTTCGGCCGGATGCTGGACGAGCGGATGGGCAAGCTCCATTTCTGGCTGATGCTGATCGGCTTCAATCTCACCTTCTTCCCGATGCACTTCCTCGGGCTCAACGGGATGCCGAGGCGGGTGTACACCTACGCGGCGGGGAACAACTTCGAGTTCTGGAACCGGTTCGAGACCTGGGGCGCGCTGCTGCTGGCGTTCTCCTTCCTGGTGTTCCTCTCCAACCTGTGGAGCACCCTGCGGAAGCCGAAGACCGCTCCCGCGGATCCCTGGAGGGGCGCCACGCTCGAGTGGCTGATCCCGTCCCCGCCCCAGGAATTCAATTTTGACGAGGTGCCTCCGGTCAACAGCGCGACCCCGGCGTGGGACCTCCGCCGGGCCAACGGAGGCCAGCTTCCGGAGCCGAAGCGGGTGGGCGGGGCGGGCATCCACCTTCCCAGCCCGTCGATCTGGCCGCTGGTGACCGCGGTGGGCGTGTTAGGGATCATCGGCAGCATCCTGTTCACGCCCATGAAGGGCTGGTTCGTGATCACGCTCTGCGGCGCCGCGGTGCTGCTCTTCGGCATCTACCGCTGGGCCTTCGAGCCGCCCTTTCCCGAGGAGCACTAGCCCATGAGCCACGCCAGCCACGTGATGGATGCCGCGCATGGGATGCCCGAGGGGTCCATGCACGATATGCACCCCACCACCACCGGCATTCCGAGCCGGAAGGTGGCGCTCTGGACCCTGATCGGGTCGGAGTGCCTGTTCTTCGCCTCGCTGATCTCGACCTACCTGGTCTACAAGGGCAAGAGCCTGGTCGGGCCGCTTCCCCACACCGAGTCGCAGTGCATGCTGCACGGGGCGATGCAGACCTGCGAGCCGGTCATCGAGATTCCGCTGGTCACCTTCGGCACCGCGGTGCTCCTGTTCAGCTCGTTCTTCATCGTGCTGGCGCTCTACGGGGCGCAGAAGGGGCGCCGCGGGATGCTGATCGGCTGGCTGGGCGCCACGGTGCTGGCCGGCATGTTCTTCGTGGGGATGCAGGTCTACGAGTTCACCCATTTCTACCACAAGGGAATGGGTTACAGCACCAATTTGTTCTCCTCGAGCTTCTTCACCCTGACCGGGTTTCACGGAAGCCACGTGACCGCGGGGGTGATCTGGCTCTCCACCCTGCTGGTGCTCGCGATCCGGGGGAAGATCCCGCCGGAGAAATCGCTCAACCTGGAGATCGCGGCGCTGTACTGGCACTTCGTCGACGTGGTCTGGATCGTGATCTTCCCCGTCGTTTATCTGATGAGGTGATCTGATGGACGCTCACGCCCACGACCAGCACACCCATCCGACCCCGGGACTCTACGCGAAGATCGCGGTGATCCTGTTCCTCCTGACCTTCCTCGAGGTGATGGTCTTCGAGGTGGCCGGCGGCCATGCCCTGCACTCGCTGCAATCGCTGGTGGCGCCGGTGGCGGTCCTGATCCTGCTGGTCCTGTCGGCGGCCAAATTCGCCCTGGTGGCGATGTTCTACATGCACCTCAAGCAGGACCCCCGGCTGCTCTCGAATCTGTTCGTGTTTCCGATCATCATCGCCGCGGTGATCATCATCTCGCTGGTCATCCTGTTCAGCTACTGGCGCAAGGTGGGGGCTCTATAGAGGTGAGAGGTAGGAAGTGAGAGGATTTGCCGGCATGGCGGGTACCCTCCTCCCTCTCACCGCTCACCTCTCGCCTCTCCCGTTTCAGGCCGTCCCGCCGTTCACGCCAGATTGGGGCCTTCATCCGAGCGTCCTGATCGGGGTCGCGGTCTTCGTTGCGATCTACGCCTGGGGCGCCGGGCCCTACCGGAAACGGCTGGGCGCCCCGAAATCGGCGTGGTGGAAGCCGGTCTGCTTCTATACGGCCATGGCGGTCATGCTGGTCGCCCTGAACGGGCCGATCCACGATCTGAGCGATACCTACCTGTTCTGGGTCCACATGGGGCAGCATCTCCTGCTCACCCTGGTGATGCCACCCTTGTTCATTGCGGGATTGCCCGGCTGGCTGATCGAGCGATGGACCAGCCCGCGCTGGCTCCGCGCCGTCGGCAAGGTCGCGACCCATCCGGTCTTCGCGGGGCTCTTCTTCTCCGCGATCCTGCTGGCCTGGCACACCACCGGGGCGTACGACCTGATGATGCGGGACCACGACGTGCACATCGTCACCCATCTCATGTTCATGGTCGCGGGAGTGTTCGTCTGGTGGCCGGTGATGAGCCCGACGCCGGTCTATCCGCGGCTCCCTCCCGGGTTAGGGATGCTGTACCTGTTCCTGGTCCAGCTGCCGATGCAGCTGCTCGGCGCGATCATCACGTTCGCGGACCAGCCGCTCTACCCCTGGTACCTGGCGGCGCCCCGCACCTGGGGACTCTCCTTCATGGACGACCAGAAGCTCGGCGGCCTCCTGATGTGGATCCCGGGAAACCTGTGGATCTGGGGGGCAATGAGCGTGCTGTTCTTCCAGTGGGCGAAGAGGGAGCGGTAGCCAGAGTGCGCGGCTCGGCGCTCGGGTAGGGATCGCCTCCCGGGCCCCCAAGTTCGCCAGGGATCATCGACGATTGGGCTCTCGTCCCGCGAACTAAGGGCCCGGTCGCCAATCCCTTTCCCTCGCGCTCACGCGCACCACTTCCGGGCACGCTCCCGCACTTGCGCACACCGGCTTTCTCTTGAGCGAAGGTGCCTCGGTGCCCTGGATCGCTGGATGCGCTGGGGCGCGAGGGATGGGGTCGACCGATAGGGCGCCCCAGTTCGCGCGTGAGGAACCAAGTGTGTCGGGAAGGTCGGCGAACTTAGGCGCCCCGAGGGCGACCCCACCCGAGCGCCCGGACCCCAGCGCGATCCGCCCGGACCCCAGCGCGATCCGCCCGGACCCCAGCGCGATCCGCCCGGACCCCAGCGCGATCCGCCCGGACCCCAGCGCGATCAGCCCGGCCCGCCGACCGTTCCTGGTCCCTGGACCGCCATCCCCATCGAATGGAACCCGTTGTCCACGTAGAGCACCGTCCCGGTGATCCCCGACGCGAGCGGGCTCGCGAGGAATGCCGCGGCGTTCCCCACGTCGGTCGCCTGGAAATCGCGGGGCAGGGGAGCGTTGGCTTTCACATACTCCACCATCCGCTCGATCAGGCCGATCGCGCTGGCCGCGCGGGAGGCGAGCGGGCCCGCCGAGATCGCGTTCACCCGTACGCCGTAGGTGCGGCCGGCCTCGAACGCCAGCGTCCTGGTGTCCGACTCGAGCGCCGCCTTGGCCGAGGACATCCCGCCGCCATAACCCGGGATGACCCGCTCGCCCGCCAGGTAGCTGAGCGAAAGAAACGAGCCGCCCGGCCGCATCATCGGGGCGAGCACGCGCACCAGCGCCACGTTGCTGTAGGCGCTCACGCTCACCGCCTCGAGATAGCCCTTGCGGCTGGTCTCGACCAGCGGCTTCTTCACCTCGGGTCCGTTCGCCAGACTGTGCACCACGATGTCCAGCGGGGTCTCGCCGAAATCCTGCCGGAGCCGCTCCGCCATCCCGCGGATCGAAAAGTCGCCCCGCTCCTTGTAGCGCTTGTTTTCCCGGAGTTCGGCGGGGGCGTCCTCGAGCGTATCGTAGGCGGCGTCGAGCGGGTAGATCCGCTCGAACGCGAGCTTGTCGCCGTTCGCGAGCGTCATGGAGGCGTCCATCTTGCCGCGCTCGAGGAGGTTCTGGAAGATGTTGAGGGCGGGGGGCCAGGTGCCCAGGCAGATCGTCGCGCCGGCCTCCGCGAGCGCCTTGGCGATGGCGAATCCGAATCCCGCGTCGTCGGCGACCCCGGCCACCAGGGCGCGTTTTCCCGTGAGATCGATGGGGAGCATGGCGTCAATATAGTTCTGAGGTAGTCTGAGGTGTGAGGTCGGAGAATCCGAGATCGCGCGACCCCTCGGACCTCACACCTCACATCTCACTCCTCTCTGAGTACCGCCAGCGGCGCGCGCTTCAGGATCTCCGCGCTGTTCCAGAGTCCCACGGCCAGGGTGATGCCGATGAGCGCTGCGGTCAAGCCTCCCATCGGGAGCACCGGCAGATGGAACGCGCTCTTGAAGACCCACCGGAACAGGGCCCATCCGCCCACACTCGCGAGCACCACCGATACCACCGCGGCCAGCACGCCGAGCGCGGCATACTCCGCGAGCAGGATCCGGAGCACCTGGCTCCGGGTGGCGCCAAGCGTCTTGAGCAATACCGCTTCCCGGATCCGGGCCACCCGACTCGCCGACACCGACCCCACCAGCACCACCGCGCCGGTGACGAGGCTGAACAGGGCGAGGAACCGCACAATGAGCGCGCCCCGATCGAGAATGTGCTCCAGCGCCTGCTGGACCTGCGACAGGTCGATCGTCGTCACGTTGGGGAACCGCTCGGCGAGCTGTCGCTGCACCTGGCCCCGCACCGCGGCGCTGTCGGCCCGGGTCAGGGTCACCAGCATCTGCGGGCTCCGGTCGATGGCTCCGGCCTGAAACACCACGAAGAAATTGGGCTCGAAGCGGCGCCAGTCCACCGATCGGAGGTTCGCCACCCGGGTGTTCACGCTCACGCCCTGGACGTCCCAGGTCATCTCGTCGCCGACCTTGACGGTGAGGTCCCGGGCGAGCCCGCGCTCCAGGGAGATGAGCGCCGGTCCGTTGCCCTGGACCGGGCCATTCCACCAGCGGCCTTCCACCACCCGCTCCGCGGTGGTCGTGGTGTCACGATACGTGGAGCGGTATTCCCGCCGGAGGGCCCAGCCCGCCGGTCCGCTGCGCGGCCCGCTCTCCCGCTGGGGCTCTTCCTCGCCGCCCTGGTCATTCTGGTCCCGCGGTCCGTTCGGGCTCCTCTGACTGGTGTCGACCAGCTCGCGCACCGGCACTCCCCGGATCGCCGCGATCCGCATCGTGACGATGGGGACCATCAGGCCGGGCGGCAGCCCGTTCTCCGCGATGGCGCCGGCCACGCCGGCCGCTTGTTCGGGCTGGATGTCGAAGAGCAGGAGGTTGCCTCGTAACCCGCCGAAGCCGGGCCGGAATTCCTGAAGCAGGTTGGCCTGCACCACGAACAGGGTGGTGAGAATGCACGCCCCGAAGCCGAGCCCCAGCACCACCATCACGGTCTGATTGGCGGGACGAAAGAGGTTGGCGAGTCCCTGGCGCCAGAGATAGGGCCACCGGTGGGGGAACCAGCGGCGTACCGCGGCAATGAGCCCCCGGGCGGCGAGCCAGAGGACCAGCAGCGCAATCCCGATCGCGACCGCGAACGCCGCGCCCAGCAGGGGATGACCGACCTGGATCGCCGAGAGGCCCACCACGCTCAGGGCGATGAGCAGCAGCACCAGGCGGGCCGGGCGATTCCGGGCGGGCAGGGGGTCCACGTCGCGTCGCAGGGTGCGAAGCGGTGACACCCGGCGGATCCCGAGCAGGGGAAGCGCCGCAAATGCGCCGGCGACCCAGAGTCCGAGGCCCGCGCCGAGCAGGATCGACCGGAACGACGGCGTAACCCGCACATCGAGGGGCAGGAGCCCGTGAAACAGGAGCGGCAGCAGCTGCTGAAGCCCGATCCCGATGCCGGCGCCGACCGTGCTCCCGAGCAGCGCCATCATCAGGGCCAGGGTGAGGTAGATCCCGAGCAGCCGGCCCGAGGAAACGCCGAGACAGCGGAGCACCGCGATGGTGTCGAGCTTCCGCTTGATCAGCACGTTGACCGCGCTCGCCACGCCTAACCCGCCGAGCAGCAGGGCCACCAGGGCGACCAGGCCGAGAAAGTTCCCGAGCTGGGTGAGCGCCTGGGTCAGGTTCTCCTGGTCCTGCTCCACCGTGCGGATCCCGACCCGCCGTTCCCGCAGCGGGGCCCGGTATTTCTTCGCGATCGCCTGGGCATCCTGGCCCGGCCCGAGCCGCAGGTACTCCTCGTACTCCGCCCGGGACCCGAACCGCACCAGGCCGGTGCCGGGCAACGCCCCGGCCGGGATGAAGACCCGCGCGCCGAACGTGCTCGCGATGGCGGGCTCGCCCGGGACGTCGAGGATCTGGCCGACGATCGGGAAGCGACCTTCCCCGATCGCGAGGGTGTCGCCGAGGCGGGCGCCCAGCGAGGGAAGCAGGACCGGGTCCACCAGGGCGCCGCCGGTCGAGGAGAACTGGCGCCATAACCCGGGCGGATCGGTGGTGATCTCCCCGTAATAGGGATAGCCCGGCTCGACCGCGCGGAGCTGGATCAACCGCACGTCCCGGGTGCGGGGGACATAGCCCATGGCGATGAGACTGGTCACCCGCGCGCGATCGGCGGTTCCCGCCAGGCTGTCGAACAGGGCCTCGACCGAGTCCGGGAAAGGCCGGCTGCTCCGGAACACGATGTCCGCCCCGACCAGCGCCCGGGCCTGCTCCGCCACGGCGCGGCGCATGTTCTCGGTGAACGAATTGATCGCGACCAGCGCCGCCACGCCGGCGATGATCGCGGTGGAGAGGAGCCAGAGCCGTCGGGCGCCCTCCCCGCGGCCTTCCCGCCAGGCCATGCGGAGCACGAACCGGAGCCGGCTCATCAGAGCGTCCGCCCGGTGTCCTCGACGATGCGGCCGTCCCCGAGCCGGATGGTCCGGTGCGCCCGCGAAGCCAGCGCGGGATCGTGGGTCACCAGAACCAGGGTGGTCCCCTGCTCCCGGTTCAGCGAAACCATGAGATCGATGATGGTCGAGCCGGTCGCCGCATCCAGGTTGCCGGTCGGCTCGTCGGCGAAGAGAAACCGGGGCCGGATGCTGAAGGCGCGCGCCAGCGCCACGCGCTGCTGCTCGCCCCCCGAGAGTTGGGCCGGGTAGTGATGGCCCCGGTCTCCCAGGCCCACCCGCGCGAGCAGCTCCGCGGCGCGGGCCTCGGCCGGCTCGCCACGAAGCTCGAGCGGGACTTGCACGTTCTCCTGCGCGGTGAGGGTCGGAATCAGCTGAAACGATTGAAAGACGAACCCGACCTTTTCGGCACGAATCCTCGCGCGCTGATCCTCATCCAGGACTCCCAGGTCCTGTCCGTCCAGCTCGACCAGGCCGTGGCTGGGGCGATCGAGACCCGCCAGGAGTCCGAGCAGCGTCGTCTTGCCGCTCCCGCTCGGGCCGAGGATGGCCAGAAACCCACCGGGATCGAGGCTGAAGGTGATATCGTTCAGCACCGTGAGCGGGCGCCCGCCGGAAAGGTAGGTCTGAGTGAGCGACGCACAGCGCAACATGAGAGCTCCGAAACACCTTCGGGACGAGGAATGATAGTGAGATACCGGCTGGTTCCCGTGCTGCTGGCGGTCATCGCGTGCCGTGCGAGCAGCGATTCGCGCGCGGGGAGCGGAACCGCTGCTCCGGCCGACTCGCAATTCACGGCGCGACCCTCGCTCCCCGGCATCGTTTTTCTGGGGACCAGTCTCACCGCGGGCTACGGGCTCGCCGATCCGGCCCGCCAGGCGTATCCCGCGCTGATCCAGCAGAAGCTCGATTCGGCGGGAAGGCACTTCCGGGTGATCAATGCGGGCGTGAGCGGGGAAAGCTCGGCCGGCGCGCTCAGCCGGATCGACTGGCTCCTCTCCCGCGATACCGTCGCGATCCTGGTGATCGAGACCGGCGCGAACGACGCGCTCCGGGGTCAGCCGGTCGACTCGGTGGAGGCCCGGATCCAGGCCATCATCGATCGCGCCCGGGCTGCCGCGACCCCGCCTCGACGCATCGTGCTGGTGGGGATGGAGGCGCTGCCCAATCTCGGGAGAGACTATGGTCGCCGGTTCAGGGCGATCTATCCCGTCCTGGCCCGGCGCAACGATCTCGCGCTGATCCCCTTTCTGCTCGCCGGCGTGGGAGGCATCGACTCGTTGAACCAGGCGGACGGCGTCCATCCCACCGCCCGGGGCCATCGCATGCTCGCCGAAAACGTCTGGACGGTCTTGGAGCCGATAACCCGCTGAGCTAGACTTCCCGCCCATGGCGTTCCTCGATACCGACAAGCAGCGCGCGGCGCTCATCATCACGGTGCTGGCGATCGGCGTGTTGATCGCCCTGTTGCCCTATGCCACCGGGCTGATCGGCGCGCCGGTGCTGTACGTGCTCTTCGCGAGCTGGCACCAGTGGCTCGCGGGGAAGATCGGCCGGAAGACCGCCGCGGTCTTCGTGATCCTCTGCGCCTTTCTCCTGATCGTCCTCCCCGGCGTCTGGCTCATCGGCATGCTGGTGGGACAGGCCCAGGACACCGCCAGGTCGCTGATGAACAGCACCCTGTTCGATCGGCTGGCCACCCTGCGGATCGGCAGTCTCGAGCTGGGTCCCGAGCTGGCGGACATCGGCCGCTCGCTCATCAACTGGCTCGGCACCAGCGCGCTGGGATTCATCGGCACCGCGACCCACTTCACCCTGAACCTGCTGCTGTCGTTCTTCGGACTCTATTACCTCCTGCTCTCGAGCGGAAAAGGCTGGGACCGGTTCCGATCCTACGTGCCCTTCTCGGCCCGGAATGCGGAAGCGCTGCGGGAACGATTCCGGGCGGTGACCTACGCCACGGTGATCGGCACCGGAGTCACCGCGCTGCTCAGCGGCGGGATGATCGGGATCGGATTCTGGGTGGTGGGGCTTTCCAATCCGGTGTTCTGGGGTGTGATCGCCGTCATTTTCGCGATCCTGCCCGTGGTCGGCACCGGAATCATCTGGATTCCCGGCGCGATCTCCCTGGTCATCGACCACCACGTCGTCGGCGCGGTGGTGCTCGCGGTCATCGGAGTGGTCGCGGGCCAGGTGGGCACCCCGATTCAAAGCTGGGTGGTGGGCCGGCACGCTCATATTCACCCGATGATCACCCTGGTCGGCGCGATCGCCGGGATCAGCCATTTCGGCCTGCTCGGCCTTCTGATCGGGCCGCTCACGCTCTCCTATTTCTTCGAAATGCTCCGGATGTATCGTGAGGAGTATGTGAGCACGTGAGCGCCGCCCGCCCAGTTTCCCGGGCGGCGGTGTTCTGGTCCTTCGCGGCGATCTACATCGTCTGGGGATCGACCTACCTCGCCATTCGGGTCGTCGTTACCTCCTTTCCTCCGTTTCTCGGGTCGGGAAGCCGCTTCCTGGTCGCGGGCGGCTTGCTGTTCGGATGGGCCAGATGGAGGGGCGTGGCCGCGCCCCCGCTTGGCACCTGGCTCTACGGGTTCGGGCTCGGCGCGCTCTTTTTCCTGATGGGGAACGGCGCCATCTCGTGGGCGGAAACCCGGATACCGTCGGGACTCACCGCTCTGCTTGCCGCGACCTCTCCGCTTTTCACCGCGGTGTTCGAAAGTGCCCGGGCCGGATGGCGGCGTCCGCCGGTCCGGGTCATCGCCGGCATCATGCTCGGCCTCGGGGGCGTGGCGCTGCTCGTGGCTCCCGGCGAGTTCATCGGTGGCGGGCATGCCGACCTGCTTGGCGCCGCCGCGATCACGCTGGGCGCGCTCGGGTGGGCTGCCGGCTCGGTGATTTCCCACGCCCGCCCGCTCCACCCCTCCCCCCAGCTTTCCACCGGGGTGACCATGATCGCCGGCGGGACGCTGATGGTGGTGCTGGGTCTGCTGGTCGGAGAGGGTGGCGCGATCGGGACGGCGACGCTGAGCCCGAAGGTGATCTTCGCATGGTGCTACCTGATCAGCTTCGGGAGCCTGCTCGGTTTCAGCGCGTTCATCTTTCTGCTCCGGGTCAGCACTCCGCAGAAAGTCTCCACCTCCGCGTTCGTGAACCCGCTCATGGCCGTCCTGCTCGGCTGGATCATCCTGGGAGAATCGGTGACGCCCCGGACCATCGTCGCCGGCACGGTGATCCTCGGGGCGGTGATCCTGATCCGGGTACGGAAGATGCCCGGCCTCTCGAAGGGGGAGCCGCCCCAGCCGGCGGGACGGCGGCTGCCCTGAACGGAGCCCAAGAAAAAGAGGGACGGTCAGCGACCGTCCCTCTTTCGTGTGCTCCTGCTTTCAGCTTACGGCGCCCGGTTCCTGCCCGCTTCCGCGCAGGAAACGTCGGCTGGTCCTGGCTGCTGATTCCCGAATTCCTGAATCTCGGCCCGACGATTCTGGGCCCGGCCGACTTCGGTGGCATTCGGAGACACCGGATGGCACTCGCTGAACGATCGGAGAATGATCGTCATCCGGTCGACCGGAGCGCCATGCGAGGCCAGGTAATCCTTGACCGACTGCGCCCGGCGCATGCCCAGGGCTTCGTTGTACTTCACGGTTCCATCGGAGTCGGTGTGCCCGTCGATCACCAGCTTGATCTCGGGGTGCGCCTGGAGGGTCACCGCCAGGCTGTCGAGATCCTGCTGATCGGCCTCGCGATAGATCTCCGACTTGTCGAACTCGAAGAACGCCTTGGCCGAGTCGCGATTCGCCTCGCTGACGGTCATCCGGATCGGCTGCTCGACCGTGGCCCGCGCAGTCAGGTTCTGCGGGCAGTCCTGGACGGTGGAGGTCACGACATGCTCGCCCGGGACGCTCCAGCTCACGCTGGATCCCGCCACCGAGCCGCCGGTGGACTGCAGAGTGAAGCCCGACACCGCTTCGCGCCGGCCGTCGCTGTACACCCGGGTAATGGTGTAGGTCACCGGCTGATCGATCCGGAGCGACACCGTGGTCGGCGAGATCTCGCAGGAGGTGACGCGGACCGGCGGCGGGGGCGCCGTGACGGTGACGCTCGCCGAGGAGCAGACCCGGTTCTTCGTGCCGCAGGCGGTCACCGTGCCGGTGCCCGGCATGTTGGAGGTGTAGATCCCGCCCGCGCTCACCGTGCCGGTGCCGCTCACGGAATACACCACTTCGTCGGGCCGGCCGCAGTGCGTGGCCGTCGCTGAGAAGCTCGCCGACTCCCCGGGCTTGATGGTGGCGCTGGTCGGGGTAATGGTGGTGCCATCGCGTTCCCGGGTGCAGACCCCGAGGAAGAGGGAAAGGCCCAACTGCGCACCGAGGTTCACATTCTTATCCGCCGGGGTGCCGGTGATCCCGGCGGCCTGGCTCGACCACATCCGGGTCGCCGTTATTGGGCTTCGGGATGTAATCGATGGTGCCGTCCAACCGGAGGCCGAGCCAGGGATACAGATGAGCCCGGATCCCGGTGATACCGGACACGGCCCAATCGGCGCCGAACCCGTCGCCCTTGAAACCGGGCAGGCCGGCGACCTTCTTGCCGTATCGGTTATAGGCGGGCCCGGCGCCCAGGAACCAGGAGAGGCGGCCGTCCTCGCCGCCGAACCGCTGGTTGTACATCAGCCGCAGGTGGAACGGCATGTAGACCAGGGCGCTGCTCCCGTAGCCCACCCAGAACTCCTTCACGTCGGACCAGGTGATCGATCCGTCTCCTTCGAGCACGAAATGGGGAGTGAAGAAATAGCCCAGCCGCAAGCCGAGCGCCATAGGCGTTGGCGGACTGGTGGGAGACTTCGTAGCTCTTATCGAAGTCGGTATACCTGCCAAACCCGCCCAGCTCCCAGCTCCCCTTCTGCTGGGCCGACAGGGATCCCGCCGCCCCGGCGGCCAGGAGGCCGGCGATGCCGGCCGTGAGGAAATAGTTCCGCATAACGCCTCTCCTTGTCTGGCGCGTGGAGTCCCAGCGCCGGGTCCCCGGCGCTCCGCCGCCCCGCGTGAACCCGCTCCAAGTTGTCCGAGGGTCTAGCATAACGATGTTTTCGTAACCCGCAAGCACGCTCGCCCAGAGTGCGCCGGTCGTGCAGACAGACGCTTGAGGGCGGAGGCTGGCACACATCCACGCTCGGTTGGGCGATTGACACGGCAGAGGCGGCGGGGGAACTTGTTGCGAGCGTCCACCCCAACTCGAGGCCCCGTCCATGCGTCGCACCCTCCCACTCGCGCTCGTCCTGCTTGCCCCGGCCGGCGGCCTGGCCGCCCAGGGCCGGGCCCCCGAGGTCCACTACATCACCCGGCCCGGCGCCATGGCGTCGCTCCCGTTCTCCCCCGCCGTCCGGGTGGATCACATGCTGTATCTCTCGGGCCAGCTCGGCACCGACAGCACCGGCAAGCTGATTCCCGGCGGGATCGAGGCGGAGACCAGACAGGCTCTCACCAACATCAAGGCGCTGCTCGAGGCCAACGGCTCCGGGATGGACCGGGTGGTCAAGTGCCTGGTGATGCTCGCCGATATCGGGGAGTGGGGCCGGATGAACACGGTGTACGTCACCTTCTTCCCGACCAACAAGCCGGCCCGGAGCGCGTTCGGCGCCACCGGCCTCGCGCTCGGTGGACGAACCGAGATCGAGTGCGTCGCGACCGTCCCCTGAGGCTCGTCACCGCGGTGCTGGCGGGGGCGGTGGCCCACGCCGGCATCGCGGGGATCGAAGCGCTGGTCTCCGGGGTCGTCACCGACGGACTCGATCCCTTCCTCCGGCTCCTGCCCGGGGGGATCGCGGCGTTCCTCACTGTCGCGGGCAGCCAGGGCAGCATGCCGCGGCTCGCTGGCCGGGGCGTAATCGCGGGTGGGCTCGCGAGCCTGCTCGGAATCTCGCTCTCCCTGCTCCTGGGCCAGCCTGGACCGCAGGTTCTGCCGCCCCTGGTGAGCGTCACCGGAAACGGCGTGGTCGTCGGACTCGCGATCGGAGGGCTTATCGGGCTTGGGGGCCGCCGGTCGAGATCGGAGTCGAAGGTCCCCCAAGAGCATCCGGCGGAATCATATCCCGAAGCTCCATGAATCCGATGAGCCCCGCCTGGACCATCCCCAGCGCTTCGAGCCGGAGCGGCCGCAGGCCGGCCTTCCTGGCCTCGTCGCGGAGGGCATCGAGAGGGAGCTGACGTGAGATCGCGAGCCGCACCTGAGGCGTGACCGGGAGATACTCCGCCACCGCCACCCGCCCGTAAGTTCCCCGGCCCCCGCAGCGCTCGCATCCCTTGCCTCGATACGCCACAAAACCTTCGGGCGCGCCGTCCGGGAAGACCTCGCCCAGCAGCACCGCATCGGGCTCCGCCTTTTCCCGGCAGTCCGGACAGATCCGCTTGGCCAGGCGCTGGGAGATGACCGCCAGAAGCTCGCTGCCGATCGAGTTGGGGTGCATCCCGAGGTCATGCAGTCGTTGCACCGCGTCCACTGTGTCGTTGCAGTGGAGGGTCGACAGGACCAGGTGGCCGGTCTGCGAAGCGCGGAGCGCCTCCAACGCGGTTTCGCCGTCGCGGATTTCCCCGACCAGAATCACATCGGGATCCTCCCGCACGAACGCCCGCATCGCCTGCGCGAACACGAACCCGATCTCCGGGAGCACCTGGCACTGCTGAACCCCGTTGATCGCGTACTCGATGGGGTCCTCGATGCTGATCACCTTTCGACTGGGATCATTCGCCAGCACCAGCAGACCGGCGTAGAGAGTCGTCGATTTTCCACTCCCGGTGGGGCCTACCACCAGCACCAGCCCACCGGGACTGTTGAGCAGCCGCCCATACCGGCCGGCCAGCTCAGCCGAGAATCCCAGGTCGGCGATGGTGAGGGGCTTGGTCTCCTGGGGAAGCAGCCGGAGCACCAGATGCTCGCCGTACAGCGACGGCTGGGTCTGGGCCCGGACGTCGAAGGCCCGATCGCCGATCCGGGTACTGAAGCGGCCGCCCTGAGGCGCGCGGTGCTCGGCGATGTCGAGACGCGCCCGCACCTTGCCGACGTTGACGACCGCCACGTACTGGGCCGGGGACAGCGTCAGGTGGCGGAGGTCGTGCAGGTCGCCGTCGACCCGGATCCGGATGCGGGGACGATTGTCGTAGATCTCGAAATGGATGTCACTGGCCCGGGTGGCCACCGCCTCGAGCAGGATCGAGTCGAGGAGTGCGACCGTCGACGCCTCAGTGGCCTCGTCCTCGGACGGGAGCATCGGCGCCGGGGCCGCCAGGGACCCGTCCGCCCGCCGCTGACCCGCCAGGTCGACCGCGGCATTGAGCCGCTGATAGTCGGTGCCGGTGACCAGGAGGCGCTCGATCGACTCGGTCCCCATCGCTCGGGCGAGCCCCGGAGTCGCCGCGAACGGATCGAACGTCGCGACGACCACCGTTTCACCGCTCCGGCGGATCGGAATGACGTGGTTGAACTCGCGGAACCGGGCCGGGAGGGTGAGGGCGAGGGTCGGATCGAGGTCGGCCAGCAGGGTGCTCCCATCCACGAAGGGAAGCTCGACCTCCGCGGCCAGAGCCCGGAAAATCTCGCGCTCCTCGACCCCGAAACGGCGCTGGAGCACCTGGGTGAAGATCTCGCCAGTGGTCCGGGCCTCCTCATTGGCCGCCGCCAGGTCGGTCGGAGTCGCGAATCCGCCGGCAACCAGCCGTTCCCCGATATGCCGGCGCAGCTCTCGCAGCCGGGCCGCCACCTGATCATCCAGGGTGACGCCATTCCCGGTCCCCGTCGCGATGAGCTGCTCGGCGACGCGGCGCTTGAGTTCCGCGAGGGTCAAGCCATTGATCATGATACGGGCTCCATGGGACCAACCTGGGTGGCGGCTCGCCAAGAAACCGTTAAGGAGGGGTGAAGAACCCCAGAGGATTGCGGGGAAGCGACCGAATAGGCATATTTATGCAGTATGCATAAACCGCTCGCCTTGGCCTTCTCCGGTGGCCTCGATACCTCCTACTGCGTCCCCCGGCTCCGCGAACGGGGCTTCGCGGTGCACACCGTCTACGTCAACACCGGCGGCAGCTCCGCCGAGGAGCGGGCCGCCATCCGCCGCCAGGCCGAAGCGGTGGGCGCAGCCACCCACCACGAAGTGGATGCCCGGTATGCCGTGTTCCAGCGGTTCGTGCGCTTCCTGATTCAGGGCAACGTCCTCCGCGGCGAGGTGTATCCGCTTTCCGTCGCCGCCGAGCGGACCCAGCAGGCCATCGCCCTGGTGCAGATGGCCCGCGAGATCGGGGCGGCCGCGGTGGCTCACGGCTCGACCGGCGCGGGAAACGACCAGATCCGCTTCGATGTGGCCCTCCGGGTGCTCGCGCCCGATCTCGAAATCCTGACGCCGATCCGGGACGAGAGCCTGACCCGCGAGCGGGCGATCGCCTATCTCGAAGAGCGAAAGCTCCCGGTGCCGCTCAAAGCGTCGGCCTACAGCGTCAACGCCGGGCTCTGGGGAACCACCTGGGGTGGTGGATGGACCCACGATTCGTGGGCCGGACCGCCCGCCGAGCTGCTCGACCCGCCGCCGAACGCGCCCAGTCCCGCCGAGCTGGTCCTCGGTTGGGAGCAGGGCGTGCCGGTCTCGCTCGATGATGAGCCCCTGGCCGGGCCCGACCTCATTGCCAGCCTCAGTGCCCGCGCCGCCGGGTACGGGATCGGCCACAACATCCACGTGGGCGAGACCGCGCTCGGCATCAAGGGGCGGATCGGCTTCGAGGCGGGGGCCGCGCTCATTCTGATCGCCGCCCATCGTGAGCTCGAGAAGCTCGTGCTGACCAAGTGGCAGGTCTTCTGGAAGGATCAGCTCGGTCGTTTCTACGGCGACCGGTTGCACGAAGGCCACTACTTCGACCCGGCCCTGCGGGACATCGAAGCGCTCTTCACCAGCTCGCAGCAGCGGGTGACCGGGGAAACCCGGGTCCGGCTTGCGCCGGGCCGCTTTCTCGTCACCGGCACCCGGAGTCCCTTCTCCATGATGGATCGCTCGGTGGCGACTTATGGCGAGGAGCACCGGCTCTGGACCGGGGAGGAAGCCCGCGCCTTCGCCCGGATCGGGGCCATCCCCGAGCTGCTCGCCGAGCGGGCCGCCCGGAACGGCGCTTCGCCGGACTCCTGATATGGTCGTCACCACCCGGATCCACCTCGATCGGATCGCGTCCTCCACCCGGAACGCCAGGCTGGCGCATGATGTGATCGTGGGCAACGAGATCGTGGCCCGGGAGGGCTATATCCTCGCGGTCCGGATTCTCGACGACAAATCCACCTACAACACGGTGGAGGATCCTTCCGGCCGGATGATGTCGCTCCGCGCCGGCGACGTCCTTGCCGGAACGCTCGGTTCCCGGCGAGCGCTCCGGGGCTACGCCGGGGAAGTCCCCGAGCGGATCGCGGTCGGCGACGTCATCAACGTGCTCAATCTCGGCGGCATTCTGGGACGCTGCACCTCGTCGAATCCCGATATCGGCCCGCCGTTCCGGGCCGAAGTGCTGGGGGCGATTCTCGCCTTTCCCGACCTGGGGGACCGGGTCGGTACCCCGGCCTCGATCCGGGAGGGCGCGATCCCCGGGGCTCAGGCGCTCGAATCGACGATCCCCGTGGTGTACGTCGCGGGCACCTGCATGAACGCCGGCAAGACGGTCGCGGCGACCGAGCTGGTTCGCGGGTTATGTCGCAGCGGGCTCCGGGTCGCCGCCTGCAAGCTCACCGGGGTCTCCCTGATGCGGGACACCCTCGCGATGCAGGATGCCGGGGCGCTGGTGGCCTACACCTTCAACGACGCGGGCATCGCGAGCACCCACCCCGGCATGACCGTTCCGGTGGCGCGCGGCCTGTTGAACCGCATCGCCAGGGGTCCGGCGCCGGGGAGCGCCGCCGGGGTCCGGCCCGACGTGGTCGTCGCGGAGCTGGGCGATGGCATCCTGGGCGAGTATGGCGTGCAGGACATTCTCGACGATCCCGGGCTGATGGGACTCGCGGCGGCCCATGTCATCGCCGCGCCCGATCCGGTGGCCTGCTGGGGCGCGAGCCAGCTCTACGCCGACCGATTCCACCTCCCCATTACCTGCTTCACCGGACCGGCGACCGACAACCAGGTGGGGCGGGACTACATCATCGGGCAGCTCGGATACCCCGCCCATAACGCGCTGCGCGATTCGCCGGGACTGGTCACCACGGTTCGGGAGGCGCTGGAGCACCCGGCCACCCTGTCCGCCGGTCCGCCGGTCCGCCTGTCCGCCTCATGAGAGTGGCCCTGATCGGCGCCGCGGGTTATGTGGGCGGCGAGCTGCTCCGGATCCTGCTCCAGCATCCCGGGGTGCACGACCTGGTCGCGGTGAGTCGGAGCCAGGCCGGCAAGGCGATCGCGGAGGTGCACCCGGGCCTCGGCCTGCTGACCGAGGCCCGCTTTTCCGGGCTCGCCGCGGCGGAAGCCGCCAAAGGTCGCGATGTGGTCTTTCTCGCCCTCGAGCATGGCCAGTCGTCCGAGGTCATGGGGGAAGTCTGGGAGGCCGGGCCCGGCCTGGTGATCGATCTCGCCGCCGATTTCCGGATCCAGGACGGGCGGTTGCACGAGCGGTACTACGGGGCCCATCCTGCTCCCGCGCTGGTGCACCGGTTTCGCTACGGTCTGGCGGATGTGCTGGGAACTTCGCTTCGCGGCGCGAGCGGCATCGCGTCGCCCGGCTGTTTCGCGACCGCCGCCGAGCTGGCGCTCTATCCGCTCGCGGGCGCCGAGCTCGCCGCGCCGCCGGCCGTGTTCGGGGTGACCGGGTCGAGCGGCGCCGGGGTCCATCCCAGGCCCACCACCCATCATCCGGCCCGGGCCCATAATCTGTTCGCCTACTCGGTGATGGGTCACCGCCACGAGGGAGAGATCCTGGAGCAGTGGCGCATCTGGACCGGCAATCCGAATGCCTCCGCAAGGCTCATGACGCACTCGGGACCCTTCGTTCGGGGCATCTATGCCACCCTGCACGCCAGCCTCGCCGAGCCGGAAGCCGCCGAAGCGGTGGTCGCGCGCTACCAGAGCGCCTACAGCGGGCGTCCGTTCGTTCAGATGCTTTCGAACCCGCCCGAGCTTACCCACACAGTCGGCACCAACCTTGCCCTGCTCCACGTCGCGGTCTCACCCGAGGGTCGTGAAGTGCAGGTGAGCCTCGCTCTCGACAACCTCATCAAGGGAGCCGGTGGACAGGCGGTGCAGGCGATGAACCTCGCCCTGGGCCTCGACGAGACCGCCGGCCTTCTCCTACCCGGAATGCTTCCCATATGACCCACGCTGTTTCCACCGGAGCCCTGCTGCCGGTCTACCCTCCAATGCCTCTGGTCGCCGTGTCAGGTCACGGCTCCTGGGTGGTGGATGAAGACGGGAACGAATGGCTCGACGCCTATGGCGGGCATGCGGTCACATCGACCGGTCACTGCCACCCGCACGTGGTGAAGGCGATCCAGGACCAGGCGGCGAAGCTCATCTTCTACTCCACCGCGGTGCCGATTCGGCTGCGGGAAGAGCTGGCCGAGCTGATCGCCGAGCGCTGCCCCGGAGATCTCGGCAAGGTGTTCTTCTGCAACTCGGGCGCGGAGGCCAACGAGAACGCGCTCGGACTCGCCCGCAAGGTCACCGGGCGGCAACGCATCGTGTCGGTGCAGGGAGGTTGGCATGGCCGGACCGTCGGCTGCCTTGCGGTGACCGACGGGGAGAAGTACGAAGCGGGGGCGAATCGCGCCGGACTGCCGCTATCGACCAAGGTCCCGTTCAACGACGTGGCCGCCATGGGGCGGCTGGTGGACGATTCGGTTGCGGCCCTGATCGTGGAGCCGGTCCAGGGAATGTCCGGCGCCCGCGACTGCTCCCCCGAGTTCCTCCGCGCCGCGCGCGCCGAGTGCGATCGGGCGGGGGCCGTGCTCATCTTCGACGAGATTCAGTCCGGCGCGGGCCGGGCCGGGGCGTTCACCGCCGCGGAAGCCTGCGGAGTGACGCCCGACGTGCTGACCCTCGCCAAGGGCCTCGCCAGCGGAGTGCCGATCGGGGCCGTGGTGGCGACGACCGCCGTGGCGGGCCAGCTCAGGATCGGCGATCTGGGGAGCACGTTCGGCGGCGGTCCGCTCGCCTGCGCGGCCGGTATCGCCACCCTCGAGGTCTTCGATCGCGAGCAGGTCTTCGCGAACGTGCGCCGGGCGAGCGCGGCGATCCGCCACTGGGCCGCGGGCCGGATTCCGGTGCAGGGGCTCGGGCTGCTGCTCGGCCTCCGGATGCCCCGGCCCGCCTCCGAAATTCAGAGGGCGCTCTTTGCGCATCGTGTGCTCACCGGGACTGCGTCCGATCCCGCGATCCTCCGGTTGCTGCCTCCACTCACCTTTTCTCCTGACGAGGTCAAGTTGCTGCTCGCCCGACTCGATGAGGTACTCGCATGAAACGGGACTTTCTCGACACCGCGACCTGGTCGCCCGAGGCGATCGACTCTATGCTCGACCTCGCCGTCCGCGTGAAGCGGGGCGAGGTGACCGGCGGCCTCGAGCGCAAGGTGCTCGCCCTGATCTTCATGGATCCTTCGCTCCGGACCCGGGCGAGTTTCGAAACCGCCATGTTCCTGCACGGCGGCTACGGATTCGTGCTGGAGCCGGGGCGGGGAAGCTGGTCGCTCGAGATCGACGTCGGCGCGGTGATGGAAGGCATCGGGGTCGAGCACGTCATCGATGCGGCCCGGGTGCTGGGGCGCTACGCCGACGCCCTCGCGGTGCGGAGTTTTCCCCGCGGCATCGACTGGGCCACCGAGCGGGAGGACCGGGTCATCCACAACTTCGCGAAGTATTGCGAGAAGCCGGTCATCAACATGGAATCGGTGCGGCGCCACCCCTGTCAGGGCCTGGCCGATGCCTTCACGCTCCGGGAGCGGCTCAAGGAGCCCCGCGGAAAGAAGTTCGTGCTGCAATGGGCCTGGCATCCCAAGTCGCTGCCCACCGCGGTGCCGGCCAGCGCGGTTCTCGCCGCGGCGCACCTCGGCATGGCGATCACGGTCGCGCACCCTCAGGGCTTCGATCTCGACCCCGAGGATCTCGAGGTCGCCCGGAACCTGGCCAAACGGCAGGGCGGCTCGCTCGAGGTGACCCACGATCGTGAAGCCGCGCTCCGCGATGCCGATGCGGTCTATGTCAAAGCCTGGGGGTCGCTCGCGCACCACTCCCGTCCGGACCAGGAGCGCCAGCTCCGGCTCCCTCATCGAGTCTGGCGCATGACCGAGGCGGCGCAGGCCCTCACCCGGGGCGGCAAGGGCGCCGTGCTGCATTGTCTTCCGGTGCGCCGCAACGTGGAAATCGACGACGCGGTGCTCGATGGCCCGAACAGCGCGGTCTACGATCAGGCCGAGAACCGCCTTCACGTGCAGCGGGCCCTGCTGCTCGAACTGCTTCGGTAACCCGGGATCGCCGATGATCGACACCACGAAGATCTCCGGTCTCAAGGGCGCGCTGCGATACGTGCGGGCCTATCGGGATCAGGTGTTCGTCGTCAAGCTGGGCGGCGACGTGCTTTCCGATCCCGAGGCCCTCGATCATGTCGCCGGCCAGATCGGGCTGCTGCATTCCCTGGGCATCCGGATCGTGGTGGTGCACGGGGGCGGGCCCCAGGCGAGCGCGATGCTGCGGCGGCTCGGCGCCGAACCCGTCATGGTCGCGGGCCGGCGGGTCACCGACGACACCGCGCTCGAGGTGGCCAAGATGGTCTACCCCGGGCTGCTTTCGACCGAGCTGCTCTCGGCGTTACGACGACACCAGGTCCAGGCGGTGGGAATCTCCGGCGTGGATGCGGATCTCCTGACCGCGCACCGGCGGCCTCCCCAGGAGGTGCGGGGCGATGACGGCGCGACCCGGACCGTCGATTATGGCCACGTCGGAGACATCGACGGAGTGGATCCCCGGATTCTCGAGACCCTGCTCGCTGCCCGGTTCGTGCCGGTGGTCGCTTCTCTGGCGGGAGACGGCGAGGGGAACGTCTACAACGTGAACGCCGACACCGTGGCGGAGTCCCTGGCAATCGCCCTCAAGGCGATGAAGCTGCTCTACCTCACCGGCGCTCCCGGGGTCCTCCGGGACCGCAACGACCCATCGAGCCTGGTGGCGTTCGCCGACCCCGACGACCTCGCCGAGCTGGTGAAGAGCGGCGCGATTGCGGGGGGAATGCGCCCCAAGGTGGAAGCCTGCATGCGGGCGGCCACCAACGGTGTCGAGCGCACCCACATCATCGATGGACGGCTCCACGACTCGCTCCTGCTCGAGGTGTTCACGGGGACCGGGGCCGGCACGATGATCGTCGGGCGCAAGGAGAAGGCGACTTACCTCGGAGTGGATCTTGCCGACGGAGATCGAGCTTCTTAAGGAGCTGGTCGCGATTCCCTCGGTGAGCGGCCAGGAGGGGCCCCTGGCCGAGTACCTGGAAGGGTACCTGCGGCGGGCCGGTCTTCCGGTGCGGCGTGACGATGCCTCGGTCACGATTCGACTCGAGAGCCAGCGGCCCGGGCCGGTGCTGGCGCTGGTCTCGCACCTCGACGTGGTTCCTCCGGGAGAAGGGTGGACCCGGGATCCCTTCGTGCCCGTCATCGAGGGCGACCGGCTCTACGGTCGCGGGGCGAGTGACGCCAAGGCCTCGGTGGCCGCCATGACGATGGCCGCGGTGGACGTGGCCTCCCGGCTCCGGTCGGGCGTCCTGCTCTGCATCTTCGGGTACGGCGAAGAGACCCGGAACACTTCGATGCCCGTGGCGGCTGAGCGGGCGGGGCCCCTTGCCGCGGCGGTGGTGGGGGAGCCCACCAACCTCGCCGCGGCGGTCGCCCAGCGCGGCCTCATGATGGCGGACCTGGTCGCCATGGGAGACCAGCGGCACGCGGGTTATGCGTCGGAGAACGGCGGGTTCACCAATGCCGTGGTCGCGCTGGCCCGGGACCTGGTCCGGCTCGACGGCATCGTGGGCGAGCGGATCCACCCCCTGCTCGGCGCCGCCACGGTGACTCCCACGATGGTCGCGGCCGGGGTGAGCCGCAACGTCACTCCTCCGACCGCCAGGGCGGTGCTCGACATCCGGAGCACGCCGGCCTGGCCCCATGCCGAGCTGGCCGCCGCGCTCAAGGACCGGCTCCACTCCGAGGTGGTGATCACCTCCGACCGGCTGGTCCCCTGCGAGACCGCGGCGGACTCCCGGCTGCTTGCCGCGGCAAAGCGGGTTAGGCCGTCGCTCGTCACCTTCGGCAGCCCGACCTGCTCCGACTGGGTCTTTCTCCGGAGCTGCGACGCCTTCAAGTGCGGCCCGGGGACCAGCCGGCGCTCGCACACCGCGGACGAGTCGGTGGACCTGCCCGAAGTCACCGAAGCGCGGGCCTTCTACACCGCCCTGGCTCTGGAGTACCTCCAATGACCCTCTGGACCGCGCCGGAAGACCTCGATCCCCGGGTGCTCGCCCTCACCGTGGGCGACGATCGCTACTGGGACAGCCACCTGCTCCGCTTCGACGTGCTGGGCAGCCTGGGACACGTCGAGGGACTCCGCGCGTCGGGACTCCTGACCCGGCGGGAGCACGCCGCCCTGCGGGGCGGGCTGCGGCGCGCCCTGCGGGCGGTGGAGCGGGGCCGGCTGACCATCGGCCCGGACCAGGAAGATGCCCATTCCGCGGTGGAGGCCTGGGTAACCCGCAGGCTCGGGTCCACCGGGGAACGGCTCCATACCGGGCGCTCCCGCAACGACCAGATCGCCTGCGACCTCCGGTTGCTCCTGAAGGATCGCCTGAGCATGATCGGATACGGCACCCTCGCCGCGGTGGCCGCGCTGCTCGAGTTCGCCAACCGGCACCAGCGGGTGCTGTGGCCCGGCTATACCCATACCCGGCGGGCCATGCCGTCCTCGGCGGGGCTCTGGGCCGGCGCGCTGGCGGAAGGTCTGCTCGACACCCTGGAGGCGCTGCCGGCGCTGTGGCGCCAGGTGGACCGCTCGCCCCTGGGCAGCGCCGCGGGTTATGGGGTTCCGCTCCCGCTCCGGCGCGAAGCCGCCGCCCGGGCCCTCGGCTTCGGCGACGTGGAGCACAATGTCGCCGCGGTGCAGAACGGGCGCGGCAAGCTCGAGGCCGCCGCGCTGTTCTGGTGCGCCCAGCTCGGCCATGATCTCTCCCGCTTCGCCGCCGACGTCATCCTCTTTGCGGCGGAAGAGTACGGCTGGCTGGTGCTTCCGGCGTCGCTCGCCACCGGATCCAGTCTCATGCCCCACAAACGAAACCCCGACCTGCTCGAGCTCTCCCGGGCCCGGGTCGCGGCGCTCGAGGGCGATCTGGCCGCGGTCCTCGCCCTCCGCGCCAAACTTACCGGTGGGTACCATCGCGACTTCCAGCTCCTCAAGGAGCCCCTGATTCGCGGGGTGGGGCGGATCCTCGAGGCGCTGGCGATCTCCGGCCTGGTGATTCCCCGGCTCGAGGTGGATCCCGGGCGCGCCGCGGCGGCGCTCCAGGGCGGGGTCCTCGCGACCGATCAGGTGATGCGGCGGGTCGAGGCGGGCACCCCGTTCCGGCGCGCCTATCGGGAGGTGTCGGCCGCGCTTCGGCGGGGCGAGCCGTTGCCGGAGGTGTCGCCCGGCGCGATCATGGGGCGGCGGGGCTCGACCGGCGGGTTAGGGCGCCTCGGGATCCCCGCGGTGTGGCGGCGCTGGCGGGCCATGGAGAAGTGGATGTCCGGCGAACGGACCCGCTTCGACCGCGCCCTCGCCCGCCTGGCCGGGCCGCGGCGCCGGACCTCGAAATGAAGGGCGATCGGCGCCAGCGCCAGCTCAAGATCCTCGAGCTGATCTCCACGCACGCCATTCGCACCCAGGACGCGCTCGCCGACGCGCTGGCGCGGGAAGGCTGGACCGTGACCCAGTCTTCGGTGAGCCGGGACATCTCGGCGCTCCATCTGGTGAAGGTGGATGGCGCCTATCGTCCCCCCGCCGTGGCGCGCCGGACGCCGACCGATCCCGATGAGCAGCGGATTGCGGAGGGGGTGCTCACGGTGGAGGTGGCGGGGGACGCCCTGCTCGTGATTCACACCCCGCCGGGCGAGGCCAATCGGGTGGGGGTGGCGCTCGACCGGCTGGCCTGGCCCGACGTGCTCGGCAACATCAGCGGGGACGATACGATTTTCGTCGCGGTGCGGAACCCCAGCGGCCAGCGCCGGGTCATGACCGCGCTGCGCCGGCTCACCGGGCCGGCCTGACTTCAGGAGCCCGGCGACGCCTTGCGGCGGAACAGGGCGAGCAGCATGCCGCCCAGGTTGAGGCCGGCGCAGCCTAACCCGGCATAGATCAGCCCCCGCGCGGTGCGCCGCAGGATGCTGAAGCTGGTGATCCCTCCCGCCACCAGGGCGATCTTCGCGGTCAGCACCGCGGCCGCGGCCGAGAAGAGGATCAGCTGCACCAGGAGGAGCGGGCGGTAGCCCAGCCCGCTGTAGAGCCAGTAGAGGGCCAGCACCACCAGCAGCCAGGCCAGCACACTGGTCTTGGCCGTGGCGCCGAGAGGCAGCTCGCGAATCAGGGGAATGACCAGCAGCGCCAGGGCGACCAGCATGAGGAGGAGCCGGAGGGACGCCGACCAGAGCTGGGACGGCGTCGCCTCCTCGGCGGTATGGCCCGGCTCGGGGCGCTCCATGCCCAAGAACCTAACCTTCGGACGACCGCCCGCCAGCCTCCGCGTTCCCGTAGCGCGCCGCGGTGATCTCGGCCAGGATGGCGAGGGCGATTTCGGCCGGCTGGCGTCCCCCCAGGGGCAGTCCGATCGGTCCGTGCAGCCGCGCGACCTCCGCCTCGGTGAACCCCCTGGCGCGAAGGCGCTCGCGGCGATGGGCCTGAGTCTTGCGGGAGCCGATCGCGCCGACATAACACGCTGGGGACCGCAGCGCGAGCTCCAGGGCGGGCTCGTCGAACTTGGGATCGTGGGTCAGCACGCAGACGCAGGTGGCCGGATCGAGCCCCGCTTGTGCGAAGACCTCCGCGGGCCACCCGAGCAGCAGCTCGTCGGCGTCGGGAAAGCGCTCCCGGGTCAGGAACCCCTCGCGCCCGTCCGCGACGATGGTACGGAAGCCCAGGGGCCTGGCCATCCGCACCAGGGCCATCGCGATGTGCACCCCGCCGAACACCAGCAGGGTGGGGCGGCGGGGGAATACTTCCAGAAACACTTCGAGGTCACTGACGGGCAGCTTCTCCACCCGGCTGGTGAGTCCGGCGAGGCCCGCCCGCGCGAGCTCCAGCATCGGTTCGCGCAGCTTCGGGTCCGGCTCCCCGAACCAGGCAGTGGCTCCTTCGTCGGTGACCGCGACTCCGGATCGGCCCGGTTCGGCCCCTCCGAGGAGCGTGGCCACGACGGTGGCCCCTTCTCGACGGGCGGCGTCGAGCACTTCGGGACGAATGGCCGGCTCGATCAGAACTTCGATGGTGCCGCCGCAGGAGAGCCCCATCTCCCAGGCGCGCTCGTGGGTCACGCCCCAGCTCGTGCGCCGGGACGTGCCGCGCTGCATCGCCTCCCGGATTTCCTCCGCCGCCGCCGTTTCGACGCACCCCCCCGAAACCGAGCCGGCCATGCGGCCATCCGACGTGGCCAGCAGGCAGGCGCCTTCCGGCCGGGGAGCGGAGCCCCAGACCTGGAGGACCACCGCCCGTCCTACCGGGCCGGACCGGGCCATCGTTTCGTATTCAGGAAGCAGATCGCGCATTCAAGACCGCTGCACCTCGGCTGAGTCGAGTCCGTCAAGATCGGACGTGGTATCGATGTCCGGGTTATGACCGGCCACCGAAACGACGTGGACCGGCGTTCCGTTTCTGGCGAGGACCGGCCCGAACCCGGCGTCACCGGTCATTTCGGGCGCCAGCGACCACAGGCTCCGTGCGATCAGCAGCGGATGGCCGGGGGCGCCGGGATCCAACCGGTAGGAAGGCCGCGCCGCCCGGGCGCCGGCTTTCCAGGCCTGCGCCAGCGCGGCGATCACATCGAGACGAAGCAGCGGCTGGTCGCCGAGGCAGATCAGGATGGCGTCCTCCGCCGTGGGCTCGAGGTCGCGGATCACGGCGATTCCTCGCCGGAGCGAATCGGCCAGCGCCCCTTCCGCGCGCATGGCCACCGGCACCGCAAGGTACTCGGTCGCCAGCTCGGCGATACGGGAGTCGCTGGGTCGATGCACCACGATCACCTGGTCGATGAACCCGGCGACCCTCGCCCCGGCGAGCGTGGCGAGGACATGGGCCAGCAGCTCGCGCTCCCGCCACGGGGCCAGGAGCTTGGCGCTGCCAAACCGCTCGGCCCGCCCGGCGGCGGGGACCAGCGCATGAAGGGGCATGGGGATCGGAGGCTACCCGCCGCCGGCGGGCCGGTCAAGCCGAGGCGCGGCGATCCGCCCCCCGGACGCATGGCGGCCGCGGCCCGTCTGCTTCCGCTGGCTCTCGGGGCAGGACCCGGAGGCCACCGCGCCTAACCCGCTGATCTGGCTCGCCTCCGTGGCCGCGGCGATCCTGACCGCCGCCGCTAGATTTCCCCGGGCCCCGTTGGGGTGTAGCTCAATTGGCAGAGCGCCCGGCTGTTAACCGGGAGGTTGCAGGTTCGAGGCCTGCCGCCCCAGTGCGTCGCTGATCGGTCACCTGTCGCCGGGTAGATGCGAATCCTGCCGCGCCCACCGCGAGAGCTCCCCAGAGCAGGACCAGGAGCGACCAGGATGGCGCGAGGCCGCCGGGACTACCGGATGATCACCTTCCCGCCTTCCCGGAGCCGCGCCAGATCGGCCTCCGCCATCAGATACGCCACCGAGTCCCACGGCCCCCGGTGCGCCTGCTCGAGCCAGAATTCGGCTTCCTTCCTCTGGTTCGGCGTGAGCAGCAGGGTGTAGGCAAGGCCATAGCTCAAAAGCCCGGTGGCCTCGTCGGGAGATCCTAACGCGCGGGACCGGATCGAGTCGGTCGGGACCAGGCCCTTGAACGCCAGCAGCAGCTCGAGCTCCGGGGTGTCGGTCCGCGCCCGCCAGTCGGGCTGCGCCAGGTCGAGGATCCGCGCCGCCTGGGCCGGATCCCCCAGCCGCCGCACCGAGAAGAAGAGCCACAGGACCGCCCGAGCCCGATCCTCGGTCGTCTCGGCCAGCCGGGCCGCCTCCGCCAGGACCGGAGCGGCCGAGGCGTAATCCCCCTTGGCGTACAGGGTGACGCCCTGGAAGAAGAACACCTGAAACTGGACGGTGGAGATCGCGAGCGATCCGTCGGTCGGTCCGTACCCGATCGGCCCCACGTCGAGGAGGGCGGTCCGGCCGATCAGCATGAGCGCCGCTTTCCGGAGATCGCCGAGGGCGCCTTCGAACTGACGAAGGCGGAACAGCAGCTCGCCCCGCGCGCGATAGACCCGGGGTTCGGTCGACCAGGTCCCAAGCATCCTGGTATATCGGTCCACCGCGTCCCGCAGGTAGCCCGACTCGGCGACCGTCCGCGCGTACAGGAGCTGCACATCGACACCCGAAGAATCCCGCGCCATCGCTTCCCGGGCGGCTCCGAAGTTCCTGGCCAGAACCGGTCCGGCGGCGGCGTTTCTGGGCAGCCCATACAGAGTGTCACCGAGGAGCGAAACGGTCTGAGCGAGCGAAGAGGTGAGACGGACCGGTCCGTACGTCGAGGCGGCGCACCCGGTGAAGGCGACCAGCAATCCTGTGCAGGCGATTCCCCCGATCCGCATCCTCCCGACCTTTCCCCTGTTTACTCCGTCGAGTCGACCTCCAGAATGCGGAGGACGTCTCCCGGACTTTCCAGCCAGTGGGTGGGGCGGCTGGGCTCCAGATGCGGCCGGGCGAATGGCCCCCAGAGCACCGCCCCTGTTGCGATCCCCGCCGCCCGTCCCGCTTCCATGTCGTGCACGCTGTCGCCGACATAGATCGCGGCCTCCGGCGATTCACCCAGCCTGGTCAGCGCGAGGTGAATCGGTTCAGGGTCCGGCTTGGGGTTGGTGACGTCGTCGGCGGCGACAATGACATCGATATCGGCTTCCAGGCCCACTTTCCTGAGACCTCGAAGGGCGCCCACCCGGTTCTTGCTGGTGACCAGTCCGGTGCGCTTGCCGGACTGGCGGACCGCCCGGACCATTTCCACCACACCAGGATAGGCCGTCACCATGGTATCGTGGTTCCTGATGTTGTATTCCCGGTAGGTCGCGATCAGAAGCTCCATCCGTTCCGGGTTGTCCGCCCACTCCCGAAGCTGGACCCAGAGAGGCGTCCCAACCCCCGCCAGCCACTCCGCATCGGAGCGGGGCGGCAGACCGTGCGTCGCCATGGTGTGATGATAACTGTCGAGTATCAACCGGATCGAATCGATGAGAGTGCCGTCCAGGTCGAACAGCACGGTGCGATAGGGCATGCACAAAATTAACCGGATTCAGCGCTTGGACTGATGAGGAGGAGGGCGGTGGGCTCCAGCCGGATCACGTCGGTTTCGGGAAGATCGCTGCCGAGCTGAGAGAGATCGGCCCGCAGGTCAGAGTGCCGGCGGTCCTTCCAGGATCGCACCAGCAGCTCCTCGCCCGCGGTCCTTCCCCGCCTGAGCAATCGGAGCCCGCGTTCGAGCAAAGCCAGGGTGGCCGAATCCCGTTGCCGCGCTGCCGCGCGCGCTCGATCCATCAAGCGCCGGCGAAGTCCCCTCCCACCGGGGTCGAGCGCGGGAACCTCGAGTCTGCCGTTGCGAGCCATCCTGAGCCGCTGCCGCGCGACCCTCGCAATTCGTCGGGCTGCCGCGCGCACCATTCCCGGTATTGCTCTCTGCTGCTCCGAGCTCATGCGGGCACTTCGGAGAATTTCGCTGAGCTGCTCCAAATCCTCGAGCGGCGCCGACCCGGTCCAGGCCAGGAGGATTTCCTCGCTCGAACCGTCGGTTAGTCCGAAACGGAGGCCGGCGAGGAGTGCCGGGCGTTCTCCGGCGACCAGGGCGAAGCCGGCCGCGGTCGGCGCGTTCGCCCATTCCATGGCCAACCGGGCCCGGAGCCTCCAGACCGCGCCGGACTCCTCTCCGAGTCCCAGCCGGTTCGGCAGCTCGGCTTTGCGAAGCAGGATCGTCTCGCGCTGAAGCGCGATCTCGAGCGAGGCTGGAGGAAGGAATCGAATGACCTCCACTTGCTCCTGGGTGCTGCCCAGCCGGAATGCGCGTCCACTGCGTTGGTCGAGCCGCACGGCCGTCCAGGGAAGATCGTAGTGAATCACCCGCGCGGTGAGCGGGAGATCGAGTCCTTCTGCGGCAATGTCCGTTGCGATGAGGGTCCGGGGTCGGGCGATCGACCGGTGTTCTCGAAGGGTCGGCTCGCGAAGCAGGTCGAGCACGTCTTCCCGCGAGACCGGCATGGCATCGATCCCGGAGCGGTCTCCGGTGCACCACGCCACTCCAGGGCCGAGCTGGCGGCGAAGGTACTCCACTGTTCCCCGGGCATTGGTGAACACCAGGGTGGCTTCTCCGGTGCACAGGAGCTCCTGAAGCGCGCGACACTTCGCATCCGGGGCTGCGGCCTGGTTGCGCGCCACCGATTCCAGCGCCGGCAGGAGCCCGAGATCTTGCAGAGCCAGCTCGGGAGCGTCGGAGCGCTCGGCGACCAGCGACCAGAGGACCAGCTGATCCACCTCGCCGCCGACGAACTGCCGAATGGTCCGGCGAGACAGCGACCGCCCCGACGCCGCAGCATCCTGGGCATGGAGAAGGAGGGATCGATACTTCGCGAGAGCCTCCCGGACCGCCTGGGGACTCGAGGCGAGCGCCGCAAGGAGCGAGATCCGGATCAGGCGCGCGGTTCCGGCGTCGCTGGAGAGTTGCAGAGCGGCGATTCCGCGTTGCAGCCCGGAGGTTGTGCCGCCGGGATCCTCGATCCGAAGGTCGCGGGATTGCCGGGCCGGCAGGAGTCCCGAGCGGTCCTCTCCGGTTACCACCAGGCGACCCAGCTCGCCGGGCATGGTGGCCCCCACCGAGTGACGAAGAGAGGGAATGCCGGCCCACGCCAGTGCGTCATCACGGACCAGCAGCAGTAACTGGTGAACCACGTCTTCGAGTCGATTCACGATCGGGGTGGCCGACAGCAGGATCCCCCGACGACCGATGCACCAGGGCGCCAGGGTCAGGTAGCGCCGGGTGAGAGGATTGCGAAGCCGATGACTCTCATCCAGCACCAGAGGCCCCGGTCCGGGATCGGGAGCCCGTCCCCGGCTCAGAAGCTCGCAGGAATGAAACCCGATCTCCCGTCCACAGCGCTCGGCGATCCGGAGCCACTGGCTCTTCACCGCCGCCGGCGCGATGACCTGGATCGGCTGGCTTGCCTCGAGGGCTGCCGCGACGGCGAGACCGATCCATGATTTGCCGGTCCCCGGGCGATCGGCGAGCAGGACACCGCCGTAGCGCCGGGCCGCCGAGAGGGCGCGAGCGAACGAGAGCCGCTGGTCGTCCCGAAGCCAGGCGGGCGGCGGGTCGGGCGCCGCTGCCGGCAGGAGCGCCTGGGCCAGCCGGGCCGCCACCCGTGCCGCGGGGGCGGGCGGCCCGGGATCGAGCCAGGCGGCGAGCGGGTCCCTAACCCGCTCGAGCGTTTCGGCGACCAGGCTCGGCGCCTCCCGGAGCCACCGCCGCCAGGGCGGCGCGCTCGGTGGCCGAAAGCGCGAGGAGCAGGGCAACGCGGTCATCGAGATCGTTCTGGTGGAGGGTTCCGCGCACGCCGGCCCGTCCGAGCGCGAGGAGGTGATCGTCGCCGAACAACGCCGGCGGGGCGGGTAGCGAGCCCACCACCCGCGCGTTGAACCGGCGAAACCCGCCCGAGGCGAGGTCGGCGATTCCGGCCGCCAGCACCCGGCACCAGGTGGAGTTGAGCCAGGCGGCAAGGCGCAGGGCGGCAGCGCCGTCCCGCTGTGGCATGACGTAGCAGGTGTTGAGGGGAATCAGCGCCGCGCTCGATGCGGAGACGAGCGGTGCCGCCGTGAGTCGTCGCTCGAGATCGGGCCAGATCACTCGATAGCGGGCGCATGCCGCCCTGGTTCGGAACAACGACCAGATTGGCTCCGCGTCCGGATGGTGGTCGCTCCGGCTGCGGAGCGCAGTGCTGAATCTCTCGAGATGGTTGCGAGCACCGGGAGGGAGGGTGTCGAGCGGCCTTCCTGCGCGATCGCAGGGCCAGAGCAGGCGGCGGGAAGCACGCACCCGGAAGGGTTCGACATCCCTGCCGCGCACCGCCCACCGGATGAGCGCCTGCTCGACGTCCTCAGCCGGATCCAGAAAGGCCTGGTTACACCCGGTCTTCACCCCGAGTTGAGGGGCACAGCGCTCGCTCAGGGGCGGGAACTCGGCGCGGATTCTGGTGAGGGCCGAGCGCACTCCGTCCGGGAGGAGAAGCCATGGATCGCTCCCCAGCTCCCGCTGCGGGATGCCGAGGTTCACCGGTTCGCCCCCAAGCTCGAGCCGGACCTTGTGCTCCGGCGGCGGGCTCTCCCGCCGGGTGATCAACGCCATGGGATAGACCGTGGCGTCGAACTCGGAGCGGGGGTCGCGCCGGAGGTCGGCGGCAACCAGCAGGGTGGAAGAGCGCGACAGGCCGCCACGAGCGCGACTCGCGTAACCGGTGGTTGCCAGCTTCGATGGCAGGAGAAAGGCCACGATGCCGCCCGGCGCCGCCAGCTCCAGGCCACGCTCCAGGAAGGCGATGGACAGATCGGGGAGATGGCGGTATCCCGCTCTGCCGGTGCCCTCCGCCCGGAACCAGCGGAATCGTTCCGCCAGATACCGGCGATCGGCCGGTGGAAGGGCCTCGGAGCGGACCCAGGGCGGATTGCCGATCACGAGATCGAACCCGCCCCGCCGCTCGATATCGGCGAAATGCACCGGATAGTGGAACCAGGGCACCGCGCCGGTCCGCAGCAGCTCACGGAGTCGATGACGGAGCCCGGCCCGGACCGTCCGTGCTGCGGTCAGGCGGCCTCGCTCATCGCGGGTTAGGCCCCGGCGATCTCCGAACAGGGAACCCGCCCGTCCCGCCTCGAGCGCTTCCCCGATGCCGCGCTCGGTCCGCGCGATGCCGTCCCGCAGCATCGCTTCGGCCAGGGCCCGCTCGGCGCGCTGGAGCTGCCGTACCGCCTGGCGTTTGCCCGAGCCCGACGCGTGCACCAATTCCCGGCGGCAACGCGCCAGCTGGTCCGAGACCCGTGGCACCGGATGGAAGGGAAGGCCCTGTCCGGGATCCAGCAGGCTGTCGCCCTGGCGAATGAGCGCATCGAGATTCGGGAGCGGAGCTACCCGGCCGGGCGTGCCGTCCGGTTCGGCGGCGATCACTTCCAGCCACAACCGGAGCTCCGCCAGGCGAAGAGCCGCGGGGTTGCGATCGACTCCGAAGAGACAGGAGCCCAGGAGGGCGCGGAGCCGGGTTCCCCGATGCGGCCGGGGACCGGGTGGCCCGGCGAGGCGTCGAAGGGTTCCCAGAAGAAAGGCCCCGCTTCCCACCGCGGGATCGAGGACCCGGATCCGGCGAAGGGTCCGCCGGGTTAACGCATCCGGATCGTGAAGCCGGCGATCCGCCTCGCTGGCGCCCAGGCCAAGCCGTCCTCCCAGCCAGGCCGTCAGGGCCTCGCGGACCATCGCATCCACCAGGGCGGTCGGGGTGTAGTAGGTCCCGCTTCGATGACGCTCCAGGGGATCCATCACCCCTTCGAACACCCGGCCCAGCATGTCGGGAGCGATGGCGTCGCCGGTGTCCGTGCTGAGAGCGAAATGGAATCGCTCGAACAGGCCGTCGAAGGCGTCCCGGAGCACCGGCGTGGCGAAGGTGACCGGCCAGCGCCGCTCCAGCGGGTGGGGCTCGAACAGTCCTCCATTCAGAAACGGGATCGGTCCGAATCGTCGCGCCAGCCGGCTTCGTTCCGGCCAGGGCCGGTTGAGCGTGCCGAAGAACAGGGGGTCGAGGAGGTCGCGATGCAGAGAGCGCCGGCGGGAAAGGCAGCGATCCACTTCCTCCCGTAACACGCGACCGCGGCCCATCCAGCCTTTCGCTTCGATAAAGTACAGGAACAGGATGCGGGTGAGCTGGAGCAACCCGAGGGCGTGGCGGTCGGTCAGGGGGATCCGGCCCGGCATCGAGGCGATCATCCGCTCCAGGGTTCGCCGGAAGCCGGTGAAGAACCGCTGGTCCACACCGCTCCCGGCCAGGGACTCGCCGATCCGGAAGGCGGTCGCGAGGGGTGACTCTCCCGGTCGGGCGGCGCACCGCGCCAGGCGAGCCAGATCGATCGGATCGGGGAATGCGAGATTCAGAACGAGGGGTGGCGCCTCCGCCGCGGCGAGGAAAAGCACGCCTGCCTGACGATCGAGGCCCAGCGCCGCTCCCGGCAAGCCGCGAGCGCTGAGCGCCCGAGCCAGGATTCGCGGAGCCGTATCGGACGTTGCCTCGCAGGCGTACCACTCGAACTCCCCGGCGCGTCCCAGGATGACGGCGCGAGGGAACCCGGCGGTGCCGCCGACCTCGCGCCAGTCGGTGGCGTAGCCGAGCGCGCGAAGAAGGGCGGGGAGGTCGTCCAGCCGGTGAATCCGGGCGAGCGTCTCGCGGAGCATGACGAGACCATTGTCGCCTCGCCGGCGCGCTCGTCCCCTACCGGATTATCGCTGCTGAAAGCGGGAAAACGCGGGGCTACTTCCCGATGGTACGCTGAAGCTCGTGACGGATCGCGTCGACGGCGGCGTTCAATTCCGCCGGATCGGGCGTGCGCCGGCCCTTTCCATCCTCGGAGGCGGGAACCAGGGTGGCGGCGAGCTCATCGGTGTATCCCACCACCGCCATCGCGACGCCGCGGTCCACCAGGCGGTTGAGCCGCAGCAGCAGGGCCATGCCCTGTCGGGGCCGGAGGGCCGCGATGGCAGGGGCCAGGTGGCGGATCAGCAGCTCGCGCAGGTACTGCATCTCCTCCACCACCTCGCCGGCGGCGAGGCCGCGGATCGCCGCATGGCGTCCGTACTGCTCGGCGGCCCGGCTCCAGATCGCCCGGGTCTCCCGGCGCAGGGGGCCAACCATGGTCGCGAATACGTCGATGAGGAGGAGCAGCTCGCGCTGGACCAGGGCGGGGGGAATCGAGCTGGTGGCCGTCATGCGGTCACCCAGCCAGTCGGCCCATCGCTCCACCATGACGTGGCGCTGGGCCGCGATCGCTTTGCTTGCAGCAACGAGCGTCGGGTGGGAAGTGCGCAGGGCAGCGGCTCCGGCCCGTGGTCGGCTATAATAGTACCATGTTCAAGAAGATTGGCCTCGCCGCGCTGGTCGTGGCGGCTGCGATCGCGGGGGCCGGAGCTGCGTTCCGGCTGCAAGGCTCGGCGATCCCCGGCTTTCCCCCGCCCGCCATTCCGCCCTCCATCAATCTGGCGATTACCGCGCACGACTCGCTCGCGGTGGCGGACATGGCCATGAAGCGATGCCATCTGCTCTGGACCCGCAACCAGCGCCAGTGCTATGAAGATTTCTTGCTCGACCTGGTCGAGCAGGATCAGGTGCGACTCGCGATCGGCACGCTCGCGCTCCTGGGCGAGCGGGATGATTACATCCGGCGGTTCGGGCACGACTTCGCCCACGTCATCGGAATCAACGCATGGAAGCCCGGCAAGGACATCGGCAAGACGTATGAGCAGTGCAGCGAAATCTTTCAGTCCGGGTGCTACCACGGGATCATTCAGGCCGTCTTTGCCTACAACGGAACCGACAGCGCGAGCGTGGCCGCCCTGTGCCGCAGCACCCCTGAGATCAACGCCAGCGTCTGGCTCCGGTTTCAATGCGTGCATGGAATCGGGCACGGGCTCACCGCCGCCTATGAGGACAATCTTCCCCGCGCCCTGCACGGCTGCGACATGCTGGGCAACGCCTGGGACTCCGAGTCCTGCTACGGCGGCGCCTTCATGGAGTTCATCGTGGCGGGCCGGGGCCAGTCCCACCACGTGCACATGATGAAAGCCGCGGCGCAGGGAGCCATGGATCACAGCGATCACATGGAGGGGATGGCTGGCATGGACCATGGCGAAGCCGGGGATTCCGCCTGGCCTCCCTTCAAGCTGCGGGAGCCCTCCGACCTGCTCTACCCCTGCTCCGCGATCGCCGAGCGTTACCAGCAGGCCTGCTATCAGATGCAGGCCGGCCTGATGGCCGAGGTCACCGGGCTCGACTTCAAGAAGATCGCCGACGGCTGCGACCTCGCGCCGGAACGGTGGCGCCGCTGGTGTTACCAGGGCATCGGGACCTACGTGAGCGGCGTCACGGTCCGGGTGCCGGACAAGGGGATCGAGGATTGTTCGCTGGGCGACCGCGCCTACCAGCCCTTCTGCTTCATCGGCCTGGTCAAGAACTACGTCGACGTGACTGCCAACCTGGATGACGGCTTGGCGCTGTGCCAGCGGCTCACCCGCTCGGAAGACATCGCCACCGCGTGTTATGTTGCGCTGGGAGAGGAATCCGCGGTGCTGTACCGGGAGATGGAGCGCCGCAAATCCGAGTGCGCCCGCGCGCCGGCGGAATTCGCGGATGCCTGCCGCTACGGCGCCGGGCTCATCCCCGCGAAGCCCGCCGCCTATCCGAAGGGCTAGTCCCGGGCCGGCCCTCCCCCGGTTCGCTGCGGGCGTGCTGAATCCCTCGGAGCTGGCCCGCCGGCTCTCTCACCGCGTTCCCCTGGATCATCTTCCCGGCGGGCGACCGCGCGCGGCGGTAGCCCTGGTGCTCGCTCCCGATCCCGATGCGATGCTCCTGATTCGCCGGGCCGAGCGGGATGGAGATGTGTGGTCGGGACACGTCGCGCTGCCCGGTGGCCGGGCCGGCCCCGGCGATCGTGATCTCCAGGCGACCGCGGAGCGGGAAACCAGCGAGGAGGTCGGCCTGCTGCTCCCGGCGGGCTCGATGCTCGGCAGGCTGGACGATCTGGCGCCCAGCTCGCCAATCCTTCCCCCCATCGTGGTGCGTCCCTTCGTCTTTGCCATCTCCCGACGGGAAACCCTGGTTCCGAACCGGGAAGTCGCCGCGGCGGCCTGGGTGCCGATCGCCGATCTGGTCCGTCCGGGGGTGCATGGCCCCACCGAGCACGCCCGGCACGGCACCCTGGTCCGGATGGCAGGGTATCACCTGGGAATTGGCGTCGTCTGGGGCCTCACCGAGCGGATCCTGACCTCCTTTCTCCAGATCGCAGCACCAGATCTTGCCGTGTAACTGATTATTCAATAATGAATTACGCCAAATATTGACTTTTAATTTAGTCATACCTAAATTAGCTCTTTGCCATTCCACATGGAGCTGTTTCGGTATCAGCACCGCGTCGCGGGCCACTCTGACCACTCTGACCACTCTGACCGTCTATCAATGCCCCTAACCCGCTCCGTCGAAGACTACCTCAAGGCCATCTATCACCTCGCTCCGGGTGAGGAGCCGGCGTCCACCAACGACATCGCCGAGCGACTGGGATTGTCGCCCGCGTCGGTGAGCGGGATGATCAAGCGGCTCTCCGATGGTGGGTTGCTGGAGCACCTGCCCTACCGCGGGGTGGTGCTGACCGAATCGGGACGCCGCTCCGCGCTTCGCATGGTGCGGCGTCACCGGCTGATCGAAGCCTACCTGGTGGACCGGCTCGGATATTCCTGGGATACCGTGCACGACGAGGCCGAGCGACTGGAACACGCGGTCTCCGACCTCCTGGTGGAGCGCATGGCCGCCGCGCTGGGCGATCCGCGATTCGATCCCCATGGAGATCCGATCCCCGCGGCCGACGGATCGATGGAGGAATCCGAGTACACCGCGCTGATCGAGATCCCGGCGGGAGAGACCGTCGAGATTCGGCGGGTGGACACGAGCCAGAGCGACCGGCTCCGCTATCTCCGCGACCACCGGTTGACCCCGGGACAACGGGTCCGGGTGACCGCGCACCACCCCTTCCGCGGCCCGGTCGTTCTTCGAGTCGGAGATGACACCGAGGAAGTCGTGGGCCATGAGCTCGCGGCCCAGATCCTCTGCCGCCGGGAAGGGGACTCGTGAGCGCCGCGCCGGGGAGATTCCTCGATGGTCTGACCGGGTGGCGTTACCCGCGGGAGCGCCCCTCGCTCCCCGAGTCCTATCAGACCATCCGGATTCCCAAGGGTGCCGGCTTCTGGCGCAAGGCGCTCGCATTCCTCGGGCCGGGCTACATGGTGGCGGTGGGGTACATGGATCCCGGCAACTGGGCCACCGATCTGGCCGGCGGGGCGCGGTTCGGTTACACCCTGCTCAGCGTCGTGCTGATCTCCAACCTGATGGCGATCCTGCTCCAGTCGCTCGCGGTCAAGCTCGGGGTGGTGAGCGGACGTGATCTGGCCCAGGCGTGTCGAGATCACTACTCCCGGCGGACCAGCTTCGTGCTCTGGGTCCTGTGCGAGATTGCGATCGCGGCGTGCGACCTGGCCGAGGTGATCGGGTCGGCCATCGCGCTGAATCTGCTGTTCGGGATTCCCTTGCTCTGGGGGGTGTGCCTCACCGCGGGGGACGTGCTGCTGATCCTGCTGCTCCAGCACCGCGGCTTCCGGTACCTCGAGGCCCTGGTCATCGCGCTAATCGCGACGATCGGGGTCTGCTTCGCGATCGAGTTGTTCCTCGCCAAACCGGATTTGCTCGGGATGGGCGCCGGCTTGATTCCCCGGGGAGAAGTCGTGACCAATCCCGCGATGCTGTACATCGCGATCGGGATTCTGGGGGCCACGGTGATGCCCCACAACCTCTACCTGCACAGCTCGATCGTGCAAACCCGCCACGTGCTCCCCGACGAGGCGTCCAAGCGGGAGGCCATTCGCTTCGCGACCCTGGATTCGACCCTTGCCCTGCTGTTCGCGTTCTTCATCAACGGCGCGATCCTGATCCTGGCGGCTGCCACGTTCCATTCCACCGGGCATCAGGATGTCGCCGACATCGGGGATGCCTACCACCTGCTGGCGCCCCTCCTCGGCACCGGGATCGCGAGCGCCCTGTTCGCGGTCGCGCTGCTGGCCTCGGGGCAGAATTCGACCATCACGGGGACCCTGGCGGGGCAGATCGTGATGGAGGGGTTCCTCAACATCCGGCTGCCTCCCTGGCTCCGCCGGCTGATCACCCGGCTCATCGCGATCATTCCCGCGGTGATCGTGACCGCTCTCTATGGAGAGAAGGGGATCGGCGCGCTGCTGATCCTGAGCCAGGTGGTGCTGAGTCTCCAGCTTTCCTTCGCGGTGGTGCCGCTGGTCAAGTTCACCGGAGAGAAAGGCAAGATGGGCGCCTTCGCCAACGGGAAACTGCTGGCGGCGACGTCGTGGACCGTGGCGGTGGCGATTATCGGACTCAACACCTGGCTTCTGGTCCAGGCGGCGACCGAATGGCTATAGCCGGTCGTCGGTGACCGGGAAGAGCCTGTTCCTCGGTCTCCTGCTGGCGCCCGGAGCCTTGGGGGCCCAGGCTGATCCCCGCACCGCGCTCCCGGAACGGCCCACCGTCGCGACCCACGCGCAGACCGTTGCGTCGGGTTATGTCGAGCTCGAGACCGGCGTCGAGCTCGACCGCCTGCCCGACCGCACCGTCCTGACCAGCGTCCCGACGCTCTTCAAGTTCGGGATCGGCCATCGATTCCAGCTCGGCGTGCTGCTTCCGCTGGTGGCGCCGTCGGGAACCGGTATCGGCCCGGGCGACTTCGGCGCCGGGGTCAAGATGAGGCTCGGCGCTGGATTCGCGGTGTTTCCGTCCATCAAGGTTCCTACCGGCTCACGTCTGCGGGGCCGCGGCACCGGCACCACGGATGTCTCGCTGCTTCTGATCTGGAGCCGGGCTCTCGGGCCGGTCGCGATGGACCTGAACGCCGGCATAACCCGGAGGTCGGGTGATGGCAGCGAGGCGCCCCGCACCGCGACCCTGTGGACGGCCTCGTTCGGCGGGGTGGCGAAGGGGCCGGTCGGGTGGGTCGTCGAGTGGTTCGGCTATCCCGAAACCAGGGGCCCCGCGGGCAGCGCCTCAACCGTGGCGTTGCTCGCGGGGCCGACCCTGACAATCAGGCCCTGGCTGGTCCTCGATGTCGGTGGAATCCTCGGGGTCAGCGGTCCCCAGCCCGACGCGCTTTACGCCGGACTCACCATGAACCTCGGCCGCTACGTTCCCTGAGGCGGGCGCCGGTTCTCGCCCTCTCGCCGCGTTCCCCCCAGAAACCCCGGACTCCGGACCCGCTCGGGGAGATAGTTCCACTGCTCCTCGGTCAGGAGAGCCTTCGCCTCGGCGAGCGCTCTCTCGAGGTTCTTCCGGGCCTGGTCCAGCTTCGGGCGGATCACTGCCATCATCCGGCCCGGATCCACGTTGGCGCCCATCTTGGCGAGCTCGGCCTGGAGTTCCTTGGCCAGGGCGGAGTTTTCCGCGGTAAGCGAATCGGAGACCCGGGTCAGGCTGGAATCCTGCTGATCGGTGAGCCGGAGACCGACCCGGAGATCGAGCATCTGTTTGATCGGGTTGGGCGCCAGGGTGGCGAACCGGCTGGCAAAGTCTCCGCCGCCGGCGCCCGCTCCCCCCGCGCCGGCGCCTCCGCCGAACCCGCCCCCGAATCCACCCCCCCCGCCCCCGCCCCCGCCGCCCGCCCCGCGGAACCCTCCTCCAAAGCCGCCTCCGCCTAACCCGCCGAACCCGCCGAACCCGCCCAGCGCGTAGCGCAGCTGGATGCCGAGCTGGAAGGGACTCCGGAAGGCGGTGGTATTGGACGAGGTGGCCCCGAAGCGCTCGTTCACCGTGTACAGGAACCGCTGCTGGGCCGGGTCGAAGCCGGTCACCGACAGCAGGGTCGGAGACGGACGGGCAATCTGGCCCCAGCCGTGGAGATTGCTCGCGCCATGCACCAGCTGGTCCACCCCGGCGAGCAGATTCTGGGTCACCAGCGAAAGGGTGAGCCGGCGGTTCAGCCCCAGCACGGCGGGCCGGTAATTGAGCTGAAGATCGAGCGACGGTTGCCAGGGCCCGATGCAGCTGTTGCGCGCCGCGATCGTGCCCATCTGCGACTCCAGGCACTTGCGCGCCGCGCCCGACGAGCCGGAGAGCAGGCGAGTCATGCCATTGGCGATGGCGGTATCCGGGGCGCTGGCCGGGTTGAAGATGAATGCGCGGTCGTTGTTCCGGGCGCCGTCCCCATTGATGTCACCGCTCACCAGTGGCGTGAACGGCGTGCCCGAGGTCAGTCGCCCGATGCCGGTCAGCTCCAGCGCCGCGGTCATCGGCCAGGTGGCTATCGACAAGAACGAATGGCGGCGTTCGAAGTCGCTCCGGGCCCAATCCCGGGCGTTCGGATCGAATCCGGCGGTCTGACCGGCAAAGCCCCGGGAGCCGCCACCTTCGGAAGAAGACGACTGGTCGCGCGACCTGCTCCAGGTGTAGCTCGCCTGGAGGACGATGCCGCCATGGGTGGTACCGTTCGCGCTCAGGGTGGCGCCGGTGGACTGCGAGCCCAGCCGGGAATCGAGCAGGAGCACCTGGCCAAACCGGGCGTCCCGCCGCGAGCCTGCGAGCGGCGAAACGCCGGAATAGGTATCGATGAGCGCCGATGGCACGAAGACCGGCCGGCCACCCTCGGAGCTCATCGAAAACTGGCTCGGCCCCAGATTCTGATCGGTGAAGCCTGACTGGCTGAGCCCCCGGGCCCAGCTCAGATCGAGGGACAGGATCCAGGTCCCGAAGCGATGCTGCGCGCCGAAGGTGCCACGCCATGCGCGGGGGGCGCCGAATCGCTGGTCGAACACGGTGACCGTGGGGCTCTGGGTCGGCAACGCGGTGTCGACCCCATCGAGACAGGCGGAGGGAATCGTCGAGGGGTCGTTGAGGTACCCGTCCCAGTTGGGGAAGGGAACCGCATCCCCGACGCAGACGAGCTGCTGTTCCGATCCCGCCAACCCGGTCGCGGCCTGGGCCGCGGCGGCCAGCGAACTTGGAATCGGGCTGCGGAACTCTCCAAAACCGCCCCGGAGGGTGAGCAGCGGCGCGGCCGGAAACTCATCGCCGCTCGCGATGGTGTAGGTGAAGCCGGCCCGCGGGCTGAAATGGGTTTCGCTGGGGAGGCGATCGGTGCGATAGCCGAAGACTTCCTCGACCAGCGGATTGTAGGCCGGCTCGTGGCCGAAGCGGGAGCGCTCGAGGCGCCCCCCATAGGTCACCTGCAGGGCCCGGCTCACCCGCCAGGTATCGCCGAAGTAGAGGGCGGTGTTGAGGCTGGTGCTGTTCCGGTCGGTGGGTTGCAGGGTCCGGGTGAAGCTCGAGGCCCGGCCCGCTTCCAGGTCGGCCAGCGAAATGAACGTGAACGTCCCGGTGAGGTTGCTTCCCACCACCTGGCTCGAAGTTCCCCGGCTGAACAGGGCGCCCAGCTTGAGGCGGTGCGAGGCGTCACCCGGGAGGAGCGACAGCTCTTCACTGATTTCGATCGACCGGCTGGAGCGCTTCTGGGAGAGTCCGGAGTTCCCCCCAAAGCTGAGGTTGGAAACCGAGTTGGTCCCATTGTCCAGGACCGAGAAGACCTGGACCCGTCCCTGGGGAAGCTCGTTGAACGCCTCGCCATGCTGATCGCTCAGCGAGTAGTAGCTCCGGAGCTCGTTGATGACCTTGTTGCCGAACCGCGAGCTCATGGTGGCCATGATCCCGCCGCCGGTGGATTTCGTGAGCCCGCCGCTCGCCGGGACCGAGAGGGCGCCGACGCCGGTCGGCTCGGTGCGGGTCAGGCGCCAGTCCCCCCGGAGCGCGAGGGTGTGGTTCCCGGTGAGGCTGAGGTCCACCCGCCCTAACCCGGAGTAGTTGTCCGAGGTCCGGCTTCCGGTGCTGTCCTCCGCCAGGAGCGGCAGGCCGGTCTCGCGGAGATACGACAGGAATCGGCTGGCCGAGTCGGGCGCGAGCCCGAGCCGGCCCATGGTCGCCGGGGAGGCGGAGAGGAGAGACTGGAGTCCGTCGTTCCGGACCCGGCCCTGGCCCGAAAGGAAGTAGAAGACCCGGTTGGCGATCAGCGGGCCGCCGAACCCGGCGGAGAGCTGGTTCTGGTTGTAGGCCTGGCCGAAGGCGGTGCTGTCTCCCGGGGTGACCGACAGATCGCGATCCCGGAGCGAGTAATTCGCGGTGCCCTGGAACCGGTTGGTGCCGCTCTTGGTCGTGGTGGCCACCTGGCCCCCGCTGAACTGACCCCGCGCGACGTCGTAGCTGTTGGTGATGACTCGCGTGTTACGAACCGCGTCCTGGGGCACGCTCGCGCCGCCGAAGGTCAGCCCGTCCAGGGTGGTGCTGTTGCTCGAGGGCCGCTGGCCCGCCACCGAGAACGAAGCGGCGGTGGAGTCGTTGCCCGGGATGGCGACGACCCCGGGAGCGAGAGTCGCCAGGACCGCGAGGTCGCTGGCGTCGATCGGCAGCTTGGCGGTCTGGTTCGGGGTCAGGTTCCGCTCGGTGGAGCCCGGGGTCGGGGGACCGCCTCCCGCGGCGTCACCCACCCCGCCCCGGTTGGCCCGGACGTTCACGTCCTGCAGCCTGGTAGGAACCTGGCCCAGCGTGATGTTGGTGACCAGGCGGTCCTCATCTGCCAATCGGGCAATGGTGCGCATCACCGGTGTCTTGCCGATGGCCCGAATGATCAGGCGATACTGTCCGCCACCATCGGGGAACAGCAGCGTGTACCGGCCCCGGGAGTCCGTCTTGGCCGTCCGCATGACCTGGGTCTCGAACGAGGTCGCTTCGACCACCGCATCGACGACCGGCTGCCCGGCTTCATCCTTGACGACCCCGGTGAGGACGTCGGTCGTCGTGCCCACCTGGGCGAGGACAACGGAAGGACCAAGGACCGGAAGGCCGATCGCCAGGAGGGCGGAGAATACCAGGCCACGAAATGCCATCAATCAGTTCCCCGGAGGTACGAGGTCGTACACCCGCTTCATATCCATGGGCTGGGTGAGCTCCGCCCCGGTGATGCGAACATCCACTTCGAGCTCCTTGCCTTCAGCACCCAGGAAATAGGTTTCCCGCACGCTTCCCGTGCTCCCGAACTTGCGCTCGAGGATGAGCTTTCCGCCCTTCCATCGGGCGGACGTTTCAATGGGCTCGGCGCCGGGGATCTCGAGCTTCGCCTTGCGCCCGTCGAGATACAGGTCCTCGGTTCGTCCGTCCGGTGTCGTGATCGTGACGGTCGAATCGGTCTGGGCGATGGCGAGCTGCCGGGGTGATCGCGCATAGGGAGACATGGCCCCAAGGCCACCGGGCCCTCCCCGACCACCGCCGCCAGCGGCGGGTTCGGGCGGCGCTCCTCCGCCACCACCACGGGCCCGGCCGTCCATCCCGACGGCAGGCTTGCCCCGGCCCCGAAGCAGCTCGGGATCCTTGCCGGTCTCTGCCTTTCGTTCCTCGGCGCTTCTCTCCTGGTTGAGTTTCCAGGTGCCTGTGAGCGTGGCATTCTGTCCCTGGGCGCAAGCGGGAAGTATCGCTGCCGCGGTGATGACGAGCCCCAGAGCAGCCACCGTCCCGGTGAGGGAAACCTTGAGGTTCTTCATGGGCGCTCCGATGGGGTTGAACGTTCACCAGATAACGCAGAGTGACAGGAAAACGTTGGACTCGATGGAGATGAATTGTGAGGAAAAGCAAATGAGGCGGCTTGCGCCGCCTCATGCCCGGTTCGATCCCGATTTGTTCGGCTCGATCAGATCCCTCCCCACCGGAAGCCGAAGGTGATCGGGATCAGGTTCACGGCCTTGTCGGCACGGATGGAGAGGAAACGGCCTTCGATGTACAGGTCATTCTGGTGCCCCAGGTGAAACTGCACGCCGGCGCCGCCGTTCAGCGCCAGAGCCGTCTCCCCGCTTCCACCGGTCGAATTCACGTGGTAGGCCCCAGCACCGGCGAGAAAGTAGGGGTGAAACGAAGCGGGCCGGTGGCCCGGCGTGAGCACCGCATTGGCCGTCGCTCCGCCCATCCAGAAACTTCCCGGCCCGAGCGGATTCCTTCCCACCGAGCCATCCAGTCGCACGCCGAGGAGTCCGCCGCGCGCGGTATAGCCGGCGAAGCCGTGACCCACCCAACCCAGGTTGGCGTTGGCTCCGAAGTCCCCGGATGGAACGCCCATCCCGCCTCCAACTCCCACGTATCCGCGGGCCTCGAGAGAATGTCGGTGCTGTGCCTCCGCCGTCCCCGCGAGGACCACCAACAACGCGAGACTTCCCAATCCAGCGCGTCCGCTCATGCAATCCTCCTGTGTACGAAAACCGGCCCCTCGCCTTCTGCCGGACCGGTACAGGGAGGACGGCGAGTCGGACTTCTCGACGCACCGGGAATAAAAGAACGGGCGACCGATTCTCGGCCGCCCGTTCCTTCAGTTCAGAGGGGATCTGGATCAGTTGCCGCCGAACCGAAGCCCGACGGTAACCGGGATCATGTTCGTGGTGGCGCCGTTCTTCTTGGCGGAGAGGAAACGGGCCTCGACATACACGCCGACGCTTCCGGCTGTGAACTTCGCGCCGGCCCCGGCGTTCCAGGCGAATGCGCTGGTGCTGGCGCTGACGCCGCTTACGGTGGCCTTGCTATTCAGCATCCCCGCGCCGGCCAGCACGTAGGGTGCGACACCGCCGCTGGTCTTCGGCGAGAGCGTAACATCACCCAGCGCGCCAACGAGCTTGACCTTCGGGCCGCCTGTCGTCTTGGAGCTGTTCTGTCCGTATGAGCCGTCCACCCGGACGCCGAACATGTCGTTGATCTTCACCCCGCCGACGACCTGGCCGAGCCAGCCCGCCTTGTACCCGTCCTTGAAATCGCCCATCGGGATGGTCACGCCGCCACCTATCCCCACATATCCCCGAGCCTGGGCTTCTACCTTTCCAGTAGTTCCGATTGCGAGCAATGAGCCAACCACAACCGCGCCGAGCATGCCTCTCATATCGTCCTCCCAGTAAAGTGATCCCACCTGAACCGCCGAGAATGCTACACCCTTCCACCAGTAAAAAAGGATGAATTTTGGGCGAAATATTAGGGGGTGGCTTCGTTCACGCCAGTATCCCGCCTGAGCGGGCACGGTTCGCCCGCCTATTTTCAGAACTCACCCATTCCCCTTGGCTATTGCCATGACGTCTGCCCCTGAACCTGGAAACACCCGCGCCCTGGGCCGTAAACTGATCGAGCAATTGGAACGGGGATGGACCCGGGGCGACCCCGGAGCAATCGCGGAGCTCTTCGCCGAGGAGGCCATATTCCTGGAGACCCCCTTTTCCGAGCCACTTCGGGGGGTGCAGGCGATCCGCCGATACTGGAGCGACGTCCCGGTGAACCAGGCGGAGATCCACGTCAGTACCGGGGAGATCTACGCGGCCGGCCCCTGGTTCTCCACCGAATTCAAAGTCACTTTCCGCCGGCGGCGAACCGGGGAGTGGGTCGAGGCCAAGGGGGCGATCTTCTGTGAGACGGACGCTGAGAAAATCACCGAGATGCGAATGTACTGGCACCGGAACACCTAGAGGCCTTCGAGTGTCAGGTGTCCTGCCGCGAGGACACTCCCCGGAGGGCCGGGGATATCCAACTCGTTGACTGGCTTGAACTTCCGTCCGTTCGGCGTCTGGCACGGAACTGGATATCCTCTCGGATGACGCTTTGCGTCCCTCTTGAAGGACGTGACTTATGACACTCATCAGCTTGCTTCTCCCGATGGTCGCTGCCACCACGCCGGCCACGCCACCTCCGGTTCTCAAGGCTTCGGACGCTCCGATTCGCCTCTGGATGAACAACGATGGCCAGTTCCGCGCAGGCGATTATGCCCGGATACAGGTCGACGCCGAATCCGATGGTTTTCTTCTGGTGCTCCAGTACGATCCCATGGGCCGGCTCCGGGTTCTGTTCCCGCTGGACCCGCGGGATGACGACCGGGTCCAGGCCGGTCGGCGCTATGAAGTTCGGGAAGACGGAGGCCAGTATGCGTTCCGGGCCGACGGAGACGGTCCCGGCATGATCTACTCCGCGATCTCTCAGGACCCCTGGCGGTTCGATGATGTGGTGCGGGACGGCCGCTGGGACTATGACCGGCTCTCGATCGCGCAGGATTCGAACGATCCTGAACGGGAAATGACAGAGCTGGCCCAGAGCATCTCCGGCCCGAGCGGGTTCGACTACGACGTCCAGGACTACCGGGTCTACGGGGCCTCTGGGACCTCTGGGACCTCCGCCAACAACACCACGGTCGTCTACCGCGACTATGGCTACGGGTACGACCCCTATTCCTATTGCGATTGGTACTGGAGCTACTCGGGATGCCGCTCGCTCCGGTTCGGGCTCTCTTTCGGGTATGATCCCTACTACTACTACGGCTACCCGTCTCGGTACTCGTACCCGTACTACTACCCCTACTACCCCCGGATTCCCGTGGCGGTCCATCCGCACACTCCGAGCGCGGTCGTGGACGGACGTCCCCGACGCTACACCGTGACTCCGCTCCGGCCCCGAAGCTCGGTGGTCACCCCATCGATCGATTGGCGGAATCGAGGGACCCCGGCACGCGCGGCTTCACGTCCGTCGGGGTGGACAGCCCCCGCGGCGCGGCCATCCCGGCCTCGCTCAGAGCGGAACGATTTCCGGGGCGCCGACCGGGTGAACGGTCGTGACTGGAGCGCTCCCTCGCGTCCTGGGGCCGGAGCCAGGCCGTCGACCTCGTCCCGTCCCGAGACCAGATCCAGGCCGCCGGCTTCGTCCCGTCCCGAAGCCCGCTCCCGCCCGGAGCCGAGCCGATCGGCGCCCCAGCGTGGCGGGGACAACGGGCATCGCGGGTCAGGGAGCGGGGGCGGCCAGGCGCGGGGTCATGGTGGTGGGGGTGGCGGCGGGCATTCGGGCGGCGGCTCCCATGGGCGGGGGAGACCCTAACCCGGGGCCTTTCGCCGGGCGTAGTCGAGGCCCCATTCCAGCAGGTCCGCGCCGCGCAGCCCGATCCTCATCGCGGCGTCGACCGCTTGGTCCTCGCTCATTCCGCGGTCCAGGATGAAATAGGGGATCAGCACTCCGCCCACCCGGTTCGCGCTGGCGCAATGGAGGAGGGTCGGGCGGCCGGCGTTCCGGCGCAGCTCGGCGAGGGCGCGGTCCATCATTTCGTCGTCCAGCGCGCCCTGACGCACCGGCACATTCACGTATTCCATGCCGAGCCGCCGCACCGTGGCTGGCTCGTCGAGCGGGCGGGGCTCCATCGGATCCCGGATGTCGAAGACCACTTCCGTACCGGCCCCTTTCAGCGCTTCGAACTGGGCGAGACCGGGCTGTCCCGAGGTGGCCAGGTTGGGGAGCGGTTGTGTGGCGTTCACCACGCCACCCAGGGCCGCGAGCAGGTCAGGCATGCCGGGAACGTAACCCGAGTCGAGAACCCCTCCTAGGCATCGTCGTTACACTTCAGGCGTGCTGGATCTCGCCATCGTACAGCTCAAACCGCGGAAGGGCGCCTACGCCGAGAACCTGGCCCGCCTGGGAGAGGTTTTTCGCACCTTTCCGCCCGACGCGCCGCCCGATCTCGTGGTTCTGCCGGAAGCGGCGCTCACCGGATATTTCCTCGAAGGCGGGGTCCTCGAGCTGGCCCGGACCGCCGAAGCGCTCTTCGAAGATCTGACCAGGATCCACCGGGAAAGCGGCGCCTCCCCGTTCGACATCGTGATCGGGTTCTACGAGCTGTGGCAGACCCGATTGCACAACTCGGCGCTGGTCGCGACGCTGGGTGGCGACCAGGCCGGCATCCGGCACGTTCATCGCAAGATCTTCCTGCCCACCTACGGCGTATTCGACGAAGAACGGTTCGTCGAGCCGGGCGACTCGGTTGCGGCGTTCGATACCGCGTGGGGGCGAGCCGCGGTCATCATCTGCGAAGATGCCTGGCACTCGCTGGTTCCCACGATCGCCGCCCTGGACGGCGCTCAGCTCATCTGCGTAGTGAGCGCGAGTCCGGCCCGTGGCCTGGTCCCCGACGCGGATGGAAACGGCCGGCCCGCCAGCCTGCTCCGATGGGAGCGCACGGTCCAGGGGATCGCCGGGGAGCACGGGGTGTACGTGGCCCTGGCCCAGCTGGTGGGCTTCGAGGGAGGAAAAGGGTTTCCCGGAGGATCCCTGGTGGTTTCGCCGGGTGGGGAGGTGCTCGCCCGGGGCTCGCTCTTCGAGGAAGACCTCGTGCGGGTGGGCCTCGATCTGGACGAAATCCCCCGGGTTAGGGCGGAATATCCCCTCCTGTCGGATTTGAAGAGCCGGCTCCCCCACCTGCTCGACGATCTCGCGGGGGAACGGAGTTTGGAGTCCGGAGCCCGGAGGGTGAGCCCCAACCCGGCTCGCTCCCGGCGCTCGAGACCGCCGCGGGGAATCTCCACCCGGGATTCCAGACCCCCGACTTCGGATGGGCCCGCCGACCCGCTGGTCATCGATCCCGCGCTCACCCGGCGCTGGCTGGTGGAGTTTCTCCGGGACGAGATCCAGCGGCGCCGGGGGTTCACCAGGGGGATCGTCGCCCTGTCGGGTGGGGTGGACAGCGCGGTGGTCGCCTTTCTGACCGCGGAAGCACTGGGTCCGGAGAACGTGGTGGCGCTCCGGCTTCCGTACCGACTGTCGAGCCCGGATTCGCTGGCCCATGCCCAGGAAGTAGTCGAGCGGCTGGGCTGCCAGATGGAGACCATCGAGATCACCCCGGCCGTCGATGGCCTGCTCTCCGCTCTGCCCGATACGCCCGATCCCGCCCGGATCGGCAACCTCTGCGCCCGGATGCGGATGATCGCGCTGTTCGACCGGTCCGCCGCCCTCGCCGCGCTCCCGATCGGGACCGGCAACAAGTCCGAGCGGTTGCTCGGCTATTTCACCTGGCACGCGGACGATGCCCCGCCGGTCAATCCGCTGGGCGATTTGTTCAAGACCCAGGTCTTTGCTCTGGCCCGGCACCTCGGCCTCCCCGGGGAAATCATTCAAAAGGCGCCCACCGCCGATCTCGTGGCGGGCCAGACCGATGAGGGTGATTTCGGGATCAGCTACGCCCGCGCCGATGGGATCCTGCACTGGCTCCTGCACGGATTGTCCTCGGCCAAGATCGTCGAGCATGGCTTCCGGCCCGAGGAGGTGGAGCTGGTGCGCCGGCGACTCGACGGGACCCACTGGAAGCGCCGGCTTCCCACCGTCGCGGTGCTCAGCGGAACGGCGATCAACGAGTTCTATCTCCGTCCGGTGGACTTCTGATGCGTCCCGACTCCCGACCGATGTCCCACAGCCGGGGCGAAATCACCACCTTCGTGATGCCCCACATGCAGAACGTGCTGGGCGATCTCTTCGGCGGCCATCTCGCGTCCCTGGTGGATCAGGCCGCCGCGGTCGCGGCCATTCGCCACGCCGGGGGGCCGGCCGTGACGAAGTCGATCGATCGCCTCGACTTCCACCATCCGATCCCGGTGGGCGCCCTGGTGACCTGCTACGCCACGGTGGACTTCGTCGGCAACAGCTCGATGGACATCTCGGTGGAGGTGTGGTCGGAAGAGGTGAGCACCGGCGACCGCAAGCACACCCACACCGCCCACGTGGTCTTCGTGGCGATCGACTCGCAGCGGCGACCCACTCGGGTTCCCCGTTTGATTCCGGAAACACCGGCGGAGCATTCCCGCTTCGAAGCGGCGCGGGCGCGCCACGAAGCGCGGCATCGAGGGTGAGCCGCGCCGTCACCGTCGTGCTCTCGGGCGGCGGGGCCAAGGCGGCCGCTCACCTGGGCGCGCTCCGCGCCCTGACGGCCGAAGGACTCGCGCCGACCCGGTATGTGGCGACCTCGATGGGCGCAGTGCTGGCCGCCATGCTGGCGGGCGGTCTCGGGCTCGACGAGGTGGTGACCCGGCTCCGCACGGTGCGGCGGAAGGAGCTGTTTCGCCTGGATCGGACCGGGCTGCTTCGAGGCATCTTTGCCCATTCGGTGCTCCGTCCCGAGCCGTTCCGTCGATTGCTCGCCCGGTTGCTCCCCGCCGCGAGCTTGTCCGAGCTCGCGGTTCCCCTCAGCATCACCGCGACCGATCTCGATCGCGGCGAGCTGCTGGTGTTTGGAGCGGGCGGAGAAGAGGCGACCATTCTCGACGCGTGCTGCGCCAGTACCGCGCTGCCGCCCTTCTTCCCGCCGTTCGTGTCGCACGGACGTCGTTGCGCCGACGGAGGTCTCCGGGCGGTGGTGCCGCTCGAGGTGGCGGCGCGGTTTCCCGCCGAGCTGGTGGTCGCGGTCGATACCGGCGCCGGGTTCGATTCCGAGGTGGCCTCGCCTTCCGGGCGCGCTCCGGCGCTGCTCCAGCTCCAGAATGAAGCCCAGGGCGTCCTGATGGCCAGCAATACCGCGGCGCAACGCGCCCTCTGGTCCTGCGAGCCTGGACGTCCACCGCTCCTCTGGATTCGTCCCCGGGTTCGTCGCGGCGACACGTTCGCCATCGAGCAGGTCGAGTGGTATGTCGCCGAAGGCGAGCGCGCCGCGCGGGCCGTGTTGACCGCGCGCCACTCTTGACCGGAAGGACCGAATCACGAATGTTTGATAGGTAGCCTCCCCGGAACGGAACGGTCTCGTGGCACAGGCCCGCATCTTCACCCTGGAGGAAGCGGAACGAACCCTTCCGCTCCTTCGTCGCATTCTGACCGACCTGCGCACCGAATACCGGGTCTGGCAGGAGGCCCTGGGCGATTACGAGCTGCTCTCCGGAGGATTGCGCGCCCAGGATGACGAGACCGAAGAGCTGATCGCGGCGCGTCGCGCGGTGACCCAGTCGGCCGACCGGATCACCGAATACCTCGAAGAGATCGAAGCGATCGGCTGCCTGTTCAAGGGGTTCGACGCCGGGTTGGTCGACTTCTACACTCTGCGGGAAGACCGCCTGGTGTTCCTCTGCTGGCAGGTCGAGGAGTCCCACATCACCCACTGGCACGAAGTCGACGCGGGGTACGCCGGGCGACAGCCGGTCGATTCCACCTTCCTCACGACGACGCTGTCGTGAGATCGCTGCTCCTCGCGGGACATTTTCTGGGATTCGTGATGTGGCTCGGCGCGGGGCTCGCGTCGATGCAGATCGGGCGGATGCTTCAGGGAGCGGATCGCGAAGGCAGTGTGCTGCTGTTGAGCGTGATGGGACGGGTCCATCGCGCCATGCTGCTGCCCGGCGTCGTGCTCACCATCCTGACCGGTCTCCTGCTCACGCTCCGGCTCTACGGGGGTCCGATCAGCACGACGGGTTACCCGATCCCCCTGATGGTGATGCAGGGCGCGGGCGTCATCGGCGGGGCGATCGCCATCGGCGTCACTTTTCCCGCGGTCACTCGCCTCATGCGTCTCGATCCGACGGGTCCCCATGCCGCGGCGTTCGCCAGTCTCCGGACCCGCGCGGCGATGAGCGGGATGATCGCCGGGATGCTCGGCATGATCGCCCTGCTCGCGGCGGCGCTGCTGCGATAGAAGCCCGTCAGGCTGGCGCGGGGCCGGGTATTCGCCTCCGGCCGGTGGCACACTCGGGGGCGACCGGACATTCCCAGCACTTGGCCAATCTCGCGGTACACACCAGCGCTCCCAGCTCGATCAGCGCCTGATTGAACTGCCACGCGGTCTTTCCCGGCCGGGGTTGAATCCGTTGCGCGGTCGCCCAGAGACGGGCCTCGCCCCGCGATCCGGGCTGTTGCCGGGGATGGAAGGCCCGGCGCAGGACCCTCGCCACGTTGGTATCGATCGCGGGAACCGCGCGCTCGTAGGCGAAGCAGGCCACCGCTCCGGCGGTGTAGCGCCCGATCCCGGGAAGTTGCTCGAGGAGGGCCGGCTGATCGGGGATCCTTCCGGCGTGGCTCCGGATCACTTCGCGGGCCAGCCGGTGCAGGTTCGCCGCGCGCCGGTAATACCCGAGACCCTCCCAGGCCTCGCGCACCGTGCGGGGCCGGGCCCGGGCCAGATGCTCCAGGGTTGGAAACGTCGAGAGGAATCTGGGGAAGTACTCGGTGACCCGCGAAACCTGGGTCTGCTGCAACATGATTTCCGATACCAGGACCCGGTAGGGATCGCGGGTCCGCCGCCAGGGGAGCTCCCGGCCTTCGCGGCGAAACCAGGCGAGCAAGCGGCGCCGGAACGTCGAGGAGGACCGCCGGGGTGGGGTGGACTTCGGCGCCATTCGTCCCCAAGATAACCCCAGCCATGGCCACCCTTTCCGCCAACCCGTTTCGCATCGTCGGCCGGCTCGTCCTCGAAGGACTGGCGCACCTGGGCCGGCTCAGCCTGATGGTCGCGGAGCTGTTCCGGGGACTGACCGAATGGCGGATCTGGTTCCCCCGGATGCTGACCGAAGCCGCGAACGTGGGAGCCGGGTCCCTCTTCATCGTCCTGCTCATCGCGACCTTCGCCGGAGCGGTGACCGCGTTCCAGGCGGGGTACCAGTGGCAATCGGCCCTGCCGGTCTACGTGCTGGGGACCCTGATCGTCGAAACCATCGTGCTCGAGCTCGGCCCGGTACTGATCGGGCTCGTGCTGGCCGGCCGGATCGGGGCGCGGTATGCCGCGGAGCTCGGAACCATGCGGGTTACCGAACAGATCGACGCGCTCGAGTCCCTGGGCCGGTCGCCCGCGTCCCACCTGATCATCCCCCGGGTGCTCGCCTCGACCCTGATGCTGCCGATCCTGGTGGTGATCGCCGACGTCGTGGCGGTAGCCGCCGGGTGGATCGGGGTGAAGCAGGTGCTCCCCATCACGAACTACGATTTCCGCTACGGCGCCCAGTATTTCTGGCGGCCGTTCGACGCCTATTACTCGCTGATCAAGGCGGTCTCCTTCGGGTTCGCCATCGGGCTCATCTCCTGCTACATGGGCTACAACACCAAGCAAGGGGCGGAAGGAGTCGGACGCTCGACCACCGCCGCGGTGGTGACCAGCTCCGTTACCATTCTCCTCCTCAATGTGATGCTCGCCCGGATTCTCCTCTGATGATCGTCCTGTCGAACGTCCACAAGCGGTTCGGAGATCAGGTGGTCCTCAACGGGGTCGACTTCGAGGTCCAGGAGGGGGAAACCGTCGCCTTGCTCGGTCCCTCGGGATCGGGCAAGAGTGTCCTGCTCAAGCACGTCAACGGGCTGCTTCGGCCCGACAGCGGATCGGTGAAAGTGGACGGGCTCGAAGTCCCCGCCCTCAAGCGGGATGCCCTGGCGCACCTTCGCACCCGGATCGGGTACGTCTTCCAGAACGGCGCGTTGTTCGACTCGATGGATGTCTTCGAGAACATCCGGCTCGGCATCTCCGACGAAACCAAATACCGCGACCAGGCGTACGCCGATCAGCGGGTGCCGGAGTGCCTCCGCCTGGTGAATCTCTCCGCCGATACCATGAAGAAGTTTCCGGCCCAGCTCTCCGGGGGGATGCGCAAGCGGGTCGGGATCGCGCGGGCGATCGCGGGATCGCCCAAGTATCTCCTCTACGACGAGCCGACCTCCGGGCTCGACCCGGTCAACGCCGACGTGATCGATGATCTGGTCAAGCGGCTGGAAGCCGAGCTCGGGGTCACCAGCGTGATGGTGACGCACGATGTTCGCGGTGCATTCCGGGTGGCGGACCGGCTGGCGCTGCTCTACGATTCCCGGATCGTGCTGGAAGCCCCGCCGGAGGAATTCCGCGATTCTCCGGATCCCCGGGTCCGGGCGTTTCTCGAGCGCGATTTCGACTCCACCTCGTTCGCGGCCTGACCCGACATGGATCTCCATTACCGCAGGGAAATCACGGTCGGCGCCCTCGTCGTGACTGGCGTGGCTCTCTTTATCCTCGGGACCCTGTGGCTCAGCGGGCGCAGCATCGGCAGCAAGCCCATCATCACGATCCAGTTCTCCGACGTGGAGACCCTGAAGAGCGGGTCTCCTATCAAGGTGTCGGGCGTGCCGATGGGAACGATCGAGACGATCGACTATCAGCAATTCGGAAAGGTCCTGGTTCGCGCGTCCCTCGACCCGAGAGTCACCCTGAGGAAGGACGCGACCGCGACGCTGTCTTCGACCGGGCTCGTAGCCGATGCCGTGGTCAACCTGAACCCAGGGACCGCCCCGGAGCCTCTGGCGCCCGACGCGATCATTCCGGGCACCGTGGCCGGTGGGCTGTTGTCGAGTGCCGACGAGCTCTCCGCCCGCGCCAGGGAAGCGCTGGTCGGCGTCTCGGAAGTCGCCAACAAGCGGCTGGCCGGCGAGCTGACCCAGACCCTCCAGGCGGTTCAGCGGTTGGCCTCCCTCTACGGAAACCGGGAAACCGGACCGAGCGCCGAATTGACCCGGACCCTCACGGACCTGCGCGCGACCCGGGACAAGCTGGATTCCACTCTCAATCAGTTGAACCTGGCGGGACGGCTGGCCACTGCGGATACCCTGATGCGAAATCTGTCGCGGCTCTCCGCCGACATCAGCTCAACCTCGGCACGGTTCGACACCCTGCTGGCCCGGGTCAACCGGGGGGAGGGAACCGTCGGTCAATTCCTCGCCGATACGACCTTCTACAGCCGGGCCCGGGAAACCCTGCGCGCGGTGCAGGAATTCATCGACGATCTCAAGAAACATCCGGGGAAGCTGGGCATCACGGTGAGGATCTTCTAGAAGCGGTCAGCACCTCCAGCGTATTCCGCCACCGGCCTGCTCGATCAGCAACCCGGCTTCATCCGGGCCCCACGAGCCCGCGGCGTAGTTCGGGAAATCCTTCGGCGGGTGCTTCTCCCACCCGGCGATCACCGGATCCATCACCCGCCAGGCGGCCTCGGTGGCATCGCTGCGGAGGAACAGCATCGCATCGCCCTTCATGCAATCCAGCAGGAGCGTCTCATAGGCGTCGTGCGGCGGCATGTCGAACGCCTCGGCGTAGGAGAAATCCAGCTTGGCTCGCGCGGTGCGGTCCCCCGGACCCGGCGTCTTGATCTCGAATGAGATCGAGAGACCGTCGTCGGGCTGGATTCGGAACACCAGCGCGTTCGGAGCGAAGGATTCCGGATCCGAGACGGGGAACAGGAGGTGGGGAGGCCGGCGGAACTGGACGGCGATTTCGGTGGTGCGGCGCGCGAGCCGCTTTCCCGAGCGGAGGAAGAACGGCACCCTCTCCCAGCGCCAGTTGTCGATCCAGAGACGCAGCGCGGCGAAGGTCGGTACCGTGGAGCCGGCGGCCACTCCGGCCTCCTCCCGATATCCCGCCACCGTTTTGCCGCCGACCCGACCGGGACCGTACTGACCGCGGACGGCGGATTCCGCGATCTCCTGGGGCGCCAGCGGACGAACCGCATTCAGCACTTTCAGCTTTTCATCCCGAATCGGTTCGGCGCGGAAGACCGCGGGCGGCTCCATGGCGACCAGCGAGAGAAGAGAGAGCAGGTGATTCTGAAACATGTCCCGGAGGATCCCGGCTTCTTCGTAATACCCCGCTCGTCCCTCGATGCCCCCGGTCTCCGCCGCGGTGATCTGAACGCAATGGATGAAGTTCCGGTTCCAGACCGGCTCGAAGATCGAATTCGCAAACCGGAAGACCAGCAGGTTCTGGACGGTTTCCTTCCCGAGGTAATGGTCGATCCGGTAGATCTGGTGCTCGCTCAGGACGCTTCGCACGATCCGGGTAAGGTCCCGGGCACTTGCCTCGCTCCGCCCATAGGGCTTCTCGATGATCAGCCGCACCCAGGCGGGATCATCGGGTTCCCGCCTTGGCATCACCCCGCTCCGGGAGAGGCCCTGGATGACTTCCGGGTACACGCTGGGAGGCAGGGCGAGATAGAACAGGCGGCCGCGGGGCCCCCCCCTCGCTTCGATCCGCTGCAACCGATCGGCAATGGCGCGATATCCCTCGGGAGATGCGAGGTCCGCAGCGACGTAATCGACTCCGGAGGCGAAACCGCGGGCATCGTCCGACTCGATCGAATCTTCGAAGCTGTCGCGAAACTCCTGATCGGTCAGGGACTTCCTTCCGACGCCCAGCACTGCGAAGCCTTCGGGCAGGAGGTGGTCCTCGGCGAGATGCGCCAGCGACGGGATCAGCTTGCGGTGGGTCAGGTCACCGGTGGCGCCGAGGATCACCACGGTACACGGCTGGCTCGGTCGTTCGCCGGGGAGCCGTTCCGGAAGCTCGACCTCCAGGGGGACTTCGACGGTGTGGGTCACGCCGAGTGCACCGGATGCCCGCCGAATTCCCGCCGCAGCGCCGCGATCACCTTGGCGCCGAACGAGGTCTTCTGCCGGGAGCGCAACCGGGCGAGCAGGGAAAGCGTGATCACCGGCGCGGGAACATCGAGGTCGATCGCTTCCTGGACGGTCCAGCGGCCCTCACCCGAGTCCGCCACCCAACCGGCCACGTCACCGAGATCGGCATCCTTTTCGAGCGCCCGTTCGGCCAGCTGATTGAGCCAGGAACGCACCACGCTTCCCCGATTCCACACCGCGGCGATCTGGTGCAGGTCGAGAGAAAACAACTTCGATTCGTGCAGGATTTCGTATCCCTCGGCGTAGGCCTGCAGCAGCCCGTACTCGATCCCGTTGTGGATCATCTTCACGTAATGACCCGCCCCGGAGGGCCCGACGTGGGCGCATCCATCGGGTGGGGCGAGGCTCGTGAGGATCGGCTGGATCCGGGAGACCGCCGCGGCACTGCCGCCGACCATGAGGCAGTAGCCTTCCTCCAGCCCCCAGATTCCACCGCTGGTGCCGCAGTCGACCAGCTCGATTCCCCGTTCCAGCAGCGCGGCGCTGCGCCTTCTGGTGTCGTGATAATTGGAGTTTCCGCCGTCGATCAGCACCGCGCCGGAACCGATCAGCGGGAGCAGGCTTGCGATCGTCTGATCGACCGGATCGCCCGACGGGATCATCATCCAGATGACCGGCTGGGGCCCGAGCTTTCCCACCAGTTCCCCGAGATCGGCCGCGCCGATCGCCCCGCGGGCGGCGATCGCATCCACACTTTCCCGGTTCCGGTCCGAGGCGATGACGTCGTGGCCGGCGCGGAGCAGCCGCTCGGTCATGTTGCCACCCATTCGTCCCAGTCCGATCATCCCGACTTGCATGGTCCGCTCCAGTTCGTGGCTACCAGGTGGCCGCCACTCTGGCGGCACCCAGCAATCCTACATCAGGGTTCAGAATGACGTGAACCGGGATGCCGGCGAGCAACTCGTGCATCCGGCCCTTGTCGAGGAAGGCTCGCACAAACCCGCCCTGCTTGAGCCGGGACGCGATCTTCCTCGCAATCCCCCCCGCCAGGTACATCCCCCCGGTGGCGAGCACCGTGAGCGCGAGGTTCCCTGCCTGGGCCCCATAGGACTCGATGAAGAGATCGAGCGCCTCCCGGGCGCCCGGATCGGTGCCGGCCAGGCCGTGGCGGGCGATCACGGCGGCCGGATCGTCCTGGGCCATCTCCCGGCGAATCCCCGCCGCTCCCGCCTCACCCCGGCAGGACACGACGAACTCGAAGAGATCGACCAACCCGGGTCCCGAAACGATCCGTTCCCAGGAGACGTGATCCCCGTATCGCGAAGCGAGGAAGTTGAGCAGATCCCAGCTTCGCGCATCCCGGGGCGAATAGGTGGCGTGGCCTCCCTCGGACGGCACGACCCTCTGCTGAGTCTCCGATTCGCACCACCAGCCCCTCGCCTAACCCGGTGCCGGCCCCGATGATTCCGATCGTCCCGTCGGGATCCGTCTCGCCCGGCTGCAAGGTTTCGAGATCGGCGGGTTGCAGCAGGTCGAGGCCGTAGCCGACCGCCTCGAAATCGTTGATGAATCGGAGGCTCGGGACGCCAAGCTCGGCTTGCATGGTGGTGGCGTCGAGGCGCCAGGGGAGATTGGTTCCGGTGACCTTCTGCCCCACCACCGGACCCGCGATTGCGAGACAGACCCGGTCTGGACGGGACGGGATCGCCTCGAGAAAATGGCTGATATAGCCGGTCAGATCCTCGATCTCCTGGCTCGAGCCGGTCCGATCGGCGAGGACCCGGGTACCGGGTTCAGTGTCGATCAGCGCCAGCCGGGCGTGGGTGCCCCCGATATCTCCCGAGAGGACCAGCATCAGGTGGCGGACAGCCGCGATGCGGCGGCGCGATCGACGATCCAGTCCGCGTCGCCCACCAGCCGAGCTGGGCACTCCGCCGGCTCGAGAGAGCTTTCCAGAGCCTTCGCCACCGCATCCGCTTTCACGACCCCCGCCGCGAAGACGATAGTGGACCGGGCGGCCAGGATCGCGGGTGGAGTCATCGTGAGGCGGGGCAGTCTGGGCTCGCCTCCGAACGCCGGCGTCACCCTGCGCGTGGTTTCGCGGAGCGTGGCCGCGCCGGGGAAGAGCGAAGCGATGTGCCCATCGGGCCCGACGCCGAGCAGAAGAATGTCGAGGTTTGCCGGCAAGTCGCGCTCATAGTCCCGGGCTGCCTCCTCGAGGTCCGGGCGCTCGGCTTCCATGCGGCGAATCCGCGCGGGGTGTGATGCGGAAAGGGGAGAGCAGGGTTTCCCGGGCCAGCCGGTAATTGCTTCGCGGGTCATCGGGCGGCACGGCACGCTCATCCCCGAAATAGAAGGTGACGGCATTCCATGCGATGGAGACGTTGGTCTGGTCCGCCAGGTGCTCATACACGGCCCGCGCGGTGGCGCCGCCGGTCAGGGCCAGGGAGCAATCGGGTGCGATGCGAAGCCGGTCGATGATCGCCCGGGCGATATGGCGGGCGGCGGTGCTCGCGAATCCCTCGTCGTCCACGACGGTCAAGTGCCTCGACATCACCGGCAATCTACTCGGCCGGGGCCCCTAGGAGTTCGCGCGGGGCTCGCCTAACCTTTTGGCCATGCTGGCCATCACCTTCCTCGGGACCGGAGCCGCCTGCCCCACGGTGGACCGCAACGTTGCCTCCGTCGCGATTCAGCGAGAGGGCGAAATGCTGCTGTTCGACTGCGGTGAAGGAACCCAGCGGCAGATGATGCGCTACGGGGTCGGCTTCTCCTTTCGCGAGATCTACTTCACCCACTTTCACTCCGATCATTTTCTCGGCGTGATCGGTCTGTTCCGGACTCTGGGGCTCATGGATCGGAAGGAAGGCATGGTGCTCTACGGGCCCAAGGGGGCGCAGCGGATCCTGACTGGCGCGCTCAACGTCGGGATCGAACGCACCAGGTTTCCCTTCGAGATCGTCGAGCTCAAGCCGGGGGATCGGCTCGGTCGAGGGGACTACGAGCTGGCAGTTTTTGAAACCGAGCACCGGGCCGATACGGTCGGCTACGCACTGGTGGAGCAGGACCGGCTGGGACGGTTCGATCCGGAGAAGGCCCGTGAGCTGGGGATTCCGGAAGGTCCACTGTGGGGCAAGATCCACAAGGGGACTCCGGTCACTCTGCCCGACGGGCGAATCATCACACCGGCCGAGCTGGTGGGCGCTCCCAGGCCCGGTCGTACAGTGGTCTACACCGGCGATACCCGGCCCCACCCTGCGGTAATCGCAGCGGCGAAGCGGGCGGACCTGCTGATTCACGAAGCCACTTTTGGAGAGGACGAGCGCGAGCGTGCGCTGGAGACCGGGCACGCCACGGCGCGGGAGGCGGCCGAGGTCGCGCGGGAGGCGGGAGTTCGGCGGCTGGTGTTGACCCATATCAGCCCTCGGTATACCCGGGATGCCCCGGAGCTTCTGGCGGAAGCACGGACCGTGTTTCCCGAGACCGTGGTGGCTCGGGATGGGATGACCATCGATGTCCCCTTCCAGCAGGTTTGATGGAATGATGCAGACATTGGCCGGTCCGGGAAGCTGAGGCCGTGACCGGGATCGCCGCGAGTCCGCTGCTATGGAAATGCATGATTGACAACGCTTTACAGCGACGTGCGGTGGAACACCGATAGGCTTGGTTGGATGGTTCGAAAGTCAAATACTGGTGGGCGCGGGATATGCGGTGTTAGATTGAAACGTATTCAGAGCGGTGTAGCTGTCGGGCGGGGCTATAGGTCTACGACCCCCTTCTCGGTCAGTTACAACCGCTCGATGCGTTTTTATGGTAGGGAGTAGCGAATAGCGACGAGGGAATAGCTGGCCCGGGCGAACTGCGGGCGATTAGTATACCGCGCCGACTTTGAGGGGGGCTGTAGCTCAGCTGGGAGAGCGCCGCGTTCGCAATGCGGAGGTCAGGGGTTCGATCCCCCTCAGCTCCATGACAATCCGGGATACTGCCCCTTGGTGTAACTGGCAACACGCCTGACTCTGGATCAGGAGAGTCCTGGTTCGAGCCCAGGAGGGGCAACTGGAACGGCGGCCTCGCGGCCGCCGTTCTTCATTGCCCCTCCTGTCTCGTTCGCTCACGCTGCGCGTTCGCGGTCGAGCCCAGGCCGCCGTTCCATAGTACCCCTCCGGTCTCGTTCGCTCACGCTCCGCGTTCGCGGTCGAGCCCAACCCGCTCGTCTGACCCCGGTCCATCTTTCCGCCCGTCCGCCTGTCCGCCTGTCCGCCTGTCCGCCTGTCCGCCTGATCTCATGTGGTGCGGAAATGATGCGAGTAACTCTGCTCCGCGGTGCGCATCGAATCGGTCTCCTGCTCGACCGCCCCATGGGCCAGGGCCCAAGCCAGGAATCCGGAAGGCGCCTGTCGCACGCCGGCGCATTGCAGGTAACTCACGGTCTCGATCTCCTGCCAGCCGGTCATTTCGGCGAGGTTCGCGCCCCGAAGGTCGGCCAGTCCAAGCCTGGCCCCGGCCAGATTCGCTCGCTTGAGCACCGCCCCCTTGAGGTTGGCGCCGGTGAGATCGGCGCTACCGAAATCGACCGCTTCCAGGGTCGCATTCTCGAGATTGGCCCCTCGCAGATTGGTGTCCCGGAAACTCGCGGAGCTGAGCAAGGCACCCCCCAGGTCAATCCCCACCAGCCATGCGCCGTCGAGCCGGACACCCGCCAGGGAGATCCCGTTCCGGCTGAGGTCCTGGAGCGCATCGATCCTTCCCCCGCTCCCACCTTTCCCCTGGGCGCTGTTCACCACCGTCCACGCCTGGAAGTTGGCGGCCTTCTTCGCCACCACCGCCGCGTCCGCATCGGCTCGACGCCGCTCGCCCCGACGGGCCCAGAGCTGATAACCCGCGAACAGCAGCGCCAGGAGCTCGGCGGCGGCCCAGGAGTTCTGGAGCCAGAAAGACCAGCGGGGTACCGACAGGGTGATGTGCCCCAGGGAATCGACCGATTCCCGGGGTTGGATGCTGGCACGCTGAGCCCCCAGGCGCGAAGCAAACGAGACCGGAGCGACCACCAGGAGCACGGCGCTCAGAAAGGTGCGGGCAGCATGTGAACGGCGGTTTTTTCGGCGCGTTGGCATGCCGGATCTTACGGTCTTGCCCTGCGGGTCGCCAGACGGTCAGCGCGTCTTGTGGCGTTTCTCCATGAGCACCGCGACGGTGCGGGTACCCAGGGTGAAGGCGGTTCGGAACTCTCCCTCCACGCCCACCTGAACCCCCACTCTCGGCGTGGCCTCGCCGGACTGCACCACCACGGGGATGCGCCCGGTGCCGTCGTCCACCTCATAGGCACCGTAGCCGAGCACCCCGATCGAGGACTTCACTTCGCCGGCGATCGATACCGTCTTGCCGTCGTAGCGTCCCGGGTCATCGAGGAGCTTTCGAATCGGCGTGGCGCCCTGACAGCTCAGGAACATCGCCAGCCCGGTTGCCATGGCAAGCTTCATGGTGTCCCCCGTTTCAGGAGTCCAAGAGAAGCACCCAGCGGGACAAGGTACATAATTCGGTCTCCTGCAAGGAGACGCCCGGAAGAGACCTGGCCTCACTCCGCTGTCGCTTGAGCCTTCCTTTTCCGGAGCCGTCTCGCGACCTCGAGTCCTGTGATACAAGCGGTCAGCCAGAGCCCGCCGGCGCAGAACCCGGCGAGCACATCACTCACGTAGTGCACACCGAGGTAGAGACGGCTCAGGCCGATGGCGAGGACCAGCAGCGCGCAGAGCGTAATGGTCCAGCGCCGGGCTTCCTTGCTGGTGGTGAACTCGACCGAGATCAAATACGCCAGCATGCCATACCCGATCAGCGACCCCATGGAATGGCCGCTGGGGAAGCTCCAGCTCACGCTGGTGAGAAAATCCATGGCCGAGGCTGGCCGGGGACGCTGGAAGACCTGTTTCAGGAGGTAGTCGAGGGCGCCGCCCCCCAGGAGGGCAGTGGCCCAGCCGGCGAGCTGGAGGAAGTGTCTTCGCATGGCAAGGATGAGCGCCATCCCGATCCCGATCCAGAGGAAGGCGCTGCCACTGCCCAGCGAGCTGATCACGCTCCAGGTGCCGTAACCCACGAGGGTGGCATGGCGGTGAAGCCATTGATATACCGAGAGGTCCACCTGGGTGAGAGAGCGCTCTCCCACGACCTGTCGGGCGATCAGGACAAAGAGGAAGAGGCCGGCCATACTGACCAGAAAGCCGATGGTGAGGTGGAGGCCGAGGTACTCTCCGCGCTGGAAGCGGGCCCGCAGGAAGCGGAGGACCTGCTGATATCCGGCATGGAATGCCATCGCGACCGGCACCATTCAGCCACCTCGCCTGTTCGGCGCGCTCCACGCTAAGTTGCCCATGGCGCTCCGGGGAAGGACACCATGGGATCGACCATACAGGGACTCCATCACGTCACCGCCACCGTGAATGACGCCCAGGCGGACGTGGACTTCTACACCAGTATGCTGGGTCTCCGCCTGGTAAAGAAGACCGTCAATTTCGACAACCATCACGTCTACCACTTCTACTATGGCAACCAGAGGGGTGAGCCGGGCACCCTGTTTACCACCTTCCCGTACAAGGACAAAGGGGTGCCGATCGGCCGGAAGGGCGCCGGCCAGATCACGGCGACGGCCTTCGCGGTTCCTCCCGCGGCCCTGGAGCAGTGGCGGGACCGCCTCGCGCTCGGGAAGGTTCCTCTCGCCGGCTCAACCGGTGAAACCCGATTCGGTGACGAGGTCCTCGGGTTCGAGGACCCTTCCGGGCTTGCGATCGAGCTGGTGGCGACCGGGGATGACAGCCGGCAACCCTGGGTCGCTTTCGATCTCGATCCGGCCCTCGCCATCCGCGGGTTACACAGTGTCACGCTGACAGTGACCCAAGCCGCCAGGTCCGCGGCATTTCTCACCGAGGTGCTGGGGTACACCGTCCTTTCGCAGGAGGGCCGTCGCACCCGGCTGGCGGCGGGGAGCGGTGGAGCGGGCCGGGTCCTGGATCTGCTCGACGATCCTGAGGCGCCTCGGGCCGCGAATGGGCTGGGCACGGTCCACCACGTCGCCATGGCGGTGGAGACTCCCCTGGAGCAGCTGGCCTATCGCGCCCGGCTTCATGAGCTCGGCGTACCGGTGACGGAGGTGCTGGACCGACAGTATTTCCAGTCCATCTATTTCCGGGAACCCGGCGGGGTGCTCTACGAGATCGCCACCGTGGGCCCCGGATTCCTGGTGGACGAGCCGGAGCAGGACCTGGGCACCTCGCTCCGCCTGCCAAGCTGGGAAGAGCCGAACCGGACCGCGATCGAGGAAGGGCTTCCGGTCCTTCGGGCCGGGACCGGGCGGCCGACGGTGCGTCGAGGAGCCGGGTGATCGAACGGACCGGGGGAAGCGGACCGCATGCCGGGCAGCCGGTCCTAACCCGGGGCGCTCCGCTCCCGTCCGCCCCGGCGGCGATGGTCATGCTGCACGGCCGGAACGCCGGTCCCGAGAACATTCTCGAGCTGGCGGGTCCGCTGGCTCATCCCGGCTTCTGCTTCCTCGCGCCGAGCGCGGCGACGGGGGCCTGGTATCCCCAGAGCTTCCTCGCTCCCCGGGAACAGAACGAGCCGTTCCTCTCCTCGGCGCTCGGCGTCGTCCTCGACCTGGTCCGGACGATCCAGTCGCACGGGGTGCCGGCTTCCCGGATTCTGTTGCTGGGTTTTTCGCAGGGGGCCTGCCTGGCCCTGGAGACTTCGTACCGGCGCCGCGACCCGGACCAGCTCGGCGGCGTGATCGGGTTATCGGGAGGGTTGATCGGCGCTCCCGGAACCGTCTGGGAGGGTGGGGTGGCATTCGAAGGGATGCCGGTGCTGCTCGGCTGCAGCGATGTGGACGCCCACATTCCCCGGGATCGAGTCGAGGAGACCGCCCGAGCCTTCGAGACCTGGGGCGCGAGGGTGACGTTTCGGCTGTATCCCGGCATGGGGCACGTGGTGAACGCGGAAGAACTCGAGCTCACCCGGGCCGTCATGAACGAGGTTCTGGCCAAGGCGGGGTAGCGTTTTCCGTCCCGGGGGCTAGCTTCTCCCGGCCCGCGGAGTGCCCACCCCCTCAAGGAGGAGCGATGAGCCTGGTTGACCGCGCGAAAGGCATCCTGATCAACCCGAAGAACGAATGGGCGGTCATCGATACCGAGCCCGCCACCACGGGTTCACTGTATTCCGGATACATCGTTCTCCTCGCCGCGATCCCGCCGGTCGCGAGCTTCATCGGGTGGTCATTGCTCGGAGTGAGCGTGCTGGGTTTCCGGTACCGTATCGAAACCGGCACGGCGCTCACCGGGGCGGCCGTGCAGTACGCGTTGAGCCTGGTCGGCACCTTCGTGCTGGCCCTCATCATCGACGGGCTGGCGCCGAACTTCGGGGGCCAGAAGAGCCAGGTGCAGGCGCTCAAGGTTGCGGCGTACTCCAGTACGGCCGCCTGGGTCGCCGGCATTTTCCTGCTCATCCCGAGTCTCGGCATCCTGGCGGCCCTCGGGGGTCTCTACTCGCTGTACCTCCTCTATCTCGGGCTGCCGATCGTCATGAAGGCTCCCAGCGAGAAGGCGCTCGGCTACACCGCCGTGGTGGTCATCGCGGCCATCGTGCTCTACGTGGTGATCGGGATCGTCGTGCGCAGTCTGGTTCCCTACCCGATGCCCGGTTCCGTCTAGGCTTCGGGCGAGCGGTTCTGCGGGGGCCGGGCATTCTGCCGGCCCCTCGCTTTTTCGCCATCAAGGCTCGAACTTCTCACCATGACGCCACCCCGACCATTGCGTCCCGGCCGACCCCGACGGCGTTCGCGTGCCCTTCTCGTCGTGCTCGCCGTGCTGGCGCTGCTGTTCTTCTTCTTCCCGGCCATCAGCCGGCTGATCACCGACTGGTGGTGGTACCGGTCGTCGGGGTTCCAGGCGGTGTTTCTCCGGCCGATTCTGTACCAGGCCATGTTGTTCCTCGTGGGAGGCGGGGTCGCGTTCGGGGTGCTCTACGGGAACTTGCGCGCCGCACAGCGCGGGCTGGTGCCCAATCCGATCGTGCTCACGCTCGGCCAGGGGTTGCCGTCCTTCAACGTCAACACCATGCTCCGTCGGCTCACCCTGCCGGCGTCGCTGGTGCTGGCGTTCCTGACCGGAGTGGCGTTATCGGGGAGCTGGGACGTGGTGCTCCGCGCGCTCAACCGGACGCCATTCGGGGTGACCGATCCGATTTTCTCCCGCGACCTCGGTTTCTACGTCTTTACGCTTCCCGCGCTGGAGACCATGCTTGGCGCGCTGGGTGGCCTGATTGCGTTCGGATTTTTTCTGGTCCTCCCGGTCTACTGGCTCCGCGGCGATCTGATCCTGCGGCAACGCCGCCTCCGGGCGGAGCCCTCGGCGGGATTGCACCTGGCCATCCTGCTCGCGGCGCTCTTCCTCGTCGCGGCGGTGCGGCTCTGGCTGGTCGATTCGCCCAATCTGCTCTATTCCACCACGGGGCCGCTCCTGGGCGCGAGCTACACCGACCTGCACGCCCGGCTCCCCGCGTACCGTGTCAGTGCGATACTCGCGGTCATCGCCGCGGTGGTGGTGCTGGTGGGCGGAATCCGGAGGGACCTGGGACGCTACGCGCTCTGGTCGGTGCTGGGGTATGTGGCGGTCGCGCTGCTGGGGCGGGGACTCTATCCGTTCATCATGCAGAAGCTGATCGTGGCGCCCACCGAGCTGACCCGGGAAACACCCTATCTCCGCTACCACATCGAAGCGACCCGACGGGCGTGGAATCTGGACAGCGTGGAGGTGCGGGAGCTTCAGGGCGAAGCGCAGCTGTCGCTGGCGGACATCCGGGCCAATTCGCCCACCATCGAGAACGTGCGCCTCTGGGACCGCGATCCGCTGCTGCAGACGTTCCAGCAGATCCAGGAGATTCGCACCTACTACGACTTCATCAACGTGGATGATGACCGGTACTGGATCGACGGCCGGTATCGTCAGGTGCTCCTGTCCCCCCGCGAGCTCAACGCCGCCTCCCTGCCGGTCCGGAGCTTCATCAACGAGCATCTGACGTTCACCCACGGGATGGGGCTCACCATCAGCACGGTGAACCAGGTGACTCCCGAAGGCCTGCCGCTGCTCATTGTCAAGGATCTGCCGCCGGTCTCCTCGGTTTCCCTCAAGGTCACCCGGCCCCAGATCTACTACGGAGAGCGGGTTAACGACTTCGTCGTCACCGGAACCCGGCAGCGGGAATTCGATCACCCCGCCGGCGAGATCAACGTGTACGCGCCCTACCAGGGCCGCGGCGGCATCCCGGTCGGCAGCGGCTTTCGCCGCCTGGTGTTCGCCACCCGGTTCGGGTCTTCCAAGATCCTGCTCTCTCAGGACATTACCGGCCAGAGCCGGATCCTCTACTATCGCGACATCAAGGAGCGAGCCAGCAAGGCGCTTCCCTTCGTCCGGTTCGATCGGGATCCCTACATGATCCTGCGCGAGGATGGCACCCTGTCCTGGCTTCTCGACGGCTATACCACGACTGATCGCTATCCCTACTCCGCGCAGGTGGACGATGGGACCAGCTACATGCGGAACAGTGTGAAGGTGGTCATCGACGCCTATAACGGCACGGTGACCCCGTACATCGCGGACGCTTCGGATCCGCTGCTCAAGACCTGGATCGCGATCTTCCCGGGACTGTTCCATCCGCTGAGCGAGATGCCGGCCGACCTCCGCGCCCACCTCCGCTACCCGGACGATCTGTACCGGATGCAGACCCGACTGTATACGGTGTACCACATGGAGGCGCCGGAGGATTTCTATCATCGTGAGGATCAGTGGCAGATCCCCACGGTGAGCACCCCGGATGCCGCGGTGCCGTTCATGCGGCACATCATCATGCGGCTGCCGGAGGAGAAGCAGGCCGAGTACATCTACATGGTCCCCTTCACGCCCCGCGGCAAGGACAATCTCGCCGCCTGGATGGTGGCTCGGAACGACGGTCCGGAATATGGAAGGCTTCTGGTGTACCGGTTTTCCCGGCAAAGCCTGGTCTTCGGTCCCCAGCAGATCACCAATCGGATCAATCAGGACACCGAAGTCTCCCAGCAGATCTCTCTGTGGGACCAGCGGGGTTCCCAGGTCGTCCGCGGTGACCTGCTGGTGATTCCGATCGAGCAGTCGATGCTCTACGTGCAGCCGCTCTACCTCCGGGCGGAAGGAGGCCGGATCCCCGAGCTCAAGCGGGTGATCGTCGCGTATCAGAATCAGGTCGTCATGGAGGACACCCTGGAGCAGGCGCTGGCGACCCTGTTCGGAGGCACCAGCGGAGTCCAGCGACCGCCGACGGCCGCGGGGGCCTGCGACGCCCGCGGCCCCGGATCGGTCATTGATCGTGGAAGCGCAGCAGCATTATCAGAATGCGGTGGCGGCTCAGCGGGCGGGGGACTGGGCCCGCTATGGCGAGGAAATCCGCCGGCTCGGCGAGGTGCTCACCCGCCTGGGGGCCGGCGGTCGCCAGTAACTCATTTCGATCGGCTCGATCTGCTCTTCGCCTTGCTCTTGCCATTGAGGCGCCCCGCCAGGGCTCGGCCGGCGTAGGCGGTTGCCGCGCCGGCGCCCACCATCAACGCGACCTTGCCGACCGTCTTGACCCGGGAGCGGTTCCGGGCCTTCATGCGCTTCTCCGCCGACTGACCGGCCCGCATCAGGAACCGATCGGTGGAATCCGCCAGGTTCTTCGCCGCCCTCGCCGCCGCCACCCGAGTCTTGGACTTCTTCATGGGGAGGTCTCCTGCCTTTGGGTCATAGCCGTTTTCGCACTTCGCGCACCACGACGGTCGCGGCGGCGACGGTACCAGCGATCAGGGCGGCCCGGGCGGCGCGCCGCCCGACTCGCTTGACCGTGCGAACCCCGTTCCGAATGGCGCGCCGACCCGCGGCGGCCAACACTCGATTCTCGAGATCATGGAATCGCATCCCGTTCGCCATGATTCCTCCTGGACACTCGGGGTCCTTTGGGGAGACGACCCGTTACCGCGAGACCGCACAGCATCGCCCGGCGCGGGAGAGGTGGGCGCATGCCGATGCCCTGTTATGCTTCCGGTCTTCTCCTCTTTCGGAGGATGCCATCATGTCCCGCTTCATTCCGGTGCCCCTGCTCCTGCTGCTGGCAACCTGTTCCAGCGCCCGACGAACCGCCGAACACCAGCTCGATGCCGCGCAGCAGGCCATGGCCACCCTGGGCCCTGAAGCACGAGCCGTGGTTCCCGATCAGGTGACTGCGATCGAAGAAGCAGTGAAGGTGGGGAATCAGGCGATTCAGTCGGGGGATTACGCGGCGGCCTCCACGAGTCTCGCGTCGATACCGGATCAGGTCCGAACCATCGCCGATTCCCTCCCCGCGCGACGCACCGAGCTGCGAGCGGAGATGGATACCCTGACGGTCGTGGTGCCGAAGAACCTGACGGCGATCCAGACCGAGCTGGACCGGGTTGCACGCACCCACAAGCTCCCCGGCGGGCTCGACCGCAAGGGTCTGGAGGATGTGCGGCAGATCAACGACTCCGCCGCGATGCTCTGGCGCGAGGTCCAATCGGAATTCCAGGCCGGCAAGCTTGCGGACGCCATGGCGAAGGCGCACGATCTCAAGGCCAGGGTATCGCAGGCGCTGCTCTCTCTGGGCCTGGTAGCCGATGAGCGGGCCTGGAGCAACGTGACCCTTCCTCCTTCCGGCAGACCATGAGGTGAGACGATGATGCGACGCTGGTGTCCCCTCATCCTGATCGCGGCCTGCGCCACGAGCCAGCCCGGTACGCCGCCCGGTGGCGACACCATGGGCGACGACGCGCATCGGTTGCCTACGGGAGCGCTGCTCGATCCAGCGGGGCGGGTAACCGATGTCGGGCAGTTTCCCCTGGGGATGATCGCCACTCCGGAGAAGGACCGGGTTGTGGTGCTGTTGAGTGGCTACCGGGACCAGGGCATCCAGGTGGTGGTTCCCTCCAGCGGAAAGGTATTGCAAACGGCGCTCTTGCCCGCGGCGTTCCTGGGCCTGGCCTTCAGCCACTCGGGACAGTGGTTGTACGTCGCGGGCGGCGATCAGGACGTGGTCTACCGGTTCCACTGGCAGAATGGCTCGGCGGAGCTGCGTGACAGCCTGATCCTCGCCGCGAAGGCGCCTCGCGAATCGGGTACGCGGTATCCCGCAGGCCTGGCGGTGTCGCCGGATGATCGCTTCCTCTACGTGGCGGAGAACCTGGCCGACTCCCTCGCCGTCATCGACCTGGGAAGCGGCCAGGTGGTACAGCGGCTGGCCGCGGGTCGCTATCCCTACGACGTCGTCGTCGGTGCCGAGGGCAAGGTGTACGTCTCGGCGTGGGGGGGATTCGAAGTCTCGGTGTTCCGGCCCAATGATCGGGGACTGGCACGGGCGGGATCGATCCGGGCCGGGCGGCACCCGTCCGCGATGCTGCTCGATCGAGCCGGGACGAGACTGTTCGTCGCATCCGCCAGCACCGACCGGGTCGCGGTGATCGATACCCGCCGCGGAGCCGTCATCGGGGAGCTGATGGATACGATTCCGGGCGGCCCGGGCGAAGGAAGCACTCCGAACGCGCTCGCGCTCTCGGCCGACGAGCGACGCCTCTACGTCGCGGAAGCCGACAACAACGCGGTCGCGGTATTCGATCTCGCCGAGTCCGGTGGCCGTCTGGCTGGCAGAGTCCCGACCGGGTGGTATCCATCGGCGCTGGGCATCCAGGGAGATACGCTCCTCGTCGCCAACGCCAAGGGGCGCGGCGCGGCGGCGAACGGCACCGACGGCCCCGGGCCCGGTCGAAACGGTCGAGCGGGGTATACCCTGAACCAGCTCACCGGCACGCTGTCAGTCGTTCCCCTATCCGATCTTTCCAGTGGGTCTCTCCAGGCGCTTTCGAGCCGGGTGGCGGCCGCGAACGGGTGGCAGCCGGGCACGGCTTCATCCGGGTACCCACCGTTCGAGCACGTGATCTACATCATCAAGGAGAACCGTACCTACGATCAGGTGCTCGGAGACATTCCGAAAGGCGATGGGGACAGCTCTCTGACCTACTTTCCCCGGCCGGTCTCGCCCAACCATCACGCCCTCGCGGACCGCTTCGGGTTGTTCGACCGCTTCTACGTGAACGCCGAGGTGAGCGCCGACGGCCATAACTGGTCCACCGCCGCCTACGCGACCGATTACACCGAGAAGACCACCATGCAGAACTACTCGGGCCGGGGGAGGACCTTCGACTACCAGGGCACCAACCGCGGGGTGCGGCCCGAAGTGGGAGAGGATGCGGCGGAGCCCGGCACGGGATACCTGTGGGATCTCGCGATGCGCGGGGGAATCACGTTCCGGAATTTCGGCGAATTCGCCGAGCCGGAGGGGGAGGGTTCGGAACGGAAGTGGACCGGGCTCAAGCCGTTTCTCGAGGCCACGACCGATCCGGAATATGTCGGCTGGGACCTGGATACCCCGGATCAGAAGCGCATCGACGTCTGGCTCAAGCGGCTCGCCGAGTGGGAGCAAAGTGGCAAGATGCCGGCGCTGCAGCTCATGGTGCTTCCCAACGATCACACCGCGGGCGCGCGCGCCGGAGCGCTCTCACCGCGCGCCTACATGGCGGACAACGATCTCGCGCTTGGCCGCCTGGTCGAGGGGCTCTCCCACAGCCGGTTCTGGCGCAACACCATCGTGTTCGTGCTGGAGGACGATGCGCAGAACGGTCCCGATCACGTCGATTCGCACCGCTCCGTCCTGCTCGCCGTCTCCGCCTGGAACAAACCCGGAATGGTCTGGCACCGGTTCGTGAATACCAGCGACGTCATCATGACGATCGGAGAGATTCTCCGGCTCGGAAAGCTTTCCCAGTTCGACGCGTTCGGCCGGCCGATCCGGGGGATCTACGCCAGCACCCCCGATCTCACGCCCTATGCGGCAATCCAGCCGTCGGCGTCGCTGAACGACCGGAATCCCGAACGCGGGCCCGGAGTGGAGGAATCGGCCGGCCTCGATTTCAGCTCGCCGGACGCCGCGAAGGAGGAGCCCTTCAATCGCGCGCTCTGGCTGGTGCTCAAACCGGGGCGGCGGTATCCGGGGGGAGCGAGGACGATCGGCGTCCGCTAGCGAATCGCTACTTTCCGATGCTTCCCAGAATCAGGAAGGTTCTGGTCTTGTAGCTCTCGCTCGAGGTCACCGTGGAGACCTTGAGGTCCTGGAGTCCGTAGACGTACCGGCCCTCGATCCCGAATCCGAGATTGCCTCCCCCGAACCGGATGCCCGCGCCGATGACCGCGGCGAAGTCCCATTTCTTGCGATCGGACGTACTGTAGGCCCCGCACGCGTCCCCCGACGCGGTTCGGCAACGCACTTCGTAGGAAACCTGGGGACCGGCGTACCCGAACGGACGGATGCCGCCGATTGGCAATGCGATCTTGAGATAGACCGGTACATCCACGTAGTCGAGCCGGGTTTCCGCGATGGAAGCGTCATCCGACTCCAGCCCTCGCTGGTCGTACAATCCTTCGAGTCCGATCCCGATGGCGCCGCCGCTCGCCAGGTAGATTCCGCCCGCCAGACCGGTGCGATGCTTGAGACTTCCCGGCAGAACGCCTTTGTTCGAGATATCGCCAAAGGAGGCTCCCGCCTTGATCCCGATGCCTTGGGCGAAGAGCCCGGTGGGCGCCGCGAGGAGGGCGATGGCCAGCATGGTATTTCGTGTTCTCACAAGCTTCTCCGGGGTCAGGGTTCGTTCCGTACCGACTCAACCCCGGGGGACGACCCCGGGGTGTCCGAATGCACGTCCCTGGCGGGGACGCTCAGCGGTCGAGCCAGTACGAAAGCTTGATGAGGAAGGTGTTGTCGGCCGGTGATTTGAAGAGCTGTCCGATGTCGCCGAACAGGGACCTGGTACCGTAGGTCGCCTCGCATTCCTGACGGCCATGCTGCCAGACCAGGAAGAGCGCGGAGCCGGGCCGATACTCCCAACGGAGCACTGCATTCGACTTGAACTGCTTGTAGTTGAAGCCTTCCTGTCCCGGAGCCGGGTTGCCGTCTCCGTATGCCTTGAAGCGATCCTGATAGGCCGCCGCCCGCGGATCATTCAGCTCCCGCACGTTGCTGTAGGTCCCCTTGCTGACGAAGGGCTCGGCGTAGAGCTCGAAGCTCAGGGTCGGGGTGGCGATGAAGTTCAGCCTGGTCTGAAGGCTCGCGGTGCGCTGGTCCAGGTGAGCGAAGGTGTAATGGGTGACTCCGGCTGCGTCGACCGGATTGCCGAGCCATTGCCGGTCGTCGGTGCTCCACTGATAGTAGAAGCCAAGGGTGCCGCCCACCTGGGAGGAGATCCGCAGGTCCGCCCACGGATTCAGGCTGAAGGCGTGGGTGCGGCCCCCGTCGGCCCGCCAGCCGTTGATCCAGAGTCCAGGCGCCACCCGCCAGCGGGAATCGCCCTCTACGCCGAACCAGGGCGAGAGGGTGCCATCGGACCGGATGGCGGGCCCGCCTCGGGCGCAGCGATCGCAATTCGTGTGGCCTAACCCGCCCACCGTCCCACCCATATGCATCCAGAAGCTGTTCGGCAGCTCGAAATGGACGTTGGTATTGACCGCGCGCTCCAGCGGCAGGCCGTCCGTGGTCCATTCATTCCATTCGTTGAAATTCCAGTTGAGCTGGCGGAAGAAGGGCCCGGGCTTGTTGAACCGGATGGTGGCCCAGGTGGCCCAGCTCTGCCAGTCCGCCCGTCGCAGGTAGCCAAGATCATTGGACTCGAACCCCGGGGAGACCCGCTGATAGCTCGACTCGAACATCAGCTTGCCACCGCCGACTTTGGCGAACTGCACCTGCTCGTAGTCCCCGGTCAGAGAGGTCCGGGTGGCGTCGTAGCCGAGATTCGCGTCGGGCCGCTGGAAGTAATGCGCCGACCCGGTCTGGGTCGCCGCGATGGCCGCCGCCGATCCGGTCACCCGTGATCCGACGAAACGACCCCTCACTTCGAACTGTCCCTTGCCGAACCGGTGGCGAAGGTCGGTTCCCCCCACGACCGCCGAGGACCGCAGATAGTCCCGGGTCCATTCGTCCTGATTGCGCGCGACCACCGTACCGATGATCCCGATGCTGGTCTGTCCTTTTCGCAGATCCTGGTTGGCCCGGAACACCGAGTAGCTCGCCAGGGGCTCGATGGTGCGATCCTCGGTTCCGGCTTCGCGGTTGGTCACCGCTTCCAGGAAACCCAGGGAGAGGCCTCCGGGAGTGCGCCCGGTCGCCTTTGCCGCCCCGAGAATCGTCGTGCCGGTCGGGGAGGAGGCATCGCCATACAAGCCGCTCAGGGCCGGCGCGCGGCCGATCCGGCGGGAGTAGAAGAGGTTCTCGCTGCCGCAATCATTCACCGCGAAACAGTTGACCCGGAACGAGAGCAGCCCGGCGCCTTCCATGAAGAAGGGCCGGCGCTCCTGGAAAAAGGTCTCGAACGCGCTGAGGTTCAGCACTGCCGGGTCCGCTTCCACCTGTCCGAAGTCGGGGTTCACGGTCCCGTCGATCGTCAGGTTCGAGGCCAGGCCATATTTGAAATCGAGACCGCCGCTCAGCCGCTGGGGATGCGAGAATCCGTCGTCCTTCGGCAACGTCACGTTCTTGGTGACCGCATACGGCAAGAGCTCGAGCCGGTGCGGAGCGCCGAGCCCTTCGATGCCCGAGACCTCTCCCAGCTGAGAGATGAAGGTCTGCTCGTTGGTCTTGTAGAGCGGCCAGCTCACCCGTTCCTTGTAGCGTTCGATGTCCCGCCAGATGCCGAACCCGAAGGTGAGCCGGTCGGACTTGGGAAACCGGAGCTGGGAGAGCGGGATCTTGAATTCGGCGGTCCATCCGAGCGAGTCCACCGTGGTGGAGGCCTCCCAGACGCCGTCCCAGCTTCCATCCTCATTGGTATCGTTGTAGACCGCGTAGTCGCGCTTGACCCCGCCTGGGCTGACGGCGAATTCGTAGCCGGATCGACGGTCGTGATACGAATCGATGACGATCTTGATCTGATCGCTGGGGGGCCGCACATCCCGCCGCGCCAGCACCTTGAGAATCTTGTCGGGCTCCGGGTCGTACATCCGGACGAAGACGTAGAAATTGCGGCTGTCGTAGGAGACTTTCGCTTCGGTCCGGAATCTTGGCTCCTTCCCCACCGTGGGCTGGAACTCCAGAAAATCACTGATGACGGGAGCGGTTTGCCACACCGGATCGTCGTCCCGGCCATCGATAACCGGGGAGGGATTGGCGCGCACCGCCATGGCGGTGGTGCGGGGAGCCGAAGGAGCCTTGGTATCCGACTCCCGGAAGCCAGCCGTATGATCCTGCGCCTGGATCAGGAACAGGAGAGCGAGTGCACCCAGCATTCCGACCTCAGCGTTCGGGGTGTCCTACTTCGACACTTCCCGACGCGAAAACGTTGTCTGAGGTTTCCGGGTCCGGTCCGGGCGCAGGAATCAGCGGCCCTGCCGGGGGAGGGCATGGGCCGCGATCGCAAGCCCGATCCCGCCGAGAATGGCCGCCCCCGAGAGGATCAGGCGGACCGAAATGAGCTCTCCGAGCAGCAGCGTTCCGGCCAGGGCCGCAAGGACCGGCACCGCCAGCTGGATGGTGCCCGCGCGAGTCGCGCTGAGTTTCGGCAGCACGGCATACCAGACGGCATAGCCACCTCCGGAAGCGATCGCACCGGAGAGCGCGGCGTAGCCGATGCCGGCGGGGTGGAGCGTTGCCGGTCGAATCACCATCGCGAGGAGAGCGAGGGCCAGCGCCAGCGGGGTCGCGAACAGGAAACTCCTGCCGGTGTCGGCCAACGGAGTCTTCGAGCCTCGCCCTCTCAGGGAATAGCCGCCCCACGCCACTCCCGCGATGCCCATGAGGAGCGCCGCACCGATCGGCGGTGCCGCAATGCCGGGCAGCGTGAGGCCGATCAATCCGCCGAGCGCGATCAGGAGGCCGGCCCATTCCGCGAATCGGGGCCGCTCGCCCGCGCGCAGTCCCCACCCGATCATGGTGACCTGCACCGCCCCGAAGAGAATCAGTGCGCCGGTCCCGGCGGTGAGATCGAGATAGGCGAAGGAAAACGGCGCGGCATAGAGAAAGAGCAGCACCGCCCCGGAGAAGGATCCCCGCCGTGCCCCGTCCGGAGGGTCCCGTTTCGGCCGGGCCAGCACCGCGAGGACCAGCGCGCCGGCCGCGATCCGGATGGTGGTGAACGAGGCGGGATCGATCAACCCGGTGCGCAGGGCCACCCGCGCAAGCACCGAATTTGCCGCGAAGCAGACCAGCGCAACGAGGGTGAGGAGCGGCATGCCGCGACGCCGCGATCGATCAGGAAATCGGAGTCAGGATGGCTACAATACCCAGGAGGTAGATGTCATGCGAACCGTCGTAGGTCGTCTGGGTCCCGATGAAGATCCAGAATCCGCCGTCCGCATCGATGGTCAGGGTTTGCGGCTGGTTTTCCTCGCCGAATTCCCGGTAGGTCCAGGACATTTCGCTCGGGCATCCGGCGACGCCGTTGGTGATGTCACCGAAATGGACAAAGTGCCCCCCGGTCGTAGCATTGCCCTTATCGAGGTTCAGTCGGAGCATTCCGGCAGCATCGGCCGCGGCGATCGGCTCGTCGCCCGAGACGCCGGCCTTGAGGTAGACCTGAGTGCCGGGGCCGGTGGTGCATCCCGTCGCCAGGTTGCTCATCGACGTCATGCTGAGACGGACGCTGAACTGAGTTCCCGGCGACCAGGTGGTCGGGATCCACTTCTTGTGGAACACGAAGGCATTGCCATTGATGCTGGTTCCGCCCTGCTCGATACCGGTGTAGGCGTCCCACGGAGCTGGGAGGGCATGATAGCCGCTGATGAGGTGGACGTCGTCAATCCGGTCGGCGGGGACATCGGCTACCTGAATGGTCCAACCGTCGCCGAGGGGCTGCGATGGATTGGTGAAATCGAAATTCAGGGTGATCGAGTTGCTGCCTGTGGTGGTCAGGCAGGCGCTCGAGAACAGCGCGCCGATTACCGCGATCTTGCGCATCGGGATCATGCCATCCATCCATCCGGGGGGAAGTCAGCGAACGATAACAGAATGACCCTCATCCCCGGATCTCCCCCGACAGGTCCGGATAGCGGGGCTCCCACATGAGGCTCCGGATGGCCTTGCCCGGATCGTCCGGCTTGGCAACCGTAGCCAATCCCTCTCGCCAGGCGACCAGGGCGACGGCCCCGGCAATCCGGGCAGAAACGGCCCGAATTTCGGCGAGAGGCGGGTAGAGCAGTCCGGCCCCGAGGGCTTCCTCGGGAACGATTTCCGCGAGCGTTCTGGCGGCGACGTGAAACATGGAGTCGGTGACCCGCCGGGCCCCCGAGGCCAGGACGCCGAGCCCGAGGCCCGGAAAGATGTAGGCGTTGTTTCCCTGGCCCGGTACGAAGCGCCGGCCATCGAACTCGACCGGTTCGAACGGGCTTCCGCTTGCGAAGATCGCGTTTCCTCCGGTGGCCCGGTACGCCTCCGCGGCGGTACACTCCGATTTCGAAGTCGGGTTGGAGAGAGCGAAAATGATCGGGCGGCGGTTCAGCTCGGCCATGGCATGCAGTACCGGTTCGGTGAACGTACCGCCCTGAGTCGAGAGCCCGAGCAACGCGGTGGGTCGTATCGCACGAATGGCATCCACCAGCGTGCCGATCGTCGGGTGGTCATGGGCGTAGGGAACCTTGTGGGCTGCGAGGTCCTTCCGTGCCTGGACCACGAGACCCTTCGAATCGAAGAACCAGCACTGCTGCCGGGCTGCCTGCTGGGAGAGCCCCCCTGCTTGCATCGCCCCGACTACCAGGTCGGCAATACCGGTGGCGGCGGACCCGGCGCCGAAAAACAGCAGGCGCTGGTCGATCAGGGGTGAGCCGGTGATTCTGGTGGCGGAATAGAGGCCGGCCAGGGCGACCGCCGCGGTGCCCTGCACGTCGTCGTTGAAGGTGCAGAGGCGATCCCGGTAGCGGGCCAGCAGGCCCAGGGCATTCTCGGTCGCGAAGTCTTCGAACTGGAGCAGGACTCCCGGGAAGACTTCGTCCACGGCGGCGACGAACTCGTCGAGCAGGGTGTAATAGGCTTCACCCCGAATCCGTGGGTGGGGGGTGCCGATGTAGAGAGGATCGGCGCGGATCTCGGAATTGTCGGTTCCCACATCCAGGGTGATGGGGAGGCACCACGCGGGAGGAATACCCGCGCAGGCGGTGTAGAGCGACAGTTTTCCGATCGGGATTCCCATCCCGTTGGCCCCGACGTCCCCCAGGCCGAGGATCCGTTCACCGTCGGTAACCACAATCACCCGCACCCCGGATTCGGGCCAGTTCCGGAGAATGTCCCGCACCCGCCCGCGGTCCTCGATGGTCAGATACAACCCGCGGGGACGCCGGAAGACGTGGCCAAAGGTGCGGCAGGCTTCCCCGACCGTCGGGGTATAGAGCACGGGAAGGGTCGCTTCGAGATGATCGACCACGAACCGGTAAAACAGGGTCTCATTCCGGTCCTGGAGGCCGATCAGGTAGATGTATTGCTCCAGCGAGCTCGATTTCCCCTGAAAGTTCCGGAGGATCCGTTCTTCCTGCTCTTCCAGGCTCAGAATCCGCGGCGGGAGGAGACCCCGGAGCCCGAGGAGGTCGCGTTCTTCTTCGCTGAACGCGGTGCCCTTGTTCCGGCGAGGGTCGTACAGGAGGGAGGTTCCCTTAACATTGGCTGGCTGCATCAGTCCTCGAAGGAGACGGGATGCCAGATCATCGGGTGCAACCGAAAAGGCATGGCGGGCATCCCACTGTCAGACATCGGTTGTGAGGAGGCGTCTTTCATGTCGAAGAAGTTCCAGTGGCTCTTGATTGCCGGACTGCTGGCTCCAGTTGGGGTCGTCCAGGCACAGGGCAGGGTCCGGCCTCGGGCGCCTGCCGTCGGACTTCGCAGGCAGCGACCCACCGGTCCGGCGTTCGGGTTCCGCGCCAACCGGCCGCTGCGCTTCGAGCGCAACATGCTTCGCCGCCGAGAGGGCTTTCGCCGAGCCCAGTTGCGACGGCGTTTCGCGCGGGCCCTCCCGATGGGACGGTTCGGCCGGTTTACCCGGCCCCGGGGATCGGCCATGTTGCGCCTGCGGATGCGGGGCCGCCGCTCGATGCGAATCTAGAGCGAATCAGCTCTCAATAATTCCAAGCGGCTCGGTCTCCCGCCACCGCCCACGGGTGAAATCGGGAATCCGGGCGGCCCGACTCCCGTTGGCGACCGACCACTCGGTGAGTGGTCCTATCACGCTCCAGGCGGCTCCGTCGTAGACGTTCTGGTCGGTAGGCAGGCCCTGCCTGAGGCAGGAAATCAACCGCCAGTCTTCCAGCCAGTCCATGCCGCCATGACCAAGCGCCATGGTCCGCACCTTTTCATTCTTCCAGAAGGGATGATCGTAGTCGTCGAACCAGGGGTCGATCTCATCCCACCGATCTTCTTTCTGGCTCTTTCCCTCGACATACACCCGGCGTGGATATCCCTCCACCAGGCCACGGGTGCCCTGCAGGATGTACTTCCGGCTGTAGGGTCGGGGAAGGTTGGTGTCGTGCCAGAGCACGATGGTCTGTCCCGCCATGGTCCTGATCAGGGAGACATTCACGTCGGAGAGCTTGTATCGCTCGGTTCGGCGCGGATCATCGGCGGCGAGATGCTCCGCCTGCCAGAGCTGGAGTCCCCGGGAATTGCCGCTCATCGAGACGAGGTGGTCGAATTGGTTGCCCCGGTTGATGCTCAGGGCCTGCGCGATCGGGCCGAGGCCGTGGGTGGGATAGAGGTTGCCGTTGCGGCGGGTGGCATGCGCTCTTCGCCAGAGCCCTTCGCCCTCCCGCGAGAACTTGACCGAGCGGAGGTCGTGGTTGTAGCCGCACTCGCCATGCATCAACTCACCCAGCATGCCAAGCCGGGCGAGATGAAAGGCCAGCATCTCGAGCCGGTCGTAGCAGCAGTTCTCCATCATGAGGCAGTGCTTGCGGTATTTCTCGGCGTGCTCCACCAGGGCCCAGCAGTCATCCACCGTATAGGCGAGGGGGACTTCGCTGGCCGCGTGCTTGCCGTTCTGCATGGCGGTGAGGCCGATCGGCACGTGCCATTCCCAGGGGGTGGCGTTGAAGACCAGGTCGAGCTCTTCCTCCGCGCAGAGCCGCTCGAAATCCCGGGGCCCACGGGTGTAGCCGGCTGGCTCGGGCCGGCCCAGCTCGCGGATCTTCTGCTGCCAGTGGGAGACCTTCTCCGGAACGATATCGCAGAGTGCCTTGATCTCGACGCCCTCGAGGCTGAGCAGGTTCTCGACGTGCACGCTGCCCTGACCGCCGATGCCGACGAATCCGATGCGGACCGTCGGGAGGGGGGGCGCGCGAAACAGGATGGACTCCGAGGCAGCCGGTCCGCGATCGGGAGGAGCCACCTGCCCGGCCAGGGCCGCGCCCACTCCGAAGGCGGCACCGGCACGCAGGAACTCGCGACGGGAGGGGTCAATCGGGTCGGGATCTTCCATGGCTCGGTCCTTCCGGTCAGGAACTGGCTGCGGGTCCGTCGGAGCCGGGGAACCCAAAAGATAACGGCGGGCCGGTTGCCCGGCCCGCCGTTTTGTCCTGCTGGTTGCTGCTGGCTTACTTCTCGATCAGGATCAGGAACTTGGACTGGGCCCAGAACTGCTCCGGATTGGTGATCTCCAGGGCGCCCTTGATCCGGCGCTTGCTGTCGGGCGCGATGTTGCTCGCCGTGATGTTCTGGTCGGTGATCAGCTGGTACTCCTTGTCCGGGTTAGGCATCTCGATCCGGGTCACCGCGCGGCGGTCGATCGCCGTGAAGTCGGTCGGATTGAGGTGGTCCACCGGCTTGAGGACTTCGCCGGTCCGGGTGAAGATCAGGAACCGGGTGCCGCCGGTCTCGGTGACGACGCCCTTCTGCTCGAGATCCTTCTTGGTGCCGATGGCATAGTACACCGTGTTCTCCCGGCCGGTGAGGGCCGATACGGTATCGTTCAGCACGGTCTTCTCTTCGGTCAGGCTCGCCACCTGCTGCTGGGCGCCGGTCAGCTCGGCTTCCATCGTGGCGATGGTGTTCTTCTGCGCTTCCAGGGTCGCCTGGAGCCCGTCGATGGTCTGCTGCAGGCCGGTCAGGTTGACCTTGAGGCTGTCGGACTCCTGGGACAGGGCCCGGAGCCGCCGCTGGCTCGTGGCGAGCCGAGTCTCGTTGGTCTTGAGCCGGACGGTGAGATCCTGGACCCGCTTGAGGATCATGGCCCGATCGTTGGTGGCGACCCCTTCGTTGCCCACCACCGGCTCGACCGGCTTCTTGGCGGTGGAGACCTTGAGGATCTCGGTGTTGATGTCGGAAAGCAGTTTGGTGGTTTCCGCGAGATCACGGACCAGGCTGTCCTTGGCCGCCGACACGGAGGACAGCTCTTCGACCTGGGTTCGGAAGTACTGCGCCGAATCCGAGGGGATCCGCTGGGCGACCTGCCCGCCTCGGGAGCAGGCGGCGGCCAGCAGGATCAGGGTTGGGACTGCTTTCGATGCGTTCATGAAGTCTCCATCATGTGAAAGGGCGAGCGCCAAGGGCGCGGCGCCAGAGCGCCGCTACTTCCCAAAGTGGCCCACCGTGGGCCGGTTTCTGTCACTATTTGGACTGACAAGGGGACGGCCCCCACCGGGGATAGTTGCACACCCGGGCACTTCCCGCTATCCCGGCCGACCGTATATTAGCCCCTCAGCAGGCGCTCCCGTCCCGATTCCAGAGTCAGTCTTTGACCCCTCCGACCGAGGTGTATCCATGTCCGCGCTGAAGCTGTCCGTGGGCTTGTTGTTCGTGCTGGCTACCGGCGCCGCCGCGCAGGGTGCCACCCTGACGGGGAAAGTGCTGAACGCCGAGGACAGCCGGCCCCTGGACCGCGCCGTGATCCGGGTGCTGGTGGCCAATGGCGCCACGATCGCGAGCGGGAATACCCGAGCCGACGGGACCTACCGTATCACGGACATTCCGGCCGGCACCTACCAGGTCCGGATCGCCGCGGTGGGATTCGGGGCCAAAGAGCAGTCCGGAGTCGAGCTTCGGGCCGGACAGAGCACCACGGTCGATGCGAGCCTGGCGCTTCAGCCGGTCCGGCTGGAAGACGTCGAGGTGAGCACGGTGTCGAGGGAGCCGGAGAAGAAGACCGATGCTCCGGCCGCTGTGTTCACGGTGAGCCGGACCGAGATCGAGGAACGGCCCGCGCTCACGGTGATCGATCATCTGAAGGGGTTTCCCGGCGTGGACATCTCGGAGGGCGGCCTGGTGCAGTCCAACGTGGTGGGTCGGGGCTTCAACAACATCTTTTCCGGGGCGCTGCTCACCCTGATCGACTACCGCTACGCCGCGGTGCCGTCCCTTCGGGTCAACGTGCCCACCTTCTTTCCCCTCACCGGCGAAGACATCGAGACAGTCGAGTTCGTGCTGGGGCCGGGAGCGGCGCTGTACGGGCCCAATGCCTCGAACGGTGTGCTCAACATCCTGACCCGGTCTCCCTTCACCTCGACCGGCACGAGCCTGACCATCGAGGGTGGAGCGCGGGGCTCCTCACGGTATGCGGTGGGCGACACCAACTACACCGGCCGCCCCGAGGGGCTGGTCCGGGTGACCGGGCGGCATGCGATGCGGCTTGGCACCAAGGCGGCCTTCAAGATCTCGGGCAGCTACCTGCGGGGGACCGACTGGAAAGAGCGGGACCCGGCCGAGCCTGCCAATCTCGACGTCTTACACCCGGAGCTCGGCATTGCGGCCGGGCGGTGCAACAACGCCACCGGATGCCGTGACTTCCGGGTGGAGCAGTGGAACGGCGACGCCCGCCTCGATGTCCGGCCGGCGGCCAACACCGAGGTGATTGCCGACTTCGGGATGTCGGATGCCTTGAGTCTGATCGAGTACACCGGGATCGGCGCGGCCCAGGCACGGGGGTGGCGCTACACCAGCGCGCAGCTCCGCTTCCGGCACAAGCGATTCTTCATTCAGGGGTTCGGGAACTTCAGCGGCGCGGGTCTCGACAGCAGCGAATCGCCTCCCCGGGCCCGGGCCTTCCTGTTCCGCGATGGCAACCCGATCGTGGACCAGTCCCGGGTCTGGTCGGCCCAATTCCAGCATGGGTTCGACCTTTTCCAGGGCAAGGAAACCGTGCTGTACGGGGCGGACTACTTCCGGACCGACGCCCGAACCGGTGGTACCATCAACGGCGCGAACGAGGACGACGACACCATCAACGAGTACGGCGGGTACGTGCATAGCGTGACCCACCTGCATCCCAAGCTGGATCTGGTGGCCGCGCTCCGGGTCGACAAGCACAACCGGCTGGCAGACCCGGTCTGGTCCCCGCGGGCGGGTGATCGTCTTCAAGCCGAAGGAGAATCAGGCCATCCGGTTCACCTACAACCGGTCGTTCTCGACCCCCACCGACAACAACCTGTTTCTCGACATCGTGGCGGGGAACATCCCGCTGATCGCGGGCCTGTCCTACAACGTGCGCGCGTTAGGGGTACCCAGCAGCGGCGGGTTCCAGTTCCGCGCCGATGGGGGCTGCGCCGGCGGCATCGACAATCTGTGCATGCGGAATCCGTTCGGGGCCCTGCTGCCCGCCGGCACTCCCGAGGTCTTGCCCGCGAACGCCGCGGTGCTCTGGGGCGTGGCGGTCGAGGCGGTGCGATCCAAGGCGGGCAACGCCCTGGCCGACTTCATGAAATCCCACGCGCCGACCACGCAGGTCGCCACCCAGCTCCGGCGGCTCAATCCCACCACCCGTCAGTTCGTCGACATCACCCCGGACCAGGTATCGGACATCGCGCCGCTCAAGCCGACCCTCAGCAACTCCCTGGAGCTCGGTTACAAGGCGCTGGTGGGGAACAAGTTCCAGTTCTCGGTGGACGGATGGTATGAGAAGAAGAAGAACTTCACCGGGCCGCTGATCGTGGAATCGCCCACGGTGTTCCTGGATCGGACCACCACGATTCAGTATCTGACCGGTCTGTTCTCGCAGATCATGCCTGCCGCCCAGGCCGCGGCGACGGCCCAGCAGGTCGGTGCCGGGATGGCGGGCTTCTCCGCGGCCCGGACCATCGACTCGACCGGTGTGCCGCTGGGCACGGTGGTTCCCACCAATACGCCGCTCACTGCCCGGCCCGACATCTTCCTGACCTACCGGAATTTCGGCGAGGTGAGTCTCTATGGAGCCGACCTCGCGGTGGACTATGTCTTCAATTCGCATCTGTCCGCGTCGGGGACCTACTCCTGGGTGAACAAGGATTTCTTCCCGCGCGCCGAGATCGAGGGCGGGGCCCCGACCGACGTCGCCCTGAACGCCACCAAGAACAAGGGGTCGGCGTCGGTGATGTGGCGGGACGATCCTCGGGGATGGACCGCCGAGGTCCGCTTCCGCGCGGTGCAGGGGTTCCCGGTCAACTCCGGGGTGTACGTGAGTGAGCCGGATCCCGAGAATCCCGACAAGCTGCTGCCCACCGATTCCTACGGTGTGTTCGACGTCCAGGGCACCTGGCGGCCGCCGTTCGGCAACCGGAACATGCTCCTCTCGGTGAACGTGCAGAATCTGCTGAACAAGAAATACTCGACCTTCGTCGGGGTGCCGAATCTGGGGCTGCTCGCGATCACCAAGGTGACGTATTCTTTCTAGGGGCTAGGGGCTGGGGGCTGGGGCTGGGGCTGGAGGTGTTGCAGAGCTACCATCGGGCAGCCGGCGAGTCTAGGTTCGACTGACCTAGCCTCTAGCCTCTAGCCTCCAGCCCCTCGCATCTCCCATGCTCCTCTCCACGCCGTTTCACGCCCGCACCGCGCCGCTGGTTCAGGGCCAGGCGTGGCGCCGATGGGCGGGTTATGCGGTCGCCAGCGCCTACCAGCTCCTCCACGACGTCGAATACGCCGCCATTCGCAACAGCGCGGCGCTGATCGACATCTCACCGCTCTACAAATACCTGGTCCGGGGTCCTGATGCCGGGCGGCTGCTCGACCGAATGGTCACCCGGGATGTCTCCCGATGCCGGGTCGGGCAGGTGCTCTACACCCCGTGGTGCGACGCGCGGGGGAAAGTGATCGACGACGGAACCATCAGCCGGCTGGAGGACACGACCTACCGGCTGACCAGCGCCGAGCCCAACCTGCGCTGGCTGTCGCTCAATGCGCCGGGCCTCGACGTGCGCCTGGACGACGTGTCGCGACGGCTGGGGGCCCTGGCCCTCCAGGGTCCGCTGTCCCGGGTGATCCTGGAGCACGCCACCCAGACCGATCTCTCGGGCCTCAAGTTTTTCCGGCTGACCCACCTCCACCTTGCCGGCCGCCCGGTGACGATCAGCCGAACCGGGTACACCGGCGACCTGGGCTTCGAGCTCTGGATCGAGCCCGACGATGCGATTCCGGTCTGGGACGCCTTGATCGAATCGGGAGCGTCGTATGGCATGACGCCGGCGGGGATCTGGGCCCTCGATCTTGCGCGGATCGAGGCGGGGCTCGTGATGCTCGACGTGGACTACCACTCCGCCCATCGCGCCACGATCCCGGCGCAGGAATCCACTCCGTACGAGCTGAGTCTGGATTGGACGGTGCATGGAGAGAAAGGGCCGTATAATGGCCGCCGGGCGCTCGCCGAAGAGCGCGCTCGGGGGCCGGCTTGGCGTTTTGTCGGAGTCAAGGTGGACTGGGATTCCCTCGAGTCGTTGTATGCCCGGGTTGGCCTGCCGCCTCAGCTTCCCACCGTGGCCTGGCGATCGAGTGTGCCGATCTCGAGCGGCGGCCGACAGATCGGCTATGCCACCAGCGGGTGCTGGTCGCCGCTGCTGAAACAAAGCCTCGCTCTCGCTCACCTGCCGGCCGACTTTGCGGTGCCGGGCACTCCAGTTCGCATCGAAGTGACCGTGGAGCACCACCGGCGGCAAGCCGAGGCGCGGGTTGCGGCGCTGCCGTTCTTCGATCCACCGCGGAAGCGGGGCGGATCGCCCTCGTGACCGCGCGCTACGATGTCCTGGTCATCGGAGCCGGCCATAACGGGCTGGTGGCCGCGGCGTATCTCGCCCGGGGTGGCCGCCGGGTCCTGGTGCTGGAGCGGCGGCCCCTGGTCGGGGGAGCCGCCGTCACCGAGGAGATCTTTCCGGGATTCAAGTTCTCGGTGTTCTCCTACGTGGTGAGCCTGCTGCGCCCCGAGATCATCCGCGATCTCGATCTCCCGGCTCACGGCCTTCAGATCCTGCCCCTCGAGAGCACCGTAGTTCCGCTCGACAACGGCGACTACCTGGGGTTGTGGAGCGACCCGGATCAAAGCCGGCTCGAGCTGGCCCGGCATTCTCCCCGGGACGCCGAAGCCTCTCCGCTGTTCGGCCGCCTGATGCAGCACATGGCCATGGCGGTGAAGCCGATCCTCGGGATGGTGCCCCCCGATCCGACCTCGCTGGCGCCGTCGGACCTCCGGGGCATGCTCCGGTTCGCGGGACATTTTCGCGGGTTAGGGGCCGAGCGGTTTCACGCCCTCTACAAGCTGATGACGATGGCCTCGGCGGATTATCTCGACGAGTGGTTCGAGCTGGATCCGCTCAAGGCCACCAAGTCGGCCAGCGGCATCATCGGGACCTTTCTGGGACCCCGGTCGCCGGGCTCCGCGTACGTGCTGCTGCACCATTACATGGGCGAGATCGACGGTGCCTTTCGCGCCTGGGGGTTCCAGAAGGGGGGCACCGGGGCGATCAGCGAAGCGATCGCCAGCGCCGCGCGGGCCGCCGGCGCGGAAATCCGGACCGAGGCGCCCGTGGCCCGGGTCCTGGTGCGGGGAGGCCGGGCGAGCGGCGTGGTGCTCGAGTCCGGGGAGGAGATCCTCGCGCCGATCGTGATCAGCGGGCTCGATCCCCGCCGCACCTTCCTGGATCTGGTCGAGCCGGGCCTGCTTCCCGCGGACGCCACCGAGGCGATCCGGCGGTTCAAGTTCCGCGGCTCGTCCGGCAAGGTGAACCTCGCCCTTTCGGAGCTTCCCGAGTTCACCGGGCTGCCCAGCCGGGGGCCCCACCTCCGGGGGGCCATCTCGATCAGCCCGGGCATCGACTACCTGGAGCGGGCCTACGATGACGCGAAATACGGCGAGTTCTCCAGGCAGCCGTACATGGACGTCGTGATCCCTTCGATGATCGATCCCGGCATGGCGCCCCCGGGCCGTCACGTGATGAGCGTCTTCGTCCAGTATGCTCCCTATGACCTCGCCGGGGGCTGGACCGACGCGAAACGGGAGGCGTTCGGAGATACAGTGGTGGCAACCCTCGCCCGGTATGCCCCGAACCTGCCCGGGGCCATTCTGGGGAGGCAGGTGATCACCCCCGCCGACATCGAGCGGATCACCGGGCTCTCGGAAGGAAACATCTTTCAGGGCGAGCTCGCCCTCCACCAGCTGTTCTTCCTCCGGCCGCTCCCTTCCTGGTCCCGGTACCGGACCCCGATTCCGGGATACTGGCAGTGCGGCGCGGGCACCCATCCCGGCGGCGGCATCATGGGCGCCTCGGGCCGGCTGGCGGCGCTCGAGATTCTGAAAGGGGTGCGGTTCCGATGAAGGGCGCCGCACGGTTCGACGCCATCGTCATCGGTGCGGGGGTGAACGGACTCAGCGCCGCGGTGTTGCTCGCCAAGGCAGGAAGAAAGACCCTCGTGCTGGAGGAGGGCGACGCGCCCGGCGGGATGGCCGCGGCACGCGAATTCGCCCCCGGGTTTCGCTCCGCCCCGCTCGGTCTCGATGCCGGTTGGTTACCGCCTTCGGTGGCGGGTGCGCTCGGAGTCGATCCCGGTCCTCGGCTCGAGCCGGAGGTGCCGCTTCGGGTCATCACCCCGGCCGGAAGCCTGGCGCTTCCGGGAGATCCTTCCGCCGCGGCGGCGGAGATCGGGCGGCACTCCCTCCGCGACGCTTCCCGGTGGGCGGATTTTGCCGGCCTGATCCACAAGCTGGCCGGATTCATCTCGCTGCTCTACACCCTGCCTCCGCCCGACATCGACGCCTCAACGCCGGGCGAGATCCTTCCTCTCCTGGGAGTGGCGAGCCGGCTTCGCCGCCTGGGACGCCGGGACATGGTCGAGCTGCTCCGCACCGTTCCCATGTCGGTGCGGGAGCTTCTGGATGACTGGTTCGAATCACCCTTGCTCAAGGCCGGCCTGGCCGGGTGTGGGGTGACGGGAATCCGGCAGGGACCGCGATCGGGGGGGACCGCGTACGTCCTGCTCCATCGCCAAGTGGGCGCTCCGGCCGGCGGATTCGGCCTCGCGGGCGGCGGCTATTGGAAGAACGGTCCCGCGACTCTGGGCGAAGCCCTCATGCGCCTGGCCCGCTCGGTCGGCGTCGAAGTGCGGTGCGCCGCTTCGGTCGATCGGGTGAGCGTGGTGAACGAGCGGGCAACCGGCGTGGTCACACGGCACGGGGACGAGTATGAGGCCCCGGCGGTGATTTCGACGGCGGATCCGGCGCGGACCATCCTTCAGCTCGTGGATCCGGTCTGGCTCGACCCTGATTTCATGCTCGCGGTGCGGAATATCAAGTTCCGGGGGAGTGCCAGCCGGATTTCCTTCGCGCTCGAGTCAGGGATCCAGCTCCGGGACGTTTCGCCGGAGGCCCGCCTCGATGGGATCCTTGCCCTGAGCGGCAGCCAGGACGAGCTCGAGCGTGGGGCGGACGCGGGGAAATACGGGACCATCTCTCCCTCCCCATTCATCACCCTCCGGTTCCCCTCGGCCCGATGGCCGGACTTTGCTCCGCCCGGAGGCCAGGTGGTGAGCGCCGAAGTTCAGTGGACTCCCTGGCGGTTGCGGGAAGGCTTGTGGACCGGGGAGGAGCGTCGGGATCTGGAGCGCAGGGTCGTTGCCGCCATCGAGGCCATTGCGCCTGGTTTCGGGTCCCGGGTCGTGGCCATGGAAACCCTGACGCCGCCCGACCTCGCCGAGCGGTATGGCTTGACCGAAGGCGCGCCAAGTCACGGCGAGCTCACCCTGGATCAGATACTTTTCATGCGTCCGGTGCCGGCATTGGCGCGCTATGCCACCCCGATCGCCGGACTTTTTCTTGGCGGCTCGGGTTCGCATCCGGGCCCTGGCATTCCGGGCGCGGCGGGGTGGCTCGCCGCGCGCACGGTGCTTCGGAGCAAGCAGAACCGGTAGGAGAGACGACATGACACCCTCGGAGGTTCAGGCCCGGGTCTTCCATCGCACGGTTGCCTCGTATCGGCAGGGCTCGGAACCCCTCACCCGGGACCAGTATGTCTCTCCCGGGACCCTCCTGGAAGAGCAGGAGCGCATCTTCGCGCGGGAATGGAATTGCCTCGGACGGGTCGCGGAGCTCGCGGAGCCGGGCCAGTTCATCACTCGCTCCATCGCGGGCGAGTCTCTGATCATTCTGCGCGACAGGAGCGGGGTGCTTCGGGCGTTCTTCAACGTGTGCCGGCATCGGGGGACCCGCCTCTGTGCCGAGGAGTCCGGCACGCTCGGTGAAACCATTCAGTGCCCCTACCATGCCTGGACCTATGCCACCGACGGACGGCTGATCGGGGCGCCCCACATGCAGGAAGTCCCCGATTTCGACAAGGCCGGGTTCCCGCTTCACGCCGCGGCACTGGCGCAATGGGAAGGGTTTCTCTTCGTGAACCTCGCCGAACGGCCGGTTCCCTTCGAGGAAACCTGGGCGCCGATGGTGGGTCGGCTTTCCCGGTTTCACCTGGGCGACCTGGTTCCGGGACATCGGGTGGTCTACGATGTCCATGCCAATTGGAAGCTGGTGTTCGAGAACTACTCCGAGTGCCTTCATTGCCCCATGATCCATCCCGAGCTTTCCGGGGTGCTGCCGTACCAGAGTGGGGCCAACGATCTCGTGGATGGGCCGTTTCTCGGCGGATACATGGAGATCACCGCGCCGAACGAGAGTGCGACTCTGAGCGGGAGATCCTGCGGACGCCTGGTGAGTCCCGGGTTACCCGAGGACGAGCGGAAACGGGCCTATTACTACTCGCTGATGCCCAACCTGCTGCTCAGCATTCATCCCGACTACGTCAACTATTACCTGCTCACCCCGATCGCGACCGACCGTACCCGGGTCGAATCGGAATGGATGTTCCATCCCGACAGCCGGGGCGATGCCGGGTTCAACCCCGACGATGCGATCGCTTTCTGGGACGTCACCAACCGGCAGGACTGGGCCATCGTGGAGCGGAGCCAGCTCGGGGTGTCCTCCCGGCGGTATGTGCCGGGGCCCTATTCACCCCGGGAGAGTATTCCGGCGGCCTGGGATCGGTATTATCGGTCGCTGATGCGAGCCGGATGATCCGGAATCACCTCGCGACGGCGCGGGTTCGCGTCGCCATCTGCAGCAATCCATAACCCGCGAGCGCGGCGCCGCCTGCCAGCAGGGTCGGGCGGGGCCCGAGGTAGAGGTGGGCGGCGAGGAAGACGCTGGCGATCCCCAGGGTCAGGGCCGTCAAGGTCACACCGAACCGGGTGAACTCACGGAAGGAGATCGGCGCGCCGGCCCGGTCGGCCATGCCGATCACGGTCACATTCGCGGAAGCCCCGATCGCGGTCCCGTTCCCGCCCAGACAGGCCCCCAGGGCCAGCGCCCACCAGAGCACCTGCACATCGCCGGGGAGTCCATGGACCAGGCGGGAAACCAGCGGGATGGCCACCGCGACGTAGGGGATGTTGTCCACCAGGGCGGACAGGACCCCGCTGACCCAGAGGATCAGGAGGGCGGCAAAGAGCAACGTCCCGACTTCGGTGAGGTGCAGGGAAGTCCGCCCCGCCTGGATCAGCCGGACCAGGCTCCCCGCCAGGGTATCGATCAGTCCGGTCTCGACCGCGGCGCCCACCGCGATGAAGAGAAAGGCGAAGAAGGCCAGGGTCGGCCACTCGACCTCCTCCGAAATGATGCGGAGGATTCCGTGGACGCGTTCCTCCTGGGATTCCCGGGCCTTCCGCAGATGCAGGAGATCCTGCGCCACCAGCAGGGCCGCGGCGCCGATCGCCGCGGGCACCGAGGCCGGCATTCCGGTCGCTCCGTGGGTCAGGAATCCCAGAAAAACCAGCCCGGTGATCACGAGGCCCCATCGAAGCAGCAGGGGATCCCGAATAGTCCGGGAAGCGCTGTCGGGGTCGCTCTTCCCGGCGCCCTGGAGGGCGTGGCGGTAATACCACCGCGAGAACAGGCCGCAGGCGACCATCATCCAGGCGACCGGCATGGTCAGGTTGACCAGGAAGTCGGCGAAGGACAACCCGGCGCCCGAGCCGATCAGGATGTTCGGAGGGTCCCCGATCAGGGTGGCGGTGCCGCCGATATTGGACGCGGCGATCATCGGGATGAGCAGACTGGCCGCGGGAATCGCGGTGACCGCCGCCATGGCGCTCGCCATGGGATACATGAAGATCACGGTGGTGACGTTGTCCACGCCGGCCGAGAGGATGCCGGTGAACCAGATGACCCCGGCCTGCAGGGTGCGGGGACGCCCGCGCGAGCGCGCCAGCACCTGGCCCACCACCCACTCGAAAATGCCGGTTGTCTTGAGCACGCCGACGATGGCCATCATCGACGCCAGCAGCAGAATCACGTTGAGATCGAGCGCCTGCTTGGAGGCCTCGAAGCTGATCAGATGGAAGGGCGAGAGATAGGAGATCAGCCAGAGAACGGCCACCGCAGAGAAGATCACCAGGACCCGATGGGCCTTCTCCAGCGTGAGCAGCACGAACACGCTCACCAGGACCAGCGCGACGATGCTCTGCGAGACCGGATCGGTGGTGGACTCCACGGGACTGGAAAGTAGCGGGGAACGTCATTTATTCTATGGCCATGAACGACATCCCCGAATACCTCAAACGGCTCCGCCAGTCCCAGGAAGACCGGGCCAGGCGGGCCGACAAGGCGGCGAATCCGGTCCGGCCCGAAACGACCACCCCGCCGTACTCGGCCCAGGAGCAGGAAGCCATTCGCTGGGCCAAACACCTGGCCGGATCGACGGAGCTGCGGTCGATCCGGTCCCTGGGGGGGGCCCGGTTCGCGGTGCTGGTCCGGCTGCAGTCGGCGACCGGGGCCCGGTTCCTCTCGCTCGAAGGCCTGCCGAGCCGCGATGTGCTGCGGGAACGGGTGAAGCCCGGTGCCACGGTGGGCGAGGAGGTGCTCGGGGCCTACGAGGTCAAGGGTGGCCGGCCGGTCAGCATCGAGATCGACCAGGGACAGGTGGTGCTCAAGATGGGCGCCCCGCGCGCCGGTGGGGGAGCCCCGGTCAGCCCGGAGAAAATGCTCCGGAAGGCGGCCCTGGAGGCGGAACAGCGGGCCAAATCCAAGCCCCGGGACGGAGGCCGTCGGGGCTAGGGGATCTTCTCCCGGACCTCGAGATCGTAGACGAGGACCGTGTTAGGCGGCACCCCGTAGGATCCTTCCGCCCCGAAGGCCAGGCCCGGAGACAGCACCAGCTTCCGGATGCCCCCGACCTTCATGCCGGGCAAGGCGGCATCGATCCCGGGCAGAATGTCGCCCGCGCCGACCCGCACCCCGACCACGGTGCTGTCCACCAGGGAGCCACTGGGCGTCCAGCCCTGGTAGAACACCACGACCGAGTCTCCCGAGGCGACCTCCGGGCCGGTGCCCGGTTGAACCTCGCGGTAGAGCACACCGGCCGGCGTCTTCACCATCTCGCTCAAATCGACCTGGAGATCCGCGGCGTAATCGAGGTCCTCCGGGATGGTATCGCCGGGCGCTTCCGGCGGATTCCCTGCGGACCGCAGGGCTTCGACGGCAGCGTGGCGGGCGTCCTTTCCGCACGCGGCCAGCAGGATCGCCAGGCAGGTCAGTCCACGCATACACTGAACATACGAACCAGCGGCCCCCGCCGTTTTTGGGCCTCTGGCATTCCTTTGAGGTCGGTGCGATACTGGGGTTTCCGGATCCATTCTTGTCCTGGAGGATGTCGTGCTTCCGAACCGATTTTCGGCTTTGCTCCTGGTCGCCTTGGCGCTCACAGTGTCGTGCAGCAAGGAAGCCCCTCCGGAGGCGGCCCCGATTCCGTCGATCATGGTCATGGCGCAGGACTACTCCTTCCAGATGCCTGACACCCTCACCGCGGGGGTCATGAGCTTTCGGGTGATGAACCACGGCAATGAGCCCCATCACGTCTCCCTGATCAAGCTGGGGGAGGGGCAGACCGCCGCGAGTCTCCAGCAATTCAACCCCACCGCTCCCCTCCCACCGGGAATGGTGCTCATGGGCGGACCCAATTTTGCCGCCCCTCAGGGTGGCGCGGCGGAAGCGATCGTGGACCTGCCTCCCGGGAATTACGTCGCGATCTGCATGATCCCCTCGCCCGACGGCGTGCCCCACATGGCGAAGGGCATGGTGCACGAATTCGTGGTCGTCCCGGCGTCGAATGCGGCCGCGAATCCGCCTGTGGTACCGGCGGCCGACGTGACGATGAAGCTGGCGGACTACAGTTTCACTCCCACTCCTCCGCTCACCGCCGGTCACCATGTGATCCGGATCGAGAACGACGGGACGCAATGGCACGAATTTGTCTTTGTGAAGCTCGAGGCCGGCAAGACGCCCCAGGATTTCGCGAGCTGGATCGCAAAACCGGAGGGACCTCCACCGGCCCAACCGGTCTATGGGACGTCGGTGCTCAGTCCGGGACAATCCAATACGGTGGTCGTGGATCTCGTGCCGGGTGAATACGGGTTTCTCTGCTTTCTTCCCGACGTCAAGGATGGCCAGGTCCACATCATGAAGGGGATGATTCAGCAGGTTGCAGTGAAATAGCGCTAACTTTTGCAGAGGCCGCGGGCGGGGAACCGCTCGCGCCTTTTTTGCGTCATACCTTGTCGTTTCCCCGAAATGGTAGCATCTTGACAGGTCGGCACACGGTCGGCTTCCCAGGACTCCTTCATCTTGAGCTTCTATTGAACGCAGTTGGGATCACGTTCCCGAAGCGGGACGTCACCGGCTTCAACGCCGAGCTGAAGGAACGGGTCACGGCGCATTTCGATGCCACGGGCCGGAGCCGCCACGCCACGCCGGGCATGGTGCTCAAGACCGTGCTTCTCCTGGCGCTCTTTTTCGGTCCCTATGGCCTGATCATCACGAATACGGTGCCGCCCCTGGGCATGCTGGGCCTGGCGGTCGTGATGGGGATTGCCCTGGCGGGTATCGGGTTCGCGGTCTCGCATGATGCTCTGCACGGAGCCTACTCGGCGAATCCGCGGGTTAACACCTGGCTGGGCCGAACCTTCGATCTGATGGGCGCCAACGGATACATGTGGAAGATCACCCACAATGTGATCCATCATACCTATACCAACATCGACGGGGTGGACGAAGACCTGGCCGTCTCGCCGCTGCTCCGGCTCTCGCCGGGCGCGCCGCTCCGCCGGGTCCATCGCTTCCAGCACGTCTATGGGTTCGCGACCTACTCCCTTTCGACCCTGTTCTGGGTCTTCGTGAAGGACTACAAGTATTTCCTGGCCCGCGACCTGGGACCCTACAAGGATCACAAGCATCCCGTCGGCGAAATCCTCAATCTGGTCGGCTTCAAGCTGGCCTACTACGGCTGGGCGATCGTGCTCCCCCTTGTCCTCCTCCCGATTACCTGGTGGCAATTCGCGATCGGGTTTGTCACCATGCACCTGGTCGCCGGGCTGATCCTCGGCGTGGTGTTCCAGCTGGCGCACGTGGTGGAAGGGCCGGAGTATCCGGTCCCCGATGCCGAGGGCCGGATGGATGAGGCCTGGCTGGTTCACGAGATGGCCACGACCGCGAACTTCGCCCGGGGAAACCGCCTGCTGACCTGGTACGTGGGAGGGCTCAACCACCAGATCGAGCATCATCTCTTCCCCAGGGTTTGCAGCGCGCACTACCCCGCCTTGAGTCCGCTGGTCGAAGAAGTGGCCCGCAAGTACGGGATGCCGTACTACCAGCACCGCACCCTGTCCGCGGCCATCGCTTCGCACTACCGCATGCTCAAGCGGCTGGGCCCGGAGGCCTGGATCGGCCAGGCCGGGACCTCCGCCGCGGCGGCTCCTGCCTGAGGTCTAGGCGACGCCCTTTCGAATCGCCTCCAGCATCTTGTCCGCGAACAAATCGATTTCATCCGTGGTGGTGTAGACGTTCGGCGTGATCCGGAGTCCCTTGAACTCCGGATGGACGATGAGGGTGTTCACGATCCGGTAGCGGTCGAACAGCCAGCTATTGAGCTTACCCATGTCCATGCCGGCGACGGTGATGAACCCGATCGCTCCCGAGTAGGGAGAGTCGAGCGGGGTGAGGATCTGGACCCGATCGCTGGTTGACGCGAGCCGTTTGGCCCAGCGATCCCGGAGCCAGCGCAGCCGGGCAATCTTCCGATCGGCCCCGATGCCGCGGTGGAAGGCCAGGGCCGCGGCGATCGCATTGTGGTTGGCGGCCGGATGGGTCCCGATCTCCTCGTATTTCCGGATGTTCTCGTCCATTTCGGGCGGCGCCGCCATCATGGCCCAGAGCTTCTTCTGCTTTTCCTTCCGCACATAGAGGAACCCCGCCCCGATCGGCGCGAGCAGCCACTTGTGGAGGCTGGTGCCGAAGTAATCGCAATCGAGCTCGTCCCTGGTAAAGGGAAAGTGCGCGTAGCTGTGGGCGCCGTCCACGAAGACCTCGATCCCCCGGGGCCGGGCCAGCGCCATCAGCTCCTTCACCGGCATGACCTGCCCGGTCAGGTTGGTGATGTGGGTGACCTCAATGACCCGGGTGCGGGGCGTGATCGCCGCGGCGAACTGATCGACCAGGTATTGCTGGGAGGGTGGGGGGACCTTGAAGGAGATTTCCTTGAGCACGATCCCCTCGCGGCGGACCCGCTGCCGCCAGGTGGTCAGCATCCGGCCATAGTTCTGATTGGTGACGATCACTTCGTCGCCCGGCTTGAGATCGAGCCCCAGGATCATGATCTCATTGGCCTCGGAGGCGTTCCGGGTGATCGCCATTTCCTCGGGGTCGCACCCGAAATCGCTGGCGAGGTCCCGGCGCACGCTCTCGATCCGGGGTTCGATGACCTGCCACATGTTGTAGACCGGGAGCTCGTTGCTGAACCTCAGGTCCCGGATCATCTGCTCCAGCACATGGGTCGGGGCGGGGGAGCAGCCGCCATTGTTCAGGTTGACCATGGTGCGATCCACGTCGAACGCCCGCTGAATCTGCGACCAGTACATCTCATCGTCGGCGACCGCGTTCGCTGGACGGGAACCGGCCACCTCGGTGGCCCGCATAACCCGCTTCATCGCACTGGAGTGGAACATGGGGAGCGTCGTGGTGGTGCCGGCGAGCGCGGTGAGGAACGATCGTCGCGTGGTCATGGGCGCTTTCTCACCCTTCCTTGAGCGGGTCGGAGGGATTATCGCGGATTGAACTTACTGCCCATTCTCGCGGGCACGCGACCTGCTACTCCGGGAAGCGGGTCGTCAGGTCCGACTCCCCGACCAAACCAGCAGGGATCTCCGAAAGTAGCATGAGATACGGGCTTTGCCGGCCGGCTGCGCGATTCTGCAGCAGTCAGACCGAGAATAAATCGCGCCGCATTTTGCAGAATGGCCTTCGTCGGTCTGGCCGTGTTCTCCGTATCAATACCGCCATGACCGGCTATCAGGAGATACTCACCGACCCCTCCTATGCCCGGCAACTGGTGACGCTGACCTATCCTCATATCGGCAACACCGGCGTCAACCACGAAGACGAAGAGTCCGCGAGAATCCAGTGCGCGGGGCTGATCATCCGCGATCTGCCGCTGCGCGTGAGCAACTGGCGCAGCCAGGGCGCGCTCGACGATTACCTCAAACAGCACGGAATCGTGGGCATCGCCGATATCGACACGCGGCGCCTGACCCGCATTCTGCGCGAGAGGGGTGCGCAGAGCGGCTGCCTGGTCGCCGGCGCGGCCATCGACGAACAGACGGCGCTGGCCGCCGCGCGCGGCTTTCCGGGACTCAAGGGCATGGACCTGGCCAAGGAAGTGACCACCGGCCTGCCGTACGAATGGGCGCAGGGGAGCTGGACGCTGGAAGGCGGGCTGCCCGGCGCGCCGCATCCTGTGCGCGAGCATCTGCCGCACCACATCGTGGCGTACGACTACGGCGTCAAGCGCAACATCCTGCGCATGCTGGTCGACCGGGGTTGCCGCCTGACCGTGGTGCCGGCGCAGACGCCCGCCCGCGAGGTGCTGGCGCTGGCGCCCGACGGCGTGTTTTTGTCCAACGGTCCGGGCGATCCCGAACCCTGCGATTACGCGATCAAGGCGATCCGGGAACTGCTCGCCGCCGGCGTGCCGATCTTCGGTATCTGTCTGGGACACCAGTTGCTGGCGCTGGCCAGCGGCGCGCGCACGGTGAAGATGAAGTTCGGCCATCACGGCGCCAACCATCCGGTGCAGGACTTGGATACCGGCTGCGTGATGATCAGCAGCCAGAACCACGGTTTCGCGGTGGACGAGGCGTCGCTGCCGGCCACCCTGCGTCCGACGCACCGCTCGCTGTTCGACGGTTCCCTGCAAGGCGTTCATCGCACCGACAAACCCGCGTTCAGCTTCCAGGGACACCCCGAGGCGAGCCCGGGTCCGCACGACGTCGCGCCGCTGTTCGATCATTTCCTGGACCTGATCCGCCAGCAGGCGGGGTTCAGGGAGGCGGGGGTCAAGTGAATCCATCTTAACCGCTAAGGACGCGAAGGACGCGAAGGTAAACCCCAATTTTTCACCGCAAAGGCGCGCAAAGGCGCGCGAAGAAAATATGATCAAGGGTTTTTCCCGCGGGAGAAACAGTGTGGGCGTGGTTGGCCAGGTAAACTGGTTCGTTCTTGAAGCGATCCTGCAAAGAAATACTTCGCGCGCCTTTGCGCGCCTTAGCGTTTAGAATTCTTTTCCTTCGCGTCCTTCGCGTCCTTCGCGGTTAAAATTAACCGAACAACAGGTCAGACATGCCGAAACGTACCGACATACACAGCATCCTCATCATCGGCGCCGGGCCGATCGTCATCGGTCAGGCCTGCGAGTTCGACTACTCCGGCGCGCAGGCGTGCAAGGCGCTGAAGGAGGAAGGCTACCGCGTCGTTCTGGTCAACTCCAATCCGGCCACCATCATGACCGACCCGGAAATGGCCGACGCCACCTACATCGAGCCGATCAACTGGCAGACGCTGCAACGCATCATCGAGCAGGAACGGCCGGACGCGCTGCTGCCGACCATGGGCGGCCAGACCGCGCTCAACTGCGCGCTGGATCTTGCGCGCGAAGGCGTGCTGGAAAAATTCGGCGTGCAGATGATCGGCGCCACGCGCGACGCCATCGACAAGGCCGAAGACCGCGACCGTTTCCGCGCGGCGATGAAGAAGATCGGTCTGAAGACGCCGCGCGCCTCGATTGCGCACAGCATGGAGGAGGCGATCCAGGTCCAGGCGCAGATCGGGTATCCGACCGTGATCCGTCCGTCGTTCACCATGGGCGGCAGCGGCGGCGGCATCGCCTACAACCGGGAGGAATTCGTCGAGATCTGCGAGCGCGGCCTGGAGCTGTCGCCGACCAAGGAGCTGCTGATCGAGGAATCCGTGCTCGGCTGGAAAGAGTACGAAATGGAAGTGGTGCGCGACCGCAAGGATAACTGCATCATCATCTGTTCCATCGAGAACTTCGATCCGATGGGCGTACACACCGGCGACTCGATCACGGTCGCGCCGGCGCAGACGCTGACCGACAAGGAATACCAGATCATGCGCGACGCGTCGCTCGCCGTGCTGCGCGAGATCGGCGTCGACACCGGCGGCTCGAACGTGCAGTTCGCGATCAATCCCGCCGACGGCGCCATGATCATCATCGAAATGAACCCGCGCGTATCGCGTTCGTCCGCGCTGGCGTCCAAGGCCACCGGGTTTCCGATCGCCAAGGTCGCCGCGAAGCTGGCGGTCGGTTACACGCTGGACGAGCTGCGCAACGAAATCACCGGCGGCGCCACGCCCGCGTCGTTCGAGCCGTCCATCGATTACGTCGTCACCAAGGTGCCGCGCTTCACGTTCGAGAAATTCCCGCAGGCGCAGAACCGCCTGACCACCCAGATGAAATCGGTCGGCGAGGTGATGGCGATCGGACGCACGTTCCAGGAGTCGCTGCAAAAGGCGCTGCGCGGGCTGGAAACCGGCATCGACGGCCTGGATGAGCGCCTCGGGGCCAACGACGAGCAGAACCAGGATCGTTTGCGGCGCGAACTGCGCGAGCCGGGCGCCGACCGCATCCTGTTCGTGGGCGACGCGTTCCGGGCCGGCCTGGGCCTGGACGCGATTCACGCGCTGTCGTCCATCGATCCCTGGTTCCTGGCACAGATCGAGGAATTGATCCAGCTCGAACAATCGCTGCGCGGCGCGCCGCTGGGCGACCTCGACCGCGACCGTCTGTTCGGCCTCAAGCGCAAGGGCTTCTCCGACCGCCGCCTGGCCCGCCTGCTGGGCGTGACCGAACACCAGTTGCGCGCGCACCGCCACAAGCTGGGCGTGCGTCCGGTGTACAAGCGCGTCGACACCTGCGCCGCCGAATTCGCCACGTCCACCGCCTACCTGTATTCGACCTACGAGGAGGAATGCGAGGCGGCGCCGACCGCGCGCGACAAGATCGTCGTGCTGGGCGGCGGACCGAACCGCATCGGCCAGGGCATCGAGTTCGATTACTGCTGCGTGCACGCCGCGCTGGCGATGCGCGAGGACGGGTTCGAGACCATCATGGTCAACTGCAACCCCGAAACCGTTTCGACCGATTACGACACGTCGGACCGCCTGTATTTCGAGCCGCTGACGCTCGAGGACGTGCTGGAGATCATCGACAAGGAAAAACCCAAAGGCGTGATCGTGCAATACGGCGGGCAGACGCCGCTGAAGCTGGCGCGCGACCTGGAGGCGGCCGGCGCTCCGATCATCGGCACCACGCCGGATTCCATCGATCTGGCGGAAGACCGCGAGCGGTTCCAGCAGTTGATCATGCGCCTGGGGCTGCTGCAGCCGCCGAACCGCACCGCGCGCAGCAGCGAGGCGGCGGTGAAACTGGCTGAAGAGATCGGTTATCCGCTGGTGGTGCGGCCTTCGTACGTGCTGGGCGGGCGCGCCATGGAGGTCGTGCACAACCAGGACGATCTGCAGTCCTATATGAACGCAGCGGTCAGCGTTTCCAACGATTCGCCGGTGCTGCTCGACCATTTCCTCGACGACGCCGTCGAAGTCGACGTGGATGCGGTCTGCGACGGCGCGCGGGTGCTGATCGGCGGCATCATGGAACACATCGAGCAGGCCGGCGTGCACTCGGGTGACTCGGCCTGTTCGCTGCCGGCCTACAGCTTGTCCGCGGAGATTCAGGCGCAACTGCGCGACCAGATGCGCGCCATGGCCGGGGCATTGCACGTGGTCGGACTGATGAACGCCCAGTTCGCCATACAGGACGACCGCATCTATGTGCTGGAGGTCAACCCGCGCGCGTCGCGCACCGTGCCTTTCGTGTCCAAGGCGACCGGTTATCAGCTCGCGAAAATCGCCGCGCGCTGCATGGTCGGCAAATCGCTGGCCGCGCAGGGCGTCACGCGGGAGCGGATTCCCCGGTATTTCTCGGTCAAGGAAGCGGTGTTTCCGTTCATCAAGTTCCCCGGCGTCGACCCGCTGCTGGGTCCGGAAATGAAATCGACCGGCGAGGTCATGGGGGTCGGCGCCAGTTTCGGCGAGGCGTTCGCCAAGGCGCAGATCGCCGCCGGTGCGGACCTGCCGCGCGCCGGCCGCGTGTTTATCAGTGTGCGCAAGGTCGACCGCGAGCCGGCAGTGCAGATCGCGGCCGAACTGGTCCGCCAGGGCTACCGGCTGGTGGCGACGCGCGGTACGGCGGGGGCGATTCAGGAAGCCGGCATTCCGTGCGCTGTCGTCAACAAGGTGCTCGAAGGCCGGCCGCACATCGTCGACATGATCAAGAACGACCAGATCGATCTGATCATCAATACGACCGAAGGCAAGCAGGCGATCGCCGACTCCTATACGATTCGCGGTGCCGCGCTGCAGCACAAGGTACCCTACAGCACCACCATCGCTCACGGTCACGCGACCTCGCTCGCGCTGACCTTCATGGACATCCCGACGGTCAATCGCCTGCAGGATCTGCATCAGGAGTACGTAGCATGAAGAAGGTACCGCTTACCCGGCGCGGCGCGGAAAAGCTGCGCGAGGAATTGCACAAGCTCAAGACCGTCGAGCGGCCGCGCATCATCGCCGCGATCGCCGAGGCGCGCGCCCACGGCGATCTGAAGGAAAACGCCGAATACCACGCCGCGCGCGAGCAGCAGAGCTTCACCGAGGGCCGCATCAAGGACATCGAAGGCAAGCTGTCGCACGCCCACGTCATCGACGTGGCGGCGCTGGACGCCGGCGGCAAGGTCGTGTTCGGCGCCACCGTCGACCTGGCCGAGGAAGACAGCGGCGACGCGATCACCTACCAGATCGTCGGCGAGGACGAAGCCGACATCAAATCCGGGCGCATCTCGATCAATTCGCCGATCGCGCGTGCGCTGATCGGCAAGATGGAGGGCGACATTGCGACCGTGCGCGCGCCGGGCGGCGAGCGCAACCTGGAGATCGTGGAAGTGCGGTACGTGTGAGGGACCTGATCGAGCGCGGCCGATGTCGGAGGTTGACTGCGCAGGGTGCCAGGGTACGAAACTTTCTTAACCACAAAGGACACAAAGGACACGAAGATACAATTTGCTTAAGCTTCGCATCGGGATACCGGTACGCGCGGGCTTGCCAGCGATTGACAGGGCCAGGTTCGCTTCGGGGGCAAGCCAGCTCCGACTGCAAGTACCCCGAGTTCGGTGGCATCCGCGTCTCGTTGGTGCCCAGCCCAGTCATTAGTCAATACGAAGCGCCATGAACAGCACGCGCCAGACAATACCTTCTTCGTGTCCTTTGTGGTTAAAAGGGTTTTGCGCCCCGGCGTCCTTAGCGGTCTAATGTTGGTTCTGTCCTCCACATACTTAAGCTCATGCTGACCATCGACCGCATCGTTCTGACGCTCTGGATCGGCAGTCTCTGGACCGTCGGGCTGATGGTCGCGCCGGTGCTGTTCCAGCAGCTCGAACGTTCCCAGGCCGGTACCGTCGCCGGCGCGCTGTTCGGCATCACCGCCTGGATCGGCCTGGGTTGCGGCCTCTTTCTTCTGGCGACACGCTGGTACCGCAATGCGTTTCGATTCGACGCCGCGCTCATCCTGATCGTCATCATGCTGCTGTTGACGGCGGTCGGCGAGTTCGTGCTGGCGCCCCTGATCGCCGGCTTGCGCGAAAGCGGTGCCGTGGACACGCCGGACTTCCGGCGCCTGCACGGGCTTTCCTCCGTGCTCTATCTGGTCAACTGCCTCATCGGGCTGGTGCTCGTCGCCCGGGGGCGCTGACCGGCGTCTTGCGCGCCGCGCGCCGGTTGCGCCGCCGATCTTCCGGCTGCTGCATTCTTCTATTCGTACCGCTTGCCGCGATATTCGATCCAGCCGCCGCCGGTATGGCCCTGCGGATCGTGGTGCGTCCAGTGAATGACGCCGCCGCGTCCGTTCGCCTCGTACCGGCCGCGCATGTTCACCGTATCGCCCTCGCTCACCGGCACGCGCGGCGCCAGGTCGATATTGTGCGCGACCAGCAGCGTGCGGCCGTCGCCGACGCGCACTATGAAACGCTGATGGCGTGAACCCTCGCTATCGTCGCGCAGGACTCGTTCGACCCGGCCCTGTAGGTCCAGCCACTGTCCCGACCGCCACGCTGCCTCCGTTCCGGCGGGTTGCGCGGCACCGGCGTCCGGAGTTCTGACCGGAGCGTCCGGGCGCGCTGTGGTGTTGCCGTTGCCGGCGTGGTGCTGGTAGAGCGCGATCGCCGCGATGACGAGCAGCGAGGCGAGGGTGCCGCCTGTTTTTTTCGACGTTTTCATCGGTCGCGCCGGGTCACGGAGGGATCCGTATTCTAGCCGGCCGGCCGCGCCGATTCGACTCCGCCCCCGTCTTCCGGGTATGCTTTGCGGCGTTCGGTGCAAGGAATCTCTGCTCGAGCACCGAGATGTCATCCTGGCGAAGGCCGGGATCCAGTAGCCCCGATGCACTGGATGCCGGCCTTCGCCGGCATGACGCTTAGGCACGGGATCGGTGGTGCGCTGAAACCACACCTGGCAACAACAGGATTATCGCAAGTACGAGGTCAGCGTCGGATGCCGGATTCGTCCATAAAGCTCATACTCGCCGTGTCGATCGGCGATTGGCCGGCCGCGGTCAACGGCATCGTGCGGGTCGGCGGCCGTATGGCGGCCGCAGCGCCGGCATGATGGACCCAGGCGCTGGAGCACCGATGACGAACGCGCACAAGGCCGAGCTGCGCGAACAGATCGACGCGATCATCGCCGGGCTGAAGAAGATCCAGAAACAGATCGCCGGCAGCCGGCAGCCGGCGTCGATGCTGGAGCTGGAAGCGGTGAAGGAACTGGGCCGGCGTTACGCCGCGCTCGACCAGGAACTGAAAGCGTATCTGAAGAAAGAGTCGGGCGAATGAAAGCGGCGTCCGCGCGGCCTGTGCGAGCGGATTCATTGTGAGCGTAGACTGTCGGTGAGTGCGGAAGATCAAGGCATATTTCTCGGGCTGGGCGAACAGCCGGTCTATCTGGCGCCGCGTTTCGCCAACCGCCACGGGCTGATCGCCGGCGCGACCGGCACCGGCAAGACAGTCACGCTGCAGGTGCTGGCCGAGGCGTTTTCGCAGCGCGGCGTCCCGGTGTTTCTCGCCAACGTTAAGGGCGATCTGGCGGGACTGAGCCAGGCCGGCGCGGCCAATCCGAAACTCGAGGCGCGCGCGCAGCAGGTCGGGCTGACCGACTATGCCTACGGCGGCTGCCCGGTGATTTTCTGGGACCTCTACGGGCGGCAGGGCCATCCCGTGCGCACGACGATCTCCGAGATGGGGCCGCTGCTGCTGGCGCGCCTGATGGAGTTGAACGAAACCCAGGAAGGCGTGCTGTACGCGGCGTTCAAGTTCGCCGACGACCAGGGCCTGCTGCTGCTCGATCTGAAGGACCTGCGCTCGCTGCTGGCGTTCGCCGGCGAGAACGCGAAAGACCTGTCGCTGGAATACGGCAACATCGCCGCCGCGTCGGTCGGCGCCATCCAGCGCCGGTTGCTGGTGCTGGAGGAACAGGGCGGCGGGATGTTCCTGGGCGAGCCGGCGCTCGACCTGAAGGACCTGCTGCGCAGCACCTACGACGGCCGTGGCTTCGTCAACATCCTGGCCGCCGACCAGTTGATGCAGCAGCCCGCGCTGTATTCGACGTTCCTGTTGTGGCTGCTGTCCGAGCTGTTCGAGGAGCTGCCGGAAGTCGGCGACCCGGACAAGCCGAAGCTGGTGTTCTTTTTCGACGAGGCGCACCTGCTGTTCGACGAAGCGCCCAAGGCGCTGCTGGAGAAGATCGAGCAGGTCGTGCGTTTGATCCGCTCCAAGGGCGTGGGCGTCTATTTCATCACCCAGAATCCGCTGGACGTACCGGACGTGGTGCTCGGCCAGCTCGGCAACCGGGTGCAGCACGCACTGCGCGCGTTCACGCCGCGCGACCAGAAAGCGGTGCGCGCCGCGGCAGAGACATTTCGCAGCAACGAGAAACTGGATACTAAAACGGTCATCACCGAACTGGGCGTCGGCGAGGCGCTGGTGTCCATGCTCACCGGCGAGGGTGTGCCGAGTCCGGTCGAACGCACGCTGATCCGGCCGCCGGCGTCGCGCATCGGACCGGTCACGCCGGAGGAACGCCAGGCGGTGCTCGGCCTGAGCCCCGTTGCCGGTCACTACGACCAGCCGGTCGATCGCGAGTCGGCGCTAGAAGTGCTGCAAAAACGCGCCGATGAAAAGGCCAAAGCGGACGCCGACGCAAAGGCGCGCGAGGTCGGTGATAAGGAAAAAGCGAAAGCCGCGCGGCAGTCGGGTTCCAACCGCCAGGGTGTCGTGGAGGCGATGGTGAAAAGTGTCGTGCGCTCGCTGGGCAGTTCGGTCGGCCGCAGCATCGCGCGCGGCATACTCGGTTCCCTGCTGCGGCGCTGATCCCGCGCCGAAATAAGACGGGCAGCGGCGACGCGCCACTGCCCGTTCTTCCGTCCCGGCACTTTCAGGAACAGCCCGACCGACACGACGCGCGTTATTCCAGCGCCCGCCGGATTCCCCCGGAGAGCCTGCCTCTCGACCCGCAGGGTTCCGGTTGCGCGGCGCCCGGAGCGGCGCGCGATCAACGCATCGCTATTTCTCGTCTTTCATGTCGTCGCCGGCGCCCTTGGCGGCATCGCCTTCGGCATCCGACTCGTCCGGGTTGATGTCCTTCTTCACTGCGCCCATCGCCTCGGAACCCGCTTGATTGGCGGAGGTCGCGGCTTCCGAAGCCGACTCGCTCGCGTCATCCATCATCGTGCCGCCGGGCTCGGTCGTCGAACCGGCTTTTTCCGTCGTCGATTCGGTTTGCTCGTCGCTTTGCTTGCTGCAGCCGCCGAGAACCAGAAGGCTGCCCAAAATCAAACTGAGTACTAAACGCATTGTCGTATCTCCCATAGCTGAAGGTTCGTTGGTGAATGAAAATCCGGAACTATTCCCGATCGGGGACTGACGCGTCGGATCGATGACCGATCATCGGGTCGAGATCCCCTGAGTGCCCAATCCATTTCTCCAACCGGCCGACGCCCGGGGCGGCGCGGGTCAGTTTCTTCGCGCTCATGATTTCGCGCAGTTTGCCCGCGGACCGTCGGCGCGGCGGCGATGCAATGCCCGTAACCTGCCGACGCGCGCGGTTTCCGGCCGTCCGGAGTATTCGCTGCCCCCGGCTTTGCCACAAAGGTTGAGCAGGTCCCCGGTCGTCTCGATAGCCGCCTGCGTCAGCGTTTCAGCACAGGTCGGGCCGATGCCTTGGATTGCCTGGACTTTGTACGTCACGGCCGGTCTCCGACCCCGAGTTGTTGTTTATTAAAATCTAATAATAACATGCGGTCGCCTCTTCCGGGAGCCTTGACCCCGGATCGCCGCAGGATTAAGGTCGGCGAGCCGTTGCTAAACAGCGACAGCCGGCATCCCACGCTAGCGTATATTGGACAGGACGCCGGCCAGACGGGATTTCTTCTTGCGCAGTTTCAGCAGCAGTGCGACGTGCCCGACGCGCTGGATGACGTGCGCGTCCGCATCGCGGCACAACCGGTCCAGCAGTTCGTCGCGCGCGGCGCGATCGCCGGCGTTGACGCGCACCTTCATCAGCTCATGATGTTCCAGCGCGCTCGAGAGTTCGGCCACCAGGGCGTCGGTGACGCCGGCGGCGCCGACGATGACGACCGGCTTGAGCCGGTGACCCATGCCGCGCAGGCTCTTCTTCTGGTGTTCGGTGAGTTTCATTCAGTGTGCGCCCCAGGGGGCGATCCGCTTCGGTCGAAGGGCAGTCGCGGTACAATGGCCGCCGTGTGTCCCCGTGCGGCGGCAATTGCGGCCGGGCAGGGGCGGCAGAGTATACCGGCGGATTCCATGGCGCGCAGCAAGAGCAGTCAGCGATGGCTGAACGAACACTTCAGCGACGAATACGTCAAGCGCGCCCAGCGCGAGGGCTGGCGCTCGCGCGCGGTTTTCAAACTCGATGAAATCCAGGCCAAGTATAAGGTAATGGGTGCCGGCATGACGGTAGTGGATCTCGGTGCGGCGCCCGGCGGCTGGAGCCAGTATGCGCTGACTCGCCTCGGCGCCGACGGCCGCGTCTTCGCGCTCGATATTCTGCCCATGGACCCTTTGCCCGGCGTCACCTTCATCCCGGGCGATTTTCGCGACGATGGGGTCATGCAGGCGCTGCTCGACGCGCTGAACGGGCGTCCTGTCGACCTTGTGATTTCGGATATCGCCCCCAACGTGAGTGGCGTCGGCGCGGTCGATCAACCCAAAGCCATGTATCTCGCCGAGCTGGCGATCGACTTCGCCGGCTGGGTGTTGAAACCCGACGGCGCATTGGTCGTCAAGCTTTTCCAGGGCGAGGGGTTCGATCCGCTGGTCAGGACGCTGCGCGAACGTTACCGGACGGTGGTGGTCCGAAAGCCCAAGGCCTCCAGGCCACGCAGTCGTGAGGTTTATGCGCTGGCGAGAGGGTCTAAGGTGTAGTAAGGTTTCAGTGGGAGGAGGGCCGGCCGAAAAGCCTTCCAGGGCGGTGGGTTGCCGATCTTTGGCAACGGGCCGCGCAAATTGAGGTGGTTTGACTTGAACGATATGGCGAAAAACATTCTTCTGTGGGTGGTCATCGCGGTCATTCTCATGTCCGTGTTCAACAATTTCGGGCCGCCCGCGCCGCGTTCGCCCGCCGTGCCCTACTCGCAGTTCATCAATGACGTCAAGGGCGGCCGGGTCGAGCGCGTGCTGATCGACGGGCGCACCGTCAAGGGCGAATATTCCGGCGGGGAGAGTTTCTCCACGTACACGCCCAGCGATCCCAAGATGATCGACGATCTGCTCCAAAGCGGCGTCGAAGTGCGCGCCCAGGCACCGGAACAGGATTCCGTGCTGATGCAGATCTTCATTTCCTGGTTCCCCATGCTGCTGCTGATCGGCGTCTGGATCTTCTTCATGCGCCAGATGCAGGGCGGCGCCGGCGGCCGCGGCGCGATGTCGTTCGGCAAGAGCCGCGCGCGCATGCTCGGCGAGGACCAGGTCAAGATCACGTTCAGCGACGTCGCGGGCGTCGAGGAAGCCAAAGAGGAAGTGGCCGAACTGGTCGAGTTCCTGCGCGACCCCGGCAAGTTCCAGAAGCTGGGCGGCAAGATTCCGCGCGGCATTCTGATGGTCGGTTCGCCCGGCACCGGCAAGACGCTGCTGGCCAAGGCCATCGCCGGCGAGGCCAAGGTGCCGTTCTTCACCATCTCCGGTTCCGACTTCGTCGAGATGTTCGTCGGCGTCGGCGCCTCGCGCGTGCGTGACATGTTCGACCAGGCGAAGAAGCATGCGCCCTGCATCATCTTCATCGACGAAATCGACGCGGTCGGCCGCCATCGCGGCGCCGGCCTCGGCGGCGGTCACGACGAGCGCGAGCAGACGCTCAACCAGTTGCTGGTCGAGATGGACGGCTTCGAGGGCAACGAAGGCGTCATCGTCATCGCCGCGACCAACCGCCCCGACGTGCTCGATCCGGCGCTGCTGCGTCCCGGCCGCTTCGACCGCCAGGTGGTGGTGCCGCTGCCGGACATCCGCGGCCGCGAACAGATCCTGAAGGTGCACCTGCGCCGGGTGCCGCTGGACGAAAGCGTCAAGCCGGCGATCATCGCGCGCGGCACGCCCGGTTTTTCCGGCGCCGATCTGGCCAACCTGGTGAACGAGGCCGCGCTGTTCGCCGCGCGCGCCAACAAGCGCCTGGTGGACATGGACGACCTGGAGAAAGCCAAGGACAAGATCTTGATGGGCGCCGAGCGCAAGTCGATGGTGATGAGCGAGAGCGAAAAGAAGCTCACCGCCTACCACGAGGCCGGCCATGCGATCGTCGGCCGTTCGGTCCCGTCGCACGATCCGGTCTACAAGGTGACCATCATTCCGCGCGGCCGCGCGCTGGGCGTGACGATGTTCCTGCCCGAGGAAGACCGTTACAGCTTCAGCAAGCAGCGCCTGGAGAGCCAGATTTCCAGCCTGTTCGGCGGGCGCATCGCCGAAGAGCTGATCTTCGGCGCGGACATGGTGACCACCGGCGCGTCGAACGACATTCAGCGCGCGACGGAACTGGCCCGCAACATGGTCACCAAGTGGGGGCTGTCGGAACGGCTCGGGCCGCTGACGTACAGCGAAGAGGAAGGCGAGGTGTTTCTCGGTCACTCGGTGACCCAGCACAAGAACGTGTCCGACGAAACCGCACACGCCATCGATGCCGAGATACGCGCCATCGTCGATCGCAACTACCAGCGGTCGGAACAGATACTGCACGCGAACCTCGACAAACTGCACAGGATGGCCGAGGCGCTGATCAAGTACGAAACCATCGACACCGATCAGATCGACGACATCATGGCCGGCCGGACACCGCGTCCACCGGACGGCTGGGACGATTCGCAGAGCAGTTCCGGGCGCGGCAAGCCGGTCGACAAGGAAGTGCCCGGCAAGAGCAGCGCGGCCGATGGACCGATTGGCGGCCCGGCGGGTCAGTATTGACGTGACCGGGCAGGTCGCTCTACCGGTCAGCGATTTCCGATTCGTCATTCCGGCGAAGGCCGGAATCCAGGCAGGTGCGAACCCTGGATTCCGGCCTTCGCCGGAATGACGGGACATCTTGATCCGTTTTGCGCCGGCTGTTGCCGGCGTGATGTTTCAGTACGGAAGCTTGCCGGGAACCCGTTCCGTCTTTCCCTGCGTTCAATGAACCTCGTGTTCGACTGCGGCGGCAAGCCGCTCGATCTCTCGACACCCCAGGTCATGGGCGTACTCAACGTCACGCCCGACTCGTTTTCCGACGGCGGCCGTTTTCTCGCGCCCACGCGTGCCTGCGAACAGGCCTGGAAGATGGTGGAGGCGGGCGCGGCCGTCGTCGACGTCGGCGGCGAGTCGACCCGCCCCGGCGCGCGGACCCTGTCCGAAGCCGAGGAAATCGACCGCGTCGTACCCGTGATCGAGCGCCTGGTGGCCGGCGAGCTGCCGGTGCCCCTGTCGATCGACACCCGCAAGCCCGGCGTGATGCGCGCCGCGGTCCGCGCGGGTGCAGGGCTGATCAACGACGTTGGCGCGCTGCGTGAACCCGGCGCGCTCGACGCCGCCGTCGCGCTGGGCGTGCCGGTCTGTCTGATGCACATGCAGGGCGAACCGGCGACCATGCAGCAGGCGCCGCACTACGACGGCGACGTTGTCGCCGCGGTCACGGCGTTTCTGGCCGCGCGCATCGACGCCTGCCGCGCCGCCGGCATCCCGCGCGAGCGGCTGCTGATCGATCCCGGCTTTGGCTTCGGCAAGCGCGTCGAGCATAATCTGCGTCTGCTGGCCCGGTTGCCGGAGCTGGCTACACTGGGTTGTCCGGTGCTGGTCGGTCTGTCGCGCAAATCCATGATCGGCGCGCTGCTCGATCTGGACGTGGAAGAGCGGCTGGTGCCGAGCGTGGCGCTGGCGCTGATGGCGGTCGAGCGCGGCGCGCGCCTGGTGCGCGCGCATGATGTCGCCGAAACGCGGCAGGCGCTGCGTCTGTTCGCTGCCGTGCAGGCATCGGGTCAGTGGCGCTTCGGTCTGGCCACGACCCGTCATCCCGGCGAAGGCCGGGATCCATCGATTTGAAGTGCTCCGGATGCTGTCTGTCGCCGGAGTGGCGACTCGATCAGAGAGTCCTTGGTAGAGGTAAGCGCTCAATGACCAAAAAACTTTTCGGCACCGACGGTATCCGCGGCCGCGTCGGCGAATACCCGATCAACGCCGAGTTCATGCTGAAACTCGGCTGGGCGACCGGCCGCGTGCTCGGCAAGGCCGGCGGCCACCGGCGCGTGGTCATCGGCAAGGACACGCGCATTTCCGGTTACATGTTCGAGTCGGCGCTGGAAGCGGGGCTGTCGGCGGCGGGCGTGGACATCCGCCTGCTGGGACCGATGCCGACGCCGGGCATCGCCTACCTCACACGCACCCTGCACTGTTGCGCCGGCATTGTCATCAGTGCCTCGCACAATCCGCACGAGGACAACGGCGTCAAATTCTTTTCCAGCACCGCGACCAAGCTGGACGATGCCATCGAGCGCGCGATCGAGGCCGAACTCGACAAGCCGATGCGGACGGTTGCGCCCGACAGACTCGGCAAGGCGGAGCGCGTCGACGACGCGCACGGCCGCTACATCGAATTCTGCAAGGGCACGACGCCGGCGGGCTTCAATCTCAAGGGGCTCAAGATCGTACTGGACTGCGCCAACGGCGCGACCTATAACGTGGCGCCGAGCGTGTTCGAGGAACTCGACGCGGACGTGGTCAGCATCGGCGTCAGCCCCAACGGACTCAACATCAACCGCGACTGCGGCGCCACGTCGCCGGCGCTGCTACGCCAGGCCGTGCTCAATCAGGGCGCGGACGTGGGCATCGCCTTTGACGGCGACGGTGACCGCGTGATCATGGTCGACGAGCACGGCGAGATTGTCGGCGGCGACGAACTGCTCTACATCATCGCCCGCGACCGCAAGGAGCGGAACAGGCTGCACGGGCCGGTGGTCGGCACCCTGATGAGCAACCTGGGCCTGGAGCATGCGCTCGCCGCCAACGGCATCGACTTCGAGCGCGCGGCCGTCGGCGACCGCTACGTCATGGAAAAACTGCTGGCTGCCGGCGGCATGCTGGGCGGCGAGTCGTCGGGGCATATCATCTGCCTGGACCGCACCACGACCGGTGACGGCATCGTGGCGGCGCTGCAGGTTCTGATACCGCTGGTGCAGAACGGCCGATCGTTGAGCGAACTCGGCGCCGGCATGCGCAAGTATCCGCAGCACATGGTCAACGTGCCGGTCGCGCGGAACTTCGATCCGGCGACCAGCGTGCCCGTGCAGGCCGCCGTGCGTGCGGCCGAGGCGCGCTTGAACGGGCGCGGCCGCGTGCTGTTGCGGCCGTCCGGCACCGAACCGCTGATCCGCGTCATGGTCGAAGGCGAAGACGACGCGCTGGTCATCGAGCAGGTCGACGCCCTCGCATCGGTGGTGCGCCTGGCGTGCGCCTGAGACCGGTCCGGCGCATCCTGTTGTTCGGCGTGCTGGGCGTTTTCGCCGCCTTGGTGCTGATGACCGCTTCGACATTCTACACCTGGCACCGGCTGACGCTGGAAAAACCGGTCGCGCGTCTGATCTTCGACTACGTCGCGCCGCAGGTCTACCGCGTCAATTTCTACGCCGCAGGCCGCTGCGAACCGCTGGTGCGGCAACTCAACGGCGACCAGTGGCGCGTCGATGCGGCGTTTCTGAAGTGGAAGTCGTGGGCCAACCTGCTGGGCTTCGACGCGCGTTACCGGCTGGAGCGGCTCGGCGGACGCTACCGATCCGCCGCCCAGGAGCTGGCGCAGCCGCGCAGCGCGATTGACCTGGAGCCCGAGGGACTGCCGGACCTGGCGGCGCTGACGGCACGGTACATCGGCCGCTTGTCGCCGGTCGACACGCAGTTCGGCAGCTCGGTCTACCTCGACATCGACCCGGGCCTCGAATACCGCGTCTATCACGGCCAGTCGGGACTGATCGCGCGCAGCCGGCCGCGTCCGGCCCCGGTGTATCGCGACGGCGTCCTGGTCATCCCGATCGAGGATTCCTGTGCCGGCGGGGCGGCCGCGCCCTGACCCGCGCAAATTTGATTTTTCGGCCCCGGACCGCTACGCTACGCGGCTGTTTTCAGGGGTTTATGGGAGGACGGCATGCGGCGGACACTGGTGGCGGGTAACTGGAAACTCAACGGTTCCCTTGGCAGCATCGGACAACTGATCGCGGGCGTCAAAGCCGGTGCCGGCGATCTCAAACAGACTCAGGCGGCGGTCTGTCCGCCCTTCATCTACATCCCCTATGTCGCGGAACTGCTCCGGGGCACGCCGGTCCTATGGGGCAGTCAGGACGTCAGCGATCAGGACTCCGGCGCCTTTACCGGCGAAGTCGCGGGCGCCATGCTGCGCGAGTTCGGCTGCACCTACGCCATCGTCGGCCACTCCGAACGCCGCAGCCTTTACGCCGAGGACGATCAGTTCACCGCGCGCAAATTCGCCGCGGCGCGCAGGCAGGGGCTGACCCCGATTCTGTGCGTGGGCGAACTGCTCGCGGAACGCGAACAGGGCATCACCGAGCAGGTGGTCGCGCGCCAGTTGGGGGCCGTGATCGACCTCGAAGGCGTCGCCGCGCTGAACGACGCGGTCATCGCCTACGAGCCGGTCTGGGCGATCGGCACCGGCAAGACGGCGACGCCGCAGCAGGCGCAGGACGTGCACGCATTCATTCGCGACGAGATCGCGCAGCGCGACGCCGGCGTGGCCGACAAGGTTCAGATTCTGTACGGCGGCAGCGTCAAGGGTTCGAATGCGGCCGAGTTGTTTGCGATGCCGGACATCGACGGCGGCCTGATCGGCGGCGCATCGCTGAAGGCGGACGAGTTCCTGGCCATATGCAAGGCCGGGGGTTGAAGGACATTAGGGCGTAGCTGCAACGACGCGCCCGGGGCGACAACATGTTTTCGGTATTACTGGCGGTACAGGTTCTGCTTGGTTTTGCGGTGATCGGCCTGGTGCTTCTGCAACAGGGCAAGGGCGCCGACATGGGTGCTGCCTTCGGCAGCGGCGCGTCCGGCACGGTGTTCGGCGCGCGCGGCTCCGGGTCATTCCTCAGCCGGGCCACCGCCATCCTGGCCGCGCTGTTCTTCGCCAACAGCGTTCTGCTGTCGTCGCCGCTGGTGCTCAAGCGCGGCGGCGACGCCGTCAGCGTCACCGAGCAGGTCGCGCCGGCGGAACCTGCCAAACCGGCGACCGACCTGCCGCCGGGCGATATGCCCGAAGCGCCCGCGGCGGGTGCGCCGGGCGACAACGCGCCGGCCGCCGACGTTCCCGAAGCGCCTGCAGCGGATGCGCCGGCGGCCAAAGCGCCTGCCGCCGTTCCGGCCGAAGTGCCGCCCAAAGCAGCGCCGACGAAGCCGAAGAAACCGACCAAGTAAACGTTCAAACGCCGACGTGGTGGAATTGGTAGACACGCTATCTTGAGGGGGTAGTGACGTAAGTCGTGCGAGTTCGAGTCTCGCCGTCGGCACCAAATCAACGTCCGGCAACGTCCGGGGAAGTCCTGAAAGCCCGCACAGTTGAATGACTTGCGGGTTTTTTGTGGTCTATAGAGTCCGCTGGTGCCTATTTACAGTCGGGGGCAACTAGGGGCATCTTTGGGGGCATGAGGTAGTTAGTCACAACGGAGTTGCCCCCATGTCCCTGACCGATACCGCAATCCGCAACATCAAGGCGGACCGAAAACTCGAAAGCAGTTCGATGGCGGGGGGCTCTATTTGGAAATTCCTCCCGGCGGTAGGAAGTGATGGCGCTTGAAGTACCGGTTCCAGGGGAAAGAGAAGCGAATCTCTCTCGGGGTATACCCGGACGTTGGGTTGAAGGATGCCCGGGAGCGGCGCGACTAGGCCCGCAAGATCATTGCTAATGGGAGCGATCCTAGCGCGGTCAAGCAGGGTCGGAAAGAGCAGGCCAAAGCCCAGGCCGAGAATTCACTCGAACTCATCGCCCGGGAGTGCCACGAAACGCAGAAGGGGCGTTGGGTTTCAGACCATGCAGCGCGGGTGTTGGATTCGCTGGAAAAGGAAATATTCCCTGAATACGGCCATCTGTCCGTCGACCAAGTCGATCCTCCGCAGGTCTTGGCCTCACTTCGCAAGATCGAAAGCCGGGGAGCGAAGGATTATCCGTCCCGGATGTTACAGCGGGTCCGCGCCGTGTTCCGTTATGCAGTTCAGACAGGGCGGGCCAAGTCAAACCCCGCGGCCGATTTGGCGGGCGCGCTGCAAACCCACAAGATCACACACCGGGCGGCACTGAGTCGGGCTGATTTGCCTGAATTCCTTGCAAGATTGGATGCATACGAAGGGCAACTCCTGACACGATTGGCGCTGCGCCTGGCTCTGCTGACCTTCGTGCGATCAAAGGAACTGCGGGGGCGCGACGTGGAATGAACTGGATTTGGAGCGCGCCGAATGGCGCATTCCGGCGGAACGCATGAAGTGCGGGCCGAGCACATTGTTCCGCTAGCGACCCAGGCAGTGGCTGTGTTGAAGGAACTGCAACCGCTGACCGGCCGTCATCAGCTTGTTTTTCCCGGTCAGAGCAACCTGCGAAAGCCCATGAGCGAAAACACTATGCTCTATGCCATGTATCGTATCGGGTACCACAGACAGGTTACCGTCCATGAAACGAGAGTGGCTTCACGCCGGACGCGATAGAGCGCCAGCTTGCGCATGCCGAGCGAAACAAAGTGCGTGCGGCTTACCATCGGGCTGAATACCTGGAGGAGCGGCGGCGAATGATGCAGTGGTGGGCAGATTATCTTGATGGCGTCGCCAAGGGTGGAAACGTGATACCTTTGCACGATCTGCCTAGTCGGCGGGCGGAGGTCGATCGAACACTAGTGGACTGTAACGATTGAATCGGGAGTAATACGTCGCGATGGATCGAAGTATTTCCACTGCACGGGCTTGGCGTTCTTGTTGTACTGGCGGAGGTAGCGCATGAGCTTTCTCTTCAGATCGGTTACGGAAGTGAATACGCCGCGGGCGATGCCATCGCGCTCGATCTTGGCGAACCACAACTCGACTTGGTTGGGCCAGGACGAGTACGTGGGGGCGAAGTGCCGATGAACACGCGGGTGTGCCGCCAGAAACGCTTCGACGCGCTGGGTCTTGTGGGCCGAGAGGTTGTCGGCGATGACGTGGATCTGTTTGCCGGCGGGCTGGTTGGCGACGATGTCGGTGAGGAACGCGACGAACTCGGCCGAAGTGTGGCGCTGCGCCGTCTTGCCCAGCACTTCACCGGTCTGGGTGTTGAAGGCCGCATACAGCGACAGCGTGCCGTGGCGAAAGTACTCAAAACCCTGTCGCTCGGCGCGCCCGGGCGACAGCGGCAGCACCAGGCGAGCGGGTCGCGCAGAATCCGCTCGGCCGTTCCTCGCACTGGCTTGTCGCTGCAGTTCCATGCGTTCGCTCTTGGTCAATTTCATCATGCCCTCCACAGACATGATGATACTAACGGTTTAAGTGTTACAGGTCGCTAGGCTCTCTCCCGCATTATTGCTGGGATCTGTCAAAGTGATCCAGGACTGTCACCGTCAACGTTACCGTCACCTTGCGTCTGCTGCCTGTCCAGCGGGACCGGTCCATCGTTCCCGACCGGGTATCCAGGGATTGGATTGTGCCTGCCGGGGGCTCGCTGACGGGACAACCATGCTCGGGGTTATTCGTTCAAATATCCGCCACCGCGTCCCTTTCGAAGTGCCGCGTTTGCCGCTTAGCTGTCCATATATAGAATTCGAAAGCATTGACCCGTGTAATAGGCGCTTCTAGGCTAATTCGTGAGGCGTAAGGTAACGCGCGAACGTCGAGCTCTCTCTACTCACGGCAGAAGCGACGAGTATTAGACGATCAGCAGCAAAGAAGAGTAACCCTGTGTAGCGCGCGGGACACGAAATGAAGGAGGCTTCCAATGGATCAGCAGATACATCATATGCCTACATTTAATGAGGCAAAGAATGCGGCGGAAATTGTAGTGCATGTATCCGAAGACTTGGAGGAGCAGCGGCGCAGGAATCTGGCAGCGGCACTGGAAGAAGGAGATGGCATAGTTTCTGCTAAATTCTGTCCTTTGCGCTACCAGCTAATGCTGGTGAGGTACGATAGGGGCCGGTATTTCTCACAAGAGGTACTGCGGGCAGTTGGCGCGCAGAAGATTCAAGCTAGACTCATCGGTCCCGTATGACAACGCTAGGGGAAGACTGATCGTGCGCGGCGGCCTTCGGGTCGCTGCTCTTTTGTGTACGCCCGACATGGGCATGAACTGATGGGGGGTGAGAGTCCCCTGTAAGAGTAGCCGATCATCACAAGCGAGTATAAGCATGATGATGAAATCTACTATCCGACGGCAACGGCAGCCCCGCGAGCGGATGTCTGAAGGAAGTCCGAGCGCAAAGGTGCGCGCCGACGGACAGCAACCGCATAGAAGGCTCAGTTCCCGGGCGAGTCATCACAAGATGACGAAGCCCGTCAGGAGCAGGGGATAAGATAAATGCGGCGGTTGTGCACGGAAAGTTCATGTCCTTATTCGGGGAGATCTGTCCGAGAGGGCGCTGTGGGGCCGGATCACGAAGGTTTGATCGCCAGACCGCCGCAAGGCCCATGGCCGGAGCGCACTGTTACAGGCTGGTATCGCATTCGCAGGAAAATACTCATACTCGTCCGGCGATCTCAAATTGTATACTTGATGGGCGGGCGCGATTGTTCCGGTTATGTATGCCACGCACTACCCACTCCCCGAAGCAATTTGAAGGGCCCGCCATGGGGTACGGTAGAATAAGGGATTGGCATGAGCTATCGTTTTCGGCTTGTAATCGGAATACTCGTCGTAATAACGCCCATCATGGTCCTGATGACATTTAACCGGATGTCCATAATAAGTCAACTGACGTATGATCGGGAGATAAGTCGAATCAATTCCATCGGACAACTCCTTGCGGATGAGGTCGAAGAAAACCTGGCCCAAGAAGCCCCGAACGAAATCAGGGCAATTCTCAGCCTTGCCGCAACGCAATCCGGCATTGTTCGAGTGATCATAACTGATTCAGCCGGGATCATACGGTACTCTTCAGATGCAACCCGCCCGAACGAGCCGCCCCTATTCTCCGATTCCAAAAACATTTCGGAGGTCAAAAACGGTATTTTCGCAAAATCATTTTTCCTGAATACTTCAGCAGGCAAATTCAGGTTACAGATCCTCTATTCATTGTCCAAAACCCAGAATGACTTCACACGCGCAATCCGGTGGGCGGTCTTTTTCGACGTCTTGATTTTTCTTTCGTCCGCATTGATGGCGTGGATTGCCTCTCATTCCATGGAAAAACCCATCCGTGTGGCCACCGACGCGGCGAAGCGAGTGGCCGGTGGCGACTTTGACGTGAAACTGAAACGAAAAACCAACGATGCCTACGGAAATTTGTTGGATGCGCTGACGATAATGGCCGACTCACTCAGGTCGTTAACACACCACATGCAGGAGAAAATTGACGAAGCAACTACCGAACTCGTTGAAAAGAACACACGTTTGCGGGAACTTGACAATTTAAAATCTGAATTCGTAGCCATGATATCTCACGAACTCAGAACGCCGCTTACCTCAATAATCGGCTTTGCCAGAACACTCACGAGGGTCAACATGACTGAGGAGAAACGGCAGGAATGCTATACAATTATTGAGCAGGAAGGAAGGACCCTGTCCGCACTGATCGAGGAATATTTGGATATCTCAAAGATAGAAACGGGTAATTTTCGTCTCAGCATCGCTAGCGTGAGCATACCCCAAATTATTGCCGCAAGCATTAAGTCTCTCCCTTGGCCATTGAACGTTCTCGATCGATGCCGCCGAATCCATGCCGGGTATAGAGGCTGATCCACAACGTCTAAAAAGGGTACTACGCAATATTCTGGAGAACGCCCGTAATCATGGCGGAGCAAACGTGTCTGTGACGATACGTGCGAAAGTACTTGGCGGTAGAGTGCAGGTTTCAATCGCCGATAATGGGCCAGGAATCCCGCATGAGCAACAAACAAAAATCTTTGAGAAATTCTATCGCTGCACCACCGAAGAAGGCGGGACTGGGCTCGGACTCGCGATCGCAAAAGCCATTGTAGAAGCGCACAATGGAAACATTTGGTGCGAATCCGCGCCGCAAGAGGGCGCCACGTTTCACATTGACCTTCCTTTGCTGCAGTCATGCGGCAAAGCGTGACGGAACGAATCGATCTGTATGGGCAAAAAGATTCTGGTCATAGATGACGATGCGAGCATTCGTACGCTCCTAACCGTTAACCTGTCGGCCGAAGGGTACGAGGTTGTAACAGCCGCTAGCGGCACTGAAGGTCTTGCCTGCTTGACACGAGAGTCGTTCGGCCTTGTCATCCTCGATATTACGATGCCGGAGAAGGATGGGTGGGAGGTGTGCAAGGCAATTAGAGATAACGATTCACAACGGCCTCAAAGAATTGTCATGCTTACGGCCCGCGACACTCCACGCGACAAAATGATTGGCAAATTACTATTGGGCGCCGATGAGTATTTGACCAAGCCCTTTGAGATAGAAGATCTTCTCGAAACGGTCGAGACGCTCGTAAGGGACCGCTGACCATGATCTCAACAAAGAACGCCAGCACCCAGGAGATTAGGTTTCAGGGGCTCTCTTTGTCCCCCGGCCTTGCGCAAGGGATCGCTCGCAGAATTTCCGCCATTGACCTGGATGCCCTGGTTTCCTATAAATATCAGGTGCAGGATGTCGCGGCTGAAAAGGAGCGGTTGCACAACGCCGCCAAGCGGAGCAGGGAGCAAATTGCCCTGCTGCGCACGAGCATGTCTGGAGAAATCTCGGAAATTTTCGAGGTCCAACTGTGCATGATCGATGATTCGAACGAAATTCCTCAGGTAGCTGATCGGATCGTGTCCCAGAAACTCAATGCCGAGTTTGTCCTCGCGCAGCGCCTTCTTGAGTTGCGTGGCAGTTTCGAATCGCTTAGCGATGGCTTGTTTCGCGCTCGGGCTATGGATATTCAGGACGTTTTTCACAGGATACTCGCCAACCTTATCGAAATTGACCATGTCCGAACCAACGCCCTAAATGAGGTTCCGCCCGGGACTATCCTTGTATCCGAACGGCTGTTGCCATCCGATATTATCCATCTAAACACCGCGAATATCGCCGCGATTGTCACTGAAGCCGGCAGTCCGGTGTCCCATGCCGCTATTCTTTGCCGCGAATTGAAAATTCCCTATGTGGCCGGCATAAAGGGAATTGCCACACTTATCCGGTCCAAGAACAGGGTATTTGTGAACGGCGACGCCGGGTGGATTGCCCTGCACCCCGCAGAAAGAACTTGTATCCTCCTGGCGGAGGAGAACATGATAGTATCTAACAGCATTGCGTCAGACCGGAATTGCCGCACTCGCGATGGAACAAGAATCGAATTACTTGCAAATGCATCATCGGCGGATGACGTTACGACGGCGCTGAATCGTGGTGCAGAAGGCATCGGTTTGTTCAGAACGGAATTCTACTTTCTTCAAAAGACAACAAGGCCGTCTGAAGATGAAGAGATAGAATTCTACAAGGATGTCATTTCTCGCGCAAAAGCATTCCGGGTATGCTTCAGGGTATACGATTTCGGCGGCGACAAGATCCCTCTCTTCCCTCTGCCCGAAGGCTTAAGCCGCACTTCCTTTGGCTGCAGGGGAATACGGTACTTGTTGGCGAATGAAGGCCTCTTCCGAAGGCAGCTTTCATGCATCGCCAAAGCGACCGGAACGGCACAATTCGACATTCTTTTTCCTTTTGTAACGGTCGCCGACGAATTGGACAGCGCCGTCCAAATCGCTACAGCTGAAATGGAGAAGTATTCAATTGCGCGCACGGCATACCGCATTGGAATGATGCTGGAAGTTCCTTCCGCGTTTTTCGACCTGCCGGCAATGCTTGCCGCCGTTGATTTCATCAGTGTTGGGACTAACGATCTGGTGCAATATCTCTTTGCATACGATCGGGAGGAATCCGGCCAGGCCAGTCTTTACCGTCACGCACGCCGAACGATTTGCTCTCTGGTAGAAAAAATTATGGGAATGAATCGCCCAGGGAAAGCCGTAACGGTATGCGGCGAAATGGCTGGTGACCCGGAAGTCATTCCCTGTTTGTTGCGCGCGGGAATTTGTTCCTTGTCACTGAGTTCCGCAAACATTGCCAAAGCATACTCGTGCATCAGTGAGATAGATTTGCGGGAGCCATCGAAATGACATTTTACCGTTGTTTCCGGCAGGCAGAGGATACATATCCACACGTCATTAGCAGCGTACAGTCGGTTCGCCTACGATGCTCGCCTAGTGCGGCGATCCAACAATAAGGTTTTTGCCTGTCCTTCCCGATAATTGGTACTGCCTGATATTCGTGACCTCTTCCGGAGCGACGGCAGTCTGTCATCCTCGGCCGTTGTTGCTGCCGAAGAGGATCCAGAACCATGACGCCCATTGTCTGTGCGCTGTTAGCATTTGTGTCCACTATGTTCCGGTCACGGCTCTCGCTGCAATTCGAGATCGTCGCATTGCGACATCAGCCTACGGTGTATCAGCGAACAGCCCAGCGCCCACACATTAGTCCGGAGATCGTGTGCTTTGGCCGTGGATTGCGCGCCGCCGGTCGGGGTGGCGGGCTGCTCTGGTCTTTGTCCAGACCGGGACGGTGATTGCCTGGCAGCGTAAGCGCTTTCGCGATCAATGGGCCAAATTGAGTAAGCATGGCAGGCCCGGTAGTCCGCCGGTATCGGATGAAATCGAGGCATTGAACCGCAAGATGTCGGCAGTTAACGTCGGCTGGGGTTCGCCGCGGATTGTTGGGGAGTTGCGCAAACTCGGCATTGATGTTGCTAAATCAACGTTGGAGAAGTACCGGGTGCGATCCGCGAAACCGCCGTCGCCGACGTGGAAGGCTTTTCTGAACGATCATGTCAGGGACCTGGTGCCTATCGATTTCTTCGTGGTGCCAACCCTGAGATTCGAGGGGCTGTTCGTGTTAGCGGTCCTCGCACCGAAGCGAGTTTCATAGTGCATCTTTCCGATCAAAGCCCAGGAAGCTTCAGAGTCTTTTCGTCTTGTAATACAGCAAAATTGCGTGGGCGTCTGGCAACGATTTCCCGCACGCCTATCTTTACGGCTTCGGATTCCAGGGCAAGCACCGGCACTTGCCAAGGCGCCGAAGGCATGAGCTGTTTTGCCGGCAGGATTCCCTCACGGATAAGCCGATGAACGGAACCCACACAGATCTTCAAGCGGTGCGCCGTTTCATCCACGCTGATCATCTCGGCCTTGGCGGCTGTCGGATCGAAGGGAGCGATCCCCAGGCGCTCGCGTAGTTCGCGCACACGCACGGTCGTCCACGATTGGCCATCAGCAGACTGGCAGCGCATGCGATTCATCGTCACCGCCAACTCCCGATCGGGCCACTGGCCGCCCAACTTTCGCATCACCACGACGGGACTGGGATGACGGTCCTCGGGGTAACGCCCACATTTCGTACGTGCGACGCGTATCTCGGTATGACGACCGCCGGTCCAGTGAACGGTGACAACGGCTTCGTTGGACGCATCGTCTAGATCGATTACGGCTTCCTGGATGAGAACGCGGGTGAGCCGCTGTTTGGTACGCGCATCGGCGCTGGGTGCGTTCCATACAGCGGGTAAATCCTGCGCGAGCGCCATCAGCGCCGCACGGTCGATCTGAGGGCGTTGCGCGGCATTTTCCGTAAAGCCGTTCAGACGCTCCTCAAGCTGTGCAACGCGCTCCAGGCTGATGTTCCAGCGGGCTTCCAACTCGCGGGCTACCAGCCGCTTGGCAGGGTCCACACACTCGTAGCGACGTGCGGCAAGCGATGCCTCGTAACGCGCTTCCTCGGGTTCGCGTGCCGCAGCCTGCCGCAGGTCCTCATCGGCCCGTGCCGCTTGTTCAGCGGCGCGGATTGCTGCCTCCACGGCATGTTCCGAGACGGCCTCCATCATCGCTGCGGCTACCGCCCGATCCACGCGAACTCCCCCGATGCCGATGCAAGACGCCGTGCCTGCCAAGGCACTGTCGCCTGGGCATTGATAGCGGTGCGCGTGACCGGAGCGCATGCCGTAGAACACACGCATCGGCGGTTTTCAAGATAGTTGTCACCGTTTCGTTCACGCCGCCTGCGCTTGCAGCCTGGCGGATTGTTCCGGGTTGAGCCACACGCTTTGCGGCAGTGTCCAGTTCCTCGCGTTACCACTCCAGCGTTTCGGATTCCTGGCCCGCGCCGTTTCATAGACTTCCCTGCGTTGTGCCATGATGTCCTGTGCTTGCGCGCTGTGACGTTGCTCCGGCGTCACGAAGTTCACCCCGCTGTGCCGATGCTCGGTGCTGTACCAAGTCACGAAGCGCGCCACCCACGCACGGGCTTCGTCCACGGTGGCAAAGCCCTCGCTTGGATATTCCGGCCGGTACTTGCAGGTCCGGAACACGCTCTCCGCATAAGCGTTGTCGTTCGACACACGCGGGCGGCTGTGCGAGGGCGTCACGCCCAGCCACTGCAGGGTCGCCAGCAGGGTCGCCGACTTCATCGGCGAGCCGTTGTCCGCGTGCAGCACAGCGGCTGTTGCCATGTCCGGATCGCCTCAGCGAGGGCCGTGCGCCGCAGCAGACTGGCGGCCTGCTCACCGGACTCCGTGGCCTGTACCTCCCAGCCGACGATCTTGCGGCTGTACAGGTCCAGGATCAGATACAGGTAAAAATACAGCCCCCGGATCTCGCTCGGCAGGTACGTGATATCCCAACAGCACACCTGGTTTGGCCCCGTGGCCTCATGGCTGGTGGGGGCCTTGCGTGCGGGCGCCTCGGCGCGGCCCCGGTGCTGCTGTTGGCCCGCTGCGTGCAGCACCCGATAGAAGCTCGACTCCGAGGCCAGGTACACACCTTCGTCCGCCAGTCTCGGCACGATCTGCGACGGCGGCAGGCTGGCAAAGCGTGGCTCGTTGCACACCCGCAGCACTTCGGCCCGTTCCGCCTCGCTCAGCTGATGCGCCGGCGGCGGGCGCACCGCCGTCGGGCGGCCATCCGCCGTTATCTCATCGCCCCGCGTCCAGCGCCGGTAGGTCCGCACGCTGATGCCTACCACCTCGCACACCGGCACAAGACGCGCCCCTTCCGCCCGGGCCGCCACAATGTCCTCGATCATCGTTCGGCGCTCCGACAGTTCAGTCAGATGTCCTCGTCCTGTTGTGGGAGCGCCCGATATTATTTTGCCGGCACCAGCAGGGCCGCCGCTTCCGCCAGCGCCTTCTCCTTGCGCTGCAGGAAGCCCTAGCTCATTGATTGCCTGACAAATTGAGTGTTATAACGAGGTCTGGTTGTAAATGTATAACGAGACGTGAGGTCCCGTTTATTTAACTGTCAGGCCGCACAAGGCGCGTCAAGCCGCGCCCTCCCTACCCAGTTGCAGGTGGAACGATGACTTCGGACAACGACATGGATTCCTGGAATGAGCGGGCTGACCGGTTTTGCAAAGCTTGGTCGAGTGAAGTTGGCCGTCCCGACTTCGACACTCTCTCGAAGCTCTATGCCGCTGATGCCGATGTCGTGATCTACGACACTTTGCCGCCGATCCACGGGTTCTGTGGGTTCGCGCAGATGCGGCAGTCTATATACCCGGATCTCACATACATCGATGTTCGCCGGGCCGGTCCCATAGCCGTCAAACGTTTGGCCGCTGGCGGCGTCGTTGTCACCAGCTACCCATTTCATCTCAGCTACGGCTTTTCAAACGGTACTAGCCACGAGATAGAAGCACGCATCAGCGAGGTCTGGGAGAAGCGAGCTGGCGAGTACGTAATCGTCCACGAGCACCCATCCACGGTCTATACCTTGCCACCTGTGGGTCAGGTGAACTCTGGAGGTGTGGCCTAACCCGTCGCTCAAGCGGGTGCCAACAGCAGGCCGCGCTACATGGCCAGGTTAGCTCGAACTCGTTAGAGCTTTAGAAAAGGATGCTCGGATTGAAAAAATTAATCTTGTTCGCTGTCATCTGCCTCGGTGCGTGGGGCTACTATCAGAAGGAGCTTCGCCAAAGCCCAACAATCGAAGTTGAGCAACCTAAACGCGTTGGCGAATCAATCCAAAAGGATCATGAGCCAATTGTCCACACGGAGTCCCGATTTCACTGTGATGGTAGGCGGTATTGCAGTCAAATGACTTCTAGGGAGGAAGCGGAATACTTCGTCAGAAATTGTCCCAACACCAATATGGATGGAGATCGTGACGGAAACCCCTGTGAAAACGACTCACGTTTCTAAGATGAAGGTGAGTAGCTCTAACACAACGCGGCAGCCGACGTTGCCGCTGACGCGACGCCGTGGCTGACCCATACGTTGAACGTCTGCTTTCGTACCAGCTTCTGATGTTTCTAGTGGTCCCTGCGGATAATTCGGTAATGCATTGATGACTAGCGGAAACGCTGATCAATGCCCAGGTCGTCATACCGGCGAAGGCCGGTATCCAGTCGTTGCAAGAACCTGGATGCCGGCTTTCGCCGGCATGACGAATAAATCAGATGTTCCTTAACCGCCACGCGCAATAAGATTCCACGCCGGTTTTGCTCGTCTAGACGGACCATCGATACGTAACCGTATTATCCGCATGGATCACTAGAGGTCTGAAAGTGGCCGACAGCCGAAATACAATTGCATCATGGGAACGACTTGAAACGGCTGGTTTCCAGTCATTCGCAGGTGGTACGGAGTAGTGAGCCCTGAGCGCGAAGCACTCGGTACGCAGGGCGCAGGACGAAGGGCGTAGTGACAAGAACGCAGTTCTGGAGGACGTCTATAGTACTTCAAACCGAGCCCCACGCCCGACGACCCCGGCACTTCGAGCTCAGTACTCAGCGAGGAGTTCGGAGGATCTCATGGCAGGAGGCAGGACTCAGGGCGAAGGGCTAGGGTGCCCCCGGTGTTGTTTCCTGTTCTGTGGATGTTGACATCAAATGGCGAACGCTCCTCGAATGACCTCTTCTCATACCGGCTTGATGTTCTGGTTCATCCGGAAGAAGTTCGTCGGGTCGTACTTCTTCTTGAGCTCCACCAGCCGGTGGTACGTCGCACCGTAGGCGAACGCGATGCGGTCGGTCTCGTCTTGGGTGAGGAAGTTGATGTACGCGCCGCCGCTGGCGAACGGCTGGGACTTGGCGAAGAATTCGCGCGCCCAGGCGATGCAGCGCTCGTCCTCGGCGGCCGTCTCCCAGCGGCCGTGCACGTTCATCACGTAGTTGGCGTCCCGGCTCGAGTAGGCCATCGCCTCGGGTGCTACGCGGGTCGTCTGGCCGCCGATCGTGCCGATGAAGATCTCGCACTGGGGCGACGGCAGCGTGCTGGCGTATTCGATGATGGCGTCGATCGCGCCGTCGCTGAGCCGCGAGAAGTTGTGCGACTTCCAGTAGTTGCGCGCGCCCCGCGTCAGGAGCGGATCGAAGGCCTGCTGCCAGGCGGTGTACGGCTGCACGCCGATGTGCTCGCCGTGCGCCGTGCCGAACCCACGCAGCGGCTCGATCAGCTTCTCGCCCTCAGCGGGATCGCCCGCATAGCACAAGGCAAGCGCGACGATCTCTTTCCCGTGGACGTCCGCGGGCAGAAAGGGCAGCGGGGGCGCCTTGCGGGTGACCATCCAGACGTTGAGCTCGTCCGGCATCGTCTCGGTGAAACGGGCAAACTGCGTAAGCACCGACTTCGCCTGGTCGAACGGGAAGACGATGAGCCCGCTCAGCACATCCGGCCCGACGGGATGGAGCTGGAACTCGAAGCTGGTGACGATACCGAAGTTTCCGCCGCCGCCACGCAGCCCCCAGAAGAGGTCGTCGTTTTCCGTTTCGCTGGCGTGCACCTGGCTGCCATCCGCCGTGACGACATCCGCAGAGAGCAGGTTGTCGATCGTCATGCCGTATTTCCGGCTCAGCCAGCCAAAGCCGCCGCCGAGCGTCAGGCCGGCCACGCCGGTGGTCGAGTTGATGCCCAGCGGCGTCGCAAGGCCGTGCGCCTGCGCGGCCGCGTCGAAGTCGGCGAGAGTGCAGCCGGGCTCGACGGTCGCCCGGCGAGTGTTCGGGTCGACCTGGACGCCCTTCATCAGCGAGAGGTCGATCATGAGGCCGTCGTCGCAGACGGCATTGCCCGCGATGTTGTGTCCGCCTCCTCGGATCGAGACGAAGTAGCGTTATGCTTGCGCGCGAACTTGACGGCCTGCACGACATCTTCCGGCGATGTGCAGCGGGCGATCAGCGCGGGCCTGCGGTCGATCATGGCGTTCCAGATCTGGCGCACGTCGTCGTAGACTGCGTCGTCAGGAAGAAGCACATCCCCCAGAAACTGAGCTTTGAACTCGTCGATATTTGCTATTGGTAACTGCTTCATGCTTATCTCCTTTCTTTGCGACTACGAGTCGTTCATCTAAAAGCAAAAACACTTCTTGCGGCTGTCAGGATTTGTTTGTACTTCCGCATCTATAGCTGTGAGCAACATAGTGTCATGTTAGTTGGCCCACAGGCCTTTTCAAAGTTTGCATTAGCAAAAGCGAATAGTGGGTCGTACTTGGCCCTTTAGCTCTAATATCAACAGCTACCTTGTCTGACAGACAGATCCCTGGTATCCAACGCCTCACGTGCCTGCACCGTCATGGGAGAGCGTTGAGTTCGATCACTGCCTTGATTTCCCGCCACAGGGGTCACCGTCAGAGGGTGTTCCATCGCTATCGCCGTCTCGACCGTGGGCGGATGCGGCAGGGAATCCCTACGCGCCAGGCATTCGAGCTTTTCGAAACTCGCCCGGATCTCGCGGCGCAGGGTACCCTTCAGAATGGCAGTGCCAATCCAGGGGGGTAGCCAGAAATTCGGCTCCAGTCTCGCACGGTGAATGACACGGCTCCCGGAGCCGGTACTTTCCACCTCCCACGAGGCTTGCCCGGAGCGGAAGCTGGACGCATCTGGCACCATGGCAACCAGGATACGACCTTGCGCGTCTTCGGTGATGTCTTCCACGCACTGCACGGTCAGACAAAGAAACAGGATGCAGTTCTCGAAACGCGTTAGCACCCGGACCGTGCCGTCGCCCTTGGCATCGGTGATTTCGCTGGCGGTGATCGAGGCGTTGAGACGGTCAAGGTGGGCATAGTCGGTCAGGATGGCGCGGACCTTCTCGGCTGGCGCGTCAAGTTCCATTTCCACGAATACAGTGTAAATATTCGCCTGCTGGTCGACCTCCAGACGCACAAGTTGCGAGGCGTTTACGGTGAACGAGAATAACCCAAAAACAGCTGCAAGCAACTTCTTCAGCATGGCCAAGTCCTCCTTCTTTCCGGACTCGCCGCGCGAATTCTCGAACGGCCACCGGGTTGATTCTGGCTCGATGATGATTGTTCCACGTATCAATCGAATTTCCGGTGACTGAGACTTTGTTATCGAATCGTTTCAGTCGCGTATCAGAATTCATGGGTGGCCAATGCTGCTCGGGGTGCAGGGGCCTATAGGCAGCGCACACCCAACCCGGACGTCCAGTGTTTAGGGTCCGGTGGTGGGGCGGTAACTCTCAGGTCCTGCCCCAGTTTCAATGGACAGGCCGGCCAACGTGTCTCGCACGGGAGGGAAGCCAGTAGACACGCGCGTACCTTACCAACCAGTAGTAGTCGAAGGTGTGATACTGGTATTTCAACTCCGTGGAATTCTTCCACTCCCTGTATGCCTGAATTTGTATTTTCCTGGTACTCATGGCGCACCTCCTCGTTGCTGATGCTGCCTGTTTGTCGGTTGCAGGTTATCCCAGCCTGGTTACTAAGGTACGCATACCCTGTTTCAGCATAATGTCCGTGGATGGCGGAATTGTTGTGAATTTGTTCCAGGGTGCACCTTTATATGCATATTGCCTGATCCAGTACCTGTCAGGCGTTTAATTACCTCGCGAGACCGGGACCGTATTACCAACCGAAATAAAGTTGTGGAAGCTGTATTGCCTAAATACAGGAAAATGACTAACTTGATCCTGTGCTGGAATATTAGGAGATTTCTCTGATGGCAGAGCAGGCGATCATCCTTGTCGTTGACGATGATCCGGACATACGCGAGTTACTGGAGGATTACCTGGGCGATCAGGGATATAAGGTGGTCGCCGTTCCCTCGGCCGATGCCTTCCGCAAGGCACTCTCCGAACATGAACCGGATGTGGTGCTGCTGGACGTGGGACTGCCCGGGGAGGACGGGCTCAGTCTCGCGCGCCACGTGCGTGAACATCACAACGTCGGCATCATCATGGTGTCCGGGGCGGGTGAAACCGTTGACCGCATCATCGGCCTGGAAATCGGCGCGGATGACTACATCGCAAAACCCTTCGATCCGCGTGAACTGCATGCTCGGGTGAAAAGTGTCTTGCGGCGCTACCGGCAACCCATCGGCAAGGCAGCGGCTAAACCCGGTGAGGATAGCGCCACATCACGCCAGGTGCGCTTCGGTCTAGGGACACTGGACCTGGACCGGTGCCAGTTGCTGGATGACGAGGGCAGGGAGATCCCGGTTACCGCTATGGAGTTCGAGCTGCTCAAGGTCTTTGCCACCCGTCCCAACCGGCCACTGTCCCGCGACCAGCTGCTCAACATGACGCAGAACCGGGACTGGGATCCCTTCGACCGCAGTATCGATATCCGCATTGCGCGCCTGCGTCGCAAGATCGAGCCCGAACCCGACAAGCCGGTTTTCCTGAAGACGGTACGCGGCATGGGCTACATGTTCGTTCCGCAGCCCTGAGGCAGGGCGGGGAAAACCGTTTCAGGCAGGTTTCATTTGTTTCGGCTTTGTAACAATGCCCCATCTGCAGGGAAATGCCGGATACACTGGTTTCATGAACACGCGCCGGATGGCTGACCATGAGTGAGGACGTACCGGTTGAGGGGATACAGGCGGAAGTCTATCTCCTGCGCGAGTCCCTGCGGCTGGCTGCTGCCGGTGTTGCCACACCCGGAACCGCAAACGTGTTCCGTGAACTGGTCCGGCACCTTGCAATTGCACTGAATGTTGACCATGCCTTCATCGGGGTACTGGAACCGGGCGGAACAGATGCGGTGCGGGTCATCTCTGGCTATTTCTTCCGCCAGTTCAATGATGACTTTATCTATGATCTCAAGGACACGCCGTGTCAGAACGTGATCGGTCAGCAGTTCCGCTTTTACCCGGAGCGGGTGCAGGAAATGTTTGCGGATGCGCACGTGAAGGAGCTCCAGACTGAAGGCTACGCCGGCATTCCGCTCTATGATTCCCGGGGCGAGGTGCTCGGGCTCATGGCCATCGCCAACCGCAAGCCGTTACAGGACAAGGCGTTGACGGAAGACCTGCTGAAGATCTTCTCCGTGCGTGCCGCGGTTGAACTCGAACGTCGGCAGGCGGACCAGGCGCGCAGCGAGAAAGAACACGAGCTTCACATCAGCGAACACCGGCTGCGCTCAACGCTGGTTTCGTCCATTGACGGCATTGTCGCAACTGACCGCGACGGTCGTATCCTTGAATTCAACCCGGCGGCCGAGCAGTGCTTTGGCTATCGCAAGGCCGATGTGATGGGCACGCAGATTGCGCCGCTGATCGTGCCGCAACGCTATCGTAAGTACTATGAGCAGGGTATGGCGCAGTTCCGCGCGAGCGGAACCGGCGCCTTCCTGGGCAACCGGGTCGAGTTGGTCCTTATGCGGGCCGACGGCAGTGAGTTCCCCGTGGAGCTGGCAATCGATGTGGCGCCAGGAACCGACAGCGAAATCCTGATCGGTTACATCCGCGACATCACGGAACGTTGGGAAGCAGAAAACAAGCGCCGCGAACTGGAAACGCAGTTGCAGCAGGCGCAGAAAATGGAAGCCATCGGCCAGCTCACGGGCGGTATTGCGCACGACTTCAACAACATCCTGACGGCCATGATGGGCTACGTGCTGCTTGCTGCAGAGCGGGTCGAGCCACTGAGTGATGAAAAGCTGTCACGCTACCTCGACCGCGCGCAACGATCCGGTGCGCGTGCACGTGACTTGATCCAGCAGATGCTGACCTTCAGCCGTGGGCAGCGCGGTGAATCCCGGCCGGTGTCGCCTGGGCCACTGATCCGGGACTGGATCGGTTTGCTGGAAACCACCTTGCCGTCGAGCGTTGTGATTCGTACCGACCTGGCAGCTGAGGTGCCGGAAGTGATGGTGGACCCGGTTCAGCTCGAGCAGGTGCTGATGAACCTGTGCATCAATGCGCGTGATGCAATGCAGGGGCACGGTACACTGACCTTCAGCCTGCGCCAAGTGACTCTCGAGGGTTGCGCATGTGCATCCTGCCGCCAGACCGTGAGTGGTGACTTTGTCGAGGTGACGGTCAGCGACACGGGGACGGGCATTACCCCGGAGTTGCAGGCGCGCATGTTCGAGCCGTTCTTTACGACCAAGGAAGTTGGGCAGGGCAGCGGCATGGGGCTGTCGATGGTCCATGGTATCATCCACGAACACCTGGGACACCTGCTGATTGACTCTGAACCCGGCGCGGGGAGTGCATTGCGGATTTTGTTGCCGCCGCTTGCGACCGACACCGACACTGCCACTGCAGAAGCAGTCGAGGCCGATACTGCGAAACGTGCTCTGCCTGGACTGCAAGGCCGGTTGCTGCTGGTGGATGACGAGAATGCGGTCAGCGAGTTCATGCGGGACCTGCTGGAGGACTGGGGTCTCGCAGTCACCGTTTTCAACAGCAGCGTTGATGCCTGCAGGCAATTCAGCGATGAACCCGACCGCTACGACCTGGTGATTCTTGACCAGACCATGCCCGGGATGACGGGGCTTGAAGTCGCACAGCAACTGCTCGGGCTGCGGCCCGACCTGCCTGTGATCCTCTACACGGGCTATAGCGACGAAATCACCGGGCAGCAGGTAACCCGGGCGGGTATCAAGGCGCTGGTGAGCAAACCGGTTGATACCGCCGCGCTGTATGAGCTGGTGCGGGGTCTGATTGCGGAACATCCGCGCAAGGAATCCACAGCCTAGCCCGGATGAAGGCCCGCAGGGGCGAATCCGGGGAGTTCCCGGTATTTTCCCAGATGTCGCTCGGCAATTGCTCCCTGTATTGCTCTACCGCCTACATCTCTGCAGGCGTGCGCTCATCGGGGCTACAGGCTGCGATATACGTACGTGCGTGCTGTACCAACGCCGCGGTTACATAACTGTTACAAGACAACTACAAACACCCCGCTAGCGGAAGTCATTCCGATACAAAGTGTCCCTACTATTTCCCTCAATGGCAATGCAAGCCTGCTTGCCGGAAACCGCATCACCGGGTGGACAAGAGGAGGACATCATCATGAGCACTAGCAAGACCAATGTCATCGTGTACGTGCAGCAGCCGGTATACCAGGGGAAGTCCCTGGATATCTGCAGGAGCATCGGCTCCCTGTACGGAGTTGTGCGTGCCGAGAACAGCCGGCGGTCGGAGAACATGATCTGTGTGGACTACGACCCGCACATCATCGACTCGCAGCATATCCTGCAGTGCGCGCGTGACCACGGTGTGTCGGCGCGACTGATCGGCATGTAACGTCACTTTAACCTGAACTGACAACCCTATTATCACGAGGAATACTGACATGCAAACATCAACCACCCATCATCCTGCCGACAGCCATCGCTATGCGAAGTGCATCGAGGTGTCAAAGCGCGTCCGCTGGGAAATCGAGAAGGACGTGATCCGTGGCCGCGATTTTGATTACGGCGACAAGTTTCTTCCGGACGGACTGTCGAAGATCGGTGAATTCACCTTCCTGTCAGAACGTGAGAAACGCCTTTTGAGCCAGGTACAGGGGCGCACCTATGCCAACGTCTTCGGACTGGTCGAGCGTTTCATCAATGCCAAGGTGCTGGAAATCAGCCGTGACCACTGGCTTGGCAACCAGACTGCCCTGGAGGCGCTGATCCGCTTCAGCGACGAGGAGCTGAAACACCAGGAGATGTTCCGCCGCATCGACGAAATGATCGGTGCCCGCATGCCGGAGGGCTATGTCTTCGTGCCCGAGCCGAATGCGGTCGCATCCGTGGTGTTGTCGAAATCAACCTGGGCCGTGCTGGGCCTGACCTGCCACATCGAGCTGTTCACACAGGCGCACTACAGGAAGAGCATCGAGCCGGATGTCAACCTGTCAGGCCTTTTCAAGGACGTGTTCCTGTATCACTGGCGCGAGGAGTCGCAGCACGCGATTGTCGACGAACTGGAATGGCGCCGTGAACACGAGCGTCTAAGTGATGCGGAACGTGACCAGGCCGTGACTGACCTGATCGATCTGGTGGCGGCCGTGGACGGCATCCTGCAGCCGCAAAGCGAGGCCGATGCAAATTATTTCTGCATGATTGCCGGGCGCGTCTTCGATGCCGGCGAGCGGGGCCGGATTAGGGAGGGGTTGCTGCGCGCCTATCGCTGGCAATATATCCTCTCGGGTGTCCAGGAGCCGCGTTTTTCCGCGATTCTCGGCAGCCTGGTCAATGAACAGCAAGGTAACAGTATCCGTGCTGCCCTCGTCCCCCTCGTCCCCCTTGTCTGATGACAACCGGATAAAAGGTGCACATCATGGCAACAACCTGTCCTTTGCATTTCAATGTCGGTTACCTGCGCGACAAGGTGCGCAACACCTATGACCAGGTGGCGCGCGATCCGAACCGGCACTATCACTTCCACCGCGGTCCGGACTATGCCCACACCTTCCTGGGCTACGACCGGAACGAGCTGGCTGCCCTGCCTACACTCAGTACCGAGCGTTTTGCTGGTGTCGGCAACCCGCTCGCCATCGGGCCGGTGGCACCGGGCGAGACCGTGCTCGATCATGCCTGCGGCGCCGGTATGGACCTGCTACTGGCAGCACGCCGCGCCGGCTCCGGCGGGCGCGCCATCGGCATCGACATGACGCCGGCGATGGTGGAGTGCACACGGCAAGCTGCGGTGCAGGTCGGTCTTGACGACCGTGTGGAAGTCCACCAGGGCTTCTACGAAGAACTGCCGATGGCGGACGCCAGCGTGGACGTTGTTATATCGAACGGCGTGCTAAACCTTGCGCCCGACAAGCGCCATGTGCTCGGCGAAGTTTTTCGTGTACTCAAGCCGGGCGGCAGATTGTACCTAGCCGATGTCGTCGTGCAGCGCGAACTGACCGAGGAGGCTCGCAGCAACCCGGACCTCTGGGCAGCCTGCGTTGCCGGTGCGCTGGTGGAGAGTGAGCTGGTCATGCTGGCCGGCGAGTGCGGCTTTACCGATGGTGTGGTGCGCCAGCGCTTTAACTGCTTCTACGACACTACGGCCGAGGCCAAGGTCGCCAAGGACCTGTTCATCCAGTCCGTGAACTTCTATGCCCGCAAGGAAGGCGGCACATGAAGCGCTTGCGGGAAATCGACTGGTGGTACTGGCTGGTCACCGATGGTCTGTTGATCAGCCATCTGGCGGGCTGGCGTTGGGGGATTTACCCGGCCATTGCGCTGACAGTGATCCAGGCGGTGCACTATCTGGTCCGGGAAGGACGCCCTGCGGCCTTCCCTGTCCAGGTGCGCCTGGGTTATCTGCTGTTGCTGGTACTGGGAACATTTTCACCCTTTGGCTTCATTCACTGGATCCAGCTTGCAGGAACCACGGCCCTCGTCACGGTTGGCTACTGTCCCCTGGCACGCATCTTGGTACTGATGCGCTGGAATCGCAGCAGCCCGCTCACCACAACGCTGGTGTGGTATAGCATCACCTTACCGCCAGTATCTGGCAGTATTTTGGATGTGCAGACTAAGCAGTAAGGGAAGACTGGAATTCTTCCCTGCTGCTAGCCAGCCCCGTATCTTGAACGTGACGAATGTCCAGTTCTGTTTGCTTTCGAGAAGTTCACAGGATGCAGGGGAACAGCAAGTTCTGGCCGATACAAGGCATCCTGGAGTTCTGATTAAGCGGGCTGCCTGTATCTGCTGAGTGTCAGCTTTCTAGTGCGATTTCAGAAGTTCAGGAATCGCTTTTAACCGGTACCTTTGTTTACAAGCTATGTCGCTTAGCACGTCGGCTGGCTTAGGCTATTTGTGTTGTGGCGACGCAGGGGAGGCGGGAAGCGGTTTCTGCCACCGAGAAGGTGACAAACGGAAAGAAAAAAATCCGAATTCCGGGGGGTTCGGTTGCGCCCATCGCAATCGAAAAGCCTACTAACCACCAGATATTTGGGCTAAACAAAATTGGAGATCCCCCAGCTCTGCTGGGGAGGCATCAGCAGTTTGACAGTAGCGGGAGTCTCATAAATATGCGGTGTCGCAGATCGTGGGATTTATCAAGGGGAAGAGTGCGATCCACGTTGCTCGAACGTATCTGGGCCGGAAGAGAAACTTTGTCGGTCAGCATTTCTGGGCGAAAGGGAATTTTGCCTCGACGGTGGGCCGGGATGAGCAGGTGATCCGGGAGTATATCCGGCACCAGGAATCCTCTCCGCGGGCAACCGCTGGCGGGCTCTGCAGTAAGCGCCCGTGCGTACACTGTGGGGGGACAATCCTTCCGCGGCTCGTTGCGCCGCCCACCCGTTGACCGCCCTTTGGCAGGAGCCATCGGCTTCCAGCGCCTGCTTGATGAACATCGACAAGGTGACCGTAGGCGGGTAGCGCCGTTCCCGATGCTCCGGTCGATGCGCCTCGGTCAGCTCCAGAAGCAACGGTCCTGTGAGAACGTTGAAAAAGTCCACGGCATGCTGGCGGCGGACGCCTTGACCGATGCTTGCTCTATGTTGCTGAAATCCTAACTGCGCAGTACGCTTGCTCATGGCTGACCTCGGACTTGATGGAACGTCTGTTTGGCGACAAACATTCTATCAATCCGAGTCAGCCTTATTCATCATTTTCATGCGCTTACTGCGACCCCCTCACTCTTCGGCCGCTTAAGTAAGTGCCATTGGGTCTAGGCGAGACGCGTGAGCATGCAGCGCACAACCGGACCGCGGGTCAAACTCTACGGCGAACGCAATACCGGCACCAATTACCTGAGCGGTCTGATCGAGCTGAATCTCAACGTGCTTCAACTGAGTGGCATCCTTCCCCGCTGGTTGGCGCGCCTGCAACGCCGGGCACCGGGACACGAGTGGCTGCTGAACACCTATTTCGCGCTGACCTTCGACCGGAACCTTGGCTGGAAACACGCGCTTGTCAGGACGGCCGACGCGCTGGCATCGTTACCCGTCGTGCAACAGGAACTGGCATTCGTCACGCTGACCAAGAATCCGTACTCCTGGCTGCTGTCTTTGTTCGATCGCCCCTATCATTGGCTTGGCCCTCGGACTTCGACGTTCAGTCAATTCGTGACCACGCCCTGGCGTTCCGTGGCCCGGGAAAACGCCGATGCCGGGTTCCGTGATCCGGTGGACCTGTGGAACCGCAAGAACCGCGCCTATATCGAACTGCGGGATCGTTTCCCCATCCGCCGCCTGACCTACGAAGGACTGTTACGCAGTCCGCAGCAAACGCTCGTTGACCTCGCCGATGCGTTCGGGTGGCAGTGGAAGTCCGCGGGTTTCCGCAACCTGACCGAGTCGACCAAGGATGACGGCAAAGGTTTCGAAGACTTTCGACACTATTATCTCGGCGACGTGTGGCGAAACAGGCTGGACGCAGAATCCCTGGCCGCGATCAACCAGCGGCTCGATCCGGAAGTCATGGCATTCTTCGGTTATGAACGATTGGATGAGACAAACACTACGGCGTCCTGACCTGCAGCGCGGATGTCCACCGCGCGCCCGGAACGTCCCATGAACCAGGAACCCCGGGCGTAGGATTCCAGCCGGGCGTCCACAAGCGGTGCACGCACGATCGACATCAACGCCTTGCACCTGATCAATGCCGGCTTGCTGACGTAGGCATTTCGCGCACCGTACCTGATCCTGCTGGCACGCTTTCTCGGTCCGGACAGCTATGCGTTGTTTGCCTACGGCCATTCCTGATACGCCGCACTGCTTCCGTTCGCTGGGCTGGGATTGGCCGTGATCATCGGTGTCGATATCGGACGCGATCGCGGCCACGCACCCGAGATCGCGGCCCAGACGCTGTCGCTTCGCCTGGTCTCGTCGGTGGCCGTCGGACTGCTGAGCCCCTGGGCCGCCTGGCTGTTGCATGACGACGCCCAACTGCGGCAGCTATTAATTCTTCTCGCTGGCGCTGACGGGTCGTTCGCTGGCGCTGTGGACCGAACAGGTGTTTAGCGGATTCGAACAGATACGGCTGGCGCTGCGCCAGAACGCATTGTTCCGACCGCTCGAGCCGTTGCTCGGCGTCGGCCTGCTCCTTTCCGGCGGCCGTCTGGTCGCGGCGGTCACCCTGCACGCGGTGCTTTGGTGGACAAGGGGAGGGGTTCGGTATGACGATACGCAAAACGACCGCAAGTCTGCTCATATTTGCCGTCACGCTGGTCGCGGCCTATTATTCGCGCTATCCCGATGCATAGTTAGAACTGCAATTTTCTGAGGCGCCAAAATGGGACTGTGCGTCCAACACATTTTACTACACCATCACCTGGCTCAATGAACCGGGCGCATCGTCGTACTTGCTTACCAGCGCTACCGCCTGTCGATACAATGGCAAAATCTGTTCCGGTAACTATAAGACGACGAATTGCGTGTTGCCCTGTCAAGCAGGCCAACAATGCAGTGCGCAATTGACCGGTTGTGTTCCGGGGCCCTGCTGGTTTCAGGACAGACCCCGCTGGGCGAAGCTGAGTCCCACCGCGCCTGCGGAAAAATGCAAGTGATGTTCCGGCTCCCATCTCGGAATCAGGGGCGAAGCGAAAATCGAAGCACTGTAAGTCCATCCGCAAAGCAGTGCTTGCGCAAGACCATGGCATTCGGTCGTCTGCTCGGGCGATCTCCTGATGAAGATGGGGTCCGTAGAACGGTGGTCGGCAGCGTTCGAAGCCAGCGTCCCTGGCGTTCCCGTAGACACCTTGGTGCGTATGCCCGAGTACATACCGCCAAGGTGTGCTATCAAACCTTCTCCGTCGTAAGGCAACGGAACTGCGCGACCGACCGCACGACGCGCGGCAAACGCCGGTCAGCGATGCCTGTATCCTGCGAGTAACAGCAACAAACGCAGCACGGCCATCGCCGCGTGGAGGCTGACCACAACCATCGGTGGCGGCCTGCGCTGGCCGCGTTCCTGAACGCGCAGGACCAGCAGGACCAGGCCGCCAAGCAGCGCGAAGACGAAGAGCAGGGCCGCATCGTCGTAGAGCATGTGAACGGGACCGTTGAACAGCTGCCAGCCCAGCAACACCAGGCCGAGCGCTGCGGCGCTGGCGTGTGGGGCGCCGAGAGTCAGGGAACTGCGCTGGTAGCGCACGCCCAGGACGACGGGCGAAAGACCAAGCGCGGCGGCCAGCGAAAAAAGAACGGTTGCGGCTAGGATCATGACGCTTTGTGATTCGTGTTGACGGCGGACTTCGCCAGTGGCGTCGGGTGGCAATGCAATGAGGTGGTCGGCTGCCGGACAAGCCGGAGTTTACCGAAAGTCGTTCCAGATTACATGATTGGCGGTGACCCGTGGAGCGTCGCACCAAAGCAGAAATCGGCGCATGCCACACGGGCGTGGCTCATAACGAAGAGGCGCTGTTCAGTCACAGTAGCGTCACAGGTGGAAATGTCCGGAAATAGCGGGACATACCCAAAAATACCAAGAATTGGGCAAAGTAGTTGTAATGGACGTTGTTTGTATTATCCTAAACTAACAAATCAAAGTGCTATCGCTTACAGGTGGGTTGGACAGGAATTTTCAGGTTCAACTTCGGGGGGTAATGTTTAATGCCCGCGCCGGACAAAACAAGAGTCATAAACGTCTCGATAGTCATCAAGGCGCTCAACGAGGCAGAGCACATCGAAATGGCCGTGCGCTCCGCTCTGGCGGCGGTACAACGGGTCGGTGGCGAGGTGATTCTGGCGGACAGCCTGTCGACGGATGCCACCGTGGACATCGCACGGTGCTATCCCATCACCATTGTTCAGCTCAGGAATCCCGCCGACCGAAGCTGTGGTGTCGGTCCGCAATTGGGCTATCAGGTCGCCAGGGGCCGGTACGTCTACATTCTGGATGGCGACATGGAAATGAACCCGGATTTTCTGCCGATCGCGTTAGCCGAAATGGAAAGGGACCCGGGATTGGGTGGTGTCTCCGGTCTTATCGAGGAGCGGTATGCGTGCAACTATCAGTTTAGACGCCGCACGCGCACAAAAAGCGAGGGTGTCGCCGGCCAGCCCAGATGGCTGGACATGGGCGGGCTCTATCGCCGTTCGGCGCTGCAACAGACGGGCTATTTTTCCGACCGGAATCTGCATGCCTACGAGGAACAGGAGCTTGGACTCAGGTTGAGCTACGCTGGCTGGAACCTGCGCAGACTGGATGTTTGCAGCGTCGTGCATTACGGGTATACCGAGAGCAGCTTCAGGTTGCTCATGCGACGTTGGCGCAGCCGCTATCTCGACGGCGGCGGTGAGATGCTGAGAGCCGCGCTCGGGAAGCCTTACTTCTTTTACGTTCTCATGCACCAGAAGCACATCGTCGTCGGGCTGGTTCAGTGGTGCGGGTTTATCGCCGGTTTGCTGTTGTTGCCCCGTTCCTCTTGGTTGCTCCTAACGACGATGGCCGTCACCGCCCTGTTGATGTTGATTCGAGCATTCCGGGTCCGCAGCCTGGCCGATTCACTTTTCGGCCAACTGGTCTGGCAGATTACGGCGCTGGCCGTGGTGCGCGGCTTTATGGCGCGACCGATCGATCCCGCAAATGCGATCGAATACGTTCTCTGTCAGGAAGCCGACGGCAGCGCGGTCGCTGCCGAGCAGAATCAGATAGCCGGAAGCTCGTCTGCAATCTCCGGGATGTTTCAGACGGAACGGATGTTGACAAGGGAAACGAGATAAGCCCGAGCATGTGCGGGGTAGGCCGGGAGTTAATGTACGTTCAGTCGCTGGAGATAAGCACCACGGACCACTGCAACCTCGCCTGCTTGCAGTGCAATCATGCGTCACCCTATCTTCGAAAGCGGTTCACGGAAGTCGCGACGGTGGCGCGGGACCTGCGCGCTCTCGCCGGCGTGCTTTCCGCGCGGGAGCTGCGCATCGCCGGCGGGGAACCGTTGCTGCATCCCGAGCTTGAGCAGATCATCGGCACCGTGCGGCGCATCGGCATCGCCGAGCGAATAGTCGTCATCACGAACGGCGCGCTGCTGCATCGCTCCGACTTGCGATTCCTGAGGACTATCGACGAACTGCGCGTCAGTATCTACCCGGGGATATCGTACAAGTTCGATCGCGCGGCACTGCAATCGGCCTGTGCCAGGGAGCGTGTGGATCTGGACCTCAGGCGGATGAACGCGTTCAGCCAGACGATGTTGACAAGGCGCAACGATAACCGTCGCCTGGTCAACTTCATTTACTGCAATTGCGCGCTGGTACACGAATGGAGCTGTCACCTCGTTTACGAGGGCAGGTTCTACAAGTGCACGACGGCGGCATTCATGCAGCACAGACTGGCGCTGGTCTCGGTCCCGCACGACTCCGCAGCTGACGGCGTGGACCTGCATGCAGGCGGCGATCTGCAACGTCGCATCGAGAATTACATGCGCTCCGATGAGCCGCTGGCCTCGTGCGCGTATTGCCTCGGCACGGTCGGAAGGCGGGTCAGTCATCGGCAGTTGTCACGCAGCCAGCTTCAGGAGGAGCTGGTCAGGGACAGCACCAGCGCGATGGCATCGATCGGGGTTGTGGGGCTGGTCGACAGCCTGTTGCTCAGTCCGTTGCGTAAGACCCGCTATTACGCCCCTCTGCTTCGGACCGCAAATATTCTGCGCGGCCTGGTGCGAGACCCGCTCAAGACGCGCAGCCGGGTTTGAGGCCGACTTGATGCTAGCAGTATCTTCAACTGGTCCACCCGCCGACAACGAGTACACGGCCTATCGCAATGACGCGGCCGACAGGTCCGACAGTTTCTGGTTGTCGATCCTCGTTCCGTTTTACAATCAGAATCCGACGGGTTTGCTCGAGTCACTGCTCGATGCCTGTGGCGAGCACCCGGGGCTGGTGGAGATTGTCATGGCGGACGACGGATCGCGCGATGCCGGGCCGGTACATAGCTTGCTGGCGCGGATGCGCACGGCGGGCGTACCCTGTTCGATGCTGGTTCTGCACGGCAACCGCGGCCGGGCGCGCGTGCGTAACTTGCTCGGTGCAGCGGCCCGGGGAGACTACATTCTGTTTCTGGACGGCGATATGGAACTCACTTCGCCCGCGTACCTAGGGGACTATCTGCGGCTGATTCAGGGCGGCCGCCCGGCTGTTGCATTTGGCGGAATTCGGATGGCGGCCATCGGTGCCTCGGACCGGATTCATCGGCTGCACGAATACCTGAGCAGACGCCTGCACTGCCTTCCCGCGGAGCAACGTAACCGGGCGCCCGGCAAGTACGTGTATTCGTCCAATCTGTTGCTGCGGCGGGATCTGCTGGTTCGCCACGGCTTCGACGAGCAGTTTCGAGGGTGGGGTTGGGAAGACGTGGAACTCGGGTTTCGGTTGTCGGACCGCGTGAACGTAGTGCATGTCGACAATCCTGTTACGCACGCCGGGTATCACGCGGCCGCGGAGCTGCTCGAGCGTTGGGGTTGCTCGGTCAATAATTTCCAGATCCTGTGCGACAAGCACCCGGACAAAGTGCCCGCATTGGCGATCTACAAGGCGAGTGCCACGCTGGCCAGGGTTCCAGGCATCCACGCGCTCGAAGCACCGCTGAAATTCGTTGTACTGAGCGATGCGCGCGCAGTTCCGTTGGCTCTGCGCTTCTGGTGCTGGAAGTTCCTGCGCGCAATCATCTACACGGACGTTTTTGGACCGAATGCGATGAGGACGGGGAGACGTGGTCTGGACGTACCGTAGACGGTACAGTCTGCCGAACCAGGTGTGCCGGCGCTTCGTGCCGTGGTGTAAGCGGCGCGACGTCAGGATGCATAACAGCCGGCCGATGGTGTCGTTCACCTTCGACGACTTTCCGAAGTCGGCGCTTACCTTCGGTGGTGACACCCTGCGCGAGTTCGGCGGTGCCGGTACCTATTATCTGTCGGGAGACCGGTCCCGACCGCTCGACTATGGCGCGGAACGCTTTGACGAGGAGCAACTGGCCGACCTGGTATCGGCGAGCCACGAACTGGCCTGTCACACGTACAGTCACCTCGATTGCGGTCTCGCGGACGAACCGGCGATTCTTGCGGACATCGAGGCGAACAGGCGTTACGTCGAGTCGCTGTTGCCCGGTTATCCGTTGCGGAACTTTGCTTATCCCTACGGCAATGTGTCGGTTGCCGCCAAGTCGCTGCTTGGCGCCCGCTTTCGGTCATGCCGCGGCATCGTCGGCGGCGTGGAGAGCGGAAAACTGGACGCGACGATGCTGCGCGCCTGGAAACTCTATCAGTCGACGTTGCCGAACTGCTACCGGGCGATCGACCTGACGGCACGAAAGGCCGGCTGGCTGATACTGTTTACCCATGACATCCGCCCCGAGCCGAGCCCTTTCGGTATCGTGCCAGGCGACTTTCGACGTATCGTCGAATACGCGAGCCGGGCAGGGTGTCGTTTGCTGACCGTGGACGCCGCGCTTGACCTGATTGCGGGCGGGGACGGGTCTTACTGACCAAATACGGACGCTGCGCCCGGTACCCCGCGCGGATTGCGGACGCCGACAGCCCATCCGGCGCACGTCGTCGCGCGTACCCAACGGGATCGCCGATCTGCGTCCAGGTCGTTCCACCGTCACGCGACCGGTATGCGTTCCTGCGCGATGTCCCGAGCAGGGTGGCGTCCTGCGCAAAAGCGGGCGACAGACGAAACTCGGTAAACCCAATCATTGCATAAATCCTGACAAGAATTAGGGTCAAGCGGCCTGCTTGAAGATCTCCAGATAATGCAACAACTCGGATTTCACAGTGGGATTGGCGCTCATTGTCAGCGTGAGCCTTCCCTGTGGCCGGGTCAGCCGTCCCGCGCGCTGGATGAGCTTGCGCGGCACGCTGCCGAGTTGCTCGAACTGCCACAGTGGTGCACGCTTTACAGTAGTATTTGGTTCTTGTTCATAACAACGCATCTGCATTTCCCGGTTGAGGTTATGCGCCAGCACGGCCGAGAGGAGATAGACTTGATTGCCGGCCTTTTTGCGGGTCGGCACGTAGCCCATCCGGGTCTGCGACTTGAGCGCGGCGAAAATGCCCTCCTGGGCGCTGCGTCCATTATGGAAGTTCAGTGCCTTCTTGGCGGAAAGTGGCTTGTTGGTGACGATCACCTTGAAGTCATAGCCGTACGCGTAGGGGACGAACAGGTCCAGTTGTACCGGACCCTTGTACTGCTGGCGGTTTTGGCTGCGGACAAACACAAAGCGGTATCGATCATTCCAACTCGACGGTTTCCAGTTCGCTTCAAAGAAGCTCCACTGTGTGTTCAGGTGACGCCAGCGCTTGCGGGTCTCGATCAATGCCTTGAGGGCGGTAAAGCGCTCAAAAGGCACGCTGATGGTGAACTGAACCCCTTCTGTGTCCAGCAGGCTGACAATGCCATCACTGAAGAAGGCACTGTCCATGCGCGCCTCAATGACACAGCGAGGCAAAATCGCCTTTATTTCTTGCACACAGGCGAGGATGAATGCCTTGGCGCCATTGGAATCGTGCACGTTACCGGGGCGATGCCAGACGTCGAGGACTTGTCCGGTCTGGGCGGCGGTGCAAAACAGCAGGTAGTCGCTGCGCTGCCCTTTCTTTTTCCGGTTAAAGCCGACGGCCGTGCCTTCAGCGAAACGCCCGGTAGACAGTACCGAACCATCGAAGTCCAGCGTGATGCGGGCAGGCTCCAGGCGCCTGATCTGATCCAACACCCGCTGCCGGCTGAACCGACGCAGAGGGGTGACACTTCTGTCATCCAGGCTCGCCAACGCCCGGCTGAGGGTGGCCACATCCGGCAGACGTTCCAGCCCCAGCAGGCGGCGCACCATGGGATCGTCCTGGTAGTAGCGCATATCCTCAAGCCGGCGACAGCCCAGCAAGAGATGAACGATCAGCAACAGAACCACGACCCCATGACCAAAGATCGGTCTCAGCGTCAGGTGACGAAAACACCCGGACAGTTGCTGCTTCAGGCCGATACGGGAAAACAGCGATTGGTAGACCACCCAGCCGGCGAACGAGGGCAGTCGCTGGTCCTGAAATCTGATCTCTGGAATGCGGTGGGTCTTGCGATGAATGGCAGATTTGCTACACTTCATAGTGACAGTCTCTTTTGGTCGGATTGTTGGATTGGCGTTCACCAATTCTACCAAGCCAGAGGCCGTTTTTTTTATGGCTGAAAACCATTTTCTTCGTTCAATTTTCCATGTTGTCTGGACCTCACCTCTGGTGAAGTCCAGCAGTAGCGTTGCCACGTGCGGCAGAGCCTATAGTTAAAGCAGTTTTCTTGTGAAACACCGACGTATTTATGCAACTACCGGGTTAACGTCCATCAAGTCTCCGCGCGTCGGAGGGACAACTCGTGACACGGCTGGCGTTGTGCCTGGCGCTGCTGACTTTCGCGCAATCAAAGGAACTGCCGGGCGCGACATGGAATGAATTCGATCTGGAACGTGCCGAATGACGTATTCCGGCGGAGCGTATGAGCATACGGCCCGAACACATTGTTCCGTTGTCCGACCAGGCAGTGGAGGTAGTGAAGGATCTGCAGCCGCTGACTGGCCATCATGGGCTCGTTTTTCCGGACCAGAGCAACTTCCGGAAGCCCATGAGCGAAAACGCGATGCTCTATGCCATGCACCGTATGGGGTACCACAAACAGGCTGCCGTCCATGGGTTCCCAGCGACTGCCTCGACCAGTTTGAACGAAAGCGGGTTCACTCCGGATACGATAGCGCGTCAACTTGCACAGGCCGAGCGCAACAAAGTGTGTGCCGCTTACCACCGGGCCGAATGTCTGGAGGAACGGTGGCAAATGATGCAGTGGTGGGCGGACTATCTTGACGGCGTTGGCAAGGGTGGAAACGAAATACCTTTGCTCAGATCGGCCTAGTTGGCGGTTGCGGACGACGACCGAACGCCTGACCTTCGCATTATGATTGCGATCATGGGGTACAATCGACTTCTGGACGCAAGAGACGTGAATCGCTGACAGCCTTTATGAGTGGTGTCTCGCCGACCGCCGGTGACTGCCTCAATGCGCCGATCATCCCCAAATGCCGGGGACCGATAGCGTATGGGCGAGCCGACACGGCCAAGGCGTTCGTCATGGGCGGCGCACCAGAGGCAGGTCACAGGCCGTGAACGCGGTACTGCTGTCGCTGGCCACGTTCGTTTCGACCTTTGCCGGTGGATTGTTTGCGCTCCGCTTCCGCGACCGGCTGCACCTGATTCTAAGCTTTACAGCCGGCGTGCTCCTGGGTGTCGTGAGTTTCGACATCCTGCCGGAGATCTTTCGACTGGCCCAGGCGCAGGGCATCGATGCCACCCGGGCAATGGTTGCACTCGTTGTCGGCTTCCTCACGTTTCACAGCCTCGAGCGGTTCGTATTGGTGCACCATGTCCACGAGGCCGATTACGCCGCACATCATCATCCCAGGGTCGGCGTGCTCTCAGCGATGGCCCTGATTGGGCACAGCGTCATGGACGGCGTCGGCATTGGTCTTGCGTTCCAGGTCTCGGCGGCCGTTGGCGTCGTCGTCGCCATTGCCGTGATTGCGCACGACTTTTGCGATGGCCTCAACACCATCAGCCTGATGCTCGTGCATCGCAACTCGATACTTCGTGCGTTCGGGATGCTCGCGTTGGACGCGGTTGCGCCCGTGTTGGGCGCAGTCTCCACGCTGGTCTTTCGGGTCCCCCCTGACCTGTTGATGCTCTATCTGGGGTTCTTCGCGGGGTTCCTCTTGTACATCGGGGCATCGGACATTCTGCCCGAGGCGCATTCGGAGAACCGTTCCGCCATCACCGGCACGCTGATCGCACTGACCTGCCTGGGTGCGGCCTTTATCTTCGTTGTGGTCCACGCGGCCGGATAGTGTTCGAGTCCCGCCGTCTCTACAATGCCCTCTTTGCTGCTAAACTCCTTCATGACCTGCCGCCCTCAATTGTGGCTCTGAGCCAAAGGTTTCCAACCCCAGCTTAACCCACGCTGCTTGAGGTTGGGCAGGTCAATACATGATGGCTGGTGGTGCGGATGTGAGATGACCCCAAGCCACTGCCTGTCGAACAAATCGAGACCCTCCGGCCCTCGGAAAAAGCCGGGAAGTTAGAACGCAATGATGACCTCGAATGGTGGGGTAAAGTGCCAGAGGTTGTTGAAGATGACCCTTCTTTTCGTTCATCGAACGAGTCGCCTTGGTTTGCTCGCCGGTTATGGGTTCCGGACGATCGCCCGCAGTGGCAACCAAGTCAAACCTTATGCTCAGTGTGACAAACACCGGCTCAGGCGATTTGCAATCCGCAAACCGCGGACTATTCTAGGTGAATCCGGTCCAGTTCCGGACAGTGGTGGGTAGCTCGTCAAACGCATTCCATGAACCGATTCCGGTCAGGGAGACTTATGCCATCGAGGCAACAGGTGGAGGCCATGAATGAAAACCCGTGACGACGATTCTCCGCAGGATCGATTGAACGCATCAAGGCGCAAATTCATCCGCGCCGGCGCGGTGGTGGGTGGTGCCGCGCTCCTGGGGCGCAATCTTGTTGCCGCTGCGGCGCAGAAAATGGTCGAGCTTCCCATGGAGAATGGAAAGAGGGCGCTCGGTGTCTATCCGCAGAAGCGCGAATTGATCGTCATGACGGCGCGCCCGGTCCAACTGGAAACGCCCTTTGCCGTTTTCAACGAGAATATCTTTACACCCAACGATGCCTTCTTCGTGCGCTGGCACATCGCCGGGATGCCGACCACGATCGATACGGGCGCCTTCCGCATCAATGTCCACGGGTTGGTCAAGCAACCGTTGGATTTGACTATCGCCGGCCTGAAGAAGGACTTCGAACCCATTGAAGTTGCAGCCGTGTGTCAGTGCTCGGGCAACAGCCGCGGCTTGTTCAGTCCACGCGTCCCGGGCGGCGAGTGGGGCAACGGCGCGATGGGGAATGCACTCTGGAAAGGGGTGCGACTGCGGGACATTCTGAACAAGGCGGGGATCGCAGCGGGCGCGGTCCAGGTCCGGTTCAACGGCGCGGACGGTCCGGTGCTGCCCGCCACGCCCGACTTCATCAAGTCACTGGACATGGATGTCGCGCTCGGCGAGGACGTGATGGTGGCCTACGCCATGAATGGAGAGCCGCTGCCGGTGCTCAACGGTTATCCCGTCCGGCTGGTGGTTCCCGGCTGGTACGGCACCTACTGGGTCAAGATGCTGAACGACGTTGAGGTCATTGGTCAGGTGGACGAGAATTTCTGGATGAAACCTGCCTATCGCATCCCGGACAATCCCTGTGCCTGCATGGAACCGGGTCAGACGGTCGACACCGTACCCATCAACCGCATGAATGTGCGCTCGTTCGTCACCAGCCTCACCGACGGCGACACTGTCCCTGCGGGCCGTGCCAGCGAGGTGAAAGGCATCGCGTTTGACGGCGGATTCGGGATCGCGCGGGTCCTGTTCTCCACGGACGGCGGCAAGACCTGGGGAGATACCACGCTGGGCCGGGATTACGGCAAGTACAGCTTCCGCGAATGGCGGGCGGCCTTTACGCCGAAGGCCGGTCAGCAGTATGACCTGGCCTGCATCGCCGTCAACACCCTCGGTGAGTCGCAACGCTTCACGCCGCGCTGGAATCCGTCGGGCTACATGCGGAACGTCGTCGAGACCGTGCGTGTACGCGCGGTATGAGGAGACCCATCATGGACAAGCGTACAGGATATGTTGTCTCGATCATTGCAGCGCTCGGCCTGCTCGCCGCTCCGGCCTGTTTTGCGGCAGACGGGTCCGGTGTCGTCAAGATCGACCTTCCGCCGGAGACCGCCCGGCTGAAGCCGGGGCCGGGCGAGGACGTGACGGGGAAATACTGCTCAATCTGCCACTCGGTCGACTACATCTACATGCAGCCGCCGCTGACCCTGGAACAGTGGAAAGGCCTGGTCGCGAAAATGAAGAAGGCGTTTGGGGCGCCGATTGCGGACGAGGACATCGACGCCATCGCCAGCTACCTGGCATCGCAGAACGGCCGTACCGAATAGTTCGCTGCCGGCCAGCCGAATCAGCGGGCGGACGGCCGCTTCAACCGGGTCCGCCCATCGCTCCTACCCGGTTGACGTTGTGACTGCAGGCGCAGCCAGGGCTGCACCTGCAGACGCCCGGGAACACGTGAGAACGACGAAAGAGGTTTATACTGCGCATACTCGCATCCCTCTTGGGAAGAGACGTCAACACGGCATTTCCCCCTGATCCAAGCGCGAAGTTTGCTTATGAATTACCTGATATCCCTCGCTCCCCGGCTCCATGAATACCTGGCCGACGGCATTTCCTTCGTGGTGAGCACAGCCTTGGTGGGCTGCTATTACCTGTACCTGCGCAGACAGGCCTTGACGGACCCGACTTACTCCATCCACGCTGTCAACGCCATGGCCCGTCGGCTTTGGACCGAGGACATCATGACCAGCACCGGCAAGGCTCTGGTTGCGGTGCAAAGCCTGCGCAATTTCATCATGGTCTGCATCGCGATGGCGTCCACGGCCTCGGTGCTCATCATCGGTACGCTCACCCTGTCCGGCCAGGCTCAGAACATCATTCGAAGCTGGCACCTGCTGGCCGCATTCGGCTCGCATTCGCCCACCTTGTGGATATTCAAGGTGCTGCTCCTGCTGCTGGACTTCATTGTCGCCTTCCTGTCCTACGCCATGGCGATGCGCCTGGCCACCCACGTCCTGTTCATGATCAACGTGCCCCAGGCCGGCTACCGCGAGCACCGGGCGCTGGGACCCGCCTGCGTGGGCAACCGTCTGGTTCGCGCCGGCAACTTCATTGCGCTCGGCATGCGCGCGTTCCTGTTCGCCGTCCCCATGGTGTTCTGGCTGTTCGGGCCGATCTTCCTGTTCCTGTCCACGGTGGGGCTGGTGGTCACCCTCTACCGTCTGGACCGCCACGAGGCGGCTGACAGCTGCTACGCCCAGGATGATGCTCATCCGTCGTCAGCTTGTGGTGGTGCGCTGCCATAGGAACCTGCAGCCGCTGGCGAAGGCGCAAGCCGTCTCCATTGCTGCCCTTGGGCGTCCCGTCAAATCCCCGCAAACCACTCATACCCGCGATCTTCCCAATATCCGCCTTTCCCGCCCGCAATCTGCTCGAAGCCATCGACCAGTTCGATGCGCATGATGTACTTCGCCATCTTGTAGCCGAGCTGGCGTTCGACGCGCACGCGGATCGGTGCGCCGTTCTTGATCGGCAGCGGCTGGTCGTTGAGTTCGTAGGCGAGGATGGTCTGCGGGTGGTAGGCGTCTTCCAGGTCGATGCTTTCGTAATAGCGATTGCCGCTGCGGTCCATCGGGTCGGCGCAATAGAACACCAGGTAACGTGCTTGCGCTTTCGGTTTGACCTGGTCGAGCAGGGCGGCGAGGCGTGCGCCTTTCCATTTGCCGATGGCGCTCCAGCCTTCGACGCAATCGTGGCGGGTGATCTGGGTGCGCGCGGGCAGGGCTTTCAATTGCGCCAGCGAGAATGCGGCGGGCCGTTCGACCAGACCGGAAACCTCGAGGCGGTAGTCGGCGAAGCCGCCGGCCGCCAGCGCCTGGTAGCGGCTGTCGGCGGGATTCGCCGTGCCGTTGCTGCGGAACGCCGGCGACAGGTCCGCTGCGGTGAACTCCTGCGCCATCGACCGGCGCGAAGTCAGCAGCCGCTGCGCGGTTGCGCTGAGTTTCTCGCCGAAGCCCAGAAGCCGCGGAAACCAGTCCGTCTGCGACAGACGGTCGCAACCGGACAGCAACAGGGCCGCGCCCGCAGCGACGGCGCGCGCGAGAAACCGGCGCCGGCTCGCTTCAGTCGGATTCACGGCGATCCTCCGGTATCCGGTAGTGGCCGGTGACCATGCTGCGCAGGTTGTTCCACAGGCCGGTCACGATCGCCTCGACGACGTGGATGAGCACGAACGCCACCAGCGTCCAGGCGGCGATAAAGTGCAGGGTGCGCGCCGACTGGCGGCCGCCGACGATGTCGATCCAGCCGGGCAGCAGGCTGTCGAGCCAGGGCGACATCGCCCAGCCCATCAGGATGACCAGCGGCAGCAAGCCGAAGATGACGATGAGGTAGGTGAGCTTCTGCAGCACGTTGTAGCGTGTCGCGGCCTCGCCTCTCGGATGACGGAACAGCAGGTGCTCCAGGATCGACCGGCCGAGGGAGCGCCAGTCGGCGCGCGTCGGTTTCAGATCGCGCGACAGATGCCCGCTGCCGATGGTCCACGCCAGGTAGAGCAGGCCGTTGATGACGAACACCCAGGCGAAGAACAGGTGCCAGCGCCGCGCCATGGCCAGCCAGCGCGGACCGGGCAGCGTCGCCCACGCCGGGAACCCGCGCGGTTCCGGCGTCTCGCCAGCGCCGCCGGACAGCCCGAGCACGCCCGTGGTATCGAAGGTATGTCCGAACACCTCGGTAACACCGGCCGGACCTTCGTTCGTCATCTCCGCCCGCAGCGCCAGCAGCGGCGGCTTGCCGGTATAGGACGATTTGCCCCAGTTGAGTTCCGGATGCGCGTTGAAGATCTGCAGTCCGCTCATCAGCAGGACGAAGAACGCGAGCACGTTGATCCAGTGCGTGATCCGCACCGGCAGTCGGTGGCGGTAATGGAGGGGCCGCTGCGATTCGGTCCCGGTTTCCGGGGTCTTGTGCATTCGCCGGCTCCAGGGCAACCCGTAGCCTGACACTGTACTCCTGACCGGGTTTCTGGAACACAGGCGGCGAATCCGGGAATCACCGATGGTGATAGAACCGTTGCGGAATCTCCGGGTTTTTGCGCTGCGGCCGTCGTTGCAAGCGAAGCAGTCTCCGGCTGCTGCCGGAGTCATTGACAGAGTGTCTGGTCACTCTGTCCATCCGCTGTGGCGACCATGAAGACTTGCCTGATTGGTAGACGCACCCCCGGGAGAAGCGGCCCGGCGCCAGCACTCTGTGCGGTATTCCCGGCTCCGTGCCGGCGGACATACCGGTAGCTGGCGCGCCGGTCGAGGCTCGCGCGATCCCCGGCCAATTGGCGGCCACAGGCCACGCGGCGCAAACGGTCTTTTTGTTCGCGCCCTGCTCGTGATACTTTCGCTGCAATGTCCGCCAGGAACGCAACAACCCGATCAACGCCGGACCCCCAAGGAATTGCTGCATGCTCCATTGTGCGAACGACCGAACTGACGCTGACCGCCGCGCGCCCGGCCGCGGCCCGCGGCCCTATCCGTTGCTGCTCATCCTGGCGTTGCTGGTGCTGGGCTGCGGGCCGGCGCCCGCGGCCGACGCCACGGCGCCGGCGGACTCGACCCAGGTCGCAAGCACGATCACCGCGCTGGACTCGCTGATCCGGCTGCAGGGCCAACTGAAAAGCGATATCGCGAAGCTGACCGCAAACCTGGAAGCGACCCAGGGCGTGGCGGAAAAAAAGGAAATGCAGGCGCAGATCGACAAGCTCGACGACGACCTGCGCACCACGACCCGCAATCTCAGCGAGATCGCGGCGGGCGCGGACATCGGCAGCCTGCGGGCATCCCAGGAAACGAAATTCGATTTCCAGCAGGAGCTGTTTTCCCTGTTGCGCCCCGCGCTGAAAGAGCTGAAAGACATGACCAGCCGCGTGCGGCAGAAGTCCGATCTGAAGGACAAGATCGCCTACTACCGCGCGAAACTGCCGGTCACGGAACGCGCGGTCGCCAATATCACCCGCCTGCTGCAGGCCGCCGACGACCCGGCGCTCGAACAGTACCTGCAGGGCATGCTGGCGGAATGGAACAAGCAGTTGACGTTCATGCAGAGCGAGGTCCAGTCGGCCGAATGGCAGTTGGAAAAACTGGAGCGTTCGGAGGCCACCCTGGCCGAAGCCTCGCAGAGTTACCTGAAATCCTTCTTTCAGGCGCGCGGACTCTACCTGATTCAGGCATTGCTGGTCGTTGCCGCGGTGCTGCTGGTCTCGCGGCTGAGTTACGCCGCGATGCTGCGACTGATCCCCGGCTACAAGGCGGAACACCGCAGATTCCGCTTGCGGCTGCTCGATCTGCTGCACCGCCTGGTCACCGGGTTTCTGGCCATCATCGGTCCGATGGTGGTGTTCTACGTGGTCGAGGACTGGGTGCTGTTCAGCCTCGGCATCCTGCTGCTGATCGGCATCGGCCTGACGCTGCGCCACGCGCTGCCGCGCTACTGGCAGCAGATCCAGTTGTTTCTCAATGTCGGTTCGGTGCGCGAAGACGAGCGCATCGACCTCGACGGACTGCCGTGGCGGGTCAGGCAGATCAACATTTTCAGCATTCTCGAAAATCCGACGGCCGGCATCTGCCAGCGCGTGCGCATCGACGACCTGGTCGATCTCAAGTCCAGACCCTATCAGAACGACGACCCCTGGTTCCCGTGCGAGCGCGGCGACTGGGTGCTGCTGAGCGACGGGATGAACGGCAAGGTGACGGGCATCACCCAGGAGCTGGTCGAACTGGTGGCGCTCGGCGGCGCGCACCGCACCTACAAGACCGCCGATTTTCTCGCCCTGTCGCCGCTCAACCTGTCGCGCAATTTCCGCCTGAAAGAAACCATCGGCATCAGCTACGGCCTCCAGCGCGATAGCGTGAACACCATCCCGGAGCAACTGCAAGCCTTCGTGAAACGGCGTATCGGCGAAGCCGGGTACGCCGACCGGCTGTACAACCTGCGGGTGGAGTTCCAGCGCGCCAACACATCCTCGCTGGACCTGGTGGTGCTCGCCGATTTCGACGGCAGCCTGGCCAATCAGTACGAACGCTTGCGGCGCGCGCTGCAGTGCTGGTGCGTCGAGGCGTGCACGGCGTTTAACTGGGAAATACCCTTCACGCAGGTGACGCTGCACCAGGCGAAGGCCGGCGCCTAAGAAACGGGGAAATGAAGAATCGAGGGCTTGTTGAGACTTGTAAAAATGATTGACAAGTCTGACCGTCATCCCGGCGCAGGCCGGGATCCAGTCGCCGCCACGCCAATGGATTCCGGCCTGCGCCGGGATGACGGCAAAGGCGGATAGTCTGTCAGGCAAGCCTCAATGACTGCGAAAGAGTACCCACAGCGCGTTACAGTCGCGTGACGCGCTTCGCCGGACGCCGCGTTCCCCGCGACAGATCAGGCGCCGGTAACCATCCGGTCGCATGACGGACACGCAATCGTCATATTCGCCGTGCATCCTCCCACCATTTACATGCCGACCCGATGTAAGGAGGCTGCCCTGAAGCTTGTGCCGACGATTTCCGACCGGATCGATCAGAAGCTGTTCGACGCCGTCTATTCGCGATCGCCGGTCTACAACACGTGCTGGGAAGACCCCGCGGTCGACCAGGCTGCCCTCAACCTGACGGCCGACGATACGCTGCTCGTGATCACGAGCGCCGGCTGCAATGTCCTCGACTACGCGCTTTCGAGCCCGCGCCGCATTCATGCGGTGGATGCGAACCCGCGCCAGACGGCGCTGCTGGAACTGAACCTGGCCGGCATCCGCCGCCTGGATTTCGAGGACTTCTTCGCCATCTTCGGCGACTGCCGCCAGCGCGACTTCGATGGCCTCTACCGCAGCGCTTTGCGCGACGAGCTGTCATCCTTTGCGCGCGCGTTCTGGGACCGCCGCACCGATGGGTTCGCCAACCCGCGCGGGAGTTTCTATTTATTTCCGTGGGCTCGCGGGGCTGGTGGCGCGTCTGTTTCATGGCTATCGCAAGCTCCGCCCGCGGCTTGCCTCGAGCGTTTCAGAACGCTTCGAGACGCGTTCGCTGCACGATCGGCGCCACGTCTACGACACGCGCGTGTGTCCGTTCATCTGCACGAGCGGCGTCAACTGGACGCTCTCGCGCCAATTCACCCTGAGTCTGCCCGGCGTGCCCTATCCGCAGCGCGGGCAGGTGCAGGCGCAGCACGTGCAGGGCGTCGCCGGCTTTGTCCGCGCTGCGATCGAGTACGTCTTCCGCCAGCTCCCGGTAGGGACCAACTGTTTCTGGAGCCTCTACCTGCGTGGCCGCTACTCCGAGACCTGTTGTCCGCGGTACCTCCAGCGGGAGCACTTCGCCGCGCTGAAGGACGGGCTCGCCGACCGCATCCGCGTCCACACCTGCACCGTCACGGATTTTCTGCAGAGCCCCGACGCGCGCATCTCCAAATTCGTCCTTCTCGACCACAGGGACTGGATGAGCTGCTACCACCCGGAAGCGCTCACGCGCGAGTGGGTCGAAATACTCGCCCACGCCGCACCCGGGGCGCGCGTGATTTTCCGCGGCGCGCACGCGGCGCCGTCCTATCTCGACTTCATCGATCCTGGACTCGAAGGCGGGCGGTTGCGGGACCGTCTCGTCTTCGACGAATCGCTGGCCCGGGCGCTGCAGCGGCATGACCGGGTGCGCGATCTCGCCGACCGGTTTCCCAACGTGCGCGTGGTGGAAGCCGATGCGGTCAGGTACCGGCCGGCGCACCTCGCCGACTGCGTCTATTTTTCCTATTCGCTGACCATAATTCCGGACTGGCGCGCGGCCATCGACAACGCGCTGGCCATGCTCAAGCCGGGCGGGACGCCCCGCGTCGTGGATTTCTATGTCTCGGGCGCAAAGCCGGCTGCCGGCGAGCGGCGGCACGGTGCTTTTGCCCGGTTCTTCTGGCCGCGGTGGTTCGCCCATGACGGCGTGCACGTGACGCCCGATCAACTGCGCTGCCTGCGCCGGCGACTGCCCGATCACCGGTGTCTCGAACGGACCGCGCCCCTGCCTTATCTGCCCGGACTGCGCGTGCCCTATAATGTGATCGTCGGCCGCAAGCCCGTGCGGCCGGCGGCGGCGAAGTAGGGCCGGTGGCGGAAGTCCGCTCCATCTTTCTCTCCGACGTCCACCTGGGGACGCGCGCCTGCCAGGCGGACAGTCTGCTGGAATTTCTGCGCGAGTACGACTCCGAATACCTCTTTCTGGTCGGCGACATCGTCGATTTCTGGGTCCTGAGTCGCGGCGTCTATTGGTCGACCGCGCAGAACACGGTGGTGCAGAAGATTCTCAAGCGCGCGCGACACGGCACCCGGGTGGTGTTGGTTCCCGGCAATCACGACGAGGCGCTGCGCGAGCACGTCGGCGTCTCGTTCGGCCACGTGCAGCTCCTGCACGACTACGTCCACACCGCCGCGGACGGCAGGCGCTATCTGCTGATCCACGGCGACGAGTTCGATCAGGTCACGCGGTACCACCGCTGGCTTGCCGTGCTGGGCGACCGCGCCTACGAGTTCCTGGTGAGACTCAACGCGCTGCTGTCCTGGGTGCGGCGCAGCCTCGGCGTGGCCGGGTACTGGTCGCTTTCCGGCTACGCGAAACGCAAGGTCAAGAGCGCGGTCAATTTCATCTTCGATTTCGAGGAATCGGTGGTGCACTATGTGAAGGAGCGCGCCGTGACCGGCGTCATCTGTGGACATATCCACGCCGCCGCGATCAAGGTGATCGAAGGCGTGGTCTACATCAACTGCGGCGACTGGGTCGACAGTTGCACGGCGATCGTCGAGCATCCCGACGGACGTATGGAACTCATCGACTGGGGTGCGCGTTCGCGCGCGGTGCGGATCGAAGAAACGTCCTTGGCGCAAGCGATCCCGCACAAGGCCAACGCCGCCACCCGCAGCCCTGTTTGAACCGGCCGGCGCGACGGCCCTGTACAGGAAACGCGGCGCGCAGCGGGCGTCAAACAGCCGGGTCAGGATAAAGGAGGGTGTTGAATTCCTCCACGGCATCGGCCACATCTTTCGGGTCATCCTCGAACCTCGCGACGTGGAACAGGGCTTCGCCTTCGTGCACCAGCGGCAGGTGGTTTCTGCAGATCACCACGCCACCGACGCGCGTTTCGACTGAGGTTTCCTCGCCAGTGACCGGGTCGGTTATGCGGCCCAACACCTGCTTCCTGCGAACCTGGGCGCCCAGGGGAACCAGCGCCTGCAACAGGCCGCTCTCGGGCGCGCGCACCCAGGTGCTGGAGCGCGCAACGAAGGGTTCCTGGACGCTGCGCCTGGAGCGTGACGGCGGCAGCATGCCGAGAACGCGCATGACGTTGATGATCCCCTTGACGCCGGCGCGGATCGATACTTCGTCGAGGCGCAGGGCTTCGCCGGCCTCATACAGCAACATGGGGATACCCAACTCGTTCGCCGCCTCGCGCAGCGATCCGTCGCGCATGCTGGAGTTGAGCAATACCGGAACGCCGAAGGCGTGAGCCAGCCTGGCTGTTTCCTGATCGTCCAGATTGGCGCGGATCTGCGGCAGATTGTGCCGGTGCACCGCGCCAGTGTGCAGATCGACACCGTGCGTGCAATGCCGCACGATTTCGTCCATCAGAATATTGGCCAGTCGCGCCGTCATGGAGCCGCTGTCCGAGCCAGGAAACGAACGGTTAAGATCGCGCCGGTCCGGCAGGTAACGGGACCGCTGCAATACGCCGTAAACGTTGACCATCGGGATGGCGACGAGGGTTCCGGCCAGTTGCCGCAACAGTTTTCCGCGCAGCAGCCGGTGTATGATCTCCACGCCGTTCAGTTCGTCGCCGTGGATTGCGGCGCTGACCATCAGGACCGGACCGTCGCGGCGGCCGCGCACCACGTGCACCGGCATGGTGGTGACGGCATGGGTGTAGAGGCGCGGCAGCGGCAGATCGACCAGGATACGCTCGCCGGTCTTGACCGCGTGGCCGCCGATTTGCACTATCCCGGCCACCGGTCAGCCTTTGCCGCGTGTGTGGGTTCGGGTTTTCTTGCCGCTGGTCGAATTCGCCCGCTTCTCGGCATGCGCGACTATGAGGTCGGCGATATTCAGGCCGGTTGCTTTCTCTATCCCCTCAAGGCCGGGCGACGAATTCACCTCCATGATCACCGAGCCGTGGTTGGATCGCAGCACGTCCACGCCGCACACGTCCAGGCCGATGATTTTCGCGGCGCGCACCGCCGTCGAGCGCTCCTCGGGCGTGAGCTTCACCACCGCGGCATGGCCGCCACGGTGCAGGTTGGATTTGAATTCGCCTTCCTTGCCCTGCCGCTTGATGGCCGCGACGACCTTGTCGCCGACCACGAAGCAGCGCAGATCGGCGCCGCCGGCCTCCTTGATGAACTCCTGCACCAGTATGTTGGCCTTGAGCCCCATGAAGGCCTCGATCACGCTTTCAGCCGCCTTGTGCGTTTCCGCCAGCACGACGCCAATGCCCTGGGTGCCTTCGAGCAGCTTGACCACCACCGGTGCGCCGCCCACCTGCGCCAGGAGATCCTGCACGTCGTCCGGTTTGTGCGCGAACCCGGTGACCGGCAGGCCGATGCCTTCGCGCGCCAGCAACTGCAAGGCGCGCAGCTTGTCGCGCGAGCGCGAGATGGCCACCGACTCGTTCAATGGATAGACGCCCATCATCTCGAACTGCCTGAGCACGGCGGTGCCGTAGAAGGTCACCGAGGCGCCGATGCGCGGAATAACGATATCGAAACCGGCCAGGCTCTCGCCCCTGTAATGGATCTGCGGGCGGTGCGACGTGATATTCATGTAGCACCGCAGTACGTCCAGTACGCGCACTTCGTGCCCGCGTGCGACGCAGGCTTCGACCAGCCGGCTGGTCGAATACAGCGTGCGGTTACGTGAAAGTATGGCGATTTTCATTGGAACCTCCGGGTGTCCGCTTGGAAAGTCCAAAGCTGCACTGCATTGGGAGCCGACGGCTTGGCGTCTGTGGCTTCCTCCTGCTTTCCGCCGCCCGGCCGTGACGGTCGACGTCCTGATGGCTCGCTAGAGAGCGATTCTGCCCTATCCGCGCGGTCCGTGTCCCGCCTTGCCGGTGGGCGCTCGGAACTCAGACCAGGGCCAGAATACTTTCTATCAGTGTCTTGCGCGCGCTTCGCACCGGGAATACCGCGTACGCGGTGCGCTGGACGACGGCCGCGTCCCGGACGCGCTGCGATCTCCCGGCCCGCGGTTCGTCGCTCACAGACAGCTCGGGCAGGTAGCCGCTGCCGCCGAAGTGCATGATGTAATCAAGAGACATGCGGCGTTCGTGATCTTCGATCAGTTCGGCCGTATCGGCTACGTGGTCTATGCGTGCGTCTATCCGTTGCTGCCCGGCACACGCTGGCTGCGGTGGCGGGATTCTGAGTATTCCGGCGCGGCGACCTGGTGTAGGTGTAAAAGAGGGGAAAATCGGGGGACAGTATACTGCCGCCCCGGTTCGTTGGGTGAAGTTCGAGCGGGCCGGCACATCCGCGCTCCACGCGCAGCGCAGCGTCACGAGCCCGCCGATCGCCGGGAGGCGCCGATCCGGCTGCGCCGCAATCAGGCCTGGGACAATTCGGCGATGGGCTGAAGCAAGCCGGGCCGGTCAGGGGACCGGCCCGGCTTGCCCGACTATCGCTGAGGAATATTGCCCGTTTGGTCCGAGATCACGATCTCGATACGCCGGTTCCGTTGCCGGCCCGACGCGGTCGCATTGCTCGCCACCGGGTAGCGCATGCCGTACCCGGTGATCCTGACCCGCGACGTGGCAACCCCGCGGTCCACCAATCCCAACTGGACTGCCCGTGCGCGCTGCTCGGACAGTTGCTGGTTGAATTCCTCGGAGCCCGTCGAATCGGTGAATCCTTCGATCATGACATTGCGCTCCGGGTTCTCGTTAAGATATTTCGCGAGCCGATCCAGCGTCGAGTAGGCGCCGGGCTTGAGTTGGGCGCGGCCGACGTCGAACAGCACGTCGCCCAGCGTGAGCACAGTGCCGCGCGGCGTTTGCTTGGCCTGGAGTTCGGTGAGCTGCTTGGACAGGCCTTGCGCTTTCTGGCGCTCGCTTTCCGCTTGCGCGCGCGCGACGTTGGCTTCCTTCACACGCGACTGAAGCAGCACTTCCCGGCGTTCGGCCTCGGCATTCTCCACCTCCTTGGCGGCGGCATTGATTTTTGCTTTTTCTTCGGCGATCTGCACGCGCCGATAGGCAATATAGGCCTTGTGGGTGACCAGCGCCTTGTCGCTGTGGGCGTTTTGCAGGCGCTCGGCTTCCACGACCGCTTCTTCCGCTTCTTTCAGGGCAATCGGTGCGTTCTGATAGACCTCGGGATTTTGCTGGGCCTTGTTCAGGGCATCGCGCGCATCGACCAACTGTGTGTTGGGGGGCGTCGACGCACAGCCGCCCAGCAGGGTGCCGAGGACAATCAGTGCTGTCAGACCAGACGATTTCGATGATTTCATAATCACTTACTCCGTATAAATCATGTTATGAAGATTGCTTGACAGCGCGCTATTGCGCTTCACCACGGTCGATTTCCTCGCGCAGAGTCTTGATGCTTTCCCGAATCTGCTCGACCGAAGCGACCGCCTTGGCCGACTCGGAGCGTGTCTGCGCAAGGTTGGCGTCGACTTCAGCCTCTTCGGCGAGGCGCCGGGCCGTGTCATAGTCCTCGGCCTTCATGGCCGCCACGGCCGCATCGTATTTCTTGCTGGCCGCCCGGAAATCAAGCGGGGCGTAGTTGCGCGCTCCGGCTTGATCCGCCTGGCTGATCGCCGATTTGGTGCGCGTCATCTGGCTGTCGGGCGCCGGAATACTGGCGCACCCGGCGGCCAGAACCGAACTCAGCAAAGCGATGCCGGTCAGGCGGGTTGCATTGGTCAATAGATTCTTCATGGACAGTGTCCTCCTATTTAATTAGTGTATCTGTCTCTATCTAAAGTAGACCGGTTTCTGGATCGGAACGCCGGATCGCGAAAAAAAATGCAGCAGCGCGAAAGGTCGCGGCGATGAAGCATGACTTGCCAGCTTGGACTTCTTGAAAGAAGTATACTGTTCCCGATTTCCCGCGGGCAACTATGTTGGACAATCGTTGCAATGCCGGGCTTGACCGGATACCGCCGGTTCTTGGAACGCTGTACCTGATTGGACGCCGGCCTGCGTCGTGGAGCCGGGCTTGGCGCTGTTCCGCCCGTGGTGCATTCAAACGTCAACCGGCCGCCAGATAAGCGCGCCACCCGCCCAGATGGGTGATCTCCCGAGCGCCATCGATCGCGTAGGTTTCGCAAATGAATCCGGGCAGCCGGCGGCCGTCGCTCAGCTCCACTTTGCCGATGCCGAGCGGCGCGGGAATGCCGGCGACAAAGCTGCCGAATTCCGCCGCCGGCACTTCCCACACTTCCACTTCGATGGCGCCGCCACGCGCGTCGTCGCGGATCAGCCCCGGGCGGAAGGGCGGGCCGCCGGGCAGCGCGTACAGTCGGTAGGCGCGGGCCGTACACGTCCTGCGTTCGAGCGTCGCACCGCGTTCCCGCAGTTGCCAGTTGAGCGGCAGGCCGTCGAGGTGCGCACCGCAAACCACGACCGGGATCGTTGCGCTGCACGCAGTCGCGGTCGTTGCGCGGCTTGCCGGCAGCGCCTGCGCCGTCGCGCCCAATGGCAGTTTCAAGGCCTGTTGCAGCCGGTTGCCGAACGACAGCAGTTTTCGATCCTCCATGGCCGCGCCGACCAGCGTGATGCCCCAGGGCAGGCCGGTGTCGAGGAAACCGGCGGGCACGGCGACGGCGGCGCAGTCGAGCAGGTTCAGGTAATTGGTGTAATACCCGAGGCGGCTGTTCAACTCGATGGGGTTGCGATCGACCTGGTCGATGCGGTAGATGGTGCCGGCGGTGGGTGTGACGAGCACGTCGATGGCCGCCATGATCCGTTGCGCGTCGCGCCGGTGGCGTTGCAGGCGATAGGCGGCCCTGAAGGTCTCGACAGCGGTTTTCCCGCGCGCGCCGCCGATGATGGTTGCGATGACCGGGAGCATGGCGTCGCTATCGCCTGCGGCAATCCGTTCGGTCGCGACGAACCGTTCCGCCACCCAGGGGCCTTCGTACAGCAGGCGCGCGGCGTCCAGGAACGGCTGGAAATCCACCGTCGCGCGCACGCCGCCCAGGGACTCCAGAATCTCGGTCGCACGCTCGAACAGCGCGCGCGCCGACGCGTTGCCGAAAAACTCGAGCTGGTCGTCGCGCGGCACGCCGAACGTGAAACGCTGGGCGGGATAGCCGTAGTGGCGTGCATGGTTCGCGAACGGATTGGCGCGCGCATAGTCGTCGGCCGGGTCGAAGCCGATCATCGGTTCCAGTACGCTGTTTGCGTCGTCGGCGGTCAGCGCAAACAGACTCACGCAGTCGAGGCTGCGACAGGCGGGCACGACGCCGGTCGTGCTTACCAAACCGCGCGAGGGCTTGACACCGACGATGTTGTTGAACGCCGCCGGCACCCGGCCCGAGCCCGCCGTGTCGGTGCCCAGCGCGAAACTCGCCAGGCCCAGCGCGACGGCGACCGCCGATCCGGAACTGGACCCGCCCGAGATATAGTCCGCATCGAAGGGGTTGCGGCAGGCGCCCCAGGGCGAACGCGTGCCGGCCAGGCCGGTGGCGAACTGGTCCATATTGGTCTTGCCGAGCGGGATCGCACCGGCGTCGATCAGGCGTTTGACGACGAAGGCCGATTCGGCGGGCGTGTAGGCGAACGCCGCGCAGGCGGCGGTGGTGGGGATTCCGGCCAGATCGATGTTGTCCTTGACGGCGAAGGGGACGCCGTAGAGCGGCAGCGTTTCCGGCGATGCGCCGTGCAGGCGCGCGAGATAAGGTTCGATCTCGGCGCGCGTGAGCAAACGAATCCAGATGTTCAGGGTCTTATAGTCAGCACAGCGCTCGAGCAGCGCGTCGATCAGCGCCTGCGGTGTGGTGGCGCCCGAGCGGTAAACCTCGCGCAGGCCGGTGACGGTCATGTCCACAAGTGGCGTCCTCCGTTCGTCAGGTTCCACTGTTGAGACGTGCATGAATGAGTGACAGCCGATGCCTCCTTGTTGTCATCCCGGCGCAGGCCGGGATCCAGAAGCCGCCGGCCTGGTGGATTCCGGCCTGCGCCGGGATGACTGTGGAAACTGTCAACCATTCGCAATAACCCTCGATAATGCCCCGCGGGCGTCGGCTTGGCGGCGAATGCTGTTTGCGTGATGCCGATTTCGCACGCACGCCCGTTTCCGTTGGGGGATACACATACAGTGAAGCTTCAACGACCCGGCGCGGCCGGCACCCGCAGCACCAGCAGCGCCTGCCCGGCGTCGACCTGCGTGCCTTCGGCGCGTGCGATCGCGTACACAGTGCCTGCGTGCGGCGCGGTAACCTCGATTTCCATTTTCATGGACTCCAGGATCGCCAGCGGCTGGCCTACGCCGACTTGATCGCCCGGAGCGACCAGCACCTGCCAGACGCTGCCGGCGACCGGGCTTTCGACCGCGACGCAATCCGACGGCAGCGCCTCCTCGTCGCCGGCGCCGCTGGTGAAGTCCTGGTCGGAGGCGTAGTTCATCTGGCCGGACGCCACCCAGCGCTGCAGCTCTTCGGCGAACGCGCGTTCGCGTTGCTGGGTGAAGCGGCGGATGCCGGCGTCGTGTTCTTTCAGGAACGCCTGGTAGTCGCCGAGTCTGAAGGTCGTCGCTTCGATGCGCAGCGGATAGCGGCCGCGCGGGAAATCCACACGGATCTTTTCCAGTTCCTCGCCGTTGACCGGGTAGAACCGTATCCGGTCGAAGAAGCGCAGCAGCCAGGGCTTGTCGAACTCGCGCGTGCGCCGGTAGCGGTTCCACATCTGCAGGGTGCGGCCGACGAACTGGTAGCCGCCGGGGCCTTCCATGCCGTACACGCACAGATAGGAGCCGCCGATGCCGACCGAGTTTTCCGCCGTCCAGGTGCGCGCCGGGTTGTACTTGGTGGTGACCAGACGGTGGCGCGGGTCGAGCGGCGTGGCGACGGGCGCGCCGAGGTAGACGTCGCCCAGGCCCATGACCAGATAGTCGGCCTCGAAGACGATGCGTTTGACCGCGTCGATGTCGGCGAGCCCGTTGATGCGGCGGATGAACTCGATGTTGCTGGGACACCAGGGCGCGTCCTTGCGCACCGACTGCATGTACTTGCGGATCGCCCGCCGGCAGGCTTCGTCGTCCCACGACAGCGGCAGGTGCACGACGCGCGCCGGCAGTTCGAGGTCGTCGATGTCTTCCAGTTGCTGTTCCGCTTCCTCGAGCAGCGCCAGCAGCCCGTCGAGCGGCAGCCGCTGGCTGTCGTAGTGAATCTGCAGGGAGCGGATGCCGGGCGTCAGTTCGCGCATGCCGTCGGGTTTGTGCGCCTGGAGTCGGAGCATCAGCGCGTGCACGCGGAAGCGCAGCGCGATATCCAGGACCTGCGGGCCGTACTCGACCAGCAGGGCGTGATCGCCCGCGAGACGGTACGCAACCGGCACGCCCCGATCGTCCGCCGGCGTCAGTTTGATGACCGGACTGACCGGCGCCGCGGAGTGGTGGAAGTGTGCGACCGGTTGCAGCGAGGCGAGGGCGGCAAGCTGCGCGCGTTCCAGCGCCACGGCGGTCTCGATGTCGACCGGTTCGAAGCGCAGTTTGTCGCCGGCCTTGAGCTGGCCCAGTTTCCACAGATCGGCGGTGATGACGGTCGCCGGGCAGACGAAGCCGCCCAGCGAGGGTCCGTCGGGACCGAGGATGACCGGCATGTCGCCCGTAAAGTCCACGGCGCCGATCGCATAGGCGTTGTCGTGAATGTTCGACGGGTGCATGCCGGCCTCGCCGCCGTCGCTGCGCGCCCACTGCGGCTTGGGGCCGAGCAGGCGGATGCCGGTGCGGCTGGAGTTGTAGTGCACTTCCCAGGTCGCGGCGAAGAAGGTCTCGATGTCGGCGTTCGTGAAGAAATCCGGCGCGCCGTGCGGACCGTAGATGACGCGCAGCGTCCAGCGCGCTTCGATCGCCGGCCGCAGGGCTTCGGGCAGCGCGGCGGGCGGCAGTGTCGCCGGCGTGTCATGAAGATGCAGTACGTCGCCGGCGCGCAGCGCGCGCCCGGCGTGGCCGCCGAAGCGGCCGAGCGTGAAGGTCGCCTTGGCGCCGAGATAGTCGGGGCAGCCGAAACCGCCCTTGACCAGCAGATAGGCGCGCGCGCCGGCGCCGCCGGTCCTGCCGAGTTTCAGCGTCTGCCCGGGCGCGACGTTGATCACCCGCCAAAGCGGCACGGACCGGTCGTCGAGAGCGGCCTGCATCGGCGCGCCGGTGATGACGATCTGCGTTGCGCGATTGAAGCGCAGCGTCGGACCGTTGAGCGTGATTTCCAGTCCGGCGCAACGGCTGTCGTTGTCGAGCAGCCGGTTGCCGAGCCGGAACGAATAGCTGTCGAAAGGTCCGGAAGGCGGCACGCCGACGTCCCAGTAGCCGGTACGGCCCGGATAATCCTGAATCGCGGTCAGCGTGCCGGCAGCGAGGACGTCGATGGTGGCGGGCCGGTAGCGGAAGCCGTTCAGGTAGCGCGTGTCGATCCGGCCGGCGCAGAACGCCTCGCTGGCCAGCACGGCGCGCACGTACTCCATATTGGTTTCGATGCCGTAGATCTGCGTTTGTGCCAGCGCCTCATCCAGCGCCCGGCGCGCCTCCTCGCGCGTCGCGCCCGTGGCGATCAGCTTGGCGAGCATCGGGTCGAACAGGGGCGACACCTCGATGCCGGTTTCGATCCAGTGATCGACGCGCAGGTCGGGCCGCTGTGGAAAGCGCACGTGGCTCAGCAGGCCGGCGCAGGGCTGGAAATCCTTGTTCGGGTCTTCCGCGTATACGCGCGCCTGGATGGCATGGCCGGTGGGCGCCGGTGGCTCCGGCAATTCGTGCAGTTCGCCGGCCGCGATCCGCAGCATCCAATCCACCAGGTCCACGCCATAGACCTGTTCGGTGACGCCGTGCTCGACCTGCAGGCGCGTGTTGACTTCCAGGAAATAGAACCGCTGTTCGCCGTGGTCATAGACGAATTCCACCGTGCCGGCGTTGCGGTAGGCCACGGCTTCCATGAGCCGTATCGCGGTGCCGTGCAATGCCGCGCGTAGGTCGTCGGGCAGGCCCGGCGCCGGCGTTTCCTCGATGACCTTCTGGTTGCGGCGCTGGCTGGAGCAGTCGCGTTCACCCAGTGCGATGGCGCGGCCGTGTCCGTCGCCGACGATCTGAACTTCGATGTGGCGCGCGCGTTCGATGAATTTTTCCAGGAACACACCGCTGTTGGAAAAGTTGCTCGCCGACAGGCGCCGCACCGAGTCGAAGGCGCGCGTCAGTTCCGCGTCGCCGGCACAAAGCTGCATGCCGATGCCGCCGCCGCCGGCCGTGCTTTTCAGCATGACCGGATAGCCGATGCCCTGCGCGGCCGCGACGGCGTCGTCGCTGCGGTCGATCAGCCCGGTGCCGGGCAGCAGCGGCACGTCGTTGGCGCGGGCGATGTCGCGCGCCCGGTGCTTCAGGCTGAACGCCTGCATCTGTTCGGCCGTCGGCCCGATGAAGACGATGCCTTCGGTTTCGCAGCGCGTCACGAAGGCCGGGTTCTCGCTGAGAAAGCCGTAACCGGGATGGATCGCCTGCGCGCCGGTCCGCCGGGCGAGCGCAAGAATCTTCTCCTGATCGAGATAGGTATCCGCGGCGCGCCCGTCGCCGAGCGACCAGGCTTCGTCGGCGCGCGCGACGTGCAGCGAATCGACGTCGGCTTCGGCGTAGACGGCGACCGAGGCGACGCCCAGCGTTTTCAGAGTCCGGATGATGCGCGTGGCAATGGCGCCGCGGTTGGCGATCAGTACCTTGGTGAACATGAACCGGTTGTGTCCGTCACTTGCGTGGACGGGTCGTCCCGTCCGAACTCAACGAACGCGCGGGCCGTCCCGCGCGCTATCAGTTCCAGATCAACACTTCAACCGGCGTCGGGTTGTAGCCGTTGCAGGGGTTGTTCAGTTGCGGGCAGTTCGAGATCAGCACGATCACGTCCATGGCGGCTTTCAGCTCGACGTATTTGCCCCGCGCCGAAATCCCGTCCTCGAACGTCAGCCCGCCTTCCGCGGTGACCGGCACGTTCATGAAGAAATTGATGTTGTGCGTGATGTCGCGCTTGGTCATGCCGAACCGTCCGTTCTCCGCCACCGCGAGCATCCAACTGTCGCGGCAGGCGTGCAGGCATTTCTTTTCCAGCGCGTAACGCACCGTGTTGCTCTCGGTGGCGCAGGCGCCGCCCAGCGTGTCGTGGCGGCCGCAGGTGTCGGCGACGATTTCCAGCATGACGTTGCCTTCGCTGGACAGCAGTTTCGTACCAGCGGTGAGATAGACGTTGCCCTGTTCGCGGATAGTGTCGACGGCGCTGTAGCGTTCGGCCGGATCGGCGGCGCTGTAGAACAGGGTGTCCGCCGCCTGGTTGCCTTCCAGATCCAGAATGCGCAGCGTCTGACCGGCCTTGACCGTCTCCATGAAATAATCCCCGGCCGGAACGACCCGGCGAAATACGGCCTGTTCGGGTGCCAGCGTGCTTTGCCTAATCATGTGTGCGGCCTCCCGTGCCCAGGTGATAGATCGCGTTGTTGGCGAAACCGCGTGCGTTTTCCGGCCGGAAGTTTCGGCAATAGTCGTCGTCCGCAACCGGCGCGGCCGCGCGAATCTGATACTGCACCGGCCTGCGCGGGTATTCGCCGGACGGTGCCAGCGGGTGAGGGCAGGTGTGCAGCAGCATCAGCGTGTCCATTTCGAAGCGCAGCTCGACGTGATCGCCGGCGCGGCTGTGGTGCGCGACGTAGTTCAGGTTGCCGCCGCCGTCGACCTCGACCTTGCTGAAGAAATTCAGGTTGGCGGCGAGATCGCGTTTGCCCAGGCCGTACTTCGCCAGCTCGACCAGGAAGCTGTCGTAACCGTTTTGATGCCGGTCGTTACGGTGTTCCTGATAGCGCGCCTCGCCCCACTTGCGCCTGACGGTTTCGCGCGTGCTGTTGCCGCACACCGTCTCGTGCCAGCCCAGGCTGTCCTCGACGATGGAGCAGAAGATGCGGCCCATGTCCGAGTACAGGCAGTTGCCGCGCGTCAGTTTGAACGTGTGCTGGCACTTGAGCGTGTCGGGCGCGTTGTACCGCTCCAGCAGGTTTTCCGGGTTGTAGAACAGCATGCCGACGTTCGCGCCGCCGTCGACGTCGATCAGCCGCAGGCCGGTGCCCCTGCGCATGCGCAGCGACCAGTGACACCCGCCGGCGAGGCGGTCTTCATAGAGCACGGGATCGTCACTCATAAGTCGTCATCCATCCCTCGAAAACCGGGGTCAGAACAGAATGGCACTTACTTAACTCTGAATTCAGGGGTTTCGTCATTCCGGCGAAGGCCGGAATCCAGGAAAACTACCACTATTGTAGATTCTGGATCCCGGCCTTCGCCGGGATGACGGCAGTTCCGGGCTTAAGTAAGTGCCATTCGGGTCAGAACACAGTTTTCACCAATATTCCGCGGACAGTCGCGCGCACCGCGGGGAACCAGGGTCACCCGGCATTGAATATTAGAGAAAACTGTGTTCTGACCCCGGTTTGTCATGTTGCAGTGTTTCGCTGATCTCATTGTAAGCGGCGCGGTCGGCTTTGCCGACCGACAGATCGTAGGTGATGGTGGACCCGAAGGCGTGCGGGACCTGCGGGTCGACGCGCGTCTTGTCGAACACCCACAGGCGCGTGCCGAGGTAGAAACCCTCCTTCAGGTCGTGCGTGATCATGAAGATGTTCACCCGCGTCTTGCGCCAGATCGACAGAATGAGCTGGTGCATGTCGGCGCGGATACCCGGATCGAGCGCGCCGAAGGGTTCGTCCAGCAGCAGCACTTTCGGCTGTTTCATCAGCGCCTGGGCGATTGCCAGCCGCTGCTGCATGCCGCCGGACAACTGGTGCGGATAGTGATCGACATTGTGCGAGAGGCCGACCAGACTCAGCATTTCCAGCGCCTGCTCCGCCGCCTGCGCGCGGGCGGCGCCGAACAGGCGGCCGAGCAGCGGAGCGCGTTCGAACTCGCGCGCCAGAACCAGGTTCTGCAGCACGGTCAGGTGCGGAAACACCGAGTATTTCTGGAACACGATGCCGCGGTCGGCACCGGGTTCGTCGGGCAGCGGCGTGCCGTTGAGGGTGAGAGTGCCCCGGCTCGGCGTGTCCGTGCCGAGCAGCATGTTGAGAAAAGTGGTCTTGCCGCAGCCCGACGTACCGACGATGGTGATGAATTCGCCGGCTTCGACGCGGGCGTTGACGCGTTCCAGTATGATCGCGTCACCGTACTCCTTCCACACATTGTCGACCTGGATGAAGCTCACGGCCGGGGCCCGTGCTGGCCGTGAAACCAGGGATACCGGTTCATCGACAGCCGGCGCAGCAGCCAGTCGGTGACGAACGCCAGCAGCGTGATCCAGACCACGTAAGGCAGGATGATGTCCATCGACAGATAGCGCCGGACCAGAAAGATGCGGTAGCCGAGGCCTTCCTGCGCAGCGATCGCCTCGGCCGCGATCAGGAACAGCCAGGCCGAACCCAGCGACAGGCGCACCGCTCCGAGCAGGCGCGGCAGCAGCTGCGGAAGAATGACACGCAGCATCACCTGCCAGGTCGAAGCGCCGAGCGTCTGCGCCTTGATCAATTGCTCGCGCGGTAACTCGAGCGCCCTGGCTTGCAGATCGCGGATGATGACCGGCGTGATGCCGATGACGATCAGCATGACCTTGGACAGCTCGTCCAGCCCGAACACGATGAACAGAATCGGCAGCACCGCCATCGGCGGAATCAGCGACAGCGTCGTGATGAAAGGGGCCAGCCCGGCGCGCAGCAGGGGGATGGCGCCGGTCAGCAGACCGAACGCCAGGCCGGCCAGCGCGCTGACCGAAACGCCGGTGAACAGGCGTTTCAGGCTGGCCAGCGTGTCGTTCCAGAACAGGTATTCGCCGCTGCGCTTGCTCGGCGCGAACGCCAGTTCCCGCATCGCGTCGACGAAGCTGCCCGGCGCCGGCATCAGCTTGTCGTTCGGATTGACGGCCAGCCGCGCGTCCGATATCACCAGGTACAGGATCAGCATCAGCACGAACGGCAGTGCACCGAGCAGGATGCCGGACAGGCGGTCGGGGCGTATGTTCAGCAGGCGTTTCATCGCCGGATGCCGGACAGGGTTCCGAAGCGGCTTGGTTGTCGAGGTGAAACCTGTGGTGGTCGCATCGAGTCCGTCACTCCGATACTGAATCGGTCATTGCGACAGGCGGCCCGCCATTCCTGCGGCGGCCGGAATCCAGGATTCACGTCGCGCATCCTGCGGGCCGCCTGCCGCTTGTTCAAGCGGCTGTGCGCTGTCGTTCGAGGCCGTGCCGTGCGCGGCACGGAATCAGGAGCGATCAGAGTTTACCGTCCGCGGCCAGTTTCATGTAGGTCGGATCGAAACGCAGCTTGACGTTGGCGGGATTGCCGTAGACGCCGGCCGGCATCTCGACGCCGATGAAGTTGGCGTCGGGCGCGCCCGAGCCCAGCAGGCCGTGTTCGAAACTGAATTCGGCGACGTACTGCATGGTCTGCTTGAGTTTCGGGCTTTCGGTGAACGCGACGGCGTCGGCGGCCTTGTAGAACATCTGGGTCGTGGCGAGCTGGGCGTCGTAGCCCTTCAGATCGGTGCCGGACGCCGTGGCCATCTGGGTGCGCGCCTTATCGCTTTCAGCCGACTTGGCGCTCATCGTGGCCATGATCTCGTACCAGGCGCCGGCCAGCGCCTTGCCGAACTTCGGATTGGCTTTGAGCGTTTCGGTGTTGACCACCATGAGGTCGATGATCTCGCCCGGAATCTGGCTGGAGTTGAACACCTCGTGGCTGTCGGGCATGCGCAGGATTTCGCTCAACAGCGGGTTCCAGGTGACGACCGCGGTCACGTCCTTGGTGCCGTAGATGCTGACCATGTCGGCGTCCGAGGTGTTGACCACGGAAATGTCTTTTTCGGAGAGATTCACGCTCGCCAGCGCGCGCGCCAGCAGATAGTGCGACACGCTCAGTTCGACCAGATTCACCTTCTGGCCCTTGATGTCCTTGAGATCGCTCTTGCCTTTCAGCACGACGCCGTCGTTGCCGTTGGAGAAATCGCCGACGATCAGCGCGGTGGAGTCGACGTTGCCGGCAGCCGGAATCGTCAGGGCGTCCATGTTGGTCATGGCGCAGCCGTCGAAACCGGCGGAGGTGTACTGGTTGATCGATTCGATGTAATCGTTGATCTGCACGACATCGATGCTGATGCCGTACTTGTCGGCCCACTTCTTGACGATGCCGGCCTGTGCGCCGAAGTCCCAGGGCATCCAGCCGGCGTAGATCGTCCAGCACACCTTGAAACTGTCCTTGGCGGACGCGATACCGGCGAACGACGACAGGGTGCAGGCGAGGAGCAGAGCGGCGAGCTTTTTCATAGCGGATCTCCAACAAGGCCAGGGTGGACATTCAGGCACAGGAGGAATCAACGGCGTTCGCGCTGTTGAACCTCCCGGGCTTTTGTCCCGCCGTGTAACCTGTCGCTGGAAACCTGCGCATCAGGTCGATGGCTCTCGGACCAGGCGCTCCGAAAATCGGGGGGTGATCGGGGGCAGGCCAGGGTCTTCGTCCTGGCTCGGGTCTTCGCCGCCGCGACCGGCGCGAAAATCCTGGTCTGCCCCCGATGTTCCCGATTTTCGGAGCCGGAACCCTAGCCATCCATTGACTCATCGGTCACGGCCCAAGGTTTGCGCCGTCGACTCCGGATTGTGCTCCAGGCGTCCTATTGCACAGACTGTGCCGCACGTAAAATCAAGGTGTTAAGCGTTACTTTGCACCCATAGAGGGTGGAATTGGTGCGCGTTCCCCGGCCGTTGCACTTAAACAGGGCGAGCCGCTTCCGGGGTTGCGTCTGCCGGCGAGACCGATAAAATGCCGGCTTCGCTTCGCCGTCCGCTTTCGGCGGGGCGCTTGTTGCCACCGGCGACCCGTCGGTGGACCAGTCAGGAGAGCCTCGTGTCTTACAAAATTCTCATTTCCCTGTTGGTTCTGGCGGTCGGCGGTTGTGCCACGACGCACGGCGGCCCGCCCGCGCAGACGCCGCAAGCGCCGGCCGCCGCCGCGACGCCGTATCCGCCGACACCGGCGGAAGTGATCGCGCGCAACCAAAAAGCCTACCGTGACCGCTTCGGCGACTGGAAGATCGGCTGCATGGACAATCCGGTGAATTTCTCGAGTCACTGCAAGGCGGAGACGCCCGGAATGGTGACTGAATTCAGGGGCGATCCCGGCTATAAACCGAACGTCGTGCTGTGGGTCTCCTGGCTCAAGGGGCAGCCGAAAGACAGCCGTTCGATCTGTGTCTTCGGCCAGGATTATCCGGTCGAGCAGGTGACGCTGCAGATCGACCAGCGGAAACCGGTCGAACTGGAAGCGCGAAAAGCGTCCGGGTGTTTTGTCGCGAACGAACGGTTTCTGCGGCAGATGCGCTACGGGTCGAACCTGTACGTGACGTTCAGGCGCTGGCCCTGGGGCGAGGCGCGGGCGGTGGTCAGCCTGGATAAATCCGGCAACGCGCTTAAGGAATTGAGCCGGTTGATCGCTGCACGCTGAGCCAACAGACCTGACCGTTGCACAAGAAACCCGTCGCGGTGCGCATGCGTACGCGCGTGCGCAGGTTGGCGCTGAACACGTAGGTTGATGAGCTGAGGCACGAAGCCCATCAACGGCCGGGCCGCTGAGCGTCGATCGTTGATCTCTGATTGTTGGGCTTCGTGCCTCAGCCCAACCTGCGTTTGTGCAATGGTTGGGAATGCAGCCTCGGGGCCTGCCTGCGGGAGGTTTTTCCGGTCGGGCCGTACACCTGATCGCGGCCATCCCGGGCGCAACGCGCGTTTCATGCCATTGCGTAAGACTCGACCGCCGATGGAATGACAAACAGGGTATTGCGGCTCCCGCCACTACCAGGGGCGCCGCTCCGCTACCGTATTCTGTCGCAGGTCAAAGAAAGCGACGGATTCGGTTTGCCGGCAGCGGAGGGGCCGATACAATTCCACCTACGCCAAGCCACCGTAGTTTGGATGCGCGAGTACTATGCCGTCTTCCGTCAGCCAGCCGAATGAAGGGCGCAAGCCCGGCCTCGCCGTCGTCAGTCCCGGGCTGCGCCGGCTGCTGGCGACCGTGCTGGTGCTGTTCGGCCTGCTGGCGGTCAACTCGCTGTATCTGGCGGGCCTGACGCTGGTGGAGCAGGCCAGCGGCCACGTCTATCAGAACTATTTCTATCTCATCATGTTCCTGGCCCACCTCGGCTTGGGGCTTCTGCTCATTCTGCCGGCGGTGCTGTTCGGGCTGCTCCACCTGCGCCGTGCCTGGGCCTGGCGCCGTTACAACCGCTATGCCGTCGGCGCCGGTCTCGCGCTGTATACGATGGCCATCCTGGTGCTGGTCTCCGGCGTGCTGTTGACGCGTTTCGGGTTCTTCGAGATCGACGACCCGCTGGCGCGGCGGATCTTTTACTGGCTGCACGTGCTGACGCCGCTGCTGGTGATCTGGCTGTTTGTGGTGCATCGCCTCGCCGGGCCGCCGCTGCACTGGCGGCGCGGCGTCTACTGGGCCGGCATCGCGGGCGCGTTCAGCGCCGTGGCGCTCGGGCTGCACGTGTGGGCTGCGCCGGCCGGTCCCGCACTGTCGCGGCCGTGGCAGCCTGCGCTGGTGCGCACCGATCCGGCGAACAGGATTCCCGCGCAGCATCTGGCCGACGACGATACCTGCGGCGAATGTCACGGTGACATTCTCAAACAGACCGCGGTCAGCATGCACCGCTTCAGTTCGTTCAGCAATCCGGCGTACCGGTTCAGCGTGGACGAGGCGCGCAAGGTGGTGTTGAAGCGCGACGGCAACGTGCAGGGCTCGCAGTTCTGCGCCGGCTGTCACGATCCGGTGCCGCTCATGGCCGGCACGTTCAGCGATCCCAAATACGATGCGGACAGCGACGCGGCTGCGCACGCCGGCATCACCTGCCTGGTCTGCCATGCGATCACCGAAGTCAACAGTCCGCGCGGCAACGCCGATTACACGCTGGTCGATCCGCCGCGCTATCCGTTTGCGTTCAGCAAGAACCCGCTGCTGCGCGCGATCAATCGACAGTTGATCAAGGCCAAGCCGGAATTCCACAAGAAGACGTTGCTCAAGCCGGTGCACAGGAGCGCCGAATTCTGCTCGGTCTGCCACAAGGTGCATCTGCCTTACGCGCTCAATCACTACCGCTGGCTGCGCGGCCAGGATCACTACGACAGCTTCCTGCTGAGCGGCGTGTCCGGTCACCGCGTCGACAGTTTCTACTATCCGCCCAAAGCCGTGACACGGTGCGCGCTGTGCCACATGCCGACCGTCCCGTCGGCCGATCCGGCGGCGCGCGACTTCGACGGCAAAGGCGTGCGCAGCGTGCACAATCACCAATTTGCCGCGGCCAACACGGCGGTGCCGGCGATGCTGGATCATCCGGCCGACGAGAACGAGGCGCGCGTCAAGATGATGTCCAAGGCCGCGCGCGTGGACATCTTCGGCATCCGCGACGACGGCGCGGTCGACGGCGAGCTGCACGCGCCGCTGCGGTCGGCGCTGCCGACGCTGCAGCCCGGCAGGTCGTACCTGATCGAGACCGTGGTGCGCACGACCGGTATGGGCCACGCGATGACCCAGGGCACGGCGGATTCCAACGAACTCTGGCTCGACGTGACCGTGCGCAGCGGCGACCGGGTGATCGGCCGCTCCGGGGCGCTCGACGCGCGCGGCGACCTGGATCCCTGGTCGTACTATCTCAACGCCTATGTGCTCGACCGCGACGGCAACCGCATCGACCGGCGCAACGCCCAGGACATCTTCGTCGCGCTCTACAATCACCAGATTCCGCCGGGCGCCGCGGCGGTGGCGCACTATGCGCTGAAGGTTCCGGCGGACGCGACCGGACCGCTGGTGATCGAGGCCAAGCTGCAATACCGCAAGTTCGACACCCGCTATCTGAGCTACGTGGAGGGCAAGCGCTTCAGCCGCAATGATCTTCCGATCACTACGCTGGCCGACGACGCGATCACGCTGCCGCTGGCCGAGGGTCAGGCGGTCGACGCGCAGACCAGCAAGATTCCGGTCTGGGAGCGGTGGAACGACTACGGCATCGCGTTATTGCGCGAAGGCGACCAGGGCTCCAACAAGGGCGAGTTGCGTGCGGCGACATCGGCGTTCGAACAGGTCGAGGCGCTGGGCCGCCCGGACGGCCCACTGAACCTCGCGCGCGTGTATTTCAAGGAAGGCGACCTGGACGCGGCCGCGGCCGCGCTGCGCCGCGCCGCCGCCTTCGATCCGCCGGCGCCGCCCTGGACGCTGGCCTGGTATTCCGCTCTGGTCGATCACCAGCGCGGCGATCTGGACCAGGCGATCGAGACACTGGAAGCGCTGGTGGACACCCGGTTTCAGTCGGCGCGCGAACGCGGTTTCGACTTCAGTAAAGACTACGAGGTCCTCGACGAACTGGGACGCGTGCTGTTCGACCGCGCCCGCCAGGAGCGCGGCGATGCGAAGCGTACAGCGCGCGTCGCCTGGCTCGAAAAGGCGAAAGACCGGTTCAATCAGGTGCTGGCGGCCGACCCCGAGAACATGACGGCGCACTACAACCTGGCGTTGATCTGCGCCGAACTGGGCGAACCCGGCGAAGCCGCCGGCCACCGCGAACTGCACGAGCAGTACCGGCCCGACGACCAAGCGGTCGAACGCGCAGTGACGGCAGCGCGCAGCCGCAACGCCGCCGCCAATCGCGCCGCCGAGGCGGTCGCCATCTACGATCTGCAACGCGCGCCGGAGGCGCTGGCGCGGACCGCTGCACCGGTTGCGCTGCTCGCCGACCGATCCGGGCGGCACCGACAATGATCCAGCGGCTGCGCGCGGTGCCGTCGGGGCACGGAGCGATGGCGTCACTTTGAAGCGACTCATGACCGGGAAGAAACCCGCAGCGACTGAACTGAACCGGGGCGAGGCGATCATTCGCCGCGCGCTGTTGCGCTCCCTGTTTGCCGCCCTGGTGCTGGCGGCCGCCGGCGCGGCGATCTGGCTGGCGCTGCGCCTGCAGCGGCCGGCGGAGAGCGTACCCGAAGCGCGGATCGAAGCGCCGGCGGCCGCCGAGCCCGCGCTGCATCAGCCGCCGGCGGTACGGTTCGCCGACATCACCGATCAGGCGGGCATCCATTTCACGCACGTCAACGGCGCTTACGGCGAACGGCTGATGCCCGAGACCATCGGCAGCGGCGCGGCTTTTTTCGATTACGACAACGACGGCGACCCGGATCTGTTTCTGAGCAACTTCCGCAACTGGCCAGACCATCCCGGCCCGACGACGCCGACGCAGGCGCTGTACCGCAACGACGGCGGCGGCAGGTTCACCGATGTCACCCAAGCCGCGGGTCTGGCGATCGAGGCCTACGGCATGGGTGTGGCGGTCGGCGACTACGACGGCGACGGCTGGCGCGACCTGTACCTGACGTCGCTGAGGAAGAACCTGCTGCTGCACAACGAGCACGGCCATTTCCGCGACGTGACCGATGCGGCCGGCGTCGGCGGCGGCGACGACCGCTGGAGCACCGGCGCGGCATTTTTCGATTACGACCACGACGGCGACCTGGACCTGTTCGTGGCCAACTATGTCGACTGGAGCCGTCAGGCCGATCTGGATATCGATTTCCGCCTGGCCGGCCTGGGGCGCGCGTACGGTGCGCCCAACCACTTCATCGGCGTCGACAGTTATCTGTTCCGCAACGACGGCGACGGCAAGTTCACCGACGTCTCCGCCGCCGCGGGCATCCAGATTCACGACCCGGAATCCGGCCTGCCGGTCGGCAAGGGCCTGTCCGTGGTGCCGACCGACTACGACGGCGACGGCTGGCTGGATCTGATCGTCGCCAACGATACGGCGCGCAATTTCCTCTTTCACAACCGCGGCGACGGGACCTTCGAGGAAACCGGTGCGTTCGAGGGTGTCGCCTACGACCTCAACGGCAAGTCGACCGGCGCCATGGGCATCGACGTGGCGCACTTTCGGAACGACGCCGACATCGGCATCGCGATCGGCAACTTCGCCAACGAGATGAGTTCATTGTTCGTCACCACGGAGGGCCGGGCGCCGTTCGCCGACGAGGCCGTCACCGAGGGTCTGGGTTCGCCGTCGCGCCTGGCGCTGACGTTCGGCGTGCTGTTCTTCGACTACGACCTGGACGGGCGCCTCGACCTGTTGCAGGCCAACGGCCATCTCGAGAGCGAGATCAACAAGGTGCAGGCGAGCCAGCACTACGCGCAGCCGGCGCAACTGTTCTGGAACTGCGGGCCCGACTGTCCCGCGTCGTTTCAGCTCGTCGCCGACCCCGGCGATCTCGCCCAACCCATGGTGGGGCGCGCCGCCACCTACGCGGACATCGACGGCGACGGCGACCTCGACGTGCTGATCACGCAGAACGGCCGGCGCGCCGTACTGTTTCGCAACGACCAGCAGCTCGGCCATCACTGGCTGCGCCTGAAGCTGGTCGGCAAGGCGCCCAATCGCGACGCCATCGGCGCGCGCGTGGCTCTGCGCGCCGGCGGCGTCACGCAGTATCGCGAAGTGATGCCGACGCGCTCGTTTCTGGCGCAGGTCGAGCTGCCGGTCACCTTCGGTCTCGGCGCGAACACGGCCGTCGACGGCGTCGACATCGTCTGGCCCGACGGTTCGCGCCAGACACTGACGCCGGCGGCGGTGGACAGCGTGCTGACCGTCACGCAGGAGAACGGCGGTTCATGACGCAGTGGCGTGCCGCTGCGAACACCGCCCGCGGCGCGGGCTTGTGCCTGCTGCTGTGGTTCGGTGTGTCGCCGCCGGCGCCGGCCGATGCGCTGGCGCAGTTGCCGCAGGCCTGGCAGGAGCGTATTCACCCGCTGCCGGAACCGGACATCGGCGGCGCCGACCGCAATGCACAGGATGCGATCGGCGACGCGCGCGGCAAGGTCGATGCGCTGCTGCGCGCCGACGGGACCGACGCGAAGAATCTGGCCGAGGCCTTTGCCCGGCTCTGCGCGCTTTACCAGCAGGTGAAGATCGACGCGTCGGCCGAGGTGTGCTGGGGCAATGCGCGCGCCCTGGCGCCGGACGATTACCGCTGGGCCTATTACGCAGGCTATCTGGCGCTCACGCGCGGACGGAGTGAAGCGGCGCTGGAATTGCTGGCCACCGCGCGCCGGCTCAATCCCGACTACGCGCCCGTCGACCTGCGCCTGGGTCAGGCGTGGCTCGACACCGATGCGCTGGATCAGGCGCGGACGTCGCTGGAACGCGCGGCAGGTACGCCCGGTCTGCGCGGCGCCGCGCTCTATTACCTGGGACAGATCGATCTGCTGCAGCGCGACTATGCCGGCGCCGAACGCCATCTCACCGAGGCGCTGGCCGTCAACCCGAAGGGCGCCGAAACGCACTATCCGCTGGCGCAGGCCTATCGCCACCTGGGTAAGGAGGAACTCGCGCGCGAGCATCTGGCCCTGTTCAAACACGGGACGCCCGCGGCCGACGACCCGCTGGTCGACGAACTTCAACAGGTGCTGGCGCCGGCGAGGCGCGATTTCCGTCAGGGGCTGCAGGCTGTCCGCAGCCAGGATTACGCGGCTGCCGTCGCGCATTTCGAGCAGGGATTGAAGTTCGATCCCGACAATCTTGCGGCGCGGGTGAGCTATGCGCGCGCGCTGTTCCTGGACCGGCAGACCGAGGCGGCGCGCACGCAGTTGCAGTCGGTCATCGCGCGCGATCCGGATCATCTGCTCGCCAACCTGTTCCTGGGGATGCTCATGCAGTCACAGGGCGAGACCAGGCAGGCGGCCGCGCACTATCGCCGCATAGTCCAACTCGAGCCCGGCAACGAGGGTGCGCATTTCTTCCTGGCCAACCTGCTGTTCGACGACGGGCAGTATGCGCAAGCGGCGCAACACTACGCCGCGGCGTTGAAAGCCAGCGACGCGATACCGCCGGCACGCCTGCTGGAGCCGGTCGCGCTGCACAGGGCGGGGCGGCCCGACGCCGAAGTGGCGCGGATGCTCGAACGGCGCATCGAAGCGCATCCCCGTCAGGTCGAACTTCAATACGCCATGATCCTGCTGCGCGCGCTGAGCCGTGATCCGGCGGTGCGCGACCGCAAGCGCGCGCTGGACACGGCGAATGCGCTGGTGGTGGCGCAACCGATGCCGCCGCTGGTCGAGGCGCAGGCGCTGGCTGCCGCCGCCGACGGGCGGTTCGAAGAGGCGGCGCGCGAGCAGCAGCAGTTGATCGACAGGCTCACCTGGCGGGTCAGTCCGCAACAGATGCAGCGGATGCGCGACGCGCTCGATACCTACAAGAAGGGCAAAATGCCCGAGCGCGATGCCTGGCCAAAGAGCGATCCGATGCTGGGCACCGGGCACTTCGACGCCGTGGCGCAGTTCCGCGACTACCCGGTGGCGAAGCCTTACTGAGGCCGCGTGTCGCAATGAACGACAAGACTTACGTGGGCAGCCGTTTGCTTAACCGCAAAGGACGCGACGGACGCGAAGGAAAAACCCTTTCAAATTCTTAACCACAAAGGACACAAAGGACACGACGTTTTCTTGTCATTGGCCGCGTCGCAGTCCGGCTGAAGCGGATGAGCGCCGGGTCCATCCTCGGACACCGCCGGCAACGTGAAGTGAAACGCTATTGACTGCAAAGGAGCGCGAAGGCGGTAAATAGTCTTTCTTCATGTACCTTGGATTGATTGTTCCGGATCCCTGGCGTCCTTGGCGGCTGAGCAAAGCGGGTTGCCGCTCGTCAGCAGTCAATAATTGCCGGGCAAAAAAAAGGACTGCCGCGCGGTCCGTTCTTTAAGATCGGCCCGCGGAAGACGGCGACACTGCCGCCGTCTTCCCGGCCGGTTTGCTTCGATGAAGGCAGACTACTTGGCGCTGTCGGTGCTGGTCGTGGACTTGGCAGGTGCCGCGGGAGCTGCGGGAACTGCGTACGCCGGATAGCCGCCCCAGCCGTAGCCCGGGTAGCCGCCGTAGCCGCCGTAGCCGCCGTAGCCGCCGTAGCCGCCGTAGCCGCCGTAGCCGCCGTAGCCGCCGTAGCCCGGGTAGCCGCCCCAGCCGCCGTAGCCCGGGTAGCCGCCCCAGCCGCCGTAGCCCGGGTAGCCGCCCCAGCCGCCGTAGCCCGGGTAGCCGCCGTAGCCGTAGCCCGGATAGCCGCCCCAGGGACCGCCCCAGCCACCATATCCGGGATAGCCGCCCCAGGGGCCGCCCCAGTAATCATCATCACCCCACCAAGCGTTCGCGCTGGTGGCCCCCAGCAAGGCCGACCCGGTCACCAGGGCGGCAACTGCTACTTTCGTCAGTTTCTTCATGAGTGAATAACCTCCCAATCAACATACATTTAGTGCAAGATAGCCGAACCACGTACTTATCGGTCGATTTGTCGAGTGATTCAGGTGCTAGACCATTGAAGCACGTCGGCTCCCCCAGAACGCCCACCGCGGATGCATCCGCGGCTCGTCGGTACATCTTTGTAAATCCGCCACCCTGTTGCATTGACGCCGCTCAGAAAGTTTGACGGTTTGCAATACTTTACCCTAGCACCTGTTCTCAAATCCAGATGCCGATCGTCGTTCGGATCTTGTCTTAATGTTATTTTTCCGCTGACTTGACTGCGGCCTTCAGCGACCGATTCCCGAACGGTCCGCCCTGGTCGACCGCCCGATGCGCGCGAACGTTCCCCGAGTGCGCGCACTCGGGGTGGACGAGCGAACCGGGCAATGCAACGAACCTCCAGGCAGCCGGAAGCTGGCAGGCGCCGCCGCGTGTTTGCGCGTGTGGCGGAAACTTGATCGCGCGCAAGTCATTGGCGTTGACGGGCCTGTGTGTAGGTGCTAGAAGTTTAGGAAGTGTACGGTCGTGGCGTCGCGTCGCGTCGCAGTTTTGCGCCGTACCGGATTGGAGGAATACCTTATCATGCAAATCAAGAAATATAGATTGACCGGCGTCGCGTTGATTTTGGGCGGGCTGTTCGCCGGTTCAGCCGCAGCCTTCGGCTTCGGCAATGTCATGAACCCCACGCGTTGGTTCAATAACAATGACAATAGGGGGGGCTACGACGACGATTACAATGGTGGGCCGGGCTACGGTGGGCCGGGCTACGGCTACCCCGGCTACGGCGGGCCGGGCTACGGCTACCCCGGCTACGGGTATCCGGGTGCCGGGGGGCCGGGCTATGGCGCGGTACCCTACGGTGCGCCGGGCTATGGCGCGGTACCCAACGGTGCCCCGGGCTATCAGCCGGGCGCGGCTGCTCCGCTGCCGGCTGAGCCTGCGCGAGCGGGCATCCCCAAGTCCAGTTCCTCGGGGAGCGGCGAGTCGGAAGTCGACCGGCTGAAAAGACGCGTTCAGGAACTCGAACAATCGCAGCACCAGGGGCAAACCTGGGGCGGCGACAGCAGCGGCGCGGGTAATCCGAGATTCAGCGGCGGCTACCAGGAGGCTTCGCCCGCTTCCGTGCAACCTGACACCGGCTACGGTTCCCAGCCCGGGTATCAGACGGGCTACCAGCCGCACGGCGGCGCGCCGTCCTATTATTCGCAGCAGCCGGCGGACGAATACTCTGGCCAGCAGGGCTATAGGAATTCCCAGGGTGCCGGCCCGTCCTACCCGGCTCCGCAGACCGCGCCGGGTTCGTCGGCGGCGGGCTTTGGTGGAGCGACGGGCTACGGCAACCCGCCGGCGCAGTACCGCGGCCAGTAAGTAAGCCCGTGGTAGAACCCCCGGCTGCGAACGTCGGCCGGGGGTTTCCTTACAGGGTCCACCTTACCGGTCAGGGAACGTCGAACACAACCGCGCCGCATGCCGGGCTCGCGGCGAAAATCGCAGACGCCTGAATCCGGAAAGAATCCTGTCCGGGTAATTCCTCTGCAACTGCGGCGGCGGGAAATCGGTCCGATTACCCGGTCGTCCCTGTCAAATGGCGTTCACTATCGTACGCGACCGATCGCGAATGCGGCCGCGAACCCTCGCTGTTTCCAGAATGCTCGGACAGGCTCCGGGCGGTGGTGACTTGCGGAATGTCGGCGGCGAAGACGTGCATCGGCGGCGCGACAGGACCCTCCGTGGCTGCCGCAGTTTGCCGTTCATCCGGAAGCCCACCGGATGCGAAGGCATCCTGACGGTGTTCAGTTGTGCCGGCGGCTATGCGGACCGGCGCGCTGGTCGCGCCGAAGGCGATCGTTGCGTTGCTGGTCGTTCTGACCGCCACGTTGATAGGGTTGGTTGCGTTGCGGACTGTTGTCCTGTCCCTGTCGATAGCGTTCGTATACCACCTGGTTGTGCTTGCGTTCGCCTCGATCGAGTCGCGGGTCCGGTTTGTAGTCCGGGCGCGGCCGGTATCTCCCGATGTGTTCGTCGTGCCGTTCCCACGGCCGGTTGCTGTCCATCCTGAGGTCGATGCGATCTCTGCGCTCGAGGCGGAAATTCGGGGGTAGCGTTCTGGCGTGCAGCCAACGTCCATTGTGGTCGCGACGATAGAAATAATCACCGGATCTCAGTTGGTAGTACACATCCACGCTGGGGTAATAGTAGTAGTCATACGGATAGCCGCCGTAGGCGGGGCCGTAAGCCGGTGTCTCTTCATGAATCGGCCAGTAGCAGCCACTCAGTCCGGCGACCAGCAACAGCATGGGGGCCATTGCCCAGCGGGCGATTTGCCAGTTCATCGTCATGTCATACCTCCGCGCTGCGCGCTGGTTTCGCTGTCACCGTAATCGCTACACCGTCGCTGCGCAACGGCTTCAAGGTAGGTTAACGCAGACCGACGGGTCCGGTTACACGCCGGGATCAGCCTGCCCGGACCCTGTTTTCCAGCGGTTCGACCCAACCTCAATACGCCGCGCGTTCATGGGGCTTTTTTATGCCCCTAGAAATTCCATTAACCCGATGATCCGAATGAAAAAGTTCAGAACGGTCCAGCTTGACCTGCCCGGCGCTCTGGCCTAGACTGATTGGCTTCGCAGTCGGCTGAAAAATAAACAAAAGCCTAGCGCACCAGGGGCGTCGGATGAGGGACAGATGCTAGAGAACTATGTGCCGGTGTTGATCTTCATCGCAGTCGGTATCGGCATCGGCGTGGTGCCGATCGCGGCGGGCTTCCTGCTGGGGCCGCGCAAGCCGGACAGCGAGAAGGACTCACCCTACGAGTGCGGGTTCGAGGCGTTCGAGGATACCCGCATGCGTTTCGACGTCCGCTATTATCTCGTCGCCATCCTGTTCATCATCTTCGACCTGGAAATCGCTTTTTTGTTTCCCTGGGCCGTGGTCCTCGATCAGATCGGCCTGTTCGGCTTCGTCGCCATGATGGTGTTCCTGGGCATTCTGGTGATCGGCTTCATCTACGAATGGAAGAAGGGCGCCCTGGAATGGGAATGACGGCGGGCGTTCGATGAAAATCAGTGAACTTCGGCAAACCGTGCAGGAAGTGCTGGGCGAGCGCCTGCTCGACAGCCGCGTTCACGTCGGCGAACTGACCATCGAGGTCGCGCCCGGCGACCTGACCGGCGTCTGCCGGGTCTTGCGCGACGACACGCGGCTGCGCTTCCAACAGCTCATCGATCTGAGCGGCGTCGACTACGCCGCCTACGGTGTGGCCGAGTGGGAGACCGAGCAGGCCAGCGGCGCCGGCTACAGCCGCGGCGTCGAACCGACCGACGCCGCGCGCCTCGGTTTCCTGACCGAGGAACTGTCGGTGGAAACCGGCGGCGGCGGGCGGCGTTTTGCGGTGGTCTACCACCTGCTGTCGGTGCTGCGCAACCACCGCCTGCGCGTGCGTGTCTACACGGGCGACGACCGGCTGCCCATCGTGCCGTCCGTGATCGACGTCTGGGCCAGCGCCAACTGGTACGAGCGCGAGGCGTTCGACCTGTTCGGCATCGTCTTTGACGGCCACCCGGACCTGCGCCGCATCCTGACCGACTACGGCTTCATCGGCCATCCGTTCCGCAAGGATTTCCCGCTGACCGGCAACGTCGAAGTGCGCTTCGATCCCGAGCAGAACCGTGTGATCTACGAACCGGTGAGCATCGAACCACGCGTGCTGGTGCCGCGGGTGATTCGTGCGGCGGAACGCGGCACTGAATAGGTGTGCGGATTGTTAACCACAAGGCTGCATCGAATGTTAGCTGCGTGAACTATTAACCACAAAGGACACGAAGGACACAAAGGAAAAAAAGTGCCTTTTGTGTCCGCATAGGGACGATGGTATGCAGCGGGTTTGTGGAAGCGGTTAAAGGATGGTTTTCTTCGTGACCTTTGTGTCCTTTGTGGTTAGGTAAACAAGATCAGGCGATCGACAACCAGACATGCCGGAAATTCGCAACTACACATTGAACTTCGGGCCGCAGCACCCTGCGGCGCACGGCGTATTGCGCCTGGTGCTGGAGATGGACGGCGAGGTCGTGCAGCGCGCCGATCCGCACATCGGGCTGTTGCACCGCGCCACGGAGAAGCTCGCCGAGAGCAAGCCTTACAATCAGAGCATCGGCTACATGGACCGGCTGGATTACGTGTCCATGATGTGCAACGAACACGGCTACGTGCGGGCGATGGAAAAGCTGCTGCAGATCGAGGCGCCGGTCCGCGCCCAGTACATCCGCGTGATGTTCGACGAGATCACGCGCATTCTGAATCACCTGCTGTGGCTGGGCGCGCACGGCCTCGACATCGGCGCCATGACGATCTTCCTCTACTGCTTCCGCGAGCGCGAGGACCTGATGGACTGCTACGAGGCGGTCTCGGGCGCGCGCCTGCACGCGACCTACTACCGGCCCGGCGGCGTCTACCGCGATCTGCCGGACGTGATGCCGCAGTACCAGGAATCCAAGTGGCACGACAAGGCCGACGTGCAGCGCCTGAACCGCAACCGCCAGGGTTCGCTGCTGGATTTCATCGAGGATTTCACCGCGCGCTTTCCGGCCTGCGTGGACGAGTACGAAACGCTGCTCACCGACAACCGCATCTGGAAGCAGCGCACCGTCGGCATCGGCGTGGTTTCGCCCGAACGCGCGCTGCAACTGGGCCTGACCGGCCCGATGCTGCGCGGGTCGGGTGTGGCCTGGGACCTGCGCAAGAAGCAGCCCTATGCGATCTACGATCAGGTGGACTTCGACATTCCGGTCGGCGTCAACGGCGACTGCTACGACCGCTACCTGGTGCGCATCGAGGAAATGCGCCAGTCGAACCGTATCGTCAAGCAGTGCGTCGACTGGCTGCGCGCCAACCCCGGTCCGGTGATGCTCGACGATCCCAAGATCGCGCCCCCGCGGCGCGAGGAAATGAAGCAGGACATGGAAGCGCTGATCCGTCACTTCAAACTGTTCACGGAAGGCTTCTGCATCCCCGAAGGCGAAGCCTACGCCGCAATCGAGCACCCCAAGGGCGAATTCGGCGTGTACCTGATTTCCGACGGCGCGAACAAGCCGTACCGGCTGAAGATCCGTGCGCCAGGCTTCGCCCACCTGTCGGCGCTGGACGAAATGTCGCGCGGCCACATGCTGGCAGACGTGGTGGCGATCATCGGCACCCAGGATATCGTGTTCGGGGAGATCGACCGGTGACTTGTTCTCTTAACCACAAAGGACACGAAGGACACAAAGGTAAGAGCGGCTCTTGTTGGACCCGTGGAAATTCTCGCGGGGCGCATCTGCCGAATGGATTGAGGGTGTTCCTCCATTCCTCAATGGTCGAAGGGATGCCGCGATTCGTATTGCCTGCCGGCGTCAACAAGGCGTCGAGCGTTGAGCGGTGCCACAAAGGGTTCCGAGTGGACAAAGCCCAGAAAATGACGGTGACAAAAGAATATGAATTTCTTCGTGACCTTCGTGTCCTTCGTGGTTAAGGGGTTGTAAGAACAATGACCACACAGGAAAACACACAGCGCTACGCACTTCCGTCCAAGGTCAGGGCGGAGATCGACCGCTGGCTGACCAAGTACCCCGCCGACCAGAAGAGTTCGGCGGTGCTCGCCGCGCTGCACGCGGTGCAGCACCACGCGGGCTGGGTGTCGCGCGCGCAGATGGACGCGGTGGCCGATTATCTCGACATGCCGCCGATTTCGGTCTACGAGGTCGGCAGCTTCTACTCGATGATCGAACTGGCGCCGGTCGGACGCAACATGATATCGATCTGCACCAACATTTCCTGCATGCTGTGCGGTGCGGAAGACATCGTCGACCACGTCGAGCGCAAGCTCGGCATCAAGCTGGGCCAGACCACCGCCGACGGCCGCATCACCCTCAAGCAGGAGGAGGAATGCCTGGCCGCGTGCGTCGGCGCGCCGATGATGGCGGTCAACGGTCATTATCACGAGAATCTGACCATCGAGAAGGTGGACCGGATTCTGGACGGGCTGGAGTGACGCATGGTTAACCAGGTCTGCTTTGCCACGCTGCAGTACGACCAACCCTGGACGTTCGAGAATTATCTCAAGACCGGGGGCTACGCGGCCTGGAAAAAAATCCTGCGCGAGATGACGTCGCCCGAAACCATCGTCGAGGAAGTGAAGAAATCGGCCCTGCGCGGGCGCGGCGGCGCCGGGTTCCCGACCGGTCTCAAGTGGAGCTTCATGCCGCGCAACGCGCCGGTGCAGAAGTACATCGTCTGCAACTCCGACGAATCCGAGCCGGGCACCTGCAAGGACCGCGACATCCTGCGGTTCAACCCGCACGCGCTGATCGAGGGCACGGCGATCGCCGGTTACGCGATGGGTGCGACCATCGGCTACAACTACCTGCGCGGCGAGTTCCACCGCGAACCCTATGAACGCTTCGAGCAGGCGTTGAAAGAGGCCTACGACGCCGGGCTGCTCGGTCGCGACCTGCAAGGGTCGGGCGTCGATTTCGATCTCTATTCGCATCTGGGCGCCGGCGCCTACATTTGCGGCGAGGAAACCGCGCTGCTCAATTCGCTGGAAGGCAAGAAAGGCCAGCCGCGTTTCAAGCCGCCGTTTCCGGCCAACTTCGGCCTCTACGGCAAGCCGACCACCATCAACAACACCGAGAGCCTCGCGTCGGTGCCGGCGATCATGCGCAACGGCGCCGACTGGTTTCTGAACCTCGGGCGCCCGAACAACGGCGGCGAGAAAATCTGGTGCGTGTCCGGCCACGTCAACAAGCCGGGCAACTACGAGATTCCGCTCGGCACGCCGTTCAAGGATCTGCTGGCGATGGCCGGCGGCGTGCGCGACGGCCATACGCTCAAAGCCGTGATTCCGGGCGGCTGCTCGATGCCGGTGATGCCGGCCGACGCGATCATGAAGACCGACCTGGACTACGACGCGCTGTCCAAGGCCGGTTCCGCGCTGGGCTCGGCCGGCATGATCGTCATGGACGATTCCACCTGCATGGTCAAGGCGCTGATGCGCATCTCGCGCTTCTATTTCGCCGAATCCTGCGGCCAGTGCACGCCCTGCCGCGAAGGCTGCGGCTGGATGTACCGGGTGATCAAGCGCATCGAGGAAGGCCAGGGCACGCTGCAGGACATCGACCTGCTGGTCAGCGCGGCCGGCCAGATCGAAGGCCACACCATCTGCGCGTTCGGCGACGCCGCGGCCTGGCCGGTGCAGAGTTTCCTCAAGCACTTCCGCCGCGAATTCGAGTATCACGTCACCCATAAGAACTGCATGCCGGGCACCAGCAGCCACCGGGCCGGCAGGGGAGCGGCCGCATGAGCGCGCATCCGCAAGTCGTCGCGCAGGATACGGTCACCGTCGACATCGACGGCGTGCAGTACCCGGCGCGCAAAGGCGCGATGATCATCGAAGTGACCGACGCCAACGGCATCAGCGTGCCGCGCTTCTGCTACCACAAGAAGCTGCCGGTCGCCGCCAACTGCCGCATGTGCATGGTGCAGGTGGAGCAGGGCGGCCGCATGATGCCGAAGCCGCTGCCGGCCTGCGCCACGCCGGTCGCCGACGGCATGAAGGTCTTCACCCAGTCCGACTACGCGAAAAACGCGCAGCGCGCGGTGATGGAATTCCTGCTGATCAACCACCCGCTGGACTGCCCGATCTGCGACCAGGGCGGCGAGTGCGAGCTGCAGGATCTGGCGGTCGGCTACGGGCGCGGCGTGTCGCGCTTCAGCGAGAATAAGCGCGTCGTCAGCGACAAGAACCTGGGTCCGCTGATCGCCACCGACATGACCCGCTGCATCCACTGCACGCGCTGCATCCGCTTCCTCGAGCACATCGCCGGCCACAAGGAACTGGGCGGCACCGGGCGCGGCGAGAACATGGAAATCGGTACGTTCATCGAACACCATCTGGAGTCGGAACTGTCGGGCAATATCATCGATGTCTGCCCGGTCGGCGCGCTGACGTCCAAGCCCTTCCGCTTCAAGGCGCGCGCCTGGGAGCTGACCCAGACAGCATCCATCGCGCCGCACGACTGCGTCGGGTCGAACATCGAATTGCACACACGGCGCGGCGAACTGCTGCGCGTGGTGCCGAACGAAAACGAAGCGATCAACGAGGTCTGGCTGTCCGACCGCGACCGCTTCGGCTACCAGGGCGTGAACAGCGCCGACCGTCTGCAGCAGCCGATGGCCAGCAAGTTCAACGGCTGGCAGACGGTCGAATGGGACGAGGCGCTGCACATCGCCGCCCAGGCGCTGCGCGAGCGGGCCAATCTGCAAGGCGCCGATCAGGTCGGCATCCTGGTGTCGCCCAGCGCGACGCTGGAGGAAATGACGCTGGCGGCGCGGCTGGCCGACGGGCTGGGCATCGCCAACATCGATCACCGCCTGCGCCAGTGCGACTTCATCGGCCAGGACGGCCAGCCGCTGTTTCCGTGGCTGGGCCAGGATATCGCGGCGCTGGAACAAACCGACGCGGTGCTGCTGGTCGGCGCCAATCCGCGCAAGGAACAGCCGATCATCGGTCACCGCCTGCGCATGGCCGCCAGGGCCGGCGCCCGCGTCATGTTCATCAACCCGGTCGAATTCGGCTACACCTTCCCGATTGCGCACAAGTCGATCGTGGCGCCGGCGCGCATGGCACAGTCGCTGGCCGGCGTGGCGGCGGCGCTCCTGCAGGCGCGCAAGGCGCGCGCGCCGGCGAACCTGCGCGCGGTGATCGAGCGCACCTTGCCGGACGCCACCGAACAGGCGATGGCGACGACCCTGAGCGAAGCGAAACAGCCGACCCTCCTGCTCGGGATCGGCGCGGCGATGCACCCGGCGTTCTCGACGCTGCGCGCGCTGGCCGTGCTGATCGCGCAGCGCTCGGGCGCGCGGCTCGGGTTCCTGTCCGACGGCGCCAACAGCGCCGGCGCGTGCCTGGCCGGTGTGCTGCCGCACCGCGCGGCCGGCGGCGTTGCACGAGACCGGCCCGGAAGGGATGCGGCGGGCATGATCGCCCGGCCACTGAAAAATTACCTGCTGATCGGCATCGAGCCGGAGTTCGACTGCTTCGACGGCGCCCGCGCACTGGAAGCCATGAAACAGGCCGAGTTCGTCATCGCGCTCACGCCTTATGTCACCGACCGCATGCGCGCCTACGCCGACGTGCTGCTGCCGATCAACGCGTTTTCCGAAACCTCGGGCACCTACGTGAACTGCGAGGGACGCTGGCAGAGCTTCGCCGCGGCGTCGCAGGCGCCGGGCGGCAGCCGGCCCGGCTGGAAAGTGCTGCGCGTGCTCGGCAATCTGCTCGAACTGAGCGGCTTCGCCCAGACGTCGTCGGAACAGGTGCGCGACGAACTGCGCGCGCAACTGGGCGATGTGCAGGCGGACAACACTCAGTGCGGCGGCGACGTCGCCGGCATCGACGGCGGCGAGAGCAGCAGCAGTCTGCAACGTATCGCCTGTCTGCCTCCGTACGCGGTGGACGCGACGGTGCGGCGCGCCGAGGCCCTGCAGAACACGCCGGATGGCGATGCGGCGCAGATCTGCGTGAATTCCACCGACGCGGCGCGCCTCGGCGTGACCGACGGTGGAACGCTGCTCGTGTCCCAGACCGGTGCGAGCGTGCAACTCAGGGCGGTGGTGACCGACGCCGTGGCGCCGGGCGCGGCGCTGTTGTCGACGGCCATCGAAGCGACACTGAAGCTTGGCGACGCCAACGGTTCAGTGCATCTGAAACGGGTTTAGGGCCGGAGTATGAGCGACAGCAGCCTGATCGAATGGATCGCCGCCGGTGCGTGGATACTGTTCAAGATCCTCCTGATCGTGCTTCCGCTGTTGGGCGCGGTGGCCTACCTGACCTTCGCCGAACGCAAGATCATCGGTTACATGCAGGTGCGCATCGGCCCCAACCGGGTGGGTCCGCGCGGCTGGCTGCAGCCGATCGCCGACGTGTTCAAGCTGCTGTTCAAGGAAATCATCATCCCGACCAACGCCGACCGCTATCTGTTCCTGATCGCGCCGATGCTGTCGATCGCGCCGTCGCTGGCGGCCTGGGCGGTGATTCCGTTCGACGATCGCCTGGTGCTGGCGAACATCGATGCCAGCCTGCTGTACATCCTGGCGCTCACCTCGGTCGGCGTCTACGGCGTCATCATCGCCGGCTGGGCGTCCAATTCCAAGTACGCGTTCCTCGGCGCCATGCGCGCCGCCGCGCAGATCGTCGCCTACGAAATCGCCATGGGCTTTGCGCTGGTCGGTGTGCTGATGGCCGCCGGCAGCATCAACCTGCGCGAGATCGTGCTGGCGCAGCAGGGCGGCGTACTGCACTGGTACTGGCTGCCGCTGCTGCCGCTGTTCGTGATCTATTTCGTTTCGGGCGTCGCCGAGACCAACCGGTCGCCGTTCGACGTGGCCGAGGGCGAATCGGAGATCGTCGCCGGGTTCCACGTCGAGTACTCGGGCATGGGCTTCGCGGTGTTCTTCCTCGCCGAATACGCCAACATGATCCTGATCTCGATGCTGGCCACCCTGATGTTTCTGGGCGGCTGGCTGTCGCCGTTCGAGGGCATTCCGGTGCTGGAGGGCCTGTTGGCCTGGGTGCCGGGACCGCTCTGGCTGCTGGGCAAGGTGTCGGTGTTCCTGCTGTGCTTCCTCTGGTTCCGCGCGACCTTCCCGCGCTACCGCTATGACCAGATCATGCGGCTGGGGTGGAAGGTGTTCATTCCGCTGACCATCGTCTGGCTGGTGATCGAGGGCGGCGCCGTCGTCGCCCACGTCCACCCCTGGTTCGCCTGAGGCATCCGCGATGAAATTGCTGCCCGACAATGTGCGAAGTCTGTTTCTGTGGGAACTGCTCAAGGGCATGCGCCTGACCGGCCGCAACCTGTTCGCGCGCAAGATCACGGTCCAGTACCCGGAGGAAAAGACGCCGCAGTCCCCTCGCTTCCGCGGCCTGCACGCGCTGCGCCGGTATCCGAACGGCGAAGAGCGCTGCATCGCCTGTAAACTCTGCGAGGCGGTCTGCCCGGCGCTGGCGATCACCATCGAGTCCGAGCCGCGCGAAGACGGCACGCGCCGCACCACGCGCTACGACATCGACCTGTTCAAGTGCATCTACTGCGGGTTCTGCGAGGAATCCTGCCCGGTCGACTCGATCGTCGAGACGCGCGTGTTCGAATACGCCTTCGAGAACCGCGGCGAGAACATCATGACCAAGGAAAAGCTGCTGGCGGTGGGCGACCAGTACGAAGCGCAGATCGCCGCTGACCGGGCGGCGGATGCGCGGTATCGGTGAGTTTGGTGGATGCTCTTGTCAACCACAAAGGACACGAAGAACACGAAGGACACAAAGGAACCCTTTGCTGCCGAGCGTCGCTGTGGTTGCCCGGACCCGCGGCGCATTCCGGGGTGTCCGACAGGATCTTTATAGTTAATGAACAAACCACAAAGGACACGAGGGACACGAGGGAAACTTATGCTACGGAACTTTGCTGCGATTGGTCGTATTGGCAGCGGTTTGACGGGTAACCGGCGCCGTCGAGGACATTGGTATGTCTTTCTTCGTGACCTTTGTGTCCTTTGTGGTTAATTAACAGATACTGAGCCGAACATGATGAGTTTCGAGAGACTGGTTTTCTACATCTTCGCTGCGATTCTGGTGTTCGCCGCCACGCGGGTGATCACGGTGCGCAACCCGGTCTACGCGGCGCTGAACCTGGTGCTGGCGTTCGTCACCTGCTCGGCGCTGTGGCTGCTGCTCGAGGCCGAGTTTCTCGCCATCGCGCTGGTGCTGGTCTACGTCGGCGCGGTCATGGTGCTGTTCCTGTTCGTGGTGATGATGCTCGACATCAACGTCTCGCCGGTGCGGGAAGGGTTCGTCAAGTACCTGCCGGGGGGGCTGGTCGTCGCGGCGCTGATGATCACGGAGATGTACCTGGTCGTGCGCGCCAAGAATTTCGGCCTGGAAAGCGTTCCGGCCCCGGTGCGCCACGCGGCCGGCTACAGCAACACGCGCGAACTGGGCAGCGTGCTGTACACGAACTATGTGTACCCGTTCGAGATCGCGTCGGTGATCCTGCTGGTGGCGATCATCGCCGCCATCGCCCTGACCATGCGCCGGCGCCCGGAGACGCGTTACCAGAACCCGGCGAGGCAGGTCGCGGTGCGCCGCCAGGACCGCGTGCGGCTGGTGAAGATGACGTCGGAGTCCGGGGAGGACGACTAACCAGGATATCAACCGCTAAGGACGCAAAGGACGCGAAGGTAATTCAAACCTTTTTGTGAGTATGCGAAAGGACATTCGCAGATGGTGGAAGCGGAGAGGGCCGGGAAGGCCGTTTTGGACGCGGCGATGAGGGTACATACGGAGCTGGGTCCGGGATTACTGGAAAGCGCCTACGAGACTTGCATGGCGTATGAGCTGGCCGGTATGGGGTTTGCCGTGGCTCGGCAGGTCAGTGTGCCGGTCCGGTACCGCGGCAAGCGGATTGATGTTGGTTACCGGCTGGATCTACTGGTCAATGACTGCGTGGTCGTGGAGCTGAAGGCGGTCGACAATATCGAGCGGATACATATCGCTCAAATACTGACCTACCTCAAGCTGAAAGAGGTTTCTTTGGGATATTTGCTGAACTTCAATGTGACGCACATGCGAGACGGTATCCGGCGAGTCGTACTGAAGCATGGGGAAGGTTTTCCTTCGCGTCCTTGGCGTCCTTCGCGGTTTAAAAGGTAGACAACCATGGCATTGTCCGATTTCCTCATCCTCGGCGCAGTCCTCTTCGGTCTCAGCGTCGCCGGGGTCTTTTTGAACCGCAAGAACGTCATCATTCTGCTGATGTGCATCGAACTGATGCTGCTCGCGGTCAACATCAACTTCGTCGCGTTCTCCCATTACCTGGGCGATACCGCCGGGCAGGTGTTCGTGTTCTTCATTCTCACTGTCGCCGCGGCGGAGTCGGCGATCGGGCTGGCGATCCTGGTGGTGCTGTTCCGCAACCGCCAGACCATCAACGTCGACGACCTGGACAGCATGAAGGGCTGAGCCGCATGGAAAACGTCTATCTGGGCATTGTTCTCGCACCCCTGATCGGCGCGATCGTCGCCGGCCTGTTCGGGCACGTGATCGGGCGCACGGCGTCGCACCGGGTCGCGATCCTGGGCGTGGCCATCTCCTTCGCCCTGTCGCTGGTGGTGTTCAAGCACCTCGTGCTGGACGGCGCGCCGGCCTTCAACGGCCCGGTCTACACCTGGCTGGTCTCCGACGGCATCCGCTTCGAGGTCGGGTTCCTGATCGACAAGCTGACGGCGCTGATGATCCTGGTGGTGTCCTTCGTCTCGCTGATGGTGCACATCTACACCATCGGCTACATGCACGACGATCCCGGTTACCAGCGGTTCTTCAGCTATATCGCGCTGTTCACCTTCTCGATGCTGATGCTGGTCATGTCCAACAACTTCCTCCAGTTGTTCTTCGGCTGGGAGGCGGTCGGTCTGGTGTCCTATCTGCTGATCGGGTTCTGGTACACGCGCCCGAGCGCGATCTTCGCCAGCCTCAAGGCGTTTCTGGTCAACCGCGTCGGCGACTTCGGGTTTCTGCTGGGCATCGCGGCCGTAGTAACCTACTTCCACACGCTGGACTATGCTCAGGTGTTCGCCGCCGCGCCGTCGCTGGCCGATGCGACCATCCAGGTGTTTCCCGGCACGCCCTGGTCGCTGATGACGGTGACCTGCATCCTGCTGTTCGTCGGCGCGATGGGCAAGTCGGCGCAGGTGCCGCTGCACGTGTGGCTGCCCGATTCGATGGAAGGTCCGACGCCGATCTCCGCGCTGATCCACGCCGCGACCATGGTCACCGCCGGCATTTTCATGGTCGCGCGCATGTCGCCGCTGTTCGAGCTGTCCGAGACCGCGCTCAGCTTCGTGCTGGTGATCGGCGCGATCACCGCGCTGTTCATGGGCTTCCTCGGCGTGGTGCAGAACGACATCAAGCGCGTCATCGCCTACTCGACGCTGTCGCAGCTCGGGTACATGACGGTCGCGCTGGGCGCGTCTGCCTACGCCGCGGGCATTTTCCACCTGATGACCCACGCCTTCTTCAAGGCGCTGCTGTTCCTCGGCGCCGGCTCGGTCATCATCGCCATGCACCACGACCAGGACATCCGCAACATGGGCGGCCTGCGCAAGTACATGCCCATCACCTGGATCACCTCGCTGATCGGCACGCTGGCGCTGATCGGCACGCCGTTCTTCGCCGGGTTTTATTCCAAGGACACCATCATCGAAGCGGTGCACGATTCGCACATCGCCGGCAGCGGCTTCGCCTACTGGTCGGTGCTGCTCGGCGTGTTCGTCACGGCGCTGTACAGCTTCCGCATGTACTTCCTGGTGTTCCACGGCGAACCGCGCATGGATCATCACACGCGCGAACACCTGCGCGAAACGCCCTGGGTGGTGACGCTGCCGCTGGTGTTGCTGGCGATCCCGTCGGTAGTCTCGGGTTACCTGCTCGATCCCGTGGTGTTCGGCGACTACTTCGGCGGCGCCATCCACGTCCTGCCGCAGCACGACGTGATCCGTGAACTGGCCGAGCATTACCAGGGCCCCGTGGCGTTCGTCGTGCACGCCTTCGCCAGCCCGGCGATCTATCTCGCGATCGCGGGTGTCTTGACCGCCTGGTATGTCTACATGAAGAACCCGTCGCTGGCCGACGCGGTCGCCCGGCGCTTTTCCGGCCTCTACAAGCTGCTGGTCAACAAATACTACGCCGACGACTTCAACCAGGTGGTGTTCGCCGGCGGCGCGCGCGGGACAGGGTGGCTGTTGTGGAAACTGGGCGACGTGCTGCTGATCGACGGTCTGTTCGTCAACGGCAGCGCCCGCGCCGTCGGCTGGGTGGCCGGTGTCGTGCGCAGGGTGCAGACGGGGTACCTCTATACCTATGCGTTCGGCATGATCCTGGGGCTGCTGCTGTTGCTGAGCTGGTTCCTGTGGATGCGGCCTGGTGTTTAGATTTTTGGATTTAACCGCGAAGGACGCAAAGGACGCGAAGGTTCTCGTTGTTTGGGTGGATCGAGTCGGCGTGCTGACAAATGCGCATGCGTCCACGTCACCTTATGGGTTTGGAATTGCGCGCTTGCGTGGAGTCCAATGGTTCGGCTGAGTGCCGCAGGAGTGGCAGGGGACGTGAACAAACAAAGTTTCTCACCTTCGCGTCCTTAGCGTCCTTCGCGGTTTAAAAGTTATTTCAAACAAACCAAGGAAAAGCTAAATGGGTAGTTCCCCATTACTCAGTTTCGTGATCTGGCTCCCCATCGTCGGCGGGCTCCTGATCCTGGCCGGCAGCGACCGCGGCTGGAATCCGCGGCCGATCGCGCTGGCATTTTCGATGGTCACGTTTCTGTTGAGCCTGCTGCTCTTCACCGGCTTCGACAGCTCCACCGCGGCGATGCAGTTCCAGGAGAAGGTCGAGCTGGATCCCGACCTTCAACGTCTACTACCACTTAGGTATAGACGGCATCGCCATGCCGCTGATCATCCTGACCACCTTCACCACCGTGCTGGTGGTGCTGGCCGGGTGGGAGGTGATCAAGACCAAACCCGCGCAGTACATGGCGGCGTTCCTGATCATGGAAGGGCTGATGAACGGCGTGTTCTCGGCGCTGGACGCGGTGCTGTTCTACGTCTTCTGGGAAGCCATGCTGATCCCCATGTTCCTCATCATCGGCGTGTGGGGCGGGCCGCGGCGCGTGTACGCGACCATCAAGTTCTTCCTCTATACCTTCCTCGGCTCGGTGTTCATGCTGGTCGCGCTGATCTATATGTACACGCAGTCGGGCAGCTTCAACATCCTCGATTTCTACGTGCTCAAGCTCGGCCTCACCGAGCAGATCCTGATCTTCTTCGCCTTCCTGCTGGCGTTCGCGGTCAAGGTGCCGATGTGGCCGGTGCACACCTGGCTGCCCGACGCCCACGTCGAGGCGCCGACCGGCGGTTCGGTGATCCTGGCGGCGATCATGCTGAAGATCGGCGGTTACGGCTTCCTGCGCTTCAGTCTGCCGATCACGCCCGACGCCAGCCGCGAACTGGACTGGCTGATCATCCTGATGTCGCTGGTGGCCGTGGTCTACATCGGCTTCGTCGCGCTGGTGCAGAGCGACATGAAAAAGCTCATCGCCTATTCGTCGATCGCGCACATGGGCTTCGCGACGCTGGGCTTCTTCCTGGTGTTCAGCATCGTCGAGCACAACGCCGGCAACGCCCAGGGCGCGGCGCTGGGCATGGAGGGCGGCATGGTGCAGATGATCTCGCACGGGTTCATTTCCGGCGCACTGTTCCTCTGCGTCGGCGTGCTCTATGACCGCGTGCACAGCCGCGAGATCGCCGACTACGGCGGCGTGGTCAACACCATGCCGGTGTTCGCCGCCTTCATGGTGCTGTTCGCCCTGGCCAACTCGGGCCTGCCGGGCACCTCGGGCTTCATCGGCGAATTCATGGTGATCATAGCCAGCTTCAAGGCCAATTTCTGGTTCGCGTTCCTGGCCGCCACCACGCTGATCCTGGGCGCCGCCTACAGCCTGTGGCTGGTCAAGCGCGTCGTCTTCGGCGCCGTCGGCAATGAGCAGGTCGCCGCGCTCAAGGACCTCAACGGGCGCGAGGCGCTGATCCTCGGCAGCCTGGCGTTCGCCGTGTTGCTGCTGGGTCTGTGGCCGGCGCCGCTGGTCGAGACCATGCACGCGACTATCCAGAACCTGATCGCGCACGTGGCGGTATCAAAAATCTAGAGGGTGCTTCGTACATGAGTCCGGATACCTCCGAATACCTGCTGCTGGCGCCCGAGATTTTCGTGCTGGCGATGACCTGTGCGATCCTGGTCGTCGATCTGTTTCTGAAAGACGCCGAACGCGCCGTCACCTACTGGCTGAGCCAGATGACGCTGGTGCTGGCCACCGTCATCACGCTCGCGACCCAGGTGACGACGCCCGAAGTGGCGCTGTTCGGTCAGTTCGTCGCCGATCCGATGGCCTCGGTGCTCAAGGTGTTCATCTACATCACCACCTTCGCCGCGTTCCTGTATTCGCGCCGCTATCTGCAGGTGCGTGGTCTCTTCAAAGGCGAGTTCTACGTGCTCGGTCTGCTCGGCATGCTGGGCATGATGGTGATGGTCTCGGCGCACAGCATGCTGACTGTTTACCTTGGCCTGGAACTGCTGTCGCTCAGCCTGTACGCGATGTTGGCCTATCACCGCGACTGCTACGCCTGCACGGAAGCCGCCATGAAATACTTCGTGCTGGGCGCGCTGGCGTCCGGCATCCTGCTGTACGGCATTTCCATGCTCTACGGCGTGACCGGCACGCTGAACATCTCGGAAATCGCCGCGGTGCTGGCCGCCAAGGAAGAAGTCTCGCCGCTGGTCGTGTTCGCCGTGGTGTTCCTGGTGGTCGGCCTGGCCTTCAAGCTGGGCGCGGTGCCGTTCCATATGTGGGTGCCCGACGTCTACCAGGGCGCGCCGACGCCGGTGACGGCCTATCTCGGCAGCGCGCCCAAGATCGCCGCGTTCGCGCTGGTGATCCGCGTGCTGGTCGACTCACTGAGCACGGCGCAGCCCGACTGGCAGGGCATGCTGATCATCCTGTCGGTCGCATCGCTGGCCATCGGCAACGTGGTCGCCGTGGCCCAGACCAACCTCAAGCGCATGCTGGCATACTCGACCATCTCGCACGTCGGTTTCCTGCTGCTGGGCATCCTCGCCGGCACCGAACAGGGTTACGCCGCGGCGATGTTCTACATCATCACCTATGCGATCATGGCCACCGGCGCCTTCGGCATGATCATCCTCCTGAGCCGCGCCGGTTTCGAGGCCGAGGAGATCGCCGACTTCAAGGGCCTCAACCAGCGCAGCCCCTGGTACGCCTTCCTCATGATGGTGCTGATGTTCTCGATGGCCGGCGTGCCGCCGACCGTCGGCTTCTACGCCAAGCTGACCGTGCTGCAGGCGGTGATCAACGTCGACCTGGTCTGGCTGGCCGCCGCCGCCGTGTTCTTCTCGGTGATCGGTGCGTTCTATTACATCCGCCTGGTCAAGGTCATGTACTTCGACGCGGCCGAGGACAAGACCCCGATCACCACCGAGTTCGACATGGGATTCGGCCTGGCTGTCAACGGGTTGGCGGTGCTGCTCCTCGGCCTGTTCCCCGGTGGCCTGCTGTCGCTCTGTTATTCGGTCCTGTAGCCGGCCGCGCCCGGCGCCGGGCACTCCTCGCGGGGCTAATCCCTGGAAAAAACGGCGGATTCGGCCTTGCGATACCCCGGCTGACTGATTACAATGCACGGCTCCAGATGCGGGGTGGAGCAGCCTGGTAGCTCGTCGGGCTCATAACCCGAAGGTCGTTGGTTCAAATCCAGCCCCCGCTACCATTCCATAGACACCTTGGCGAGTATGCCTGAGTACATACCGCCAAGGTGTGCTACCAAGCCTTTTCCATCGTAGTGCGGCAGAACTTCACCCAGTAGTTCCGGCAGGCGCCGCGCGCATCCGCCACGCTCCGCAGATCGTTCAGTGCCACTTTGAAGCGGTCCATCAGGCCCGGTATGCACCCGGCCTCGGGCGCGGTGCAGGGCAGGCCGCCCACTGTCTTCTTCGGTCGTTCCTCGTTGTACTCACGGCGCCAAGCCTCGATGATGGCTCGCCCGCGTGCCAGGTTCGGAAACCGGTGCTCGTTCAAGCCTCATTGCGCAGACGCTCGTTGAACGATTCAGCGTTCGCATTCTGGTTGGGCTGGCCGGCCGCGATCGGTCGCAAACTAATCTGGTGCCTGGGGGTCCACGCTGGCATGGCCATAACGCATGATTCCCGACTGTTGCCCGTACGAATTGCCCGGTGCAGCCGCCAGACGATACGGAAGCCACGCCAGCCTCTGACCACCGATCGCGCGTTCCGGCACAATCGCGACTTACTCATGCTGACCGCGGCTGCCAATACTTGTCAATCCGGTACGCAGGGCGACCGGCTGAGGCCGGCATTGAATCGTCAGTTGGCAGTCGTGGGGACTCTTACGACAACCCCCTGGCGGAAACGGTCAAGGGTCGGTACAAGACCGAGGTCATCCGTCGCCGGCGACCCTGCCGAAACATCGATGCGGTGGAATACGCCACGCTGGATTGGGTGGACTGGTTCAACAACCGCCGGTTGCTTGAGTCCATTGGCAACATACCATCGGCGGAGTTGGAAGCGCGGTATTAATGCCAACGGGACGAGTCAGCCATGGCGGCCTGACTCAAACAAACGAGTCTCCGGGAAACCCGGCGCGATTCAAGGCACCCGATCCCGACTTCTCAGCCCACCGCCTCGGGTGAACCATTCGGCCGCCGCCTCAGGTGGCGTCAGAAAGTGATTCTTCGTGAGCATTACTGGGGTCTGTGAATATGGAGTGGTCCGAAAGCGCACTAGCGTAAATGGCGCTCACTTAACCCCGAATTCACGGGTTTCGTCATTCCGGCGAAGGCCGGAATCCAGGAAAACTACCACTATTGTAGATTCTGGATCCCGGCCTTCGCCGGGATGACGGCAGTTCTGGGCTTAAGTAAGTGCCATTTGCATCAGCGTTCATCAGCACCCGGTGCCTTCAAAAACATTGGATTGCACAAATGGGCAGGAACGGGCAGATTTCACGGATGAAAAAAGGTGCTTGGGGTTTTCTTCTGGCGGTCTGGATGCAGGCCGCCTTCGCTCATGCGGCTTCGGTCAGCTTCATCGATGCCCGGCAGCAGGGGAGCTTCAATATCGGTGCGGCACAGGCCTCCCTGTCCCGCATTTTTGCAGGAGCGCCGATCAACCACGATGTTGTGGCGGTCGACTATCGGCTTCCCGGCCGGACCGCCGCCGGGGTGTGGGCCAAGGGCTATCCCGCCGGACTGGCGAAGGGTCAGACGGATGTGATCGACTTAGGCGTCTATCTGCCTGCAGCGCCGTCGGGTGAGATCGCGACGGCGGTTGAAATCAAGGGCTCCGCCGGGACGCAGCGTATTCCGGTGCCGCTGCAGCCGGGCTGGAACAGGGTGCGGGAGCTGCTCGACTGGAACAGGATCGGCGCGCTGAACGAAACGGTGCTGGTGATCGAGCGCACCGGCGGGGCTGATCCCGCCGTGGGCCGGGTCTGGCTCGATCTTGCCTTCCAGCCGCTTGCGCTCCGGGAAAAACTGCGCGCGACGCTCTGGGGCCGGATGGGCGGGGTGGCGGCGTTCAGCCTGCTGCTGGGCATGCTGGTTGCGGTGCTCCGCCGGCAGCGACGGGTACGGGTCAAGGGGTTCGCCCGCGACCTGGCCTACGGTGTTTCGGCGGTGCTGATCACCTCCTCGGCGATCGGAACCTATGCGCTCGGCACAGCCAGCCCGCTCGATTCCGGCTGGCTCTGCCTTTGTGTCGCCGGCGCCGGGGCGCTGACCAGCCTGCTGTTGACACTCACGCTGGCGGGGCGGCCCCTGTTCGCCGGTGAAGCGATGCGCAGCGCGCTCTTCCCCGGACTGCTGGCGGCAGCCGCCAGCAGGGAGGTCCTGTGGATGGCACCCGCTTCGCCGGAGAGCTTTTTCCAGCTCAGCGGGTTCGGCGCGGCGCTCTTTGTGCTGATTCTTCATAGCGCCAACATTTACCGGCTCGCCTCCCGCAAGAAGCACCTCGGCCCGATCGACGGCGCGGTGATCGTCGCGACGCCTTTTGTCTTCGGCCTGCTGCTGGCGCTGCAGACCTTCCACCAGTTTGCGCTTCAGGCCCTGCTGATTTTTGCGGTGGGCGAATTCATCGCCAACGCCGCGTCGCTGATCAACCGGGAGCGGCCGCTGTTTTCGCTCGAGGTTCACCGCGCGCTGGTGGTGCTGGCGGTTCTGGTGACCGTTGCGCCGCACATCGCAGCCCTGGGTTCGGGGACGGCGGCCGCATCGCTGCCGGCGGAACTGCGCCCGGTCGTCGCGGTTATCGCCACCCTGCTTTCGCAGGGACCGCTCTGGGCCATCGTTTATCTGCTCACCGGCCTGGTGCTGGGCGCGATTCGCGGCAACCGGCCGTCAGGCGGCGTCGCCCAGGACGACGCCATCCGCGGCATGAAGAAAGGGATGGTGTTCGGCGGCGTACTGATGGGGCTGCTGCAGGCGGTGCATGTGCTGGTCGATCTGTCCTGGCTGCAGGATCTTTACAGCTCGGCGCCGGTGCTGTCCCTCACCCTGGCCGGCATGGCGGCGTTCCCGCTGCTGAAAACCATTATTGAGACGTTCGACGGAAGCCAGTCGTTCTTCGGCCGCGCCGCGCGTGCCTACCAGGATCCGGTCCTCCTCCTGCGCGGGATGATCCTCGGTCTGGCGGCCGCCTTTGGCCTGGGCGCCGACTTTCCGGAGCTGCCGACAGCGACCCGCATCGGGTTCGGCGCGGTGGCCGGGGCGCTGGCTTTTAGCGGCGTGAGCCTGCTGCGCGACCTGCTGTTCGCTGCGCGCGGGATCGGCGGGGTCAAGTCCTGGCGCGGCTATCTGGTGGAATGCGGGCTCGGCATGTTCGTCGGCGCGGGGATCGGCTTCTATCTCGACGCGGCGCAGTTGCCGATCATCCGTACCAAGTTCGAACTCTACAACAGCTTCGGGCTCGATCCGCTGGAGATCGTCAAATGGTGCCACCAACTGCGCACGACCGCGCCGAATGAATTCACCGCGCTGGTCAGCCGCTGGGGCCACATCACGCTGCCCGCCGCGTCCGGCGGATCGCAGATCCTGTTCAACGAAGCGCTGATGGGGGTGATTGGCTGGGGTATCGCCGCGCCGCTGTTCGCGATCAACAAGGCATTCCTCGCCGCCGCGCTCAACCGCGACGCCGCGTCCATCCGGCGGCTGTCGACCCGCGCCGGCGTCGCCGATCTGGCCGACGGCACCGTCCATGTCCTGCGCTGGGGACTCTGGATGGCGCCGCCGATCTTCACCTTCCTGCGGCCGATGGCCGAAGCCGCCTGGTATAACCAGGACGGCCTGATCCGCACCGGTTTCGCCCTGGTCAACAGCCTGACGCACGACGCGGCCGGTTTCACGGCCTGGAGCCTGACGGTCTTCAGTTGGATCATCGGCTACGCCTGGTTCCAGGTGCTGATCTGGATCGACCACATGGGGCTGCGCGTCGCAACGCTGGTGAACCTTTCGTTTATCGGCCTCGACCGGCTCGACGAGCGCTGCGCCGCCTTTGTGGGGCGCGAGGCCACGGCGCGGTTCATCCCGGAGGGCGTCAAACGATTCACGACCTGGGCGCCGCTGCTGATCCCGTTCTATCTGCCGGCGGGGGCGCAATGGGAACAGGTGTTCAGCGCGGGCTCCGCCATTCAGGCCCGCCAGGCCGGCGCCGCGCCGGGGCTGGTGTCGCTGCTGATCGCGGCGCTGGCGACGGCTGGCATTGCGACGGTTCTGTTCAGGCTGCGCCGAAAATACGCCGAACGCCGCGAAGCGCAGAACGAGCGAACCCTCCGGCTGGTGAACAACGGCTATTCGGTGGAGCTGAAGAAGAGCGGCGCGATCAACTCGTTCCTGCACGAGAACGGCATGGGGGTCAGCCGCTGTGCGTTCGAGAAAGTCGATCCGTCCGGCCGGATTCTCTTCGTGGTGGAGGCCGGCGAAAACGGCGCGCCGCACAAGGCGTGGCCGGTGCTGGGCAATTATCCGCAGGAAATGTTCAACCCTTCGGCCTTTGACGGCGACGGCGATCGGATCAAGGTGGTCAATAGCGCGAATGATGTCTGCGTTACCGTCACCATCCGGCTGCCGGGCCGCAATGACGCGGTGGAGCTGTGGGAGGTCGAACTTGAAGATTTGAGCGGCAGGGCGCGCAAGCTGATGCTGGTGCCCTATCTCGAATGGATGCTGAATCGTCCCGACGCCGACCGCAATCATACGCAGTACAACCGCCTTTTTCCCGAAATGTCCTACCGCGCGGATCTCAACACGCTGGTCGCGTTTCACCGCAGCACCCGGCTGTACGGCTGGCTCGCATCGAGCGTGCCGCCGAAGGGGTTCCTGACCGTGCGGGTCGATTTCATCGGGCGGGCCGGCAGCATCTGGACGCCGCGCGCGCTCGAAACGCTGGCCTTCCGGCCGGCGCTGGATGCCGGGGCCTGTCCGGCGTTCGATCCGGTCGGCGCGCTGCTGCTGGATACGCCGGTTCCGGCGCACGGGCGGACAGCCTGCCGGATTCAGATCGGCTGCGACGCGGTGAAGGAACGCGTGGAACAGTTGGTCCTGCGGCATCTCAAGCCGCAGGTCGATGCGTCGCTGCGCGGGCGGACGCTGCAAAAGCGCATGCCGCAGATCGGCCACGGCGAGATTCCCGCCGGAACGCCGGAGCGTTATGCGGCGTACAGCGACGACGGCAATACGCTGCACGTGCTGACGCCGTTTACGCCGCGCCCGTTCGACCATGAAATGGCCAATGCGCTCGGCCACGTCGTGGCGGTCACCAACCAGGGGCTGCATTCGTCGGCCAGCGGCAACTCGCAGCAGAACCGCCTGACGCCCGACCGGGCGGACCTGGTCGGCAGCCAGATTCCTTCGGAGGCGATCTACCTGTATGACGAAGAGTCGGGCGAATGGTTTTCCCCCTGCTACGATCCGCTCAAGGACCGGACGGCGGCACACGAAATGGCGTTCAGCTTGGACGGCAGCGCCCTGTTCAGGATGCGCAAGGGGGACATCGAGACCGAGCTGTCGGTGCATGTGCCGGTCAGTGACCCGGCCGGTGTCTACCTGCTGAAGATCCGCAACGCCGGGGGTGCGCCGCGCCGGCTGCGCGTCGCGCCGTATTTCCAGATCGTGCTGGCGGACAGTCCGGAGCAGGCCGGGGCTTTGCGGGTTGCGCACGCTGCGGACGGTGGTGCGCTGTATTTTGAAAACCCGCGCAACCGCTTCCACTCGGGAACCTGCTTCGTCACGATGAGTGAACCGGCAGAGACGTTTACGCTGCAGCGCGGCAGCTTCTTCGGCGCGGGCCGGTCGTTCGCCCGGCCGGTGATGGTCGAAACCGGCGTCCCGGCGCCGGCGGGGAGCGATGCGTTTCCGGTCGCCGCGCTGCTGGCGACCGTCGAGATACCGGCCGGCGGGGAGCATGTGATTTCGATTGTGCTGGGCGAGGCCGACAGCCGCAGGCAGGCCGAAGAATGCGCCCGGAAGTTCCGGGCGGTCGAGACCGCGGCGCAGAGCCTGCAGTTCACCCGCGACTGGTGGGTGGCGCTGCAGTCCACGCTGAAGGTGGAGACCAGCGATCCGGAGTTCGACGCCTATGTGAAATGGATGAAATACCAGACGCTCAGCGAGCGCATCTGGGCGCGCAAGGGGTTTTATCAGGCGTCCGGCGCGTTCGGTTTCCGCGACCAGTTGCAGGACGCGGTCAACATGATCTGGGTCGATCCGGTGCTGGCGCGCGCCCAGCTTATTCTGCACGCGGCGCAGCAGTTCCCCGAAGGGGACGTGGCCCACTGGTTTTTCCTCCAGCAGGACGGCCGCACCGGTTTCCTCTTTCGCTCGCATGCCAGCGACAACCTGCTGTGGCTGGGCTGGGGCATCGGCGAGTATGTCCGCATGACCGGCGACAGGTCGATTCTGGATGAGCGGATCAGCTATCTGAAGGCGGAAACGCCGCTGGCACCGCTGCCGGCCGGCAAGCAGGGTATGGGCTTCTTTCCGCTGCGTTCGCCGCGCAGCGATTCCGTCTATAACCATGTCATGCGCGCGCTGGATCGGGTGCTTGAGAAGCGGATCGGGCGCAACGGCCTGCCGTTGATGGGGACGGGCGATTGGAATGACGGGCTTGACGCGATCGGCAGCCAGGGGCGCGGCGAGTCGGTCTGGATGGCCTTTTTCCTCGTCTGCATCCTGAAAAATCTGTTGCCGATCATCAGCGAGCGCTGCGGAGCCGGGCGGAGCGATTACTATGAGCAGGCGATGCTGCGGCTGGGGCGGGCTATCGAAAAGGTCTGGCGGGGCGACCGCTATCTGCGGGCCCTTCACGATGACGGCACCGAGATCGGCGTCGCCGGAGCGGGGTATTGGGAGACCACCGCGCTCGGTGCGGCGTGGGCCGTGTTTGCCGGCATCAATCCGGAGCGGAGCCGTACGGCGCTGGATACGGCACTGCGGGTGCTGGAGCGGGACAAGGTGATCTTGCTGGGGTGGCCGCCGCTGCGCGCGGATACGAAGCCGTATCTCGGGCGCAGCAGCAACTATCCGGAAGGGGTGCGTGAGAACGGGGGCATGTATTCGCACGGCGTTCAGTGGCTGACGCGCGCCTGCCGGAGGGTGTCTGAACAACTGGCCGTGCGGGGCGATGCGGCGGGCGCGCAGCACTACCGCGATGCCGCTGTGCGGCTCTGGTATAAGATTTCGGCGATCCCGCATGCGCGCGGCGCGGAGATTGAAACCTACGGCGGACAGCCCAACCAGCAGTGCGCGGATTGCCTGACGGTTCAGGATCCGGGCCGCATGATCTGGAGCGGCTACACCGGTGCGGCCGGCTGGATGCTGCGCCAGGCGTGCGAGAGCGTGATCGGGGCGGAGCTGGTGAACAATCAGGTGAAGCTGCCCGATGACGTTGACCAGCCGCGCGGCGGATTGACCGTCAAAGGCATCCGCCGCAACCTCGCCGAGAGTCCGTTCAAGCGGTGAGGGGCCAAAAGCAATTCCGGAATGCCTCCGGTCCAAGGTCTGGAAACCTTGTGCCTGTGTGCCTCCGCCCCTATGTCCCGCTTATCCCCGCAACCGATTCGATCGGAATCGGGCGCAAAGCGTGCTATACACTGGCCGCATGAAACGATTTATTGCGACGGCCGGACTTGGACTGTTGCTGGGTGCCGGCGGTGCGAAGGTTCCGTCTGCGACGGCGACGGATGCTTTTAATTTTCCCTCGGTGAAACCGGCGCATGAACGCATGCGGTCGCTGCTGGTGAATGCGTTCGGTTACGTTAATCCGGCGAACGGCATTATCGATGCCGCCTCCGGCTATCCGGCCGAAGGCTGGAACCAGGATCCGGAACGCGCGCTTTATCTGCGGTCGTTCACGCAACTGACGGCGATCGGCGAATGGATCGAACTGCTGGCGAATATAGCGGCGGGCTATGCGGATAATCCGTACATTTCGCGCGAAGCGGCATTGACGCAACTGGAACATGCGGTTTCCAGCCTGCTGGCCGATCAGCGGAATCCGGCAGTGAGCGCCAAAGGGCTGCTCGGTAATTTTCTGGGCTTCGGTGCGGACGGACGCATGGGTCCGCTGAGCGAAGAGGTCGAAAAGCAGAAGTTTTTCGATGCGTTCGGCGTGGAGGAGGCCGAAGCAATCTGGACTGCATTGATTGCCAAACAGTGGATTGTCCCGCAGCAGGACGGTTCGTTTGCCAGGGTGCCGCGCAAGGGCGATTACGGCGACAAGTTCTTTACCGGCGAGCTGGCGCCGTTTGCCGACAGCAATACGCTCGTGAAGATCATGGCGGTGCTCGACACGCGCGTGGTGCAGATCATTTTCGGCGACAACGCCAATCTGACTGCGTCGGCAGCCAAGGCGATCGGCGCGCTGCGCCACCCGACGCTGCGCGATGAGCCGCTGGCGGCAGAACTCAGCGATCAACTGGAACAGTTCATTGAACGACAGGCGGAGGGGTACGACCATCTGTACCAGGAGCAGGCCGGAACCTTCGTGTTCGGATGGAACGCGACACGGAACCGTTTCACCGGCTGGGAAGACGGCGACGGCCGGTGGATCGTCGGCCGCATGGATTATTTTGCGAACGAATTCCGCGGACCGCTTGCCTTCGTCGTGCAGCGGTTTGGTCTGCCGGCGGATGCGGTGAAAAACTGCGGTCTCGAAATCAAACCGTACCGCATGGCGGACGGACGCGATCTGTACACGCTGGCGACATGGGACGGTTCGGCCTTTCAGTCATTTGGCCTTTCGCTGTTTATGCAGGAGATGGATTCCGCGGGCTGGCGCGAAAATCTGGAAAACGCGGTGTCGATCAACCTGGATTTTTCAACGCGGCATGAACTGCCCGGATTTTTGAGCGAGGCGTACAGCGGGAACGGCGTTGAGTACACCGGGAGCATCGGCATTCCGGATGTTGCCGTAATCGACCAGCCGCGCATGACCGACGCGCCGTCGCTTTATACGCTCGGCGTCGCCTATGAACTCGCGCCGGATCGGGTTGAAGCCTTTCTTTCCAGCCATTGGAAAGACCGTTCGCCGTCTGTTTACTGCGCACGGTCCGTGGGAAGGATTCAACACGACAAGCAATGAAGCGATCGAATTTCAAACGACGGCGCACACGCTGGCGCTGATTCTCGGCGGCATCGGCTCCGCCGAAGAAAATATGCAGCGTTATCTGGCATGGCGGGGCACTACGTCGCTTTCCAAAGTGCAGGGCGGTGCTGCTATGGCGGCCGATCTGCTGGGCGGCGCGCAATGGATTGCGTGGAGCCCGCTCGGCGACAGTCTGGAAGGTTCGTACGGGAAAACCGGATTCCGTCTGCGCGGCGACAGCGTCCGGCAGGGCGCGGTGACCATAAAGCCTCCGACGCCTGTCGCTCTCTCGAACGGTGCACTGCTGATCCGCTACCGTGCGGCAAAGCCACCGGTGAACAGCGTGCTGGTGCTGGATGCCGGTCCGCGCGATTTCCAGAACGAGGTGTTTCTGCGCTTTGATCCGGCGGAAACGGAAAAAGAAATCCGGATTCCGCTGCCTGCCACGCCGGGACTGGATGGGGTAAAGGAACTGGTTCTGCGCTTCGGTGATGAACGCAATCCCGCGCCGGTCGATCTGACGCTTTCGCGGTTCGAATTTGTTCCGGCGTCCAGGTAGGATAACTTGCCTTTTCGTCCGCCGGCAGTCATCGGGTTCGTGGGACAGGCCGGGACGGGCTTGTACTTCGCCCGGTGGGTCCGATAAAGCGCTGCGCGCGTCATGGTCAATTTTCAACCGGTATCAACACTCGTCCATCTTTCAGCGTGATTGGACCGCAGTGATTGGCCGCGGACGGCGCCTCATTGCGGCCCACCGCTTCACGTTTGTTGCGTGGCGCGAAATTCGAGGATTTCGTTCCCGCGGCGGCGACTAATAATCGATGCCCCTTTGGTAGTCGCTGAGAGGCACCGCCTCGATGCGGCCGGGATTGGCATCGATCAGGCCGTTCGCGAGATCGTCGGATACCGTCGCATGTCCGTTCGTAAGCGTGTCGCGGATGACCGTATTTCCGCGCAGAAAATCCGACATGCCTTGGGCCGCCCGGTCGCTGGCATCGATGCCGCGCGCGACATTGCTCATGGCACTGCTGAATACCTGGTGTCTCAGCCGGCCCTCCTCCTCGCCCTGCCAAACGATGGCTCCAACGTTGGGATGGTAGCTGTCAAAGATGCCGGCGACCGTATTCGACTCTTCCGCGGCCAGCGACTTCGGAACGACGAGTTGCGAGACCTCCAATTGGTACGCTCCTAACGCCATGGGGGTGGATAGGCTGATCTGCACCCAGATGTTGGCCGCACCCTTGCTGTCGTGCGTATCGATAGTCCCGGCAAGAAAATAGGTTTTCCCGCCGCCCTGGCCGGAAATATCCTTGACGGTCGCAAACTCATAACTTGGCGGCGATCGATGCTGCTTTTGAGACATCTGCGCTACCGCCGACCCGAATGTCTTCACAGCGTCGGTTCCGTAGGGAATGGAGACGAACGCACCCGGCGCCGCACCGCCCGGCCCCAGTGCCCAGGACGCCGGTTCGCGGGTTTCTGGGATCGAGAACAGAAATTGGCTGGCCAAACTGGAGTTGCTCGCCACGAGGACCTTTTGCGATGACATCGCCCCCATACGAAGAGACGATGTTCCATCCCGCCGGCAGCCCGATTGAGCCGGTCCCGTCCGCGAACGCGACTTGGTGCAGCGCCGCCGCCGGCGCCGCGGCCGTTGGCGTTGAGGCAGGCGTCGCAGCAGATGGCGCTGAATCCGCCGTCGATGGCGCCGGCGTGGGCGAGCCGCCGGCGCCTTGCGCCACGCCCGCTTGAGACTGCAGGCGCTCATACATGGACTTGAAGGTCGTGCGAAAACGATCCGCATTATCACTCAAGACGGCGCCCTCGGCCGTTCCGGTCCGGGGGACGATCACAATGGCCAGACCGGCGATTTCAGGGTTGCCGCCGCTGGGCGAAACGTTGAAAGCCGCGGCCAGCATTGTGCCGTCGGAGCTTTTGACAACCCGTGCGACTTGAGGTGGCGCCCCAAACCGGGAATTGACGTAGCCAAGCACCTTTTCCATCGCACTCTGTACGGTCTGTGGCCGCATCTGAGCGTAGGCAATCGTTCCACCTCCGGGGTTTTCGATGGTGGTGACGCCATCATAAGGCGAGGTCGCAGCAACCGTCAGACTCGAAATCAATGACACGCCAACAGCGATGGCGGTCGAAACTCGCTCAAGCATAAATGTACCCCTCTCATCAGGTAGCCACCGACGTCACCCCCTGAATGAGTAACGCGGCGATTTAGAATCCAATCCCCTGACCGGAAGGGGGATTGGGCATGTAGAAGCGGTTTTCGGACGAACCGATCATCCACATCGCGCGCGAAGCAGACGCCGGGATGCCGATCAAGGAGACGTCAGGCGCGGGCAGGCTCAGGCTCGACCGCTCGAATTCGGCATCTTTCAGCCGTTTGTCCCGCGATTCGGAGTAGCCGAGGGATCCCGATTGCCTGGGTGAGGCTGGCAATTTACCGCTTCGACGCCGTCCGCCGGTGCTCGAGCGGTCTTGCTACGTCCGGCAATGCCCCGACGCACTACCCATCCTGTTGCGGCGCTTCGGCGTCATCGCCCTTATCCCCGAGCAGGCGCCGCACCACCACGAAGAACACCGGCACGAACAGCACGCCGAGCAGCGTCGCGCCGACCATGCCGCCCATGACGTTGGTGCCGATGGCGTGGCGGCTGTTGGCGCCGGCGCCGGTGGAAATCGCCAGCGGCAGCACGCCCAGGATGAAGGCGATGGAGGTCATCAGGATCGGCCGGAAACGCAGGCGGCAGGCTTCCAGTGTGGCGTCCAGCACGCCGCGGCCCTGCTGTCGCAGGGTGTTGGCAAAGCCGATGATGAGGATGGCGTTCTTGGCCGACAGGCCGATGACCGCGATCAACCCGACCTTGAAATACACATCGTCTTCCAGCCCGCGCAGCCAGGTGAAGGTGAGCGCACCGAGCACGCCGAGCGGGACCACCAGCATGACGGCCACCGGAATCGACCAGCTTTCATAGAGCGCGGCCAGCGCGAGGAACACCACCAGCAGCGACAGCGCGAACAGCACGGGTGCCTGCTGGCCGGAGATGATTTCCTGCAGCGACTGGCCGGACCATTCGTAACCGATGCCCTCGCCGAGGTCCTGCGTGACGATCGCCTGCATCGCGTCCATGGCCTGTCCGGAGCTGTGGCCGGGGGCGGCCGCACCGTTGATCTGGATCGCCGGGTGACCGTTGTAGTGGTCGATCGCCGGCGGACCGATGGTCCAGCTCGCCGACACCACGCTGTTGAGCGGCACCATGTTGTCGAGACCGCCGCCGCTGGCGGGCAGGTAGTAACGGCCGAGGTCCTCGATACGGCTGCGGTAATCGGAGTCGGCCTGCAGCATCACCTTAAGCACACGGCCCTTGTAGTTGAAGTCGTTGGCATAGACCGGCGCCAGCATGAGACGGATGGCGTCGTAGATGTCCGTCAGCGACAGGCCCATGGATTTCGCCTGCACGCGGTCGAGGTCCAGGTGCAGTTCGGGGGCGTCCTCCAACTGGTTGGGACGTACGCCGGCCAGCACCGGGTTCTGCGCGGCCCGGGCGAGCAGCGTATTGCGCGCCTGCATCAGCCGGTCGTGTCCCAGTCCGGCGCGGTCTTCCAGGCGGAAGTCGAAGCCGCCGAAGCGGCCGAGCCCGCGGATCGTGGGCAGGTTGACGACGAACATGCGCGCGCCTTTGATGCTCTGCAATGCGCCGTTGGCCCACTCGATGAAGGCATTGACCTGGGTGTCCGGCGAGCGCCGCTGGTCCCAGGGCTTGAGGCGGATGAAACCCAGACCCACGTTCTCGCCCTGGCCGACGAAGCTGAAACCGGCGACGTCGAGCACCTGTTCCACCGCCGGGTGCTTCTGGATGATGCCTTCCATCGCGCGCAGCACCGCCCCGGTGCGTTCCATGCTGGCGCCCGGCGGCAACTGCGCGATGATCAGCGCGTAGCCCTGGTCCTCTTCGGGTAGAAAACTGGTCGGCAGCCGGGTGAACAGCAGCAGCGCGATGCCGACGAGCACGGCAAACGCCGCCATCCAGCGCGGCGTATGGCGAATCGACCGGGCGACGCGCGCGAGGTATGCGCGGGTCACTCCGCCGTAGAGCCGGTTGAAGCCGCGCAGAAAAGGGTTCGGTTCCTGGTGCACCGGTTTGAGCAGGGTCGCGCACAGCGCGGGCGTGAAGCTCAACGCCATCAGGGCCGAGATCGCCATCGACATCGCGATGGTCAGCGCGAACTGGCGGTAGATCACGCCCACGCTGCCGCCGACCAGCGCCATCGGGATGAACACGGCCGCCAACACCGTGGTCATGGCGATCACCGCGCCGGTGATCTGGCCCATGCCCTTGCGCGTCGCTTCCCTGGGTGACAGCTTTTCCTCGGTCATGATGCGCTCGACGTTTTCCACCACGACGATGGCGTCGTCGACCACCAGGCCGATGGCCAGCACCAGACCGAAGAGCGTAAGCACGTTGATGGAGAACCCGGCGATGTACATGCCCGCGAACGCGCTGGTCAACGCCACCGGCACCACCAGCGTGGGGATCAGGGTCGCGCGCAGGTTCTGCAGGAACAGCAGCATCACCAGGAACACCAGTGCCACGGCCTCGACCAGCGTGAACAGCACTTCGTGGATGGAGATGCGGATGAACTGGGTGGTGTCGTAGGGCACCAGCCAACTGACGTCGTGCGGGAAGTAGTTGTCCAGTTCGTCCATTTTGGCACGCACCGCGTTGGCCACGTCGAGTGCATTGGCATCCGGGGCCAGCAGGATGGCGAAACCGGCGATGGGGTCGCCGTTGAGGTGCACGTCGTGTCCGTAGGACTCGGCCCCCAGCGCAATGCGCGCGACATCCTTCAGGCGCACGCTGCTGCCGTCGGCGCGTGTGCGCAGGATGATGTCGCCGAACTGTTCCGGTGAGGTGAAGCGGGTGGCGGCGCTGACCGAGGCACTGAAGCCCTGGCCCGGCGGCGCCGGCTCGGCGCCGAGGTAGCCGGCGGCGATCTGCACGTTCTGGCTGCGTACCGCGTCGAGCACCTGCGAGGCGCTCAGCCCGTAGCCGTGCAGCTTGTCCGGGTTGAGCCAGATGCGCATGGCGTACGCCGCGCCGAACAGGTTCGCGTCGCCGACGCCGGGCAGGCGCCGGATCGGGTCGAGCACCTGCGAGGCGATCAGGTTGTTGAGCGCATAGGTGTCGAAGCCGGGGTCCTTCGAGTGCAGCGCCACCACCATGAGAAAGTCATTGTTGGCTTTGGCGACGGTGATGCCGTTTTCCACCACCTCCTGCGGCAGGCGCGGCTGCGCGACGCTCAGCCGGTTCTGCACCTGCACCTGGGCGATATCCGGATCGGTGCCGCTGAGAAACGTCAGGGTGATCTGCACCGTGCCGTTGGAGCGCGAGGTCGAGTCGAAATACAGCAGGTTGTCGACGCCGGTGAGCTGCTGTTCGATGACCGACGTCAGGCTCTTTTCGATCACGTCGGCGCTGGCACCGGGATAGACCGCACTGATGCTGATCTGGGGTGGCGCGATCGGCGGATAGGCCGACACCGGCAGTTTGAAAATGGCGGCGACGCCGGCAAGCGTGATCAGGATCGCCACCACCCAGGCGAAAATCGGCCGGTCGATGAAAAAGGCGGGCATCGATGCTGTGCCTCAGGCGCCGGCCGGGGTGCCGTCCGGCGGCTCGCTCGCAGGGACCGCCTTGGCGTCGCCGCCGGGCTTGACCCGCTGCAGACCGTCGACGATCACGCGGTCGCCGTCCTTCAGATCGCCGGTGACAATCCAATTCGATTGCGTCATGCCGTCGATCTGCACAGCGTGCTGTACCACCTTGCCGTCGGCGTCGACGACCAGCACGTAGGCGCCCTGTTCATTGCGTGACAGCGCGGTCTGGGGCAGTACAAAGGCGTTGTTCACGACGGAGGCGGTCAGATGCAGATTGACGAACATGCCCGGCAGCAACGCGCGATCCGGGTTGGGCAGTACGGCGCGCAGCGACACGGCGCCGGTGAGCGGGTCGACGGCGAGATCGGAAAAATCGAGCGCGCCCTGGTGCGGGTAGGGCGAGCCGTCCGGCAGTTGCACATCCACCTGCGGCGGATCGCCGCCGTTCGCGCTGCTCTGCAGATCCCGCAGTTCGGTGACCGACTGGCTGAAGTTCACATAGATGCGATCGATCTGTTCGATGGTGGTCAGTTGCGTGGCCTCGCCCTGGCCCACCAGGGCGCCCTCGGTGACCAGCGCCCGGCCGGCGCGCCCCGCGATGGGCGCGGTGACCGTGGCATAGCCCAGGTCAAGGCGCGCACTTTCCACGTCGGCCTGCGCCTGCTTGACGGCCGCCGCGGTGCTGCGCTCGTTGGCCAGCGCGGTGTCCAGATCCTGTTTCGAGAGCAGCTTTTTCGCCGCGATCTCGCGGTAGCGCTTGGCGGTCGCCGCGGCGTTGGCGGCATCGGCCTCGGCTTTGGCCAGCGCGGCCTCTTTGGCGTGCAGCGCCGCTTGCAGCGGTGCCGGATCGATCAGGTACAGCACGTCACCTTGCTTGACGTCCGTGCCTTCGGTGTAGACGCGCTTCAAAATGATGCCGGCGACACGCGCGCGCACCTGCGCGACCCGCGTCGGCGCCAGGCGGCCGACCAGCGCGCGGGTGACGGGGACAGACCGGGCGTGCACCGCGGTCACGGCGACTTCCGGTGGCGGCGGAGCCGGGGGTGCCTGTGATGGCGCCGGGTTGCAGGCAGTCAGCAGCAGACCGGCTCCGAATAATACCGCACGCGGGTAGGGTAGTTTCATTATTGATCCTTGCAGGGCGCATGGAACCGCTGCGCAGGCACCGCAGCGGTTAGTCCGCTGCCGGTGTCAATAGGTTCCGTCCCGGTGGGCAAGCGCAACGTAAGGCATCATTCTATCATCCGGGCAGGCGGTCAGACAGCGACAGGACCGCGGCCGCTTCCCGCGACGCGGTGACTGCCGCTGCGGTGTGCAGTGTCACCCGCATGATCCGGCAGTACTGCTTTCCCCTAGGTTCTTCCAGAGTGCGATCAGCATGGCCCTCATGAACGGGCCGGTGTTGCCACGGACGACGCCGGCCCCACGCCCACGCTGGCGGGCGGCCGGCTGCTGTGTCTGCTCGGCGCAGGCGTCTTCCGGCACAGGCTGCCGGGATTGCAGCGACAGGCGCGACCTGTCTTTGTCGAGAAAGGCATCCTGCCGGAAGTCAGCGAGAGTTTGCGCGAGACGACCACGCTGAGGGAGGAGGTGGAGCAGTGAAGTGAAAGCGGGTGCCCGGCGTGAGGTCGGTATCATGAGCAATACACTCTGGCGCGGCCAACTCTGCAGTCGAGGCTGTCCATTCCTGCATTTCGGGTATTGACAAGACTTCGGCCACGTATGTTTCACAGGTCCTGTCGAGTTGTACGTCACAGGTTTTGCACCTCTGTGCCACGTCGCCGGTACCCAATGGGGAACGAAACGTTGCCTGAGCATGGTTCTGCTGCGTGATCTCGACGCTCCCGGGACCCACGTGGCATGACGTCAGATCGAGCTGCCGCCAACCAAAAGTGCGAAAAGTTCTGGGCACTATCTGAGCACCGCCAAACGAATGTGCGCACCCTTCTGGACGCTGCCCAATTCCATGCTGCGCCACCAAACTCCGTGGCGGGTTGAGCATGCTTATATTGAGACCTGCACAAATCGGCGACAGCCGCCAACCCAGGCGTTGTCATTCCGGCGCAGGCCGGAATCCATTGGGCAGGCGGCGTCTGGATCCCGGCCTGCGACGGAATGACGGCGAAAAGTGTCAATCTATTTATGCAAGGCTCAATAATAAAAGGTCTCGCCGATCCTCACCTCCAACAAGAGCTTCCTCGACTGGGCCTATCTTCGGTGACCAGGTCCTGGCGAAGGCGATCCTCGATCGCCTGCCGCACCACGCCACCCGCCTTAACGTCAAGGGAGGAAGCTATCGGCTGAAAGACAGAGGCAAAGCGGGTCTCCTCGGCAAGGCGCCCGGAACCTGGCAACCCGGGACCATCAACCCGGACGACTACGGGACATTGTTGCTTGCCGAAAAGGGGACAATTCTGGCTGCCGTCGACAAGCTTGCCGGAGCGGTTGACCGGCTCGCGGAAATAGATAATGATTTCGCTTGCCGCGCTTGGGGGAAACAGGATGTCCGGGGCGTATTTGACCACACCCGAGATCGCAGTGCCCGTCGGTCGTTACCGGGCGACGTTCCGTGTGGACTCACCGGTTCATCTGCCATCCTATCCTGGGTCGTCGTGGCGCGGCGCCTTCGGCCATGCGCTCAAGCGCACGTTGTGTGTCACGCGCATCCCGCTTTGTTCGGACTGCCCGCTGTTTCGGTCCTGTGGGTATGCGTACGTGTTCGAAACGCCGCCCCCACTGCATTCAAGCAAGATGCGCAAATACACCGCCGCGCCGCATCCTTTCGTATTGGACCTCGACCTGAAGGGTGGCCAGCTCGCGGTCGGTTCGAGCTATATGCTCGGTCTGACGTTGGTCGGGCGCGCCAATCAATACCTGCCCTGCATTGTCGCGGCCCTGGAGCAGGCTGGTGCCCAGGGTGTCGGGCGGGGACGTGGCCGATTGACGCTGGTTCGCGTCGAACAGACGGCGACCGACTCCGGGGTCGCGTGGAGGAGCATCTACACGTCCGGCGGTCATTGCGACCCCCTGCCTGCGCGACCCCCTGAAGTGCCGAAGGTTCCGGACCGCGTCAGGCTGCTGTTGGAAACCCCCTTGCGGCTCAAGCGTGAAGCGGGCGTAGTGGGGCCGAAAGACTTTTCATTCGGTGCGTTGTTTCCGAATCTTCTTCGCCGTATATCGATGCTGACTTATTTCCATACCGACACACCGCTCGAAACCGATTTCGCGGAATTGGTGCGTCTAAGCCAAGCCGTGGAAATGGAGTCCACACGACTGCTCTGGTTCGACTGGACGCGCTACTCTTCACGCCAGAAACGGGGTATGGCGCTGGGTGGACTTCTTGGCGAATTCACGCTTGCAGGTACGGCAATCGAGCCCTTTTGGCCGTACCTCTGGCTCGGGCAGTATCTCCATGCAGGCGCAGTTACGAGCATGGGCTTGGGTCGCTACCGCATCGGATGCTCCTAGGTTTAGCCGACCCGGGGTGTTGAATTCTGAATTCAAATCGTGGACACCCATGAATCGTCCCAAACCCGCTTCAGCATTGAAGTTTTAGCTGGTTGCTCTCAAATAAGCCGGACGCTACTGAGATCAAATGGATAATTCACCATGAGCGTCTACTTCGGCTTGAGCCTAAGGGTTCAGGCGGTAGACTGGCGACTGCAGCCGTCAAGTTCATTCATACCGGACAGATGATCGATACGACTCCATGAAAATCCTCGAATACACCGGCCTCGACACGTCCGGCGTCACGGTCGCCTACCGCAAGGTGACGGAGGCCATCGCGCGCGGCGATTTCCGTGCGGCGCAGGTGAAGAAGCTCGCCGGCCTCACCCACGGCAAGTTCTACCGTGCCCGGCTCAATGAGGCCGACCGGCTGCTGTTCTCGCTGGTGCGCCACGGCGAGGAAGTCTGCGCCCTGATGCTCGAAGTGATCTTCAACCACGATTACGACCGCTCGCGCTTCGTGCGCGGTGCGGTCGTCGACGAAAGCAAACTGCCCGATGCCGACGCTGCGGCGGCGGCGCGGGAGGCCGGTCCGCTGCGCTATCTGCACCCCGCGCGCACCGCCGTGCATCTGCTGGACAAGCCGATTTCCCTGGATGATGCACAGGACGCCGTCTATCGCGAGGCGCCGCCTTTGATCGTCGTCGGCAGCGCCGGCAGCGGGAAGACGGCGCTCACGCTGGAGAAACTCAAGCACGCCGAGGGCGAGGTGCTCTATGTCACACAGTCGGCGTTCCTGGCCCACAACGCCCGCGATCTGTACTACGCCAACGGCTTCGAGCACTCCGGCCAGGAAGCCGTGTTCCTTTCCTACCGCGAGTTCGTCGAATCCATCCGCGTGCCGGCCGGGCGCGAGGCCGGCTTGCGCGACTTCACCGGCTGGTTTGCGCGCCAGCGGCAACACTTCAAGGGCATCGACGCTTACCAGGCCTTCGAGGAGATCCGCGGCGTGCTGGCGGCGCGCGCCGAGGGCGTGTTGTCGCGCGATGACTACCGGGGTCTGGGCGTCCGCCAGTGCATCTTTCGCGCGGAACAACGCGATACGCTCTACGATCTGTTCGACAAGTACCGCGCCTGGCTCGGCGAGTCCAAGCTCTACGATCTGAACCTGGTCGCTCAGCAATGGCAGGCGCTGGCCGCGCCGCGCTATGACTTCGTGGTCATCGACGAGGTGCAGGACATCACTGCCGTCCAGCTCGCACTGGTGCTCAGAACCCTCAAGCGGCCCGGGCATTTTCTGCTGTGCGGCGATTCCAACCAGATCGTCCATCCCAACTTCTTTTCCTGGGCCGGGGTCAAGACGCTGTTCTGGCGCGACCCGGCGCTGGCCGAGCGCCAGCGACTGCGCGTGCTCAGCAGCAACTTCCGCAATGGCGTGGAAGCCACCCGTGTGGCCAACACGCTGCTCAAGATCAAGCACAAGCGCTTCGGCTCCATCGACCGCGAGAGCAACTATCTGGTGCAGGCGGTCGGCGGCGAGCCGGGACGGATCGACCTGTTACCCGACAAGGATCCGGTCAAGCGCGAACTGGACGGCCAGATCCGACAGTCCACGCAGTTCGCCGTGCTGGTGATGCGCGATGAAGACAAGGCCGAGGCGCGCCGGCATTTCGCCACGCCGCTGCTGTTTTCCATCCACGAGGCCAAGGGATTGGAGTACGAGAACATCGTCCTGTACCGCTTCGTTTCCGATCACCGCGGCGAGTTTGCCGAGATTGCCGCCGGCGTGACGCCGCAGGACCTCGCAGCCGACAGCCTCGATTACCGGCGCGCCAAAGACAAGGCCGACAAGTCGCTGGAGGTCTACAAGTTCTTCGTCAACGCGCTGTATGTCGCGCTCACCCGGGCAACCAGGAATATCTACCTTATCGAATCCGACACGGCGCATCCGCTGTTCCGACTGCTCGACCTGTCGCCCGCCGGTCAGTTACGCGTGGAGACGCGGCAGGCATCGCGCGAAGACTGGCAGAAAGAGGCGCGCAAGCTGGAGCTGCAGGGCAAAGACGAGCAGGCCGAGGCGATCCGCAACCAGATACTCAAGGAGACGCCGGCGCCCTGGCCGGTGTACGACCAGGCGCGGATCGAGGAGCTGCTGGTCAAGGTGTTCAGAGATCAGGCGCCGGGCAACAAACCCCGGCAGGAACTCTACGAGTACGCGGCCTGCCACGACGAGCCGGGGCTCGCAGCCTGGCTGGCACAGTTCGGCAAGTTCGACGGTGCCAGGGGCTTTGAACGACAGCGCGAGAATCTCGGCCGCAAATTCCTGGCGCGGTACGCCGCCAACAACTTCAAGGATGTTCTGCAACAATGCGACCGGCACGGACTCGAACACCGCACACCGATGAACCTGACGCCGCTGATGGCCGCAGCCGCGGCGGGCAACGTGGCATTGGTCGAGGCGCTGCTGGCGCGCGGTGCCGATCGGGACGCTGTCGATCACTACGGCTGTAACGCCCTGCACTGGGCCATGCGCGTGGCGTTCCGGAACCGCGGCTTCGCGCGCGGGCCGTTCGCGGCTCTTTATGAAGTGCTCGCACCGGCCGGCATCGATTTCAACAGCGGCGAGCGCCTGGTGCGCATCGACCGGCACCTGTCCGAATACTTTCTGGTACAGACCCTGTGGGCGCTGTTCAAGTCGCGCTTCACGCACCGGCTGCGCCGGCCCTACGCCGCCTTCGAGACCGCTGCGATACTGGAGGCCTGGGAACACCTGCCGGCCAACGTGGTGCGCCCGGAGCGCAACCGGCGCCAGCACCTCTCCGGCGTACTCGCCCGCAACGAGATCGAGCGCGACTACGCGTACAACCGCGCGCTGTTCAGGCGCGTGCGCCAGGGCTGGTATCAATTCAATCCTCAACTGCGGGTCCGCTGCAGGACCGGCGCCGCCGAGACCTGGGTGCCGGTGTATCAGGCGCTCAACCTGCCGTTCATCAAGGAGTTTGCTTGGGACGATCTCTGGGATCGCATCGCCGAATATCTGGCCATGGCGCAGATGCCTGAATGCCCCGTTCCCATTGCGGCCGAACGCGCCCTGGCCGCGGCGAAGGCGGCCGAGCGCGAACAGGCCGAGCGCGCTGCACGACAGCAACACGAGTACGAACGCCGGCCGGTCGCGGAGGGGCACACCGGGTTGCCCGATCAACCCGATGAACCGAAGTGGGGTACCCCGGAGGCGAAGCAGCGCGAGATCGAGCGGCTACGGGCGAAAATCGCTGCGAAGTAACCGCGATGACGCGTGACTGCGCCATAGGCCGCGGCCTTGCCGGCGCGCGCGCCGCTGTCTCTCGTGTGCGATACAGGCGCAGTCCGACAAAAGACGTAAGGAAGCCGTGACTAAATCGTCGTCCGTCATTCCGGCGAAAGCCGGAATCCAGGAAATCAACAACCTGGCCCCCGGCCTTCGCCGGGGTGACGAATTGATCAGAGCGTCCCTAAGCGCATGAACCCATGAGCATCTATTTCGTCACCCGCCACGCCGGTGCACGCGACTGGGCCGAATCCGAGGGCATCGCGGTGGATCAGTTTATCGAACATCTCGACCTTGCCGAGGTGCATGCCGGTGACGTCATCATCGGTTCGCTGCCCGTCAATCTCGCTGCCGAGGTGTGCGCGCGCGGCGCGCGCTATCGGCACCTGTCGCTGGATTTGCCGGCGGACGCGCGGGGTATCGAGCTGACGGCGGAGGCCATGCGCCGCTACGGGGCGCGGGTGGAGGAGTATCGGGTGGAGAAGGTGGGACGATGAGTGCGACCACGCACGTGCTGTTGGTTTCGGCGCAAGCCGCCCCCAATCTGCTGCCCGCGCTGGATCCGGCGATGAAGCCTGCCGAGGCTGTGTTGCTGGTCAGCGCAAAAATGCAGCCACGCGCCGACGCGTTGGAAAAAGTGCTGGTGCAGACCGGCGTCGAGACCAGCCGCGTCGCGCTTGCCAACGAACACGATTTTGCGGCACTGGAGTCTACGCTGCTTGACCTCGCCGCGGCACGAACCGGGCAATCCGTCGCGTTAAATGTAACCGGCGGCACCAAGCTTATGGCGCTCGCAAGGTAGCGGTGTGAGTCAACGTCCGGACCCGGGAAATGGTCGATGGTTTCTGGGCAAAGGGCCTTTATACTTCCTACGCTCCAACCGAAACAAATAACCCGTGTGTCACAGCGCGAGTCCCTAACCTGCACTATGCATGAACGTGCGCGTGTAGCCCGAGTTTCGGTAGCCTGAGGTGGTTTCCATCGATTTTGTTGCCGGGACCGTGCGGCGATTGGGCCTTTGATGGGACCGATGATCAATGATGTCATTGATCAGGTGCTGCAGGGCAAATTCCAGGCAAGGAGCACTCCCGCCAAGGCGGTGCGGTCATGTGCGAGGTATTCAACGGGGAGGGTTAACCGGGTGCGGCGCCCAGCGATCGGGCGATGTGACGCCACTCGGACCGCCACGGCGCCGCGTCAGGCAGATGCAACACCACACGGCGTACCGAGCGTTCCAGCCACACGCCGAGCTTGAGCAGGCGTTCACGCAAGGTGCCCACCTGCGCCCGCGCACAGGCGGTGCCGGCCGCCTGCAGGCGCAACTCCTGGAACAGCACGTAGGCGGCCGCGGTCAACAGCACCCGCAGCTGATTGGCCCAGAAGCGCGTGCAACTGGTGCGATCGATGGCCAGGCCGTAGTGCAATTCCTTGATGCGCAGTTCGATGTGCGCGCGCTGGCAGTACACGGCCTCATAGACTCCGCTGCGGAACCCGGCGCAGGTTGGTGACCACGAAGCGCGGGTTGTCCTTGGGATCGCGATCACCGAGGCGAACGACCTCCGCCTTGATGATCACCCGGCGTCCCCGGCTCCAACTGCCGGCCGCGTACGGGCACTCGCCGTACAGGTGCTCGGTCTGCTGGCTCCGCTTGGACAAGCGCCGCACCTTTTTCATCAGCGGCTCAGCCAGGCGCTTGAGTACCGCATTGCCCGCCATCGCGACCCCGTAGTCCACCCGCTCGGCCTCCAGATAATCGAACAGCTCGGGGCCGGCAAAGCCGCCATCCAGTCGCACCAGCACCCGGGCCTTGGGGAACGCCGCGCGCAGCCGTGCCAGGATCCGGCGCAGCAAACCGATGGCGCCCCGCTTGGCATCGGCATTGCCCGGACGCAGCAGATACGCGAACAAGTATTGTTCCGGCTCCGCGTCGAACTGCACGAAGCCGGCGACCGGCAGGTAGCACCCAGTGTCGTAGTGGCCGTTGAAGAAAGCCAACTGCTGGGCACCGTGCGTCGGGTCATCGGTCGGGTCCAGTTCCACCGTGATGCGCTTCGCGCGCCCCTTCAGCCGCTTGCGGTGGCGGGCAATGACGGTATCGGTCAAGGCATTGCCCATGCGCATCAGGGCCTTCGGTCCCAGGGCGTTCTCAAAGCGCGAGAGCGTCGACTGCGAAGCCAGCGCCTCACCGGCGATCGGATCGCGCTCGACCAGCAGCTTCTGCATCGGATCGTCCGCCAGTCGCCCGGCGTCGTTGCAGTCTTCATAGCCGCAGGCGATGCCGAACACGCGCTGGCGCACCCGATCGTGGAAACTGTGGACCACCTTGCCCGGCTGGCGCGTATCCGACACACAGGCTGCAATCGCAGCGGTCAAGCCCAGGCGCTGATCGCACGCCTTGAGCAGCAACGCACCCCCGTCCGAGCTGCTGTCCGGCTGGTCAAAGCGCGCCACGACGGGCGTGCCGAAAAGATCCTTGAATATAACAGACGGTGTTGTGGTATCGTCTTCCATGGAAAGGCCTCTGATGTGTGGAAAAGTGCTTGTGGCAAAGCCTTTTTAGCACAAAAGCGGCCTTTCTTCTTGCGACATTCGCGAATAATTCAGGCTAACAGATGTATTGCTAAGCATATGCATCACCAAGAAACCAGTGCGTGGCCGTATACTGCAGAGCAGGTTTTCGATCTGGTTGCCGACATAGAGCAGTACCCCGATTTTCTGCCCGGCTGGCGCTCCGTCAGAATCGTCAAACGCGAAGTCCACGCAATTTACGTAACACAGGAACTGGGGCTTGCCCTGTTCAGCCTGCCATTCAACTCAGTCGCCATACTGGAACGCCCGCGACGCATATCCATCACCAGCAATGACAGCCCTTTTCAACGGCTGACCATCGACTGGCAATTTCAGGCGCAGGCCGACAATGCCACGCTGATTGAACTGACCGTCATTGCGGAATTGGCGCCTGGGCCGTTACATGCGGTGGCGCAACATTTTTTTACCGATGCCGCCACGCACCTGCTGACCTATTTCCGCAAACGCGCCGACCGCATCTACAACCCCGGCACCGAATCGATAGCCTGACACTCAGGAAGAAAACATCATGACTGCCACTGTAAGCCTGTCACTCGGCCGTGACGATCCGCTGCTGACAAAATTTTACTGGCCACAGGCTCCATGTTTATGGCTGCATCCGTGCTACCATTCATTTCCGGGCACTGCCTGCGGTTATCAACCGGGCGGACACTTTGACGGCTTCGCCTTTGTTCTCGCCCTGTGTGCCGTTATCTGCGTGCAAGCCGCCGTCATTGTACTCAACGATTTCTACGACGATCCGGGCGGCACGGACCGCATCAAACCCGAACGCATCGCACCGTTCACCGGCGGCTTGCCCGTGATCCGGGACGGCATGCTGTGCTTTGCACAGATGCGACACCGGGCTATTGGCTGCGGGGCATCAGTATGCGCGTTGGCGTGGAACTGGTGTTTGATGAAGCTTATCCAGAACTGTTCTGGCATGCGCGGGTTCGCAGCTTAGAGAAGGGAAAAATCCCGTGACCGTCACCAAGCGACTTCTGGAGGTGTACCTGCAGCGCAGCTATGCCAAGCAGATGTGTTTCGAACTGGGCACACCCCTGGCACTTCCGGATATCGGTCCGGCACAACCGGCAGTGCTGTATATCCATATTCCCTTCTGCGAGTTCCTGTGCTCGTTCTGTTCATTTCATCGCGTACTATTGAACGTACCCAAGGCGAGCGCATACTTCAAGGCCTTGCGCCAGGAACTGCGTAACATCGCCGACAAGGGATATCAACCGAGCGTTGTCTACGTAGGGGGTGGCACGCCGACCGCACTGCCTGATGAACTCGCCGTGACCCTGGAGCTGGTTCGTTCGCTGTTTCCTGTCCGGCAGATATCCGTGGAAACCAATCCCAATCACTTACGCGAAGATGTACTGTCGGTGCTGAAATCCGCCGGTGTCGACCGCCTGTCGGTGGGTATACAGACTTTTGATAATGATCTGCTTAAGGATATAGGCCGGTATGCCCCTTACGGCAGCGGTGAACAGAACCGGGAGCGACTCGAATTTGCACAGGGCCGGTTCGGAACACTCAATGCCGACATGATTTTCAATCTTCCCAGGCAAAAGGGATTAAGACCTCCGCGCGCAGGGTAACTTGCCATCTGACTGTGGTTCGAGAACGTGCCCTGATGAAGAAGGGATTATTGAGACTTACGCAAATCGGTGACATCCGCGCACCCACGTGTTGTCATTCCGGCGTAGGCCGGAATCCATTGGGCCGGTGGATTCTGGATCCCGGCCTGCGCCGGGATGACGTTGAAAATTGTCAATTATTGGTGCAAGCCTCAATAAGACCTCAACCTGCCGGGAACGCAGAACAAGACCTTGCCGTCCGAGAACGCGCCCTGATGAAGAAAAGGCATTAGGACCCATAATAGAGCCCAAAGTAAGCGCAAGAAGTTCTGACCGGAATTCTGTAAATATGCTTGCACATATATATGGACAGGCGTATAGAGCTATCCTGGATTTCGATGCCATTGTGGCTACGCCATCGTCCGGCCAGCTTGCGGCAGGCATGAAAATGGAATGCAGGGTTAGCGTTTGCCGCTGGGTGGCGTGCCCTGACGTGTGAACTGAGTCGGCAACTGTAAGGAGTTTCCTGTCCAATGACCAAGGCATCCCGCGGTGCGGCAAGCGCGCGTCTGAAATCACCGGCGACGACCGGTATGACCCTGGACCCTGAGCAGTTGTTCAGGGCGCTCGCCGACCCCACGCGGCTGCGCATGCTGATGCTGCTGGTCATCGAAGGCGAACTCTGTGTCTGTGAACTGACCCATGCCCTGGACGAGATTCAGCCAAAGGTCTCCCGCCACCTCGCGCAGTTGCGCGAACTCGGTGTGGTGCTGGACCGGCGTCAAGGGCAATGGATCTATTACCGTCTCAATCCCGAACTGCCGCAGTGGGTCGGGCAGGTGCTCGCCGCGACGGTCGAGGGCGCCAGCATTTGCCCGCCGTTCGATCGGGACCTGCGCGCGTTGGCGAAGATGCCCAACCGGCCGGGCAGGGCCTGCTGCACCTGAGCGGCTGTCGCGCAAACGAACAAGGAGACGATCGGAATGACTGTTCGTGTGGGTATCAATGGCTTCGGGCGCATGGGTCGTCTGGGGCTGCGTGCGGGCTGGGGCAGCGAGGCGCTGTCGATCGTTCGGGTGAACGAGATCGCCACCGATGCCGCGGGTTCGGCACATCTGCTGAAGTTCGATTCGGTGCACGGTACCTGGAGCCTGGATTGCGGCGCCGAGGGCGAGGCGATGATCGTCGGCGGCGAGCGTATTGCCTGCAGCCGCAATCCGGCGCTCGGCGAGACCGACTGGTCAGACTGTGACATCGTCATCGAGGCCACGGGCAAGCATCACAAGCGACCGGAATCCCTGCAGGAGTATTTCGACCAGGGCGTCAAGAAGGTCATCGTGGCGGCGCCGACCGAGGGCGCGCTCAATATCGTCTACGGGATCAACCATCACCTGTACGATCCGGCCGAGCACCATCTGGTCACCGCGGCTTCCTGCACGACCAACTGCCTGGCGCCCGTGGTCAAGGTCATGCATGAAAACATCGGTATCGTGCACGGCTGTATGACGACGATCCACGCTATCACCAACACGCAGACCATCGTCGACAAAGGCCACAAGGACCTGCGCCGGGCGCGCGCCTGCGGCCAGTCGCTGATCCCGACCACGACCGGTTCGGCCAGGGCGATCACCCGCATCTTCCCGGAGCTTGCCGGCAAGCTGAACGGCCATGCCGTGCGTGTGCCGCTGCTGAACGGCTCGCTGACCGACTTCGTCTTCGAGGCGGCACGCCCGGTCACGCCGGAGGAGGTCAACGGATATTTCAAGGCGGCGGCCGAGGGCGAGCTGCAGGGCATCCTCGGTTACGAAGAACGTCCGCTGGTATCGGTGGATTACCTGAACGATCCGCGCTCATCGATCGTCGATGCGCTGTCCACGATGGTGATCGACGCGACCCAGGTGAAGGTCTATGCCTGGTACGACAACGAATGGGGTTATGTGAACCGCATGATGGATCTGGCCGCGCTGGTTGCGCGCGGTCTCTGAGTGTCGTCACGGCGGACGGCGCGAGGTGAACCTGTGAAAACCCTGGAGGTCGAACGGCGCCGCACCGGCTGCCGGTGAATCCGATGGAGCACAACGTACGCAACTACCTGGTTGTCACCGGCGGCTACTGGGCCTTCACGGTGACCGACGGTGCCATCCGTATGCTGGTGGTGCTGTATTTTCAACTGCTGGGCTACTCGCCGTTCGAAGTGGCGATGCTGTTCCTGTTCTACGAGTTCTTCGGCGTCGTCACCAATCTGGTCGGCGGCTGGCTGGGCGCGCGCATCGGCCTGAATCTCACCATGCACATCGGCATGGGCCTGCAGGTGGTGGCCCTGTCGCTGCTCACCGCGCCCGACGCCTGGCTGTCGGTGCCCTACGTGATGGCTGCCCAGGCCCTGGCCGGCATCGCCAAGGACCTGAACAAGATGTCGGCGAAGGCGAGCGTCAAGGCGGTCGCCGGCGAGGGTGGCGAATCGAAGCTGTTCCAGTGGGTGGCGGCGTTGACGGGTTCCAAGAACGCGCTCAAGGGTGCGGGGTTCTTCGTCGGCGCGGCATTGCTCGAATGGATCGGTTTCCGCGGGGCGCTCGCGGTGCTGGCCGGCCTGCTGCTGGCGGTCCTGATCGTGACCGCCCTGCTGTTGCCTCGCGGCGTGGGCAAGATGAAATCCAAGCCGAAATTCACCCAGGTGTTCTCCAACACGCCGGCCATCAACTGGCTGTCGGCGGCGCGCTTCTTCCTGTTCGGTTCGCGTGATGTCTGGTTTGTGGTCGGCCTGCCGGTGTTTCTGTACTCGACGCTCGGCTGGAGCTTTACCGAAGTCGGCGGCTTCATTGCCTTGTGGGTGATCGGCTACGGGATCGTGCAGGCCGCCGCGCCGCGGCTGCTCCGCCGCAGTCACCATGGCCGGGGACCCGGCGGCGGCACGGCGCGGCTGTCGGCCTTTGTCCTGGCGTTCTTTCCGGCCGCCATCGCCCTGGGCCTGCGGCACGGGCTCGACCCGGCGCCGGTCCTCGTCAGCGGGCTGGTGCTGTTCGGGGTCGTGTTCGCGATCAACTCGGCCGTGCATTCCTACCTGGTCCTGGCGTATTCCGACTTCGACCGGGTGTCCATGAACGTGGGCTTCTACTACATGGCCAATGCGGGAGGGCGCCTGGCCGGGACGGTGCTCTCGGGCTGGGTCTACCAGACCCAGGGGCTGACCGGTTGCCTGTGGTGGTCCACGGCCTTCGTGCTGGCGGCGGCCGTGCTGTCGTTCAAGCTGCCCGCCGTCGAGCCACAGGTCGAATCCGGCAAGCAGACGGCCAGTGTTTGATGCCGTTGCCAAGGTGCTGGCCTTCGGCCTGCTGGGGCTCGATCCGTCCTCCCGCACGGGTGCTGCGGTGCACTTTTTTCTCATGGATATGGGGAAGATCTTTGCCCTGCTGATCCTGGTCATCTATGTCATGGGTCTGCTGCGGGCCGTGGTGGCCCCGGAGCGGGTCAGGGCGTTCGTACGCGGGCGTCCCGACTGGCAGGCGCGGGGTCTCGCCGTCGCACTGGGCGCGGTCACCCCGTTCTGCTCCTGTTCATCGGTGCCGCTGTTCATCGGTTTCGTCGAGGCCGGCATCCCGCTGGGCGTGACCTTCTCGTTCCTGATCGCCAGTCCCATGATCAACGAAGTGGCAGCCGTCATTCTGGTGGGTATCCTCGGCTGGAAGCTGGCATCGCTGTATGTGCTCGCGGGGCTGGTGGTCGCCTGGTTCGGCGGCATGGTCATGCAAGTCTTCCGGCCCGAGCGCTGGGTCGAGGACTACGTGTGGAAGATCCGGATGGGCGAGGCCAATCTGCCGGCGCCGGATACCACCTTCGCCGGACGGCACCGTTATGCCCTGGGCGAGGTCCGGGAAATCGTCGGGCGGATCTGGCTGTGGGTCCTGATCGGCATCGGCACGGGTGCCCTGTTTCACGGTTTCGTACCGGCCGCGTGGGTCTCGGACCATCTGGGCGGAGACAGTTGGTACAGAGTCCCGGCAGCGGTGGTGCTGGGTATTCCGCTGTATTCCAATGCGACCGGTGTCATACCGGTGGCCGAGGCCATGCTCGGCAAGGGCGTCCCGGTGGGTACCACGCTGGCACTGATGATGAGCGTGGCCGCTCTCTCCCTGCCCGAGATGCTGATCCTCAGAAAGGTGATCCGCTGGCCGGCACTTGCGCTGTTTGCCGCGGTGCTTGCCGTGGCCTTCACGCTGGTGGGCTGGGGCTTCAACGCGCTTGTCTGAACTTAAGGAGTGCCTTCGTCATGAAACAGATCAAAGTACTGGGCAGCGGTTGTCGCAATTGCGAGATCACCGCCAACGCCATCGCCCAGGCGGCGCGGGATGCCGGTGTCGAGGTGGACATCGAGAAGGTCACCGATATCGCCGCGATCATGGCCTACGGGGTCATGTCCACGCCCGGCGTGGTGGTCGACGGCAAGGTGGTGCACGCCGGCGGCGTACCGGGGCCGGATCAGGTACGGGCCTGGATTCGGGAGTAATGGCGAAGGGTAGTGTTGTAGTGCTCACGCCCGTCGTCGATGATTCGTCGGGCATTGCTCAGATCGCGATCATTCGTTACCCCACATCAGCCACAACCGGCGATACCCTGGCCGAAAGGGGCATGGCTTAAAGGGGCCAACGGTGGCATCCCGGTTTGTCACTGGACCCCGGCCCGGATGCTGCCGTTACAAAAGGACCGGAGACGCACGTGCGCCGCGGCTGGACCTAGCCCGTCAGACAAGCAAGGAACTCATAGCGTGGAAGTACAGGAAAGTGTCAAGATCACCCTGGCCATTCTGACCCTGATCTCGCGCCTGGGCGATATCGGGTCGACGTATCTGGCTTCGCCCAACCTTGAGCTGGAATCCAATAGCGTCATCCGCCGCCTGCGCTGGCCGTTTGCCATGCTGACGATTCTGCTGTTCATCGTACCCTGGTGGGACGTTGGCTCGGGCATCGTGATCATGGTGGCCTCGTTGCTGGTGGCCGCGTCCAACAGCAGCAAGCTCTGGCTCATCCGCGCCATGGGTGAAACCGAATACCGTGCGCTGCTGGTGCGCATGGCGGCCAGTGCCCGACTGTTCCCCAGTCTGATCTTCAGCCTGATGCCGGCTTTGTTCATGAGCATCCTGGGTGCAACCCTGATATATCTGTATCCCAGTGACACGACCGATCCCGCTTACCATGTGGGTCTGGGTATCCTGGGTTATGCGCTGGTCGTCGCCTGCTACGGCCCGCTGGCCTTCCTTCGCTACCGCAAGGCGGGCCTGACACAACGGGGCCGGAAGAGCAGGCGGTAGCACCAAAGGGTACCGATCCGAATGGCACTTACTTAAGCCCAGAACTGCCGTCATCCCGGCGAAGGCCGGGATCCAGAATCTACAATAGTGGTAGTTTTCCTGGATTCCGGCCTTCGCCGGAATGACCAAACCCCTGAATTCAGAGTTACTCAGAAGTCAGTATTTATGACTACAAGAATGCATGTGGAACCAGCGTTAAACTAAGGTTCAATGTAGCCATATTTGCTGACTTCTGAGTACGTAAGTGCCATTCGGTACCGAACCCTTTCATCCGGCACTCACGCCGAACGGCGCCGTTCGCTGCCGGCGCGGGACGCCGTACAAGGCTGGCACGGCCCCCGTCATCTTCGAGCCTTAGGACTTCGTCGCCAGCCCTGAAGATCGCGTGGTGCGAGCGCGCCCCCGGACTCCGTACCCCCTGTTGGCTTGCCAGACGAATTGAATGACTATAAGCATCAAGACAAGCGGGTAAAGCGGATCGCTACGCCGGCCTTTCCCCGTGAACTTGAGCAACGGGAGCATCCGATACGATGAAGAAAGCCTTCGTTTTCTGTCTTGGTTGGGCCCTGCTCACGGAGTGCGTGGCCTCTCCCGCGCCGGATTCACCCGAATTTCCGCAGGCCTATCCGCAGTTGCCTGAACCCGATATGACGCTGGACATCGCGGGCCTGGGTCCGTGTACCGATGCTCCGGACCGCAGCCTGCACCTGAATTCGCAGCATCCGGTGACCATTCTCGTCCATGGCTGTTTTGGGTCCGCCGGGCGCTTTCGCACGCTGTCGGAAGTTCTGGCCTTTCATGGCCAGCAATCGGCCTGTTTCAGCTACGATGACCGTGACAGCATCATGCGCAGTTCCCGGCAGCTCGCCGATGCCGTCGAGGGGCTGGCCGCGCATCTGGTTTCACCGCAGATCACCGTCATGGGGCACAGCCAGGGAGGGCTGGTTGCGCGCAAGGCTCTTGTCGTCGACCGCAAGGACCCCATCGAATCCCATGCCCGGCTCAGGCTGGTCACCATTTCAGCCCCCCTGTCAGGCATCCTTGCCGCGCGGCCTTGCGGTATCCCGCTGTTGCGGATTGCAACGCTGGGTTTCAACGATCTGGCGTGCAGGCTGATCAGTGGCGATAAATGGTTCGAAATCACCGACGCTTCGGATTTTATCAGGAAGCCGGGCGGGCTCGACCCGTCTGTGGAGCGCTACTTGCTGGTTTCCACCGATGAAAAGGGCAGTTGCCGGCGGCGCAACGATCTTGGCCGGTGCGTCGAGGACGATTTCGTATTCTCCCTCGATGAGCAACGGCTCCCGCCGGTGCGGTCCGGCACAGAGGCCACAAGCGTCGAGGTTCGCGCCGGACATGTCGAAATCGTCGGCGAATCCGGTGTCACGCCGGTCAAATTGATTCAGGTGCTGCAACAGGAAGGGTACCTGCCGCCCACCGAACCGTCACGAACCGCGCAATTCAATGCCTTGCTCACCCGCCTTTACGCGCAGTAGGCGCCATATTCCGGATAACGCCGGCTCAGGTCGGCTTGTGCCAGCCGCCGACGCAGCCGGTCAACAGCGCGTCCATGCCGGGAACGTCCCAGGTGCCGGTGCGGTAGCGGTTGATGGACAGGCGCTTGCTCCAGGCGTCGAGGATCGGCGCGAGTTTCAGCCAGGATTCCTCGATCTCGTCGGCGCGCGAGAACAGCGTGGCATCACCCAGCAGCACGTCATTGAGCAGGATTTCATAGGCCTCGAAGTGCGGTTCGGTCGCCGACGCATAGGGCCCGCGCATCACCAGCCGCCGCATGCGCGTGGTCAGTCCGGGCATCTTGGCATTCATGCGCAGGAACATGCCTTCCTCGGGTTGCAGGCGAAATACCAGGGCATCGGCTATCGGAGGCGCGCCGCCGGGGTCGAACAGGTTGTGCGGCGGCTGGCGGAAACGGATCACGATTTCCGAGACGCGCTTGTGCAGGCGCTTGCCATACCAGAGGATGAACGGCACACCCTGCCAGCGCCAGTTGTCCACGTACATGCGCACGGCCGCGAAGGTCTCGGTCACCGAGTCCGCGGCAACCCCCGGTTCCCGGCAGTAGGCCGGTACTTTCTCCCCCGCGATCTCGCCGGCGCCGTACTGCGCGGCGACGGTCAGGCGGTCCACCTCGGCGGGCGGCGTGGCGCGCAGGGAACGCAGCACCTTGACCTTCTCGTCACGCACGGCATTGGCGGTGTATTCGCCCGGCGGTTCCATGGCCACCAGGGTCATCACCTGCATCAAGTGACTCTGGATCATGTCGCGCAGGGCGCCGGCACGCTCGTAGTAGGCCGCACGGTATTCGACGCCCAGGGTTTCGGCCACCGAGATCTGGACGTGATCGATGTAGTTGCGGTTCCACAGCGGTTCCAGGATGCTGTTGCCGAAACGGAACACGAACAGGTTCTGCACGCTTTCCTTGCCGAGGTAATGGTCGATGCGGAAGATCTGCGACTCGCTGAACACGCCCTGCAGCGCCTTGTTGAGCGCGATGGCGGAATCGTAATCGAGGCCGAAGGGCTTCTCGATGACGATGCGCCGGTAACCACAGTCCTCGCTGGCGAGCCCGGATTGCGCCAATGCCTGCGCCACGCGCACGTACCAGTCCGGCGGGATGGCCAGATAGAACATGGCATTGCACTGGCCCTGTTCGGTATCGAGCGCAGCCGCGACCCGGGTGTAGGTTTCCGCAGCGGCCAGGTCGCCCCCGACCATGCGCAGCCGTGCCGCGAAGGCCTGCCACTCTTCCGGGCTGTACTGGAGTTCGGGTGCATAGCGGTCCAGCGTGGTGCGGATCAGCTCGATCCAGTCCGCTTCGGCGATGGAGCGCGCCACCCCGATAATGCGGCTTTGCGGGTGTACCAGGCCGCAGCGGTACATGCGTGCGAGCGCCGGCATGAGCTTGCGCTTGGTCAGGTCGCCGCTGGCACCGAAGATGACGATATTGGCCGGAAGTGGCTGGTATTCCTTGAAGCTTTCCAACAGTGACTCGTTTGCCATGAGAAATTTTTCAGCCGGTGAGTTGCGGGGGACGGTGCCACGCCGGTTCGGGTGTGTACCGGTAATGGCTGTGCCGTCCGATTGTAACCGGCCCGCCAGCGGCCGGCCAGTGAGCGGGGAGCGGGAAGGTTCCGTAAGGAATCGAGCGACGTTGGCAGCGATCGGGAATCCAGGGCGGTGTTCCCCGCGAACTTCCGCCGGGCGCAGACCGGGCCCGCCACGCCGCATGTACCGGCTGCACCAGGGGCGGGGACATCTGCGCGTCGCCTGCGGACACGGCTACAGCGTTGGCGCCACAGGCGCCGCAGAATGACGGTCATGCAGGTGCTGCCGTCATTCGCAGCCGGTGCGCTCATCCTGCTTTCACAACCAGTGCAGAACCAGCAGCCTCACCTGTCCGATCATCGCACGGACGCTGCCTGGCTCAAGGAGAGATTCCGGAGGTCCATGAACCAGGTGTTCACGAATGATCCGCGCAACAGTACAATAAACAGGGCGCGCGGGCACATTTCCGCCAACCATTGCATCAATGTGGGTTGATGAGAGGGTCTCCTCTTCTTTCATTTCGATGGTTGGTAACAGCTCCATCATGGCGCATCACGACGCCGATTAGTAAGGGGGAGGAGACCCTCTCATCAACCTGCGCACGCGTGTTGAATTCACCCGTGCGAATTCCACCCACAGGGACCGTTAGCCGCCCAGTAACGCGTAGACGGCAGGGTTCGGTCGAATCCCGGTGGATTCTTGATGCAACTGCCAGGTTTGGATGATCCTTGCCTCGGATCGAGGATTGCCCGGCGGCAGAAATCGATCATTCATTGAACCGGTCAGGGTGCGCGTGCGACCCAGAACCAACAGCGCAACCTTGCAACCGGAACGTCCGAGGGAAACATGAAACACATCGCACGGAATACACACACTGTCCTGCTTGCCAGCCTGATGGCAGGCCTTTCGGCGCTGGCCATGGCGGCCGAACCCAGCCAGGGGAATACGACGGCGAGCCCGGATAATCCAGCCGCACGATCAACGCGGTTGCCGGCGCCGGCCATGCCGGGGACAGAGGCACGACAACGCATGGCCCGATCGGCGGCGGAACTGAATCGCACACCGATCCGGGTGCAACCACAGAACACCCAGGCGCGACTGCAGGCCGCCATGGGCGCCGTGGAGCACAGCGAACAGTCGCTCAAAGTTGCGGTGAACGCCATGACGGCCTATCTCGACCGGGAGGCGGCGTGCGTGGGCAAGACCTGGACAGCGGCGGATATGGACAAGGGGTGCAGCGCACAGGACACACTGCAAGACTGCAAGGAGAAACTGGTGATGGCGTGCGCGAAAGGCCGCGGTGCCGGCAAGGAGAAGCTGTGGTCGAACGTGCAGACGGCGACCGGCGACCTTGCCCAGAAGGCACAGGCCGTCAACAGTGCCTACGGCACCAGCGGCGGTGCGGGCGGTCTGTGGCCGAATTCGCCGCCGTTACCGATGCCGTCGCTGTAGATGTTGCCGGCGGCGGGTGCGCGCTGACGGGCCAGTTTGCATCGAGTGGGCGACGCACTCGTGGCTGGAAGCGGGAGGCGCAGCGGCGGTCAGGCATCGCTCGATGTCGATGGTTCGGCGGCTGTCGAGTATCACGTGACATTCGCAGGAGATTCTTTAACAGGGTGCCGCGCCTCCCTAAGGATGGGGCTCCAGGGATGGACGATAGTCATTCCATCACGTGAAGTTCTTGTGAAAGCCGGCGCGCCGGTGGGCATGGAGAGGGTTGCCGACGGGCGATAATGCGCGGATCGTCCCGCCACCTTCGGGACACGTCACGAACTCTGCTGTTTAAGAACAAGAGGGATAGTCGATCGTCGCGCAGTGACTTGACGGACAGGCACATGATCCGAACTCACTCAAAGATTTGTTTGGTGCTCATGCTGAGTATGGCGGCGGGCTCGAGCGGGTGTCACTATTTTCCCAATCATTATCTGATACATCCTGACGCGGTGCCGCCGCAAGTCAAGACGTGGTCGGAGGATCAGTCCCGAGGCAGTTTGTTGCTTCATCTTGAATGGGCCAGGCCGACGGGTGATGGGCCGTTCCCTACCGTCATGGTGCATCCGGAAGGCGGGAAAACCGCGCAACAAATGCGGGGCGTGGTATGGGATTTGGCGGCACAGGGCTACGCGGCGGCGGCGGTGGATTATAAGCGGTTGATCAACGGGAAATTCGAGCGCACGACCTTTCCCTGGCGCGGCGGCGCGGATATTACGCGCAGTCTGGATGTGATCAGTGCGAAGCCGTGGGTGGACCGGAAACACATCGGCGCCTTGGGCTTTTCCCAGGGCGCGGTCTTCAGTCTGCTGATCGCCGCGCGCGCACCGGAACGGATCCGGGCCGTGGTGGCCTATTACCCGGTGACGGATTTCAACGCGTGGTTGGACAAGCGGCGCAGCAACTTTATCGTGCGTATGATCTACGGAGCGATACGCCGGTACTTTTACCGTGCGACCGGGGCGCAAACCGATGAGCAGTTCCGGGAGATGCTGACCGGGGCGTCTCCCGTGCATTACGCGTCCTCTATTGCAGCGCCGGTGTTGCTGATTCATGGCGACAAGGATACTGCCGCGCCGCTGGAAGAATCCGAGCGCCTGGAGCGGCGCCTGCAACAACTGCATAAGACCGTCGAACTGATAGTGATACCGGGAGGGGTGCACCTATTCAACTTCCGCCAAGCGGAGTTGGCCGCACAAGCCTGGCGCGATACGCTGAACTGGTTCAGGTGCTATCTTTAGTTCCATCAGCAGGGTCGAACCGAAAAAATTCCCGGTAATCCGCTGCTCGAGCCGACGCCTTGCGCCGATGGTGCGCGCCCGGCTGGAGCAGAACAGGGGCCGTCTTTCAGATAAAGAGCGCGCTTGTCGATCAGCGCGTCCACCGCGTGGCTGACGACGCGCTGCGCGCAAGCGGCAACAGACCGATGACAAGGCCATGAACAGCGAAGTGACCTGACCGATCGCGCGCACAGCGACCCCGGCGGCCACAATACCGGACCGGTCCGCGCCGTTCTAAAGAAAAGGGGTCGGTGACAATTGATTCTCATTTGTCACCGACCCCTTTTCTATTCCTGCGTCCATGGCCGCCAGGCGGCCGATGGCCGACCAGTCGAGTTTGTCGCCGCCATGAGCGAGCAGGGTCAGGAAGCGGTCGCGGAGCAGACTTGCGAGCGGCATGGGCACGCGCAGGTCTTCGGCGGCCGCCAGCGTCAGCCGAATATCTTTCTGTCCAAGCGGAACGGCAAAACCGGCTGGTTCGAATGCGCCGTCGACCAGCAGCGCGCCGTAGTTCCTGTAGACGGGCGCATTGAACAAGGTCGAAGTCAGAATCTCCACATACTGCCGTTGATCGATTCCGCCCTTGCCGATCAATGCCAGGGCCTCGCCAAGGGACTCGATCGTCGCGGCGATCAGGAAATTGCCGCTGAGCTTCACCAGGTTGGCGGCTTTGGGCGTGTCCGAGACGATGAAGGTCCTCTGTCCTATGGCCTCGAACAGCGGCGCTACGGCGGCAACCGCGTCCGGCTGACCGGCCGCGATGACGAAGAGCTGGCCTGACGCCGCCGCGTCGGGACGGCCGAACACCGGCGCCGAAACAAAACGCTGGCCGGCCCGGGCGTGGGCTTGTGTCAGTGCTTCGGACAAGGCGACGCCGATCGTGCTCGAGGAAACATGCACCGCACCTTCCGCCAGGCTGTCGATGATACCGCCGTCTCCTGTGACGACGGCCTCGACGGCATCGTCGTCCGCCAGCATGGTGACGACGGCATCGCCCCGGCAGGCATCGGCGACGTTGGCGGCGGCCTTCGCGCCTTGCGCGGTCAGCGCTGCCGCTTTCGCCGCCGTCCGGTTGTACAGGGTGACACTGTGGCCGGCCGTCAGGAGATTCACCGCCATGCCGGCGCCCATGCGCCCGAGTCCGATAAAGCCGATGTTCATGGTATCGCTCCTTGTCTTTGCGTGGATAGCGGAATACAGCCGGCGGGCGGGGTGCGTGCCGGCTAGAAGCAGGCGCGCACAACACCGCCGTCCACCCGCAGCGCCGCGCCGGTCGTGGCGGAGGAGAGCGGGCTGCACACGAAGGCAACGAGTGCGGCAACCTCGTCGGTGCTGGCGAAGCGCTTGAGGAGGGACGTCGGACGCACGGTCTGGAAAAACTCTTTTTCGAACTCCGCGAAGGGGCGGCCGTCGCTCAAGGCGGCGACGAAGGTTTCGACGCCTGCGGAACGCGTGGGTCCGGGTAATACCGCGTTCACCGTGACACCCGTGCCGGCGCAGGTTTCGGCGATGCCGCGCGACACGGCGAGCTGCGCCGTCTTGGTCATCCCGTAATGGATCATCTCAGGGGGAATCTGGATGCCGCTTTCGCTGCTGATGAATACGATGCGGCCCCAGTCGCGTTGCTTCATGCCGGGCAGATAAGCCCGGGACAGGCGGATTCCGCTCAGCACGTTGACGTCGAAAAACCTGCGCCAGTCCTCGTCGGGAATCTGCTCGAAGGGTTTCGGCTCGAAGATACCCAGGTTGTTCACCAGTATGTCGATCTCGGGCGTACGTTGACATAATTGTGCAGCGGCGCTGGCCGTGGAGAGATCGCCCGCAAAACCTTCGACCTTCGCTGCGGGAATGCTGCGGTGCATCTCCTCGAGCGCCTTGGCCACCGACGCTTGCGTGCGGCCGTTGACGATCACCTGCGCACCTTCGTTCGCCAGGGCCTTCGCGATGGCCAGTCCGATGCCTCGGGTGGAGCCGGTCACCAGTGCGCGTTTGTCGACGAGCTTGAGGTCCATGGTCCTTATCCTCCGTGGCGTTTAGCGATGTGCAGACACCGGGATCGGCGCTGATCTGCAAAGTGTAACGCTTCCCCGTGCCGCGGAATCGCAGCCGGTATCATTCGGCGGCAGTTGTATGGGAATTCACGCGACCGCATTCGCTGCTGCCGCGGTTCCCGCTCTCTGCGAAAGTCATCGTAGATTGCGCTGAGCCACGAAGCCCAACGATCAACGGTCCGGCGTTACGCGTGCGTAGGTTGGCAGTGAGCGCAGCGAAGCCCAGCGATCAGCGGTCGGGCGTTGGGCTTCGTGCCTTGGCCCAACTTACGCACGCGCGTTGAAACTTAACGGCTGCGAATTCCACCCACAGGGCCGTCGCGCGCCCTCGAATCCCGGCGCGTCATCTCGTGCAACTGTCAGGTTAACTGTTCCCGCGCTTGCAGGCCGTGCCTTTTCGGCGCTTGGCCTCACCAGGCTACCGGCGGGCTCGTGGCCTTCAGCGTGGGGCGCCGGGGCCGCGTGACGCGCTTTGGCGACGCTGCATTTTCGCACGGGCGTACAGTTCGCCTTTCCGGCGGATTCCCTCAACGGCTCCATCTTTTATCTGCCGAGCTGGGCCACGCTGGTGATGATGGCGTTGTACTGCCGGCACACCGGCCGGCCTTGCTCAGGCGCCTTGCTGGCCGCCACACTGCTGTTCACGCTGTCACTGCTGCTGCGGACGCTGGACTCCGCGCTCTGCCCGGTCTGGCCGCTCGGAATCCATTTCGCCTGGCATCTGTCCAACAGTCTGATGCTGTATCTGGCAGCGACCGTTGTGGTGCCGCCGTCGCCGCGATCGGCGCAAGCGCGCGGCCGCCCGGCCGCGTCTGCCGTTCGCTCGGTTCCCTGAGTAACAAATCTGCGCTCGGATTCAGCAGCCGGTAACCACCCGTGTATGATTTCGGCATGGACCGCTTCCGGCCAGGCGTCGTCTTGCTCGTCCTTCTGGCGCCCTTGCCCGACGCGGTCGCCGCGGTAACGCAGGCGCAGGTCAGCGCGGCCGCCGCACGCGGCCTGGACTGGATCGAACGGCACCCGGCTTCCGTGCAGGACGGCGGGCTGCCCGACCTGCTGGACGAGGCTGTCGGTTTCCGGGTGTTGTCGACACTGTCCGGAAATCCCGCGACTCAAGAACGCTTCAGGGCCCGTTTCGGTGAGCGCATGGCCAGGCTCCGCGCATTGCCGGAATTCACGCAGTGGGAAAGGGCGGGGCAGAAACGGCTGACCGACTACTACTACCTGGTGCTCGCGGCCTACCTGATGCAGCAGGCGGGAACGCCGTCGGACCTGCAAGCGCTCATCCTGGCCCCGGCGCAATGGGTGCTGGCAAACTCGCCCCGCGGCGACCCGACCAAGCGTCTGACCATCGCCCTGTTTCTGCAGCGGCTGCACCAGGAGCCTGTCGTCTCCCTGCCGGCCGCGCTGGCCGCCAGCCGCATCGAACGCGTCGCGCGCGGTAATCCGCCTGTCCTGCCGGCAACCGGTGCCGACCCGCAACAGCGGCGTGCCGCCAGCCTGGAACTCTACGCCCTGGTGCACGAGATCATCGCCCTGATCGATTTCGGGCGCGACCCGGTGCCGCCTTGGCTGGCAGACCGTCAGGAACCGCTGAAGCGCTTCCTGGTGCAAGCCGTCGCCTGGGCCAGCGCAGGCGCGACTATCGACCTGCTGTCGGAACTGCTGCTGACGGCCCGGTTCATCGATGCGCCGTTGCAGGGAGTCCTGCAGGACGCGCTGCAGCGGCTGCTGTCGAGCCAGCAGGCCGACGGCAGTTGGGGGCCCGATCCGACGACCCGCCGCGCCAACCGGTATCGCCACGCGGCATTCACGGCAACCACGGCACTCCGGGCCTTAGAAAAAGGGGTCGGTGACAATTGATTCTCATTTGTCACCGACCCCTTTTCTTACGACTTGCGTCTGGTCGGCGGCTTTGTGGGCGCGGCTGGTATCAACGTCATCACTGGAGTAGGAGAGGTCGAAATGCGCGGCCCATTCTTGGGTCTCGTAGTGCAGACCGAGAATCGCCAGTCCGACGAAGGTCTTCTTGTGCACGCTGTGGCTGTGCACGAAGGTGTTGTCATCCAGGAAGATATCGCGTGCAACCGCCGATCCGCGCAGCGCCAGCGACAGATACACACTCGGCTTATCGGGTCTTGGCGGCTTCAGCGTGGCCTTGTAATTGAGACGGAATCCGGTAGCGTCTGGAAGATACAGGAATCCGCCGGGCAGGTTCCTGCCATAACGCATTTCCAGCGCGCCGCCGACCAGGGTGGCCAGATTACCAGGCAGACATTGCCGCTGAGAGTTACGTCGTATGACGTTCCGGTCGGTCGAGCGGCGCTCAGCAGTTTACGCTTGCGCATGTAGTTGAGGTTGACGAGCAGCTCGTTGCGAAGCTGGTTGTCCCAGCCTCGCGGCTTATTGATGCCGAGCAGTTCGTGGCTCGAGGTCTGCACCTGTTCGGCCAGCGACGCCGGCCCCACCACACCGGTCACCAGTTCGAGACCTCTGAATTCCAGGTTGTCGTATCCATACCCGCTAAATTGCAATGGCAGGGCGCCGGCGTAGGGAACGTCTTCCTTAATGAGGTCTTCGCGAGAGAGTTGACCGGGCGTCTGTATCACTTGAGCGAGCGCAAATCCGGTGCGCTAGATCAGATGATCGGCGGTGAGTGTCGGAATCCGTTTGCCCGCCTGTCTGAAGATCTTCGCGGTATGCGCAACATCATCCCAGTTGCCGGCCGCCGGGCTGTGTTTCTGCAATGACCAGGCGCCGGAAAGTTTGCTGTCAGTCCCGAAATAGAAATCGTTGACATATTCAAACCGGTAGGCTGTCTGCTCCGGCCCTTGACCGCCCAGCGTTTCGACCGGAACGCAAAGGGTATGGAGGAGTGCGACCCCAGGCAGGCTGTGTTTATGGATCAAGATGAACGCATAGCGGGAGCACAGTGAAGGGTTCGATACATCCGGACACTGGGTCAACAGTTAGAGTGCCACAGCGGAATGAGCGATGACAACAAGGACCGCTTGAGATCCGACCTTCTGCCATCCTTTAGGGTTCATGCATGAATCAGTGGCGGCGTTCCACTGGTCAAAGCACTTTGAATCCCACCCGCAACTGGAATAGCCTCCGCCCGCTGGCCCGCAGCTCATGAAGGCTCCCATTCCGCCGGCCTCCTGATTGCACTCCTTGAGCGCCACTCTTGAGTGCATGTGGGCCTGGGTCTACGCGTGCGCAGGCTGGCGCTGCGTACCGCGAAGCCCAACAAGCGGCGGTCGGGCGTCGGGCTTCGTCTCGGCCTGACATCGATGCAATGATCGGGTTGGGTTGCCATTGTCGAGCATCACTTCGCCCGAGGCTATCCTTGATGAGTTACTGGAAAAGCATTCTATAACTTTATGAAAGATAAGTAAATAGAAGTTACTTACGCCCGCGGCGAAGCTACAACCGCCGGAAGGTGACGCCGGCGCCTCCCGCCCCTTGTCACACAAACGTAACACTCCGCAAAGATAATTCCTGGTTCCTGATTACGCCCGCCGCCGTTGCGCGGCAGGCTACGCACTCACCCCACTTCAGACAGGAGCACTTCCGGCCATGGCGTTTCCCTCGCAGTTAAAGGCTCTCCTCTTCGCTGGTTTACTCTCCGGCGCGGCGTTCGCGGCACCTGCGGTCGCCGATCTCAAGCTGATCGGTTCCGGCGCCAGCTTCCCGGCGCCGATCTATGCCAAGTGGTTCAAGGATTTCAGCGGCGCCGACAAGGGCGTGCGGGTCGACTATCAGTCGAAGGGCAGCGGTGCCGGCATCCAGGACTTCATCAACCACACGGTCGATTTCGCAGCGAGCGACGCGGCCATGAACGACGAGGAGATCGGCAACGCCAAGGGCGGCGTGGTGCTGTTGCCGATGACCGCAGGCGAAGTGGTGCTGTCATACAACCTCGCGGGCGTCGGCGAACTCAAACTGCCGCGCAACGTATACCCGGAAATCTTCATGGGCAGGATCACGCGGTGGAACGATCCGCGGATCGTCGCGGCCAACCCGGGTGTCAAGCTGCCGGACGCACCCATCACCGTCGTGGTGCGCTCCGACTCCAGCGGCACCAGCTTCGTGTTCACCGGCCACCTGGCGGCGGTCAGCGCGGCGTTCAAGGACAGCGTGGGCCAGTCCAAGTCGCCCAACTGGCCGAAGGAAGGCAAGATCGTCAAGGCGCCCAAGAACGACGGCGTGACCGCCACGATCAAACAGACCCCCGGCGCCATCGGGTACATCGAGTACGGTTACGCCAAACTCACCAAGGCGCCGACGGCCATGCTGGAGAACAAGGCCGGCAACTACGTCGCGCCGGGCTCCGAGAGCGGCAAGGCGGCGCTGGCCAGCGCCGAGTTCCCCGCGGGTAACCTGCCGGGCGGCGACGTACCCGACCTGCGTGTCTGGGTGTCCGATCCGGCGGGTGAGCAGGCCTATCCGATCGCCAGCTTCACCTGGCTGTTGCTGTACACGGACCAGGACGATGACAAGGCCGAGGTGCTGCGCGACCTCGTCGAGTACTGCCTGACCGAAGGTCAGAAGTCCGCCGACGCGATGGGTTACATTCCGCTGCCTGACAACGTTGTCGAACGCGTGCGCACGGTGTCGAAGCTGGTGAAATAAGCAGCCTCTGATAAGTCGTCATGCCGGCGAAGGCCGGCATCCAGTGCCTTGAAAACCGGATCCCGGCCTTCGCCGGGATGACGTTTCAGGGTTCGATCAGAGCTGCGACTAATGAGACATTCCAGAGGAGCCGGGGGGCCGCCGTTCGCGCTGCCCGCGGTTTGGGAACGCCGAGCACAACATGACCGATCACAACAGGTTTTCCGCAGACGCCAGTCGTGGCTCCGTTTCGGGGCCGCCGACCGCCGCGGATTACCTGGGTGATTCGATCTTCCGCGCTGTTGCCTACTCTTGCGCACTGCTGATCATTGCGCTGGTCGGCTTCATTTTCTGGGAACTCGGCGGCAAGGCCTGGCCCGCGATCAGGGACTACGGCTTCGGCTTCATCACCGGCACGACCTGGGATATCAACCGGGCACAGTTCGGCGTGCTCCCCGAGATCTGGGGTACCTTGTACAGTTCGCTGCTGGCGCTGCTTCTGGGCGGCCTCTTCGGCATCGCCATTGCCATTTTTCTCACCCAGGGTTTTATCCACGCGCGCCTGGCCGCGGTGTTTCGCACCATTGTGGAGATGCTCGCGGCCATCCCCTCGGTCGTCTTCGGCCTGTGGGGCATCTATGTGCTGATCCCGCTGATCCGGCCCTGGGCGGATTGGCTGCACGAACACCTGGGCTGGATTCCCGTCTTCGGCACCGACCTCAGCGGTCCGGGCATGGCGCCCGCCGCCCTGGTGCTGGCGATCATGATCCTGCCGACCGTCGCGGCCATCTCGGCCGACGCCTTTCGCCGCGTCCCGTACAAGGTCAAGGAAGCGGCTTTCGGCATGGGCACCACGCGCTGGGAGGCGATATTGAAGGTCCTGCTGCCGACCGCGTCGTCCGGCATCCTGGCCGCCCTGGTGCTGGGCTTCGGCCGCGCGCTCGGTGAAACCATGGCGCTGGCCATGCTCATCGGCAACAGCAACCAGATCAGCCTGTCGCTGTTCTCGCCGGCCAACACGCTGGCGTCGCTGCTGGCCTCGAATTTTCCGGAGGCCGGCGCGATCGAGGTCCAGGCATTGATGTATGCGGCGCTGGTCCTGCTCGCGATCACCTTTGTCGTCAACGTCGTCGGGCTCGCGATCCAGCAATACACCATGCGCAAGTTCGAGGGTGCCCGATGAACGATACCGACCTCGCCGCCGGCATCCCGGTGACCCGACCCAGGCTGGAGCGGCAGTTCCTCGAAATCCGGGCGTTGAAGAGTCTGCTGCTCACCGCGCTCACCTGGTCCGCCGCGCTGCTCGCCGGCATTCCCCTGTTCTCGGTGATCTACATGCTGCTGGTCCACGGCGGCGCGCGTCTGGACTGGGAAGCGCTGAGCGCATTGCCGCCGGCCGGGTTCGAGCTGGGCGGCGGTTTCGGCAACGCCATCCTCGGCACGCTGGTCATGGTCGCCATCGGCACGGCGCTCAGCGTTCCCGTCGGAATTCTGGCCGCGCTGTATCTGGCGATACTTGGCCCGCGCAGCAGGATCGCCGAGGTCGCCCGGTTCTTCTCGAAAGTCCTCACGGGATTTCCGTCGATCCTCGCCGGAGTGTTTGCCTATGCCACCGTCGTGCTCTGGATCGGCGCCTATTCGGCCTGGGCCGGCGGCATCGCGCTGGCCGTGCTGATGCTGCCCACCGTGACACTGGCGGCGGAAGAGGCGATGAAACAGGTGCCGCAGCGTATAAAGGATGCGGCCTACGGCATGGGCTGCACGCGCAGCCAGGTCATCTGGAAGGTGGTGCTGCCGACCAGCCTGCCGGGCGTGCTGACCGGGGTCATCCTGGCCGTCGCCGGCGCGGCGGGCGAATCCGCGCCGCTGCTCTTCACCGCCCTGTTCAGCAACTACTATCTTTCCGAACTGTCCGAGCCCACCGCGTCGCTCTCGATTCTTATCTATAACTTTTCGGGCATGCCGTTCGAGAACCAGATCGAACTGGCCTGGGCCGCGTCGCTGGTGCTGGTGTTGATCGTGCTGGTCTTCAACATCGTCGCGCGGGTGGTCGGACGCCCCAGGTTCTAACATCCAAGGTCAGGTGCAGACTATGAACGCAATTCCGCATGCCGTGATACCCGAAGCAGGGAAGTTCCGGCCCAAGGGCCCGGTGGTCATCGACTGCCAGGTGAAAAGCATCCACTACGGCAAGTTCCAGGCCGTGCGCGACAGCGTGGTGCCCATCGAAAAAAACAAGATCACCGGATTCATCGGTCCTTCGGGTTGCGGCAAGAGCACCGTGCTGCGCAGCCTCAATCGCATGAACGACCTGGTCGACGGCTTCCGTTTCGACGGCCACGTGCACTACCACGACAAGGACATCTATGCGAAGAAGGTCGATCCGGTGGTGGTGCGGCGCTACATCGGCATGGTGTTCCAGCAGCCCAATCCCTTCTCCATGAGCATCTACAACAATGTCGCCTTCGGCCTGCGCCTGAACCGTTACAAGGGCGACCTGGACGAACGGGTGGAAAAGGCCCTGCGCGACGCCGCCCTGTGGGCCGAGGTCAAGAACAAACTGAAGTCCAGCGGGCTGTCGCTGTCCGGCGGCCAGCAACAGCGGCTGTGCATCGCCCGGGCGATCGCCACCGAGCCCGACGTGCTGCTGCTGGACGAGCCCTGTTCCGCGCTGGACCCCATCGCCACGCGCCAGGTCGAAGAGTTGATGCTCGCGCTCAAGGAGCGTTACACGCTGGCGCTGGTCACCCACAACATGCAGCAGGCGACGCGCGTGGCGGATACCACGGCCTTCTTCTCCGTGGACATTTCCGAAGGCGGGCGCACCGGTTATCTCGTGGAGATGGGGGAGACCCGCCAGGTCTTCGAACAGCCCAGAGAAAAACTGACCCGGGAATACATCGCCGGCGAGTTCAGTTGAGCGGCCGCGGAAGACCCCTATGATGCTTACCCGGAAGTGTGCAGCGGCGGCGGCCGCGGTCCTGTTTCCCCTGTTGCTGGCGACCTGCGGGACGGGTGCGCCCGGCACCTCGGCAACGGCGGGCAATTCGTCCGGCAGCGCGGCGCTGAAGCTACGCGGCGCCGGTTCCACCTTCGTCGCGCCGCTGATGGAGCGCTGGATCGACGAGTACGGGCGTGAGCATACCGATGCAGCCTTCGTCTACGACGCCGTCGGCAGCGGCGAGGGCATCGAACGCTTCATCGCCGGCGGCGTGGATTTCGGCGCCAGCGACGCGGCGATGAACGACAGCGAAATCGCACGCGTTCAGCCGCCCGCGGGACGCGGCGTCAGGATGATTCCCGTGACCGCCGGCGAAGTGGTCGTCGCCTACAACATTCCGGGAATCGGCGGCGGACTGCGTCTGCCCAGGGATGTCTACGCCGACATCTTTCTCGGCCGCGTTGCGCGCTGGGACGACCCGCGTATCGCAGCGGCGAATCCGGACCTCAAGCTGCCGGGCAAACGGATTCAGGTCATCGCCCGCCGGGACAGCAGCGGCACCACGTATGCCTTCACCAATCATCTCAGTGCGATCAGCCAGGCCTGGCGCGACGGTCCCGCCGCGGGCAAGCTGACCGACTGGCCGGGCGGCGCCATGATCGCGCTCGGCAACGAAGGCGTCGCGCAGCGGCTGAAGATCACGCAATACGCGGTCGGGTACCTCGAATATACCTTTGCGGCGCGCCTGGGCCTGCCCATGGCGGCGCTGCAGAACCGCGCGGGCGCCTTTGTCGAGCCGGGCGCGGCCGGCGGCGCGGCGGCGCTGGATGCCGCCGCGCAGACGATTCCCGCCGACCTGCGCCTGTTCCTGCCCGACCCGCCCGGCGCCGGCGCCTACCCGATCGTCAGCCTGACCTGGTTGCTGCTGGACCGTTCATGGCCCGATCCGGACAAGGCCGCCGCCCTGGTGCAGGCCGTGAACTGGGGACTGGGTCAGGGCCAGCGTGCGGCCGAGGAACTGGGCTATATCCCGCTGCCGGAGAGTCTGCTCCGCCGTGCGCGTCAGGCCCTGAATGCGCCGCAATAGCATCTGGAGTATCCGCGCCGCAGCACGCGCGTTCTTCCGCTAAGGATCGTCGCATGTCCTCCGGATCGTCACTGCGCCTTGCCGGGCACCGCCTGAATGTTCCCGCCATCGAGGCGTCGCTGGCCGCCGTGCAGCGCGAGTTTCCGCGGATCAACGCGCATCTGAGCGACAGGCGCGACCCCCTGACCGACGAGGTCGTGGCCAACATGGTGGCCGGTTACCGCTGCGTCGATCGCTGCCTGAGCGAAGGCATCGACCTGTTCGGAATGGGTGAATCCGCGCGCCTGGTGGAAGTCAACCGGGTGGTGCTGTGCGGCGAGTCGGGCAGGCGGCAGGGGGACGAGCACCCCGGGCACCTCGATCACGCTCAACGGCAGTTCTACGAGACCGAAGGCGGCGGCGTCGGCGGGCTGATGGACTGGCTGGCCCTGCACAGGACAGACAGCGCCTGCAAGCTGGCCGCCGGCGTGTTCGCCCGCGTGCTCAGCCAGCCGCAACTCTATCCCGAAGGCAACCACCGCACCGGCGCACTGCTCATGAGCTATCTGCTGGCGCGCGACGGACGGCCGCCGTTCGTGCTGACGGTCGACAATGCGCGGCATTTTTTCGAACCGGCGACGCTGATCAAGAACCGCAGGAAGCACGGGTTGGACAAACTGGTGAGGCTGCCCAAGCTGACCAAACGCTTCGCGCGGATGATCGAGGACGACGCGGACGGGCATTTTCTCCTGAAGCGCTGACGAGGCGTTCCGGTGTAACGCGCGCGGACAATACCGCGACCGGCGGGCCGCGCTGGTCGCGGGTTCCGCCGGCAGGATCGGCGCACAGCCTCGCGCCAGGCGCGCTGCGCACTGCTTTCGCCTTCACTGCAAGGCCCGCGAGCGACGAACTGCCGGGCCTCTTGCATTTCGCCGCTCGCCGGCGACCTTCCCCGCGTACTCATCGCGTCGCCAAGGGGCTAAGATTCATCCATGAGCGAGGCCCAGCAAACCTTCTACTACCTGAGCGTGGCCCTGGCCATCGGCCTGTTGATCGGCGTCGAGCGCGGCTGGGAAGAGCGCAAGGCGGAAGAGGGCAAGCGCATCGCCGGCATACGCACCTACGGACTGATCGGGTTGCTCGGCGGCGGCGTGGCGCTGCTCGCACAGCACATCGGCGCGGCGGTCTTGGGGCTGGCTTTCGCCGGTCTGGCCGGCGCGTTGGCGACGGCCTATGTCATCGCGCTGCGGCAGGCGGACGAGAAATTCGGTTTTACCAGTCTGGTCGCCGCGCTGCTGACGTTTGTGCTCGGCGCGCTGGCCGCGCTCGGCGACGTGGCGCTCGCCGCCGCGTCCGCGGTGGTCACCACGCTGCTGTTGAGCTACAAGCCGGCGCTGCACCGCTGGGTCAGGTCACTCGAGGCCGATGAGCTGCGTGCCGGCATCCGCCTGCTGCTGATATCGGTCGTCCTGTTGCCGATCCTTCCCGACCAAGGCTACGGGCCCTGGAAGGCGCTGAACCCGCACGCCATCTGGTGGATGGTGGTGCTCATCGCCGCGCTTTCGTTCGTCGGTTACTTCGCCATCAAGATCGGCGGCACGCGCCGGGGCGTGGTCTTCACCGGGTTGTTCGGCGGCCTGGCGTCCTCGACTGCCGTCACCCTGAACCTGTCGCGGCTGGCGCATCGCAACCCGGCGATTGCGCCGGTGCTGGCCGTCGGCATTCTGCTGGCCTGCGGCACCATGCTGCCGCGCATGCTGGTGGTCGCGAGTGTGGTCAACCCCAGTCTGTCCCGGATGATGCTGGTGCCGGCGGCGGTGATGGCGCTGGTCACCTATCTGCCTGCGTTGGTGTACTGGCGCTTGCAGAGGCACCAGATCATCGACACGGCATCGCCCTTCAATAATCCGCTGGAGCTGAAACAGGCGCTCGGGTTCGGAGCCTTTCTGGCACTGGTCATCCTGCTCGGCAAGGCGCTGCAGGTGCGCTTCGGCGAAATCGGAGTGCTGGCGCTCGCCGCGGCGTCGGGCGTGGCGGACGTTGATGCGATCACGCTCTCGCTGGCGCGCCTGAGCCAGGAGGATCTCGCTTTGCACGTCGCGGTCACCGGCGTCATTATCGCTGCGGCCGTCAACAGCCTGGTCAAGGGTGGCATGGCGCTGGTCATCGGCGGACGCGACATCGGACTTCGGGTTGCCCTGCCGCTGCTCGCCAGTGCCCTGGCCGGACTGGCGGCTGTCCGGTTCTGGCTCTGGTAGCGCGAATCCGGGCGCAATGATCACGCGCCCGGCGTATGGAATGCCACTGCGCCGGGATGCCGTGGTGGGGACACTTCGTACGCGAAGTACAACGCCGCCGCCGAGACGCCGGGATTCGACGCGGTCGTCCGCGGCCGTTGCCCAGCCGACCCGCCCAACGACCGATCGGCACGCCGGCCCCGAACCCGCACGTCAATCCCGGCGTGCACCGCGATCCCGCGGATTTCCGGCCGGTTTCGTTGCGTAAATTGAGAATTGCCAATGCGCCGGAAACCTCAGGGGTGTAGCGTATCGTCGACAAGAACGGCGGTAAGCCGCAGATCGTACGATAGTCGAGTTTGACAGTGTGCCTGTCGGGGGAAATCCAATGGAACCAAATCGCGTAATCAAGAGCCGCGCCGCCGGCGTGGCGTGTCTTTTTCTGTCGTTGCTGTGGCTGCAGGCGACCGTCGGGCCGCTCCGTGCTCACCGGCATCGAGGTGACGCCGGCTGATCCGACGCTGAACCCGGGGCAGACGCAACTGTTTACGGCGACCGGGATGTTTAGTGACGGATCCGCGCGGGAGCTGATGAGCTCGGCCATTGTGTCGGTGGCGGCGGGCGGCTACCACACCTGCGCGCTGCTGGCCGACGGCAGGGTGCAATGCTGGGGAGCCAATGACGATGGTCAGTTGGGCAATGGCACGACGGATCCGTCTGTCTACCCCGGTCACCGTCAGCGGAATCAGTACCGCCACGGCGATCGCATTGGGCAACAGGCACAGCTGCGCGGTGCTCTCCAGCGGTGCGGTGCGGTGCTGGGGGGACAACTTCTACGGTGAGTTGGGCGATGGCACAACCACGGACGCCGCCACGCCGGTCACGGTGAGCGGGATCAGCACCGCCACGACGATAGCATTGGGCAACAGGCACAGCTGTGCGCTGCTCGACACGGTACGGTGCAATGCTGGGGAGCCGGCGACGACGGTCAACTCGGCAACGCCGGGGCATTCGGGAGCGGGTCCAGTGCTCCCCGTAACGGTGAGCGGGATCAGCACCGCCACGGCACTGGCGTTGGGCGACTGGCACAGTTGCGCGGTGCTCGCCAGCGGTGCGGTGAAATGTTGGGGAAACAACGCCTATGGCCAACTGGGCAATTACGGCCTGTGGGGATGGGCTTGCGCGTGAACGTGTCGCAGCCGGCCGTCGGCGGCAAGCCCTTTCCTGCGGGAATGACGAATTATGCAAGCGCCAACGAATCGCACCCGCACAGACGGGAATGCGGGGGGGAATATCCAATGACACTGAATCGCATCATGACAATATCGCTGGCCAGTGCCGCGATGGTCTTATTCGGGGTTTTATTCATTCAGTCGCCTGCACAGGCGGCCGCGACGCTCACCGGCATCGACGTGACGCCGCACAATCCATCCATCAACAAAGGGCTGACGCAGACCTTTGCGGCGATCGGCGTGTTCAGTGACGGCTCCACGCGGCGGCTCCTCGGGTCGCCGGTGGTGCAGGTCGCGCCCGGCACTTCCCACACCTGCGCACGGCTGGCCAACGGGACCGTGCAGTGCTGGGGTGACAACAGCAAGGGTCAGTTGGGCAACGGGACATACCGGTTTTCAGAGACCCCGGTTATGGTCAGCGGCATCGACGACGCGGTCGCGCTGACGGCGGGCGCGCGTCATACCTGTGCGCTGCTGGCCGGCGGTTCGCTCAAGTGCTGGGGCGACAACAACTACGGGCAGGTCGGCGGCGGCTCCGCAGGCCGCTTCACGCCGGTCACCGTTGCCGGCGTCGCTGACGCCATATCGGTGGCAGCGGGCGAGCAACATACCTGTGCTGCGCTCGGAAGCGGCGAAGTCCGGTGTTGGGGCGACAATTACTTCGGCGAACTGGGCAACGGCGGTCCCGGCGGTGTTTACAATAGCCCGGTCGCCGTCGTCGGCATTGCCACCGCCACAGCGGTGACTGGCGGCGGCGATCACAGTTGCGCGTCGCTGGCGGACGGCAGCGTGAAATGCTGGGGCTGGAATATCAGTGGCCAATTCGGCGACGGCAGCACCACGACTGCCCGCACGCCGGTTGCGGTCGTCGGCATCGACAGCGCCATCGCCGTGACTGCGGGGGGTTACCACACGTGTGCGTTGCTCGATGGCGGTGCCGTCCAGTGCTGGGGCAGCGCCTACGACAGCCAGCTCGGCAACGGCATGAGCAGCGGTGGCTCCACCGTCCCGGTCAGTGTGATCGGGATAGCGACCGCCACCGCAGTGGCGGCCGGTCAGTACCACACCTGCGCCGCACTCGCCGGCGGCGGGGCGAAGTGTTGGGGCCGAATGATCGCGGTCAACTCGGTGACGGCGGCTACGTCGAAGCCAGCCTGCCGGTGACCGTCACCGGCATCGATGACGCCACGTCGGTGGCGGCGGGGACTTCGGACAGTTGCGCACTGCTGAGCGATGGCGCAGTGCAGTGCTGGGGAAGAACCGACACGGCGCACTCGGCAATGGCACGACGACTGAATTCACACGCCCGTCAGGTCACGGGGTCGACATGTCCGCGCGGCCGTCGGTGCGGGGTCCGCCACACCTGCGCGGTATGGCCGGCGGCGCGGCGAGTGCTGGGGAGAGGACGGTATCGGACAGCTCGGCAACGGCACGACGTTAACACATTTCGTCGCCGGCCGATCGTCGCGGAATCAACACCGCCACTGGGGCGGCGGTCGGCTTGTACCATGCGTGCGCACGGCTCGCCAACGGCACCGTGCAATGCTGGGGAGACAACAACACGGCGAACTGGGCAATGGCACGCGATCACTCCACTCTTCCCGTCACGGTGAGCGGAATCAGCACCGCGACGTCTGTCGCGGTAGGGGGCTATGACTCGTTCGTCAGCTGCGCGGTACTGGCCGGCGGCGAGGTGCAATGCTGGGGCGCCAACGTCAGCGGCCAGCTCGGCAACGGCACGCAGGTGCAGTCCAGCACGCCCGTCACGGTCAGCGGCATCGATTCGGCCAAGGCAGTGGGCGTGGGGGACTATTACGGCTGCGCGCTGCTCGCGAGCGGCGCCGTGCGCTGCTGGGGAGCCAATAACCTTGGCCAGCTCGGCAATGGCACCACGACCAATTCCTCCACGCCTGTCGCCGTCACCGGCATCGGCACGGCAATAGGCTTGGCGGTGGGACCGGAACACGCTTGCGCGTTGCTGGGGAGTGGCCAGGTGCGCTGCTGGGGGCTCAACAACCAGGGCCAGCTCGGCAACGGCACTACGACCGGTGCCTCCACACCCGTCGCCGTGACGGGAATCAATACCGCGATAGCCGTGGCGACGCCGACGATCACGTACGCGCAGCACACCTGCGCCCTGCTCTCGGGTGGCACGATCAAATGCTGGGGGCGTAATCGCAATGGCGAGCTCGGCGACGGCACGACGACGAATTCCAGCACGCCCGTCTCCGTGACTGGGATCGACACGGCCACTGCCGTGTCGGCGGGTTCCTTGTCCTATGCGTCCTACACCTGCGCGCTGCTCACCGGCGGTGCAATGGAGTGTTGGGGAGGCAATAGCGGCAGCACGGCACCGCCCGTGGCAGTGAGGGGCATCGGCGCGGGCAGCGCTCTGGCCACGGGCGGGCAATGCGTAGTGCTCACCAGCGGCCAGGTGCAATGCCTGGGTGACTTCACGACGTTTTCGACGCCGGAAACGGTTATCGGCACGTCCGATCTGGTCACGTGGGACAGCAGCGACCCCTCCGTGGCCACGATCGACGAGGCGGGCCTCGCCACGAGCCACAGCGCCGGAGGCACGCGCATCACCGCCACCTCCGGGGCGGTCAGTGGCAGCACGCAGCTCACCGTGAATGCGCCGTCCGAGACTGCCGACCTTTCCGTCGCCCTGTCCGACTCACCGGACCCGGTCGATAAGCACGCAACACTGACTTACACGCTGCAGATCACGAACAACGGACCGAGCACCGCCAGGCACGTGCGCCTGAACGACACGCCCCCGGCGAGCGTGATGGTAGAGAGCATCGAGCCGGAGAGAGGCACCTGCGGCTTCTGGGGCGGTCGGGCCAAGTGCTGGCTCGGGAGGCTGCGCAGCGGAGAGTCGACCAGGGTCGTGGTCCGGGTGCAAACGACTGCCGGCGGCTGGATCGTCGACTACGCCACCGTTTGGTCGGACGCGAGCGATCCGCAGGCATCGAACAACAAGGCCAAGACGGGGACCTGGGTGCGGAGCAACTGAGGCGCTTTCATTCGTCCGGGGCGGGGGCTCTCCCGGCTCGCCCCGGTTCCGGCATCGCACGAGATTCGGCCGGGCCTGCCTGGACCCTTTGCCGGCGGCTGTCCGATCCACTCCTTGATCCGGTTCGCAGCCGGCTCCCCGCCGTTCGACTTCAGGGTGGAGCGGCAAGGTGGTCCTTGCCGCCGCCGGTCAGTAGTCTCCTCACACAATAATCAGCGAATCGGCCGGTCTGCGCCCGGACAACCCAACTCTACGCCGGCCGTGAACCGGCGCGGACGTCGGCAACAATTCGTTCGCAGGAATGGGAGTGCGACTTCCGCGCGCGGCCAGGCCCGCTCCGGCAATGCAACAGGAAAAATTCGAACGAACGAATGGCGAACCCGGAACAGAGAGGCCAGGAGGAGATCGACCGGCTGCTGACGGCGGCGGGCTGGCATGTGTGCGATGCCGAATATGCCAACATCCACGCTGCGCGGCGTGTGTCATCCGCGGATCTTCCGCTGCCCGGTTACGGCTTCGCCGATTACCTGTTCTACCTCGACGGCAAAGCCGCGGCGACCTGCCCGAATTGCCGGAGGGGTGGGTGTCGGCGACAGCAGAACAACTAGCCGACGAGAACAGGGCGATTACCTATGGCGTAATTAAGCTAGGTGAGCCTGTAGATGGTGGCGTACCGGTTCTCAGGTCAAGCGACGTGCGTCAGCTACGTATCGACTTAGATGACGTTAAACGCATTTCGCCTGGACACATATCGGAGAAGCCCAAATCAAGAAGGATATCGGTGAGTTAGTAGAGGCAACTCCGAGCAAAGCGCTGAATGTGCATAAGCGAGCAAGTATAGATGCGCTCGCTCAGTCTCTCACAATGAAGCTCGGGCATAGATAGCGGCTCGCAAAAGGTACGGATGCATGTTAAACGAAAGACTGAAACAAGAGGGTTGGTAAGAAAAGCGGGAGAAAACCGGGACAGACCGCGTTTCCCACCGAGGTAACGCCTTTCGTTACCGCACGGACGCCAAGATGAAAGACAAACAAGAACAACCCGCGCTCGCAATGGTTGTCGCACCGGTCGGCCCCTACAACTCCCCCGACGAAATCAGCCAGTGGATACGCGAGCTGGAGTCCATGCCGCAGATTCCCTGCGTTCCGGAGGCTCTGGAAGTGGCGCGAGGCTGGTTACATACGGCGCTGGAGTCGAACGGGCAGGGACGGTCTGGTCGGTGATCTTCGACCCGGAATGGTCGGGCCGGCTTGCGGCAGGCGCTATTTCGAATTGCTGATCTGCCGCCTGCCGCCAAGCGCAGCGGGCATTGATCGCGGGTAATCCCGACGACTGAAGAACGCTTGAAACCCCGCAGTTGACATCCCGGGCCGATGATATATTCTCTATTCGCGAATCGCGAACAGAGAATCCACCATGATCCTCAAGCCACAAGATGTGCTGTTCCTGCTGAAGCTCGTTTCTTTGGGGGAAAAATCCTGGACGTACAACAAGATGGCCATCGACCTGGGTATGAGTCCGTCCGAGGTCCACGCGGCGGCGGCCAGGGCGATGGCGGCCCGATTGGCGCTCAGGCGCGGGGAACGGATTCAGGTGAACGTCCGCAACCTGGAGGAATTCCTGGTCCACGGTATCCAGTATGTCTTCGTGCCGGATCGGGGCGAACTCGCGCGCGGTATGCCGACGGTTTACGCGGCCGCGCCGCTGGACTCGCACTTCTCCGCCGGCGACGAGCCGCCGCCTGTCTGGCCGGACCCGGAGGGCAGGGTTCGGGGGGCCTCGTTTTCGCCCCTGTACAAGTCGGCGCCGGAGGCGGCAAGAAAGGATCCGGAACTGTACGAACTGCTGGTGCTCGTCGACGCCATTCGCGACGGCCGTTCGCGCGAACGGGACATCGCCGTCAGGGACCTGAAGAAACGGCTGGAGCGACATGGATAGGAAGCGAAACCCGAACCTCGATATCCTGGAACTTGCAGTCGCACGTCTCGGCCGGCTGGCCGATGAGATGGTGTTTCTGGGCGGATGCGCGACCGGGGTGCTGCTCACCGATTCGGCGGCGCCGCCCGTACGCGCGACGATGAATGTCGACGTGATTACGGAAGTGGCTTCGTTGAGCGGTTATCACCGGCTCGCGCAACGGTTGCGTGAGTGCGGATTCAGGGAGGATCAGAGAGACGGTGCACCGATCTGCCGGTGGACAGCGGAGGGCGTCGTTCTGGATGTCATGCCGACAGACGCCGGGATCCTGGGTTTTGGGAACGCGTGGTACCAGATGGCGCATGATTCCGCAGTGACCGTCGAACTTCCGTCGGGAAAAAGGATTCGCATGGTGACGGCACCCGGTTTTCTGGCAACGAAACTCGCCGCGTTCGATGACCGGGGAGGCGGTGACTATGTCCTGAGTCACGACGTCGAAGACATCGTCGCGGTGCTCGACGGCCGGACGGAATTCGTCGACGAAGTGTCAGGCGCTGACGGCGGGCTCCGGGCGCACCTCGCCGCGCGCTTCAGCGAACTGTTGGGTGACCGGCGCTTTCTCGACGCGTTGCCAGGGCACCTGCCCGGTGACGCGGCGAGTCAGGCGCGGCTGCCATTGATCGAGGAAAGAATGAGGCGGATAGCGAGGTTGGGATGAGTACTTCGACCATCGTCCAGAAACTCTGCAACTACTGCAACGTCCTGCGCGACGACGGCATGTCGTACGGCGACTACGTCGAACAGCTCACCTACCTGCTGTTCCTCAAAATGGCCGACGAGCGCACCAAGGTGCCGTACAACCAGAAAAGCCCGGTGCCGAAGGACTACGGCTGGCCAAGCCTCATCAGGAAGGACGGCGACGAGTTGTTCGATCATTACCGCCACACGCTTGACGCGCTGGGCACCCGGAAGGGCCTGCTCGGGCTGATCTTCAACAAGTCGCAGAACAAATTCCAGGACCCGGCCAAGCTGCGGCGGCTGATTGTCGACCTCATCGACAAGGGTGAGGCACACAGTGCCGAACAGGTGTCGATGAGCGCCGACGTGAAGGGCGATGCCTACGAAGGCCTGCTGGAAAAGAACGCCCAGGACACCAAGTCCGGCGCCGGCCAGTACTTCACGCCGCGGCCGCTGATCCAGGCCATTGTGGATGTCATGGCCCCGAATCCCGGTGAGACGCTGAGCGACCCGGCCTGCGGCACCGGCGGCTTTCTGCTCGCGGCGCACGACTATGTGGTGAAGCACAACCCCAACCTGACCAAGCCGCAGAAGACCAAACTCAAGGAGGAAACCTTCAAGGGCTGGGAACTGGTGCAGGCCACGGCGCGGCTTTGTGCCATGAACATGCTGCTGCACGGCATCGGCAGCCAGGACTTCGAGCCCATCGTGGTGGCCGACTCGCTGGCCGCTGACCCCGGTGACCGCTTCGACCTGGTGCTGACCAATCCGCCCTTCGGCAAGAAGAGCAGCACCACCATCCTGGGTAAGGAGGGCTCGGTCAGCAAGGAGCGCGACAGCGTCGAGCGCGGCGACTTCTGGACCACCACCTCGAACAAACAGCTCAACTTCGTTCAGCACGTCAAAACCCTGCTCAAGCAAAACGGCCGCGCCGCCGTGGTCGTGCCCGACAACGTGCTCTTCGAAGGCGGCGCCGGCGAAACCATCCGCCGCAAGCTCCTGCACGAATGTGACGTTCATACGCTGCTGCGGCTGCCCACCGGCCTGTTCTACGCCCAGGGCGTGAAGGCGAACGTGCTGTTCTTCGACAAGAAGCCTGCCTCTGAGACTCCGTGGACCAGGAAGCTGTGGATCTACGACCTGCGTACCAACGTGCACTTCACGCTGAAGACCAACCCGTTAAAGCGGGAGGACCTGGACGAGTTCGTCCAATGCTACAACCCGGAAAACCGTCACGAGCGCAGAGCGATCTGGACCGAAATGGATTCCGGCTCGAAGGCCGGAATGACGAAGGAAGGCCGCTGGCGTGCTTATGAGCACAAGGACCTGATCGCCCGCGACAAGGCCAGCCTGGACATCTTCTGGCTGAAGGACGATTCGCTGTCGGACTCGGAAAATCTGCCGGACCCGGATGTCATCGCGCAGGAGATCGTCGAGGATCTGGAGGCGGCGTTGGCGCAGTTTCGGGAGATCGCGGGCGATCTGGGAGCAAACGGACAATCGGAGGCACACTGATGGCGATCTATGAGTTGGGCGCGGATGGTCTGGTGCCATTGCAGAAGACGACATTCGCCGATGCCCGGATTCTGGAACGCGGCGATTTGCAGCGCCTCATCCGTCAACAGATTGACATAATCGCGCCCGATACCCTGGTCATCGCCGAGGAGTTCGGCGACTGGCAGGACAGCCGCCGCCGTGTCGATCTGCTTGGAATCGACCGGGAGGGGAGTCTGGTCGTCACCGAGTCGAAGCGCACCGAGGACGGCGGGCACATGGAGCTTCAGGCCATCCGGTATGCGGCCATGGTTTCGACGCTGACGTTTGACCGGGCGGCGGATATCTTCGAGCGCTACCTGAACGGGCTGGGCAGGGAGGAGGATGCCAGGGAGCAATTGCTCGAGTTCCTGGATTGGGATGAACCCGACGAGGAGCGGTTCGCTCAGGACGTGCGTGTAGTGTTGGCCAGCGCGGACTTTTCCAAGGAGGTCACCACGTCGGTGCTCTGGCTCAACGAGCACGGGGTGGACATCCGGTGCGTCAGGCTGCGGCCGTATCGGGACGGGGAGAAAATTCTGTTGGATGTCCAGCAGGTGATCCCTTTGCCGGAAGCCGAGGAATACCAGGTGCAGATCAGGGACAAGGTGTGACTGGAGCGTGTTGCGCGTACTCAGTCGCGGGATTTTACGAAATATGACGTAACCATCGGGCCGCAGGTTCATACGTCGCTGCCCAAACGCAGGGCGATATTCCAATTGATTCACTACCTCTGTGCGTCGGGTGTGGACCCCGAGCAGATTCGAGCGCTTCTAACCTGGAAGGCAACCGCGCTAAGAGTTGTGCCGGGAACGTTGAATTCCGAACAGTTCGAGAAGGCACTGGCCGACCAGCTGACTTCCGAGGGGAAAAGGCCTCAATCCACCAAGAGGTTCTTTACTGACGACGATGAGTTGATCCACGCCAACGGGAAAACATACACTGTGACGAAAATGTGGGGTACTCGCACAGCAGAGGCAATGACGATACTTGTCGATCATTTTGGCGACAGGCAGGTTTCGTTCTGTAAAAGTGACTGAGTACGGAAGTACGAGGAAGCGATCGGATGCCAATGCGGGCACGCTGGCGCAGCTTCGATTGGCACAAGGAATCGCCCGCGGGCAGAGCGCCGGAATGTCCTATGACTTGTGTTTCAACGCACGGGATGACGAACCGGCCAGCTTCGAGGTGCGGCGGGAAATCGAAGCATGTATTGTCGAAGTGTTTCGTCAACCCTGGGGTGTGACGCCGGCCCTGTGACAGACGATCGAGTGAAGCATCGGGAGATACGCAATGGCACAAAAGCCGGTGGACAATTCCAAATTCATCCTGCCGCTTGCCCTGGGCGCCGGGCTTATCGCCGTGCTGGCCCAATACGTGCGGCTGCCGACGTTCGTCATCGTTCTCGGCTGCGTGGCATTCGCCGCCGCCGTTCCCGGCGTGATCGCGTATCTTTTCGTCCGCCAGAGCGGTTGGCGCGACCTGTGGCACAAATATCCGGCGGCGCCGGCAATGACAGGGGCATGGCAGACCTGTCGCACCGCCATCATGGCGACCGTCGGTCTGGACGACCCCGATTACCAGCGGTCCAAAGTCCGTTTGAATTTCATCGTGCGCGTGAGATGCGACGATCAGGCCTTGTACGTTTCGGCAATCCGGTTTTTCGCGCTGCTCCTCCCGCCGCTGCGGATACCCTGGTCGGCGATCGCCCGGGTGCGGTATTTCGATCCGTCCGGCTGGTACACCTACGCGCACAAAGCCGGGTTCGTGTTCCAGCTCAACTATGATCCAGGGTACGCGGAGCAGTTTGTCGAAATCCAGATTGCGGAGCCGGCGACCTTTATACAGTTGCCCACTGCGCTGTTACGGGACGCCATACCACAGTTTCCCGTTTAGCCCGGGCAGGAAGCCAACCATGCGTCGATTTGTCTTTATGTGTTTTGTCGTTAACCCGGACAACCGCCACGACCGCAACGCGACCTGGACCGAAAAGCGCAATCCAACCGGTCGCTGGCGCGTCTGCGAGTACAAGGACCTGGTCGCCCGCGACAAGGTCAGCCTCAATATCTTTTGGCTGAAGGACAGTTCGCTGTCGGAGTCGGAACATCTGCGGGAGCCGGATGTTATCGCGCAGGGGATCGTCGAGAACCTGGAAGCCGCGTCGGCGCAGTTTCGGGAGGTTGCAACGGACCTGGGGCGGGAGGCCGTGGATTCCGGTGGATAGGCGGGACTTCGCAATTCGGCGGGCTGCCTTTGACTGGTTGGAACACCAAGTGACCCTGCATGGCGATATATTGGCCCGCGATATTCTTGCGCAGGGATTCGACTGGCAGGGCCAGCGGGTTCCCCTGCTGGGACCGCAGGGCATTTTCAAGCCACGGATTCTCGCTGTCCCGATCTCCATTTCAACGATTCCAACCGGGCCTTATGATGACGGCTATTCGCCGGACGGTCTGTTGCTGTACCGGTATCGCGGAAATGACCCGCAACACAGGGATAACGTCGGCCTGCGTCAAGCGCTGCGCGAACGGATTCCACTGATCTATTTCTATCGGCTGGATAAAGGCAAATATCTTGCGGTGTGGCCGGTGTTCATTGTGGACGATCAGCCCGATCGGCTGACGTTCAAGGTGGAGGTCGACGACAGGCAGGCTATCCAGCAGATGTTAATGGACCAACGCCGCGATCATATCTACGATGAGTCGGCCACGGAGGTGCGCCGCGCCTACATCACGGCCTCGGTGCGCCAGCGTGTGCATCAGCGTTCGTTTCGTGTTCGGGTCCTCAAGGCCTATCAGGAGCAGTGCGCGATGTGTCGGTTGCGCCATGAGCAACTGCTGGACGCCGCACATATCGTTCCGGACACCGAGCCTGAAGGCGCGCCCATCGTGCCGAACGGACTCGCGCTATGCAAGCTCCATCACGCAGCGTTTGACCGCCACTTTCTGGGGATTCGGCCCGACTACGTGATCGAGGTTCGCGAAGACATATTGAGGGAATCGGACGGCCCCATGCTCCAGCACGGTTTGAAAGAAATGCACCAGACCCGGCTGTGGGTGCCGCGCGATCGGCGCCTGCGACCGGATACCGAGCTGCTGGCAATGCGATATCGGGAATTCAGTACCGGCTAGGGACCGGGTATCTTTGATGTCGCGTTGCCTGTCCGAGGAGAAGTACTATGACCACACACATCGGTAGCAACCTGGGCGAGTTCCTGGATGAAGAAGGAGCGCTCGCCGAGGCCGAAGCCGTTGCGGCGAAACCTGTGATTGCATTCCAACTTGGCGAGATGATGAAGCAGCAGCGACTGTCCAAGACAGAACTGGCCAAACGGATGAAGACCCGCCGCGCGTCGCTCGAGCGGTTGCTCGATCCCGAGAATACATCGGTGACTTTGTTGACGCCGGAGCGTGCGGCGCGGGCGCTGGGTGCGCGCGTCAGAATTGAACTGGCAGCGGCTTGATCCACAGCCATGAACAAAGCCCTCAAAATCCTCCTGGCCTGCCTCATCTGCCTCGCCATCGCCGGTGGTGCGATCTGGCTGCTCAAGCCGTTGCTCGAATGAACAGGGGAAATGCGGTCCGACATCGGGTGGATACTGCCAACCGTGCGTGACCGCGGCCGCACCGACGCATCGGACATACGCGACCTCGCTGGCCGGTTTCCGCGCGCCGGGCGCATCAAGGCCATCTTCGTTCGCCCCGCGCGGCGCACGGAGGTCGAACCCGTCGCTCAGGTGCTGGCGCTTGCCGGCTGCGGACTGCAAGGCAATCACTGCGCACAGCGTTCTCCGGGCCGGGCGGGAATGCGTTCGCGGCAGGTCACGCTGATCCGGGCCGCGCACCTGCCGGTGGTGGCCGCGCTGATGGGGGCGACGCGCATCGATCCTGCCTGCCTCCGCCGCAATCTGGTGGTGTCGGGGTTGAACCTGCTGGCGGCTCACCCGTTGTTCCGCGGCCGGCCGCTGGTGCTGCGCGTCGGTGCGGAAGTGGTGCTGGAGGTGACCGGCCGCCGCGACCCCTGTTCGCGCATGGAGGCGGCGCTGGGGCCGGGGGGCTACAACGCCCTGCGTGGACACGGGGGCGTCACGGGGCGCGTGCTTTCCGGTGGTTTGATTCGGGTGGGCGATGCAGTGTCCTGCGATCCGGGCGTGGCGGCGGACCGGCCAGACTGAGATGCTATCCTAATAATGATCGGGAGACACCGGCAGAAGGGGGCTTGCCGGCGAACGGCATGACTGCGGCAGATTCGTGGGCATGTCCGCTCCCGCAGTATCATCGCCCAGGTAACCGTTATGGATGCCCAGGAAGAACAAGCGCTGTCGCCGCCGCCGCCGAAGCCGCCGCTGCACCTGCCGGAGATCACACCGCCGAAAACGGCTTGGTGGAAAAACTGGAAGATCATGGTGCCGGTGTGGCTGGTGATCGTCGGCCTGGTGTGGCTGGGGCTGCACTACAACGTGGACCGCAGGGTGCTGGCGGCCGGCGTGGTGGTGCTGGGCGTGCTGTCCAATGCCTTTTCGTGGCTGGTCGGGCTGGTGTACCTGGTGCCGATCATCGGGCCGTTGATCGTCAAGATACTGTCGATCGGATTCGTCTGGCTGCTCAATGCAGTCGGTTATCTGGTGGCGCTGGTCGCCATCCGCCGCGGATACTCGAAGGACGTGCTGACGTACCGCGGACTCACGGTGGCGCTGATCATCGGCATCGTCATCGGTTACATCATCGGCCGGGTTGTGTGATGATAGGCGTCCGGCCCCGGCTTCGGAATGGGAGGCACAATGCCTGATTTGTCCACTATCGTCTTGGTGACGGTCGTTCTGGTCATGGCGCCGTGCTTCGTGTGCGCGGCGAAAAAGTCCATCGCCGTCATGCACAAGTCCTACGGCCCGGCGCACGCCGACAGCCGGTTGGGCACGGCTGGTATGCCCGGCGGCATCGACGTGGCTTGTCCGCTCTGCGCCGGGTCTGCTGCGAGGGTGCCCGGGCGCGGCGGGTTGCATAAGTGCGACACCTGCAACTACCAGTTCGAGGCGCATAGTTAGTCGGGGTCAGAACACAGTTCTCTCCAAGGAAGCGCTGATCTATTGGCCTGTACTCGTCCTGGCCCGGGCAGCGCTCCAGATTCGATCTCATCTCACTCAGCGCCGTCGACCGGCGTTGCGCCTGCCGTTCTGGCGTGTGCCCGGCCAATCTGCGAGTATTGCCGCCGGAGCCAGGATACTGCGTCAGGGATGACGAATCCCCGGGGCCGACAGCAGCGAGGTTGCGATGAAAAAACTCAAACACGAAGCCGAGCTGGCCAAGGGTGCGCTGCAGGCCGGCATGAAATACGCCGAGGAGCGCGGCGCCGCCGTGTTCGAACCGACCGATTCGGTCGACGAACGCATGCTCTTCATCTATCGTCTGCTGGTCCACGACAAGGTCATTCAACCTTTGCCCGAGAGCCATGTCTCGCAAAAAGCCCTGCGCCACCGGCTGGCGATGTGGCATGCCGCAACGCTGCCCAAGGGCCATCCGCTGCTCGAATGATCCCGTCGTCCCGGCGGCAACCGCGCACGGGAGTGCACCGACACCATGCGATTTCTGGGTAAGAACATCCTGACCGGTCTGATTACCCTGTTGCCGGTCGTGCTGACGCTCTATCTGTTCTACTGGCTGGCGCTATCGACCGAGTCGCTGCTGGGCATGCTGCTGCGCAGGGTGTTGCCTGAGGCGACGTACCGGCCGGGGATGGGCGTCGCCGCCGGTCTGGTGGTCGCGTTCGTTGTGGGGCTGTTGATGCGTGTGCTGGTGGTGCGGCGTCTGTTTGCCCTGGGCGAGCGCATGTTCGTGCGCCTGCCGCTGATCAAGTCGGTGTATTTCGCGATCCGCGACCTGCTCGATTATTTTTCGCCCGACCGCAAGCGGGACTTCGGCCAGGTGGTGATGGTCACCTTCGGCGAGACCGGCGTGCAGTTGGTCGGATTCGTCACCAAGACCGATTTCGAGCAGGTGCCGGAGGCGTTCAGCGCCCGGGACACCGTGCTGGTCTATCTGCCGATGAGCTACATGATCGGCGGCTACGCCGTCCTGGTGCCGCGCAGCGCCGTGCGACCGCTGGACATGAGCATGGAGGAGGCCATGCGCTTCGTGCTCACCGCCGGGGTGACCGGCGAACACTCGGCCCGGGTGGGCGAAAAGCGGGAAATACCGGGGTAAGAACACAGTTTTCGCTAATTTTCGGGGAACGACGCAATGCGTGCCGGCTGGTTGGGAAGACGCCTTGAGCAATATTAGCGAAAACTGTGTTCTTACCCCGGTTTTTTCGATCTTGATAATCTGAAGGATGCCTGGTGGCCAGTAACGACACATCAATCAAACTGATCCTGAAGGCGCTGGCCTTCGCCGCCCACAAACACCGGGACCAGCGGCGCAAGGACAGCGACGCATCGCCATACATCAATCATCCTATCGCGTTGGCGAACATTCTCTGCAACGAAGCCGGCGTCACCGACACCGCCGTGCTGTGCGCGGCGCTGCTGCACGACACGGTCGAGGACACGGATACGACCCCGGAAGAACTGTCCGAACTGTTCGGTCCGGACATTTGCCGCATCGTGATGGACGTGACAGACGACAAGACACTGCTCAAGGCGGAACGCAAACGCGTGCAGATCGAACGCGCGGCATACGCCTGCACCGAAGCGAAACTGGTCAAGCTGGCGGACAAGATCGCCAACCTGCGCGACATCAACAGCCGGCCGCCGGTGGACTGGCCGTTGGCGCGCAAGCAGGCGTATTTCGACTGGGCGAAGGCGGTGATCGACCGGGTTCGCGGCGTGAATGTGCGGCTGGAGGCACTGTTCGACGCCGAGTACGCGCGGCGGCCGGGGTGAGTCGATTACGCGCGGCCGGCGTCGAGACCGGCGACGAGAGTCGCTTCCGTGTCTGTCAGGCTACCGCCGCTGTCCGTTACCAACGTCGGGTTGAAGCTCGACGTGTGCGTCAGGTCGAGCCTCTGATCGTACGTGCCGCTCGTTACCCCGATCAATTCAGAGAGCCGCACGGCAGCGGTACGTCCCTTCCTGCGAGCGCGTCAAGCAACAAAGCAACGGCCCGTGATCGCCGGCCGGGTCAGCCGAGCGTCTGAGCGATCGCGTTGGCGGTGCCGTCCTTCTTCTTCTTTATCGACGCGGTCAGCGTTTCCGCCGGGTTGTATCCGGACATCAAATCCTGGATCGCGAAGCGGTCGCTCCGGCTCTGCGCTTCGCGGTCTTTGATCATCTGTTCGCAGACCGCGCGCAGTTGTTCGGCGTCCTGTCCGGCGCCGTTCGACTGGACGTATTCTTCGGCGTTGGCGAAACTGGATGCCAGCCGCTGCGACATCAGGCGCAGCGTGACGAGTTGGGGCCGCACCAGGACTGCTTTGGAGTGCAGTTGATGGGGGTCCGACGGCTCGCGGTTCTGCAGCGACTGCATCGCCTTCATCAGCGCGCCCAGGCGGGCGATCTGCGGCTCGAGTTCGTCCGCCGGGGCCAGGCGCTCCAACAGGTGAATCCGCAGCGCGGGGTTGAGCGGCGGCTGCGGGAGCGCCCACGGACGCCGAAACCTCGATAGACGCCGCCGGCGGGTGTGCCCACCCCTACGATACCCGGCTGTTCCGTCTGAGAGTCTAAGACACTCAAAACACTCACCACAGCACCGGGTGGGCGGAAAGAACGGCGTGCACGCCAACCCTGGCATGCACGCCGAAACCCGGAGCCCTCAGTCGACCCACTTGTCGTGGCACTCGTCGCCGGCTTCGACCACGTCGGCGCCGCCCGCGACCGAGGCGTAGAAGCACACCGCGTACGGGCCGTAGTCCCAGATGCTTCTGGAAACGTCGGGGTGGTTGGCTTCGAACCCCTTGCGCTTGACGGCCGGCAGGGCCATGAATTCCTTCACCAGCCGCTCCTCTTCGGCCGTGCGGGGTCTGTGTTGCCGGGCCAGCCGGCGGTATTCCGCCGCCTTGAACGTATCGTTGGCGTTGGCGCTGCCGATGCGCAGGGCCGGCGCTTTGTCCGGTAACTGACCGGGCTGGCTGCCGATCGTCAGACAGGCCATCGCGTCGGTCTCGGCATCGGATGCCTGCACGGTCCGGCCGTTGGCGCATTTCACGTCGCGCACCTGTACGGCGGATGCCGGCTCCATACACAGAGCCAGCGTCAGGCTGGCGATAATCATCGATGTCATGGACTGGAACTTCATGGGCTTGCTCTCCTGTGTCAGTGAAAAGGGACGTTTCTGGGTCGCCCTGCGCCGCGGCTTGGTTCAAGCGCGTCGCGCAGGCGGCGCGCCGCCGGCGAACGCCCGGCCGGTTGACCTATGATTTGCGAAGAACGAGAGGCTGCGCCGATGACGCTGCAAGTCGATCACTGGAACGCCGCGACCGACGGGGAACCGACCGAGGCCGCGTTGCGCGCCCGCTTCGAAGGACTGGGCTACCACGTGACCCGTTACGTCTATCCGCCGGGCACGCGTTTCCCGGATCACAGCCATGCCGAGGACAAGATCGACGCCGTGCTGTCGGGCCGCTTCAGACTGTGGCTGCAGGGCCAGAGCGTCGTGCTCGCCGCCGGCGATGCCCTGGCGATACCGCGCGGCGTGGTGCACAGCGCGGCGGTGGTCGGCGACGAACCTGTCGTCAGCCTGGACGCGGTCCGGTACTGACCGAGCACAGGGCATCACGAATGCAGCAGACGATCAGGGTGGCCACGGCTGAGCGGGAAACACTGGTGGATATCACCGAGCAGGTCAAACGCATCGTCGCCGCGGGCGGCGTGCGCGAGGGGCTCGTCACGGTCTACGCGCAGGGCGCCACGGCGGCGGTGATGATCCAGGAAAACTGGGACGCGAGCGTGCAGACCAACGTCGTCGACTTCCTGCGCAGACTCATTCCCCGAGGCGTGTGGTTGCACGATCGGCAGGACGGCAACGGCGACGCCCATCTCAAGGCGGGGCTGGTAGGGCCGTCCGAAACCATCCCCGTCGTCGACGGCAGGTTGGGGTTGTCGACCTGGCAGAACATCTTTCTCTGCGAGTTCGACGGTCCGCGCAGCGAGCGCCGCATCGTCTGCACGCTGGTCAAGGCCGATTGAGCGGCCGGCAGTCCCCCGCCCACCCTCATCAGTCCGTGTCACGGGTCGCCCGCGTCGCGTCGGCCTGGCCGCGAACCCACTGAAGCATCTGAGGAAATCCCCCGAGCCGCCGCTATCCACCTCGCCGCGCGCATCCGGCGCCGTGCCTCCGGCGTCCGGCCGATGAATCGATTCATCGCCGCCGGCACGCGCGGACACAGGGAAAACGAACAGGATGCCGGAGTGAAGTCATGACGCTCTATCGACAACTCGTGCTGATGGTGGTGCTCATGACCCTTTTCATGTTCGCGGGCACGGCGGCGCTGAATCTCTACCACACACGCTCCTTCATGGCCGATCAGCTGGCGTCTCGCGCGCAGGACACCGCCGCTTCGCTGGCCCTGTCTCTGTCGCCGCACATGGCCGGCGACGATCTGTCCGCCGTCACCGCACTGATCGACGCGATCTACGACCGCGGCTATAGCAGCGTCATCGCGCTGAGCAATCTGGATGGACGCACGCTGGTCGAACGCCGTTCGGCGAGCGCGCCCGAGGGCGTGCCCGCCTGGTTCATCCGCCGGCTCAATCTGAACGCGGCCTCGGGCGAAGCCGACGTGATGGCCGGCCAGAGCCTGGCCGCGCACCTGTCTGTCAAGAGCCACCCGGATTATGCCTACCGCGTGCTATGGCGGTCGTCGATCGCCATGCTCTACTGGTTCGTCGCCGTGGCGATCGGCGTGGCGCTGTTCGGCGTGGCCGTGCTGCGCGTTCTGCTGCGTCCGCTGCGCGCTGTCGAAAAGCAGGCGCAGGGCATCTGTGCGCGCGAGTACGGCATCCAGAAGAAATTGCCGCGCACGCGCGAGTTCCGCCGCGTGGTCGAAGCGATGAACCGCATGACGCAGACCGTGCAGCGCCTGTTCCAGGAACAGTCCGAGTCCGCCGAGCAGTTGCGTGAACTGGTGTACCAGGACACCGTCACCGGCGTCGGGAACCGGCGCTATTTCGAGGGTCAGTTGCGGATGCTGGTCAGCGGTTCGAAAGAAAGCAGCCAGGGCGCGTTGTTGCTGGTGCGGATCAACGGACTGAAAGCGATCACCGACGCGTCGGGATTCGAAGCCGGCGACGCGCTGATCGAAGCCGCGGCGGCGGAACTGAGCAGTCTCCTGGAAGGGCGCGAAGCGGTGCTGGGCCGCCTGAGCGGCGCCGAGTTCGGTATCGCGCTGCCCAACGCGAATCGGTCGGCCGCCACCGGACTGGCCGAGCGTGTCGCCGCGCGGCTGACCGATCTGCACCGCCGTGAACTGACGCCGACGCATGACGTCGGGCAGATCGGCGTGACGCTGTACGAAGGCGACGCCAAACCCGCGGCCCTGCTTGCCGAAGCGGACGCAGCGTTGCGCACCGCGCAGGCCGCCGGACCCAACCGGTGGGCCGTCTACGAGCCGGCGCGGATACCCAGTGCGGGACAGGCGCTGTCGCGCCAGCAATGGGTTCGTCACCTCGCCCGCGCGGTCGAGCGCCGCGATCTGGTGCTCTACGCCCAGCCGGTCGTGTCCGGCCAGCGCGAGGACAGCGTGCTACACCGTGAGATCCTGTTCCGCGTCAAGGGTCCCGACGGCATTCTCTGCACGGCGGGTCAGGTCATGCCGATGGTCGAGGAACTGGGCCTGACCGGCGGCATCGACCGACTGGTGGTCGAGCGGGTGATGGCCTGGTTGGCGCGTCAGCCCGCCCCCATCTGCTGTGCGGTCAATCTGTCGCCCGACACGCTGCGCAACGACGCCGAACTGGACTGGCTGTACCAGGCGCTGGCGGCATTGCCCCGAACCAGTGGCAGGCTGGTATTCGAGTTCTCCGAGCTGGGCGTCGTGCACGAGCTGGAACGGCTCAAGCGGTTTTCCGAGCGCGTGCGGGCGCTGGGCCAGGGTTTCGCGCTCGACCACTTCGGCCGCGCGTTTTCCAACTTCGGTTACCTGCGGTCGCTGCGGCCCGACTACGTGAAGATCGACGGCGGCTTCACGTCGGCGATCGGCGAGAGCCGCGACGATCAATTCTTCGTGAAGACCCTCGCGGGTATCGCGCACAGTCTCGATATCGCGATCATCGCGCAAATGGTCGAGACGGACGAACAGTACGACGTGCTGAGGGGACTGCAGATCGACGGCGTGCAGGGCTACATCGTGGGCCGACCTGAACCGCTGGAGCCGAACGCATGAATTCGCGCAATGCCACAGGTGTGCTCGCGGGCGTTCCGCCAGCCGGGCGGGATGTTCCCGGGCAGCGCGCGGCGCTGATCAGATTCTTCTCCTGCAGCACGCACAAGGCGGTGGCAGAGACGTTTAAAACAACCTATTTTCTAGTTGGTTAGGCTCAACTTTTAATGTTGGTTGCCGTCAACGGAAGCTGATCCTGCACCCTGACCGAACCCTCGCGACCAAGGCATCAATGGAACAGGCAGCCAGCAACACGGACCCGACCACCAGCAGACGGCTGCGGGACTTCCGAACGCCTCCGGCCGGTATCGACAGCGCTCCGCCACCCGGTTGTCGGCGCGTCCCGGCACGACAACCTGATGCGCCGGCGGCGCGGCGGTTTCACGGAAAGGTACGGCCGGGATGATCCTGCTGGCCAGCAGTGTCGAGTCGGTGCGCGAGCGGTGGGGGCAGGCGCTGGACGCCTACAGGCAGGTCGCGCAGGTTGACAATCTGGCGCGGCTTAAATTGTTCATGTCGCAGCGACCGCCCGCGGCGGTGCTGCTGCACCTGTCGCTCTCCGGTATGCAGGGCATGCAGGAAGTCGGGACGCTGAAGCAACTGCATCCAGGCTGCCGGATTCTCGTGTTCGCCGATTTGCCGTTCGAACAGGAAGGACTGGCGGCGTTGCGCATGGGCGCCGAAGGCTATGCGAACACCCACATGACACCCAGGATGCTGGAGAAGGCCGTCGAGGTCGTGTTGCTGGGCGAGGTCTGGGTGGGGCGCCGTCTGATGCAAGGCGTACTGGCGCGATGGCGCCAGATCGCGCAGCCGTCACCGCTCGAAGTGTTGAGCGAGCGCGAGCGGCAGGTTGCGCTGCTGGTGGCGGAAGGTCTGAGCAACAAGCGAGTCGCCGAGGAACTCGGTGTAACGGAGCGCACTATCAAGGCCCACCTGACATCGGTGTTCCGAAAGACCGGTCTGCGGGACCGCATCGCGCTTGCCGTGCGGCTCAGCAAACAGGTGACGCTGCACTCCGGCTGAATATACAAATAAGGTGAAGAAGAGCGTACAATATTATGTTAAATAATAAATAAATAGAGAATAAAGCGACGTCGCGCGAGCGATGGCCGACGTCGCCCCCGATGACCCCGGCGGGTTTCGCGATGGGCCGTAACGACGGATCGGAACCCGAACGGACCTTCCCCGGCACGAGACCCCGCAGCGGGATTACTGTACCCAGGTACACTGTACCCAGGTACAGCACAGGGTTCGAAACCGCTCACATCGCGCCTTTCGGCACCGATGCATTGGCTCAACCCGGGAGACGCCCGGGCAAGTGTCTTTCGGGGGTTTTCGTTATGGCAGCACGCGTCCGCACTGGCAACACCGATTCGACCGGCGGCGATCCCATCGGGTATGTGACCGAACTGACCGGCCGGGCCGTTGCGGCCCGTGCCGGCAACGACCCGCGCATTCTGCACGGGGACGACCCAGTGTTCGCCGATGACCTGATCGAGACCGTCGGGCTCAGCACCGTCGCCGTCACTTTCGTCGACGGGTCGCGCATCGACCTGGGGCGCAACGCCCGTGCGCTGCTCGACGATGAAGTCTTCAACCCGGCCTTCGCCGGCGCCACGACGCGGATACTGACCGACATCGAAGTCATCCGACCGACGAATCTGTCGGGTGCGAATCCCGCAGAAGCGACCGAACCGAGCCGCGTCCCTCCGGCCGAACACCCCGTCAACGACGGCGCCGGCGAGGGTACTGTTCCGCACAGGGATATCCCCGTCGATCTCACTGAACTCAGCGGCCGGCCGACGGCGCTGACCGCCGGCCTCCAATGCGCCGGTATCTTCCAGGTCCCGGAGGAGTTGCTTGGCGTCGCCGCCCGCAACGACGGTGCGCCCGGCGAACCGAAGGTGTCGTTCAGCGGGTTCGCGCCCGGTGACGGCCCGGTGGAGATCGACGTTGTGCAAAGCTGCGCGAACGCCGCCGTCGAGTCGAGGGTCGATGGTGTCGAATGCGCGGCGACCGGCGGCACCGTCAGCGTCGAGCGCGGTGACGCGACCGTGGCGCGCAGCCTGTCCGAGCAGAGCAGCCAGCCGCCAACCGCCGGCGCAAGAAAGGAGCGATCCTGACCGACTGACGATGTCGCCGGAACCGTGCGCAATCGGGTGCAGCTCCGGGACGATCGTTTGGGTCGCTTTTCTCGAGCGCCGAGCGGTGCGCCTATGCCGCGTTTAGCTTTATAAGAGTTCGAGAAATATATTATAACAATATGAACTACAATAATAAGATTGTATTGACCGTCTTCGCCGCGCTGTCCGCCGCCAAACGCCTGTCCGCTCGGCGACGGAATGCACGCGCATCGAATCCGGTGGTTCGGGCCGGCACGCAGGCACCGCGTGGCGTCGGGTTGCCGGCTGCGCCTCGACCGTTGCGGCCGCGGGACCTTCGCGAGAGCGGCGTCAGGGTGGACAGGGCGCGTCGTTCTTGCGGTGAAGACCCGCGGCGGGCCGCCATCGAGCGGCGAAGGCGGTCTCCGCGATTCTTCAGATTCGCACGCGAACCCTGCGTATTTCTCCGGTTGTCGCTACCATTTACCGTCGCGTTCTGATAGACTTCAGCTCGCTTTCTTGAGCTGGTCGCGGTGCCTCTGTGTCCGACCGGACTTAACCAGAAGTGGGCCTATGGCCCATTTTTTGTTTGTGGTCGAAAGAACTATGCCGCGCGAACCGGCCCATTTACGCATACTGATCGAACCGGCGGTAACGGCGTTGGGCTATGAACTGGTCGGGGTCGAATATACGGGCGGCGGCAGGCAGGGCCTTCTGCGCGTCTACATCGACCAGGAAGACGGGATCACGCTGGACGACTGTCAGGCGGTCAGCTATCAGGTCAGCGGTTTGCTCGACGTCGAAGACCCGATAGCCGGACAGTATTCGCTGGAAATTTCATCGCCGGGACTCGACCGCCCGCTGTTCCAGGCGGCCGACTTCGAGCGGTTCGCCGGGCAGCGCGTCAACGTGAAACTGGCGCGACCCTGCGAGGGCCGGCGCAACTTCAAGGGGCTGCTGCTCGGTCTGGACGCGGGGCAGGTGGTGGTGCGGGTGGACGATCGGGATTACCGATTTGCGTTGGACGATATCGATCAGGCCAGGCTGGTGCCGGAATACTGAAGTATTTCGCGTGAGGAAATCGACATGAGTAAAGAAATTCTGCTGGTGGTGGACGCGGTTTCCAACGAGAAGGGCGTCGACAAGGACGTGATATTCGACGCCATCGAAGCGGCGCTGGCGTCCGCAACGAAGAAACGGCACGCCGAGGATATCGAGGCGCGCGTGGCCATCGACCGCAAGACCGGCGAGTACTCGACGTTCCGCCGCTGGCAGGTCGTCAACGAGGAGCCCGAGACCGAGGATCAGGAAGGGTTCGAGGCGCCGTCGCGGCAGATGCTGCTGGAAGACGCGCACAAGACCCATCCCGACCTCCAGGTGGGCGACTACATCGAAGAGCCGATGGACTCCATCGATTTCGGGCGCATCGGCGCGCAGACCGCGAAACAGGTCATCGTGCAGAAGATCCGCGAAGCCGAGCGCGCCCAGGTCGTCGACGCCTACCAGGACCGCATCGGCGAACTGGTCAACGGCATCGTCAAGCGGGTCGAGCGCGGCAACGTCTATCTGGACCTGGGCGGCAATGCCGAGGCGGCGATCTTTCGCGAGGAGATGATTCCGCGCGAGGCGGTGCGCCCCGGCGACCGTCTGCGCGGTTACCTGCGCGAAGTCCGCTCCGAGCCGCGCGGACCGCAGTTGTTCGTCAGCCGCGTCGCGCCGGAATTTCTGATCGAGCTGTTCAAGCTGGAAGTGCCGGAAGTGGGGCAGGGGCTGATCGAGATCCTCGGCGCCGCCCGCGATCCGGGCCTGCGCGCCAAGATCGCGGTCAAGACCAACGACCCGCGCATCGACCCGGTCGGCGCCTGCGTCGGCATGCGCGGTTCGCGCGTACAGACCGTGTCGACCGAGCTGTCCGGCGAACGCGTCGACATCATCCTGTGGGACGAGAATCCGGCGCAGTTCGTCATCAACGCCATGTCACCGGCCGACGTGATATCGATCGTGGTGGATGAAGACCGCCACAGCATGGACATCGCCGTCAGCACCGAACAGTTGTCGCAGGCGATCGGCCGCGGCGGACAGAACGTGCGGCTGGCCAGCCAGTTGAGCGGCTGGGACCTGAACGTGATGGACGAGGCACAGGCCGAACGCAAATCCGAGGACGAGGCGGTGACGCTGCAGAAGCTGTTCATGGACGATCTGGACGTTGACGAGGAAGTCGCGGTGATCCTGGTGCAGGAGGGTTTTTCCACCATCGAGGAGATCGCCTACGTTCCCAACAGCGAGTTGCTGCAGGTCGAGGAGTTCGACGAGAACATGGTGGAGGAATTGCGCGGCCGCGCGCGCGACGTGTTGCTGACCCGTGCCATAGTCAAGGAGGAAAAACTCGATGTCGCCGAACCGGCGCAGGATCTGCTGGAAATGGAGGGCATGGACAGGGACCTTGCCTATGCGCTGGCCGGCATGGGTGTCGTGACGATGGAAGACTTGGCGGAGCAGTCGATCGACGATCTGATGGTGATCGACTCAATGGACGAGGAACTCGCGGGCAAATTGATCATGACGGCGCGCGCGCCCTGGTTTGCCGAGCAACAGCAGGGCTAAAGAGGTTCTCCGGGAGAAACGTTCGATGACGGATGTTACCGTACGACAATTCGCAGATGTGGTGGGGCTGCCGGTCGAGCGCCTGCTGACGCAGTTGGGCGAGGCCGGGCTGGCTATTTCCGACGCGGACGAGAAAATCACCGACAAGGAAAAGGTGCAGTTGCTGAACTACCTCCGCAAGAGTCACGGCAAGAGCGAGTCGACCGGTGCCGTGGCCCAGCCCAAGAAAATCACGCTCAAACGCAAGACCCATAGCGAATTGAGGACGGTCTCGTCGCGCTCGGGCAGTGCCAGCAAGACCGTGAGCGTCGAGGTCCGCAAGAAGCGCACCTACGTCAAGCGCGCGGACCTGGTGGCCGAGGAAAAGGAACGCCAGGAAAAGCAGGCCGAGGAACAGGCCAAGGTGCTGGCCGAGCGCGAAGCGAAGCGCCAAGCCGAACAGGATGCGCTCAAACGCGCCGAGGACGAGGCCGTCGCCCGCAAGGCCGAGGAGGAACGCCGCCGCGTCGAGGCCGAGGAAGCCGCGCGCCAGCGCGAGGCCGACGCGCAGAAGGCGGCCGAAGAGCGCCGCGAAGCTGAGGCGCGCCTGAAGCAGGCCGAGCATGAGCGCAAGCAGAAAAGCCAGACCGAGGCCGAACGCCGCACCAAGTACGGCCGCGAGGAACTGCATGTCGCGACCGAGAAGAGCGGCAAGCGCAAGAAGCGCCGGACCACGCCCGGCGTCGTCTCGATCCGCACATCCGGCGAACACGGCTTCGAGCGTCCCACCGCGCCGGTGGTGCACGAAGTGCCGGTGCCCGAGGCGATTTCGGTTTCCGATCTGGCGCAGCGCATGTCGGTCAAAGCGACCGAGCTGATCAAGGTGCTGATGAAGATGGGCGTCATGGCGACCATCAACCAGACGCTGGACCAGGATACGGCGAGCATCGCGGTCGAGGAGCTGGGGCATATTCCCAAGCTGGTCGCGGCCGACGATCTGGAAACGCAGCTCGAACAGTTGCAGGCGCAGGAAATCACGGGCGAAGCGGTGCCGCGTCCGCCGGTGGTCACCATCATGGGTCACGTCGATCACGGCAAGACCTCGCTGCTCGACTACATCCGCCGCACGCGCGTGGCGGCCGGCGAGGCCGGCGGCATCACCCAGCACATCGGTGCCTATCACGTCGAGACGCCGAAGGGCGTCATCAGTTTCCTCGACACGCCCGGTCACGCCGCGTTCACCGCGATGCGCGCCCGCGGCGCGCAGGTCACCGACATCGTCATTCTGGTGGTTGCCGCCGACGACGGCGTCAAGCCGCAGACGGTCGAGGCGATCCAGCACGCGAAAGCCGCGGGCGTTCCGCTGGTGGTCGCGATCAACAAGATCGACAAACCGGAAGCCGATCCGGACCGTGTGCGAACCGATCTGTCGCAGCACGAGGTCATCTCGGAAGAGTGGGGCGGCGACACCCAGTTCGTCCCCGTGTCCGCCAAGACCGGCGAGGGTATCGACGCGCTGCTCGACGCCGTGCTGCTGCAGGCGGAAGTGCTCGAACTGGCCGCGATCGCCGATGGTCCCGCGCAGGGCGCCGTCATCGAGTCCAGCCTGGACAAGGGGCGCGGCCCGGTGGCCACCATCCTGGTTCAGCAGGGCACCCTGCGCAAGGGCGACATGCTGATCAGCGGCACCGAGTACGGCCGTGTCCGGGCGATGTTCGACGAGGCCGGCAAGCCGATCGATTGCGCCGGCCCGTCCATGCCCGCGGTGGTCCTTGGCCTGTCGGGGACGCCCAATGCCGGCGACGAGGCGGTCGTCGTCACCGACGAACGCAAGGCGCGCGAAGTGGCCCAGTTCCGCCAGCAGAAGCGGCGCGAAATCAAACTCGCGCGGCAGCAGCAGACGCGCCTGGAAGGCGCGTTCACGCAGATGGAAGAAGGCGAAACCGCGACGCTCAATATCGTGCTCAAGGCGGACGTACAGGGCAGCGTCGAGGCGCTGCGCGATTCGCTGTCGAAGATCATGACCGACGAAGTGTCGGTCAAGATCGTTTCCAGCGGCGTGGGCGGCATCAGCGAAACCGACGCGAACCTGGCGGCGGCGTCCAACGCCATCGTCATCGGCTTCAACGTGCGCGCCGACGCGGCGGCGCGCCGCCTGATCGAGGAGCACGGGATCGACCTGCACTATTACAGCGTCATCTACGATGCCATCGACCAGGTCAAGGCCGCCGTCAGCGGCATGCTGTCGCCGGAGGTCAGCGAGGAAATCATCGGCCTGGCCGAAGTGCGCGACGTGTTCCGCTCGCCGAAACTGGGCGCGATCGCCGGCTGCATGGTGGTCGACGGACTGGTGCGCCGCAACGCGCCGATCCGCGTGCTGCGCGAGAACGTGGTGATCTTCGAGGGCGAACTGGAATCGCTGCGGCGGTTCAAGGACGACGTCAACGAAGTCCGCGCGGGCACCGAATGCGGTATCGGCGTCAAGGGCTACAACGACGTCAAGCCGGGCGACCAGATCGAGGTGTTCGAGCGCACCGAGAAAGCGCGCCAGGTCGAGTAGACGGCCGCACGGGTCACGGGCGTGCGCCCGCGACCTGCTCCGAAACTTCCGACGCACCGAAACGACCATGCCACGAGAATTTTCCCGATCACGACGCGTCGGCGAGCAGATCCAGCGCGAGCTGGCGGCGCTGGTGCGCAGCGAAATCCAGGAGCCCCGGCTGGGGCTGATCAGTATTTCGGGGGTCGAGGTCTCGCGCGATCTTTCGCACGCGAAGGTGTTCTTCTCCACGCTGGGTGACAGCGAGGCCGCCGACGAGGCGCTGCGCGTATTGAATCATGCGGCGCCTTATCTGCGGCACATGCTGGGACAGCGCGTGGTCATGCGCAGCGTGCCGCAACTGCATTTCCTCCAGGATCATTCGCTGGAGGAAGGTGCGCGCATGAGTGCATTGATCGACCGGGCGGTGAAACGGGATCACCACGAAACCGACGGCGACGGTCCCGAGGACGAGAGTGACGACTGATGATGGCGGCGCGTAGAGCAAAAGGCAGACCGGTGCAGGGCATCCTGCTTCTGGACAAACCGTCCGGCTTGACGTTCGAACGATGCGCTGCAACACGTCAAGCGGCTGTATTTCGCCCGCAAGGCCGGACATACGGGCAGCCTCGACCCGCTGGCCTCGGGCATGCTGCCGATCTGCCTGGGCGAGGCGACCAAGGCATCGGGCTTCCTGCTCGACGCCGACAAGCACTACTGGGTGCGCTGCAGGCTGGGCGAGCGGACCAACACCGGCGACGCCGAAGGCGAGGTCGTGGAGACGCGGCCGGTGGGCCGGTACACCGAGGCCCAGGTCGAGGCGGTCTTCGAGCGCTTCCGCGGCGCGATCTCGCAGATACCGCCGATGTATTCGGCGCTCAAGCACCGCGGCCGGCGCCTCTATGCCCTGGCGCGCCAAGGCGTTGAAGTGGAACGGAACCCGCGTGAGGTGCTGATCCACGAGCTGACCCTGGGCAGGCTCGAGGGCGACTGCCTCGAGTTCGAGGCGCACTGTTCCAAGGGCACCTATGTCCGCACGCTGGCCGAGGATATCGGCGAAGCGCTGGGCTGCGGTGCGCACGTCACCGGCCTGCGCCGGACCCTGGTTGGTCCTTACCGCGAGGACCAGATGGTGACCATGGCGCGGCTCGAGTCGCTCTACAGCGAGGACCGGGCGGCCCTGGACAAGTTGTTGCTTCCGGTGGAATCGGCGCTGGTTCAGTGGCCGGACGTGAACCTGACCAGCGACGCGGCCTTCTATCTGCGCCAGGGACAGCCGGTGCTGGTGCCGCGCGCGCCCACCAGCGGGTGGGTGCGGCTTTATGTCGGCGACCGGACCTTTCTGGGCATGGGCGAGATCATCGACGACGGGCGCGTGGCGCCCCGGCGTCTGCTGAAATCGGGATAACCCCCCAAACTATTGAGCCGGCAGGTGCCGGCGGTTAAAATACGCGGCTTCGTCGCGGAACGATTTCTGGAGTTTTGAGCCAATGGCACTGAATAACGAACAAAAGGGGCAGATCGTCAAGGACTATCAGCGCTCGGTGGGTGACACCGGATCCCCCGAAGTGCAGATCGCGCTGCTGTCTGCCAACATTCAACAGTTGACCGAACATTTTCAGACGCACAAGAACGACCACCATTCGCGCCAGGGTCTGTTGCGGATGGTAAGTAATCGCCGCAAACTGCTCGATTATCTTAAGACCAAGAATGTCGATCGCTACCAGTCGCTGATAAGCCGTCTCGGCCTGCGTCGCTGATCTTCCTCTCCCGCCCACGCGCAGTATTCAATCGCAGGACAGCCAAGTGAACCCGATCAAGAAATCGTTCCAGTACGGCGGTCACACCGTCACTTTCGAAACCGGCGAGATCGCCCGCCAGGCATCCGGTGCCGTCATGGTCAGCATGGGCGACACCGTCGTCATGGTCACCGCCGTCGGCATGAAGCGCGGCAGCGAAGGCCGTGATTTCTTCCCGCTGACCGTCGACTATCAGGAGCGCGCCTATGCCGCCGGCCGCATCCCCGGCGGTTTTTTCCGCCGCGAGGGCCGTCCGAGCGAAAAAGAGACGCTGGTCTCGCGCCTGATCGACCGGCCGATCCGGCCACTGTTCCCGACGGGGTTCACCAACGAAGTGCAGATCATCGCGACGGTGATGTCGGTCGATCCGGAAATCGATCCGGATATCGCGTCGCTGCTGGGCGCGTCCGCGGCGTTGTCGATTTCAGGTCTGCCGTTCAACGGCCCGGTCGGCGCTGCCCGCGTCGGCTATGTCGACGGCCAGTACGTGCTCAACCCCAGCGCGACCCAGCTCGAGAGTTCGCAGCTCGACCTGGTGGTCGCCGGTACCGAGACTGCGGTCCTCATGGTCGAGTCCGAGGCCAAGGAGCTGCCGGAAGCCGTGATGCTGGGCTCCGTGATGTATGGCCACGAACAGATGCAGACGGCCATCGCCGCCATTCGCGAACTGGTCGCCGCGGTCAATCCCACGCCGTGGGAATGGGCGCCGGCGGTGGGCAACGATGCCCTGGCCGGCGCGGTTGCCGCGGCCGCCGAGCGTGATTTCGGCGAGGCTTATCAGATCGCCGACAAGCAGCAGCGGTATGCGCGCCTGGACCAGATCCGCGATGTTGTCATGCACAAGCTGGTTACCGAAGACAGCGGCCATTCCGACGAGGAAGTGCGCGGCGCCATCGAGAAACTGGAAAAGTCGATCGTGCGCGGGCGCATTCTCGCGGGCAAGCCGCGCATCGACGGCCGCGACACCGAAACCGTCCGGCCGATCAGCGTTCGCACCGGCGTCTTGCCGCGCACGCACGGCTCGGCGCTGTTCACACGCGGTGAAACCCAGGCGGTGGTCGTGACCACGCTGGGCACCGAGCGCGATGCACAGATCATCGACGCGTTGCAGGGCGAGTACCGCGAGCACTTCATGCTGCACTACAATTTTCCGCCGTTCTGCGTCGGCGAGACCGGCCGTGTAGGCAGCCCCAAGCGTCGCGAGATCGGCCACGGCCGCCTGGCCAAGCGCGGTGTCGCGGCGGTCATGCCCTCGCCTTCCGAATTTCCCTACAGTGTCCGCGTGGTGTCGGAGATCACCGAATCCAACGGTTCCAGTTCGATGGCCAGCGTGTGCGGCAGCAGCCTGGCGCTGATGGACGCCGGTGTGCCCCTGAGAGCGCCGGTCGCCGGCGTGGCCATGGGCCTGATCAAGGAAGGCGACGGCTATGCGGTTCTGACCGACATCGTCGGCGACGAGGATCACCTGGGCGACATGGATTTCAAGGTGGCCGGCACGTCCACGGGCGTCACCGCGCTGCAGATGGATATCAAGATCGATGGCATCACCCGCGAGATCATGGACAAGGCGCTGGCCCAGGCCCACGCCGCACGGCTGCACATCCTCGGGAAGATGAACGAGGCCATTGCCGTGCCGCGCCAGGAAATGTCGGAGTTCGCGCCGCGCTATATCACCATGAAGATCAATCCCGAACGGATTCGCGATGTCATCGGCAAGGGCGGCGCCACGATCCGGGCCATCACCGAAGAGACCGGCACCAGCATCGATATCGACGACAGCGGCATCGTCAAGATCGCTTCGGTCGACAGCGCGCGCGGCGAAGAGGCGCGCCGCCGCATCGAGCAGCTCACCGCCGACGTGGAAGTCGGCAGCATCTATGAGGGCAGGGTCGTCAAGCTCATGGACTTCGGTGCCTTCGTCACTATCCTGCCGGGCAAGGACGGTCTGGTGCACATTTCCCAGATCTCCGACGAACGCGTCGAGAAGGTGAGCGACAAACTCTCCGAAGGCGACACGGTCAAGGTCAAGGTGCTGGAAGTCGACAAGCAGGGCCGCATCCGGCTCAGCATGAAAGCGGTCTCGATCGAATAGCCCGCAGCGCGTTCGCCGCAATAGAAAAAGGGCCTGAACGGCCCTTTTTTATTTCGTCCAAAAGCCCGACCCGACTGATTATCGCTGCGTCATCAGTATGGCCGGACCGACCGCAGCGGTCCGCGCCTGTCTATACTCCCGGTCCTTGTCCCTGGCGCCTGTATTGTGGTTTTTCCATATGATCGCGCCGCTGCGCGCATCGTATACGCGCAGGACTCCCCCCTTGCATCCCACCACAACACGCTCGCTGTCCGGCGAGATGTCGGTGACACAACGCTTGCCCTCCGTCATGGAGTCGGTTACATCCAGTTCGATCTGTTTGCCGGTGCGGGCATTCAACAGCATGACCTTGTCGGCCGCGCCGTAGGACTGCGGAAGCCCGTCCTCGCCGAACACGACGAGCGAACGCTTCGGAACGACGATCGAGAAGTAACTCAGGTCCGGCGCGATCTTGATGTTGGAGATGCGGCGCGGTTTCCGGGTGTTGGTCGACACCCACTTGAGCGGCGTTTCGGTGCCGCTGTCGATATCCAGAACAGTATCCAGCGAAATCAGTTTGCTGCCGTCGCTGCTGAACTTCAGCGTGCTGAACTGGCGCGGTATCAGATAGTCACCGGCCGGATAAGTCTCGATGACGCGTTCCGCTCCGCTACCGACTTCCAGCACGGCAAACCGGTCGCGGCCGACGAACGCGGCGCGTTCGCCGTTGTTGCTGACGCCAAGCGCGTACAGGCCGGCGTCGATGTTGTTAAACGAACGGCTGACCACGAACGTCGCCAGGTTCATGATGTGCAGATCCGAGGTGTATTCCCGACGCTCGGTAGCGTCGCCGAGCTTGCGCACATGGCAGGTGTTGACCACGATACCGGCGTACCGGCCGTTTTCTGACGGCACGATGGGGCCGATGAAGTCGGGCAGTGCCGCGCCGGCTCCGCAGTCGCCGTGCACGCTGGTAAAGCGCTTGAAGTCGATTGGTTTGATGCCCCGGCCGCGAATGTCGAGCTGGGCACCGACACGATCGGGCATGCGCACGTCGTTCGGATCGGCCATGTAGCCCAGCGAACTGGGCAGCAGCAGGATCTTGCCGTCCGGGTAGTTGCCGGTCAACACCACGTCCTTGAAGTTGCTGATGCCCCAGCGCTGGTCGCCGACGCGGCCGTAGTTGCTGCCGAACATCGCGTCCAGATCGTCGCGTTTGCCCATGGCCTCGACGAGTTCACCGGACGTGCTGTTCCAGATCTTGATGCCGCCCGAGTGGTCTTCGGACTTCGCCAGCGTATAGCCGCCGCTGCCGCCGGTGATCAGGTATTTTCCGTCCTCGGAAAACTGCACTGAATAGATATCGGCCTCGTCGGCGCGTCCGGTGGTGGCCCCGAGCACCAGCAGGCAGCTCAGCGCGGTGGCCTTGGAAAAGTCAAGAATAGTCATATGGGTCAATCCCGTATGCAAGCCGATCGCGAAAGGGGGAACACCGTCCGATGGTGCGGGCGCGGTGTCCGGCGGGAACGCTGCCGGAGACCCCGAAACGTGCTCACGGTGGGAAATGCGTCCAGTGCCTGAGCCCGTCTTTTGTCTGGGGAGCTATCGGCGCGCGGCAGTCCGGCTTGAGACGGGCGCGCGTTTGGAGGCGACGCGAAGGTGCTGGGGATTAAAGAATAATTCACCGCCAAGGCGCGCGAAGTATCTCTTCGCCGGCGCCGCGGTTCACTGCCCGGATTAAGCGGAGCGCGGCGCAGCCCAACGACGGGAGGCACGGCAGCGGGCTTCGCTGCGCTTGGCCCAATCGGCGCGCTTAGGGCGGGTGCTGCGACTCGGTCGACCCACGCATTCGCAGCGGTTGGCTCGGCGTCCGGCAAGAGGACAAGGATCCGGACGGAGGGTGGAGTTCAGACCTTTGACTTCGCCGCTCTCCGCCTGCCTTTGCAACTACAGATTATCGCGGGTTTTGGATTGGCGCCGAACTTCGGGACATCGATGTCCCCGGAGGTAGCGGCCATGGAGTCTTTACTTTGCGCGCCTTCGCGCGCCTTTGCGGTAATGAAAGGGTTTGTACCTGTGTTTTCAGCCTTCCTTACGACCTGGCCAGCAGATAGTTGCAGATACGCTCGTGTACCCAATAGCGCGGCGCCCAGGGCCAGCGGCCGCCGACGAAGCCGACATGGCCGCCGTCGCGGCTGAGTTCCAGCCGCACGCTGTCCGAAAGTTCGGCGGCGGTCGGAACCACGTCCGGATACATGAAAGGATCGTTGCGCGCGTGCAGGATCAATGTGGGCTTCCGGATGCCCTGCAGGAACTGCCGGCAACTGGACCGGCGGTAATAATCGTCGGCGTCGCGAAAACCGTGCAGCGGGGCGGTCACCGCGTTATCGAAGTCGCGCAGCGTGTGAATGTTTTCCAGCACCGTCGGGTCGAGCGCCGGCACCGATACCTGTTTCAGCTTCTCCGCAAGCGCGTCGCAGAGTTTGCGCAGCAGGTAACGCTGGTAGCCGCGCGAAAAGCCATGCTCCAGACGCGTCGCGGCGCTGTCCAGCCAGAACGGCACCGAAACCGCGACGGCACTGTGCACCGGCGCGTGCTCGCCCTGTTCGCCCAGCCATTTGAGCAGAATGTTGCCGCCCAGCGAAAACCCGACGATGTGCAGCGCGCGCTCGGGAAAACGCAGCGTCACCCGGCGCACGACGGTATCGAGATCGCCGGTCTCGCCCGAATGGTAGCGGCGCGGCAGCCGGTTGGGAACGCCGCTGCACCCGCGCAGATGCATGAACAACGCGGTGAATCCGGCGCCGGCGAGGCGGTTCAGCAGGCGTGCGGCATAGTGCGATCTGACCGAACCCTCCAGCCCGTGAATCACCAGCACCACCGCGTTTCCGGTATCCGCGGTCCAGTCGAGGTCGAGAAAATCGCCGTCTTCGAGTTCCAGCCGCTCGCGCGTCAGCGGCGGTGGCGATTCCCGGCCCGCCAGAAACGGATGGATCGTCTGCGCGTGCGCGCCGGGCAGCCACCAGGCGGGGCGGAAGCCGCTCGTGACGATCGCACCTCCGGCGGGCGCCATTCGATCAGCGGTTGGCGCGATTGGTCTTCAGGTCCTCGACGACGCCGGGATCGGCCAGCGTGCTGATGTCCCCCAGGTCGTCGATCCGGTTCTCCGCGATCTTGCGCAGAATGCGGCGCATGATCTTTCCGGAGCGCGTCTTCGGCAGTCCGGGCGCCCACTGGATGAAATCGGGCGACGCGATGGCGCCGATTTCCTTGCGGACCAGCTTTACCAGCTCGGCGCGCAGCGCCTCACTGGGTTCGTAGCCCTTCACCAGCGTGACGTAGGCGTAGATGCCCTGGCCCTTGATCTCGTGCGGAAACCCCACAACGGCGGCTTCGGCCACCGCATCGTGCAGCACCAGCGCGCTTTCCAGTTCGGCGGTGCCGAGGCGGTGCCCGGAGACGTTCAGCACGTCGTCGACGCGCCCGGTGATCCAGTAATAGCCGTCCTTGTCGCGGCGCGCGCCGTCGCCCGTGAAGTACATGCCGGGGTAGGTCGCGAAATAGGTGTCCTTGAAGCGCTTGTGGTCGCCGTAGACGGTGCGCATCTGGCCCGGCCAGGACTGCGTGATGACCAGATTGCCAGACGCCTCGCCTTCGAGCAGGCGGCCCTCGTTGTCGACCAGCGCCGGCGCGACGCCGAAAAAGGGTTTACTGGCCGAGCCCGGCTTGAGCGGGGTCGCGCCCGGCAGCGGGGTGATCATATGTCCGCCGGTTTCCGTCTGCCACCAGGTATCGACGATGGGGCAGCGTGCGTCGCCGACCACGTGGTAGTACCACTCCCAGGCTTCCGGGTTGATCGGTTCGCCGACCGAACCCAGCAGGCGCAGCGATTTGCGCGACGCGGCCTTGACCGGGCCGTCGCCCTCGCGCATCAGCGCGCGGATCGCCGTCGGCGCCGTGTAGAAGGTCGCGACCTGGTGTTTGTCGCACACACGCCAGAAGCGCGACGAATCCGGATACGTCGGAATGCCTTCGAACATGAGTGTGGTCGCGCCATTGGCCAGCGGTCCATAGACGATATAGGTATGACCGGTGACCCAGCCGACGTCGGCGGTACACCAGAAGTGTTCGTGGTCCTGGTAGTCGAAGACATACTTGTGGGTCATCGCCGCGTAAAGCAGGTAGCCGCCGGTGGTGTGCAGGACACCCTTGGGTTTGCCGGTCGAACCGGACGTGTACAGAATGAACAAGGGCGCTTCCGCGTCCATCGGTTCGGCCGGACAGGCGGCGTCGACCTGCTGCAGCGCTTCGTGCAGCCACAGATCACGCTCCGCCGTCCAGTCGACGGCGCCGCCGGTGCGTTTCACCACGATCACGCTGTGCACGTTCGGACAGGATTTGAGTGCCTGGTCGGCGTTGGCCTTGAGCGGCACATGGCGCCCGCCGCGCACGCCTTCGTCGGCGGTGACCAGCACGCGGCAGTCGGCGTTGAGAATGCGGTCCTTGAGCGATTCGGGCGAGAAACCGCCGAACACGACCGAGTGCACCGCGCCGATGCGCGCGCACGCCAGCATCGCGTACGCCGCCTCGGGGATCATCGGCATGTAGATGCAGACGCGGTCGCCTTTCTTCACACCGCGCTCTTTCAACACGTTCGCGAAACGGCAGACCTGATCGAACAGCGCGCGGTAGGTAATGGAGCGGTCGACCGCGGGGTCGTCGCTTTCCCAGATGATGGCAACGTCGTCGCCGCGTGTTTCGAGGTGGCGGTCGATGCAGTTGTAGCAGGCGTTCAATTCGGCGCCCGCGAACCAGCGGATTTCGGGTACTTTGAAATCCCAGTGACAGACTTCGCTCCAGGGTTTGGTCCAGGTCAGGAACCGTTCGGCCTGTTCCGCCCAGAACCCGGCCGGCTCCTCCATCGACTGACGGTACATGTCCTCGTATTCATCGGCGTCGATGTGCGCGTGGCGTGCGATCGCCGCGGAAACCGGATAGACCTTTTCGTCGGACATCTGGAACTCCTTCGTGTCTCCAATGATGAGGTGGTGTGGCTTCTTGTTTGTTTTCGCGCCGCCATTGTACGTTACCGGGACATGCCTGGACAAAGCCCCAAAACCGAGACAAAAACCGGGGTCAAAACCGGGGTCAGAACAGAATGGCACTTACTTAAGCCCAGAACTGCCGTCATCCCGGCGAAGGCCGGGATCCAGAATCTGCAATAGTGGTAGTTTTCCTGGATTCCGGCCTTCGCCGGAATGACGAAACCCCTGAATTCAGAGTTAAGTAAGTGCCATTCGGGTCAGAACACAGTTTTCGCTAATATTCGGTGTCGAAGTCGCGCACCACATTACTTGTTGCGGTGTACGCGCAGTGAATATTAGCGAAAACTGCGTTCTGACCCCGGTTTTGCGCAGGCGCAGGCAGCAGGTGCGCCATTGCCAACAGGGCTCGCGGCACAGTACCGCCTGCGGCAAGGGCGTCATGCAACGGCCAACTGCCGGGTCGACGGGATACCGGCGGCGTTCCAGTGCTCGACGGCCCAGCGCCAGAACTCCTCGAGCGTGGCGCCGGCCAGCTCCGACGGCGGCCGCTGTCCCAGGAAGGCAACGACCTGCCACAGCAGCCGGGCGCCGGCCGCGGGGTCGGCCGCCGGCGCCCGGTTCTGTTTGCTGAGTTTGCTGCCGTCCTGGTCGACGGCGACCGGCAGATGCAGATAGCGGGGTGTCGGCAGCTCCAGGCGCTGTTGCAGAAAGATCTGGCGTCCGGTGTTGTCGAAGAGATCGCTGCCGCGCACGATGTCCGTGATGCCCTGCGCGGCATCGTCGACGATGACCGCGAGCTGATACGCAAACAGCCCGTCGGCGCGGCGCACGATGAAGTCGCCGCTCGTCGCCGGCAGGCACTCCCGTCGCGGTCCCTGCAGACGGTCGACGAACCCGATTTCGGCACCGTCGACTTTCACACGCAGTGCGCGCGGCGTCCGGCCGGGCGGAATTCCATTGCGGCAGGTGCCGGCATAGATCGGCTCGACGCCGCCGGGCAGCGCGTTTTCGCGGATTTCCTGGCGGCTGCACGCGCAAGGATAGATGAGGCCGCGCTTTTCGAGCGCTTCCAGCGCGGCGCAGTACGCGTCCGTTCGCGTGCTCTGATACAGCACCGGACCGTCCCAGTGCAAACCCAGGGCATCGAGGGTGCGCAGGATGTCATCGGCGGCGCCTGGCGTTTCGCGCGGCGGGTCGAGGTCTTCGATGCGCACCAGCCAGCGGCCGCCGACGCGGCGCGCGTCGAGAAAACTGCCGACGGCGGCAACCAGGGAACCGAAATGCAGGGGGCCCGAAGGCGAGGGCGCGAAACGCCCGCAGTAAGCTGTCACCGGCGCCCGGCCGGCGACGGGACCCGCCGCCGCAAAGCGCCTGCCGCGTACAGGCGGCGACTTACCCGTGCTGACGCTCGCGTATTTCGTCCAGCGTTTTGCAGTCTATGCACAACGTGGCCGTTGGACGCGCTTCCAGGCGGCGAATGCCGATCTCGACGCCGCAGGCTTCACAGTAGCCGTAGTCCTCGGCGTCGAGTTTGCCGATCGCTTCGTCGATTTTCTTGATGAGTTTGCGTTCGCGGTCGCGCGTGCGCAGCTCCATGCTGAATTCGGATTCCTGCGTTGCGCGATCGTTGGGATCGGGAAAGTTCGCGGCCTCGTCCTGCATGTGATGAACCGTGCGATCGACTTCTTCCATCAGCTCGCGCTTCCAGGCCAGCAGAATCTTGCGGAAATGCGCGACCTGCTCGAAATTCATGTACTCCTCGCCCTTCTTTTCCACGTAGGGCGCGATACCCGGCACGGGACCGGTGGCTGAGGCCGAGCCCGACCGCACGGCGGCCGTGGGCGCGGCGCGGGAGCGGGGGGTCGCGGTCTTTTTCGCCGGCGCTTTCTTTTCCGCGGCGTTCTTCCCGGTGGCTTTCTTTTCGACGGTCTTGGTCATACTGCTCTTCTTGGCGGTGTGTGCGGCTGCGGCGGGCTTCGGTTTCGGTGCCTTGGCTTTCGGCGTCGCCTCTTTAGCGGGCGCGGTTTTTTTTGCGGCGGTCTTTTTTGCCGCGGGTCTCGCTGCCGTACTCGTCTTGGCCTTCGGTTTCGCTTTGGCAGCCTTTTTCTTCGTCGCCATGCAATCTCTCCAGGGGGCAACCGGGCCGAAGGTCTATAGCAGAAACCCCAGGACCGGGCAAGTATTTCCGCTGTCGCCAGTCGGTTAAACTCACTAGTTTCCGTGCCCCGTGCTCGCGAGTCAAGAGGAGTGCCCGGGCTTCTTTGAGAGAGCCGCGGGCCGCGGTTAAATTGGGCGGCCGTTCAGGCCCGGAGACCGCAATGCACAGACTGACGACCCTGTTGTTCGACGTGGACGGCACCCTGGCCGAGACCGAGGAGCTTCACCGCCGGTCGTTCAACCGGGCATTCCGGGAGGCGGGGCTGGACTGGGTCTGGTCGGTGGACCGCTATGGCGAATTGTTGTCGGTCACCGGCGGCAAGGAGCGGATCAGGCATTTCATCGAACGCCATGCGCCGGCTTTTTCGCCGCCCGCCGACCTCGATGCGTTCATCGCCGGCCTGCACGCGGCCAAGACGCGCCACTATACACAGACCGTCGCCGCCGGCGGCGTGCCGCTGCGTCCCGGTGTCCGGCGCTTGTTGCTGGCGGCGCGCGCGCAGGGTCTGCGGCTCGGCATCGCCACCACGACCACGCCGGACAACGTCACCGCGCTGCTGGAAAAGAGTCTCGCACACGACGCGCTGGCGTGGTTCGACGTGATCGCCGCCGGCGGCGTCGTGCCGAAGAAAAAACCGGCACCGGATATCTATCTCTACGCCATGCAGCAGCTCGGCGTGACGCCCGATCAGTGTCTCGCGTTCGAGGATTCCGGAAACGGGCTGCTTTCGGCACAGCGCGCCGGACTGGACACGCTGGTCACGGTCAGCCAGTACACCGTGAACCAGGATTTTCCGGGCGCACTGGCGGTGCTCGATCATCTGGGCGAACCCGATGCGCACTGCAAGTCCCTGCGCGGTCCGGCACCCGCGTGCGGGTATGTCGACGTTGCGTTTCTCGAGGCGCTGACGGAACAGCGCCGCGCCGGCTAGCATGGCTTCCGCTCGCGGGCCGCGCGCGCGGCGCATGGATCTGATTCAGCCCTTCCACGTGATGGAAGTGCTCGCAAGGGCAATCGAACTGGAAAGGCAGGGACGCTCGATCATCCACATGGAAGTCGGCGAACCGGATTTCGTGACGCCGGAGCCGGTGGTGCAGGCGGGCATCCGTGCGTTGCAGGCGGGCAGGACGCACTACACGGCGGCGACCGGCCTGGCCGAGCTGCGCGAGACGATCGCGCGCTACTACGCACGCCGTTTCTCGGCCGCCATCGATCCGCGCCGCATACTGATCACGCCCGGCAGTTCCGCGGCGCTGCAGATGATCACCGCGCTGCTGGTCGACCCCGGCAGCCGCCTGCTGCTGAGCGATCCGGGTTATCCCTGCAACCGCAACTTCGTGCATCTCGCCGGCGGTGTGCCGCAGCCGCTGCCGGTCAGCGCCGCGACCGCATACCAGCCGACGCTGGACCTGGTACGCCGGCACTGGCAGGCCGGCACGCGCGCGCTGCTGGTGGCGACGCCGGCGAACCCCACCGGCACCTGCATCGAACGCCCCGAACTGGCGGCCATCGCGGATTTCGTGGCGGCGCAGGGCGGACGCCTGATCGTCGACGAGATCTATCAGGGGCTGACCTATGAAGCCGAGTCGTACAGTGCGCTGTCGCTGTCCGGCGAACTGTTCGTCATCAACAGTTTCTCCAAGTATTTCGGCATGACCGGCTGGCGCATCGGCTGGCTGGTTGCGCCGGATGATTATGTGAGCGACCTGAACAAGCTGGCGCAGAATCTGTACATCGCCGCACCGACGCCGGCGCAATACGCCGCGCTTGCGGCCTTCGACGCAGACACGATCGCGATACTCGACGAGCGGCGCGACGCGTTCCGCGCGCGGCGCGATTTCCTGGTGCCGGCGCTGCGCGAATTGGGGTTCGCCATCGCCGCGCAGCCGCAGGGCGCCTTTTACGTCTACGCCGATTGCAGCCGGTTCGCCGACGACAGCTTTACGTTTACGCGGCGTCTGCTCGAAGACGCCGGCGTGGCGGTGACGCCGGGCCTGGATTTCGGCGAGTTCGGCGCTGCGAATCATCTGCGCTTCGCCTATACGACGACGCTGGAAAATCTCGAAGAGGGCGTCGCGCGGATGCGGCGGTTCATCGTGACTCAGGCGCGAGGCTGAAGCGCATACAACCAGAATTGCGCACGCGGGTGAAATCCGTGCTGGAGCCGGCTTGCCGGCGAAGGGATCCCCTGTCGAGACCGCATGCAGTCGCTGCCAAGGCCGCTGCTGCGGGTCACGCGCTCAGGCAGCGCTCGATAAGTCACTCGCGGCTGAGGTCGGCGTTTTTCACCCACATGGCCGTCGCGCCTGCGACCGCGACCGGCATGATGAAAAAATTCACGAAAGGCGTGAGCGTCAGCAGCAGCGTGGTCAAGCCGAACCCGAGCGCCTGCAGCCGGTTCCTGCGCAGGCGCCGCCGCTGATCGCGGAAGAACAGCCCGTGATTGCCCATCGGGTAGTCGACGTACTGAATGGCCATCATCCAGGCGCTGAACAGGGTCCACAGCACGGGAGCCGCCAGGTTCACGCCCGGAATCAGAAACAGCAACCCCAGCGGCGCGGCGCGTACCAGAAAATAAAACAGCTTGCGCACCTCCGACCAGAGCGCCGGCGCGACGTCGCGCAGCAGTTGGCGCCAGTCGCCCTCGACCGGTTTGCCGGTGAGTTCCTTTTCGACCATTTCGGCGAGCAGGCCGTTGAACGGCGAGGCGATCAGGTTGGCCGCCGCCGAAAAGCCGTAGAACACGACGGCCAGTCCGAGCACCACGAACACCGGCCACGCCAGATAGCTCAGCCAGTCGAGCCAGGCCGGCAGATAACCCATCAGGTAGCTGACCAGGTGCCGAATCCAGCCGACCGCCGCCCACAGCAGGCCGCCGAACAATAGCAGATTGATGAGCAGCGGAACGATGACGAAACGCCGCAGGCGCGGCCGGCGGATCAGCGCGAAGCCGTCGAACACGAACCCTGCGCCTTGCACAAAGGATTTCATCGTAAGGATTTCAAAGCATGTGGTTGCGCGATGGAGGGTCCAGTTACCGGGCGCCGCATGTCACGATCGGCAGCGCATTCGTCGGCGCACGATAGCGTCTGCGCCGGCGAAAGGAAAGTCCGCAACCGAGATACAAGAACCGGGGTCCAAAAACCGGGGTCAGAACAGAATGGCACTTACTCAACTCTGAATTCAGGGGTTTCGTCATTCCGGCGAAGGCCGGAATCCAGGAAAACTACCACTATTGTAGATTCTGGATCCCGGCCTTCGCCGGGATGACGGCAGTTCTGGGCTTAAGTAAGTGCCATTCGGGTCAGAACACAGTTTTCGCTAATATTCGGTGCAGAACTCACGTACTACAATTCTTGTCCCGGCGTCTTCTCAGTGAATATTAGCGAAAACTGTGTTCTGACCCCGGTTCTTGTATCTCGGTTTGCAGCCCGCGCGCGAGCAGCGCGGCGCCGTACGCCGCCTCGCGGTGCTGCGCCGGGGACACCGGCACGCCCAGCAGGCGGCGGCGTATTTCCGTCCACTGCACATTGTCAGCGCCGCCGCCCACCGTCAGCACGCGGGTCGGATAAGGCGCACCCAGGTCGGCCAGCAGTCGATAACCGTGCCGCTCGATGCGCGCGATGGCCTGCAGCAGCCCCTGTAGAAAGCGCACATCGGATTTGGGGCGCGGGTGAATGCGCGGTTGCTTGTGCGGGTCGGCGACGGGAAAGCGCTCGCCGACGCCGGGCAGCGGATAGTAATCGAGACAGATCGGATGGCGCGGGTCGACCTGCGCACTGAGTGCGGCGAGTTGCGTTGCATCGAAAAACTGCGCCAGCACGCCGCCGCCGGTGTTCGACGCGCCGCCGGCCAGCCAGCGATCGCCCAGACGGTGGCTGTAGACGCCGTGGAGCGACGCGGTGACCGGCTGTTGCGAGACCACCTTCAGGACCAGGGTCGAGCCCAGCGCCGTCACCGCGTCGCCGACGTTCAGTGCGCCCGTCGCAATCACGCCGGCGGTGCTGTCGGTGGTGCCGCAAACCAGCGACGCGCCCGGCGCCAGTCCCCAGCGCTGGCACAGCGCCGGTGTGATCTCGCCCAGCGGCGTCCCGGGCGGGCGCACCGCCGGCAGACAGCCGTCCGGTAATCCCAGCGCGTCGATCCAGTCCGGCCAGCGCCGCCGCCGCGCGTCGTAACCGAGTTTCAGCGCGTTGTTTTCGTCGCAGATGCCGAAGGTGCCGCACAGCATGCCGTTCAGCCAATCGCCCTGGTGCGCGGCGCGCGGCTGCGTGACCGGACAGCGTTCGAGCAGGTACAGCAGTTTCGCCAGGCTGCTGGTGGCGCCCGCGGCGGCGGAATCGGCCGGCGCCGCGCGCGCGATCCGCTGTGCCTGCGCGGTGGCGCGCGCGTCGTCGTACATCAGCGCAGTGGTCAAGGGCGTGCCGTCGCGCGTACACAGCAGCAGGGTGGAGGAGGTGGCGTCGAGCGCGATGCGGCGCACGCTGCCGGCGGCGAACGTTGCGCACAGGTGGTCCAGCGTCGCGGTCAGTGCGTCCCACCACACAGCGGCATCCTGTTCGACCGCCGCGCCGTCGCGCGCCGGCGGTGGCAGGTCGACACGCGCGTTGGCAACTTCGTTGCCGGCCGCGTCGATGGCGCAGGCGCGGCAGGCCGAAGTGCCGACGTCGATGCCTATGAAGGTGTCCATGGGTGTTTTGCTTGCATCGAATGAAACCGGATCAACCGCGAAGGACGCCAAGGACGCGAAGGAAAACCATCGTTAGATCCTTAACCGCAAAAAAAGATCCTTAACCACAAAAGATCCTTAACCACAAAGGACACGAAGGACACAAAGGTAAGAACACGTATGGAGCCCACCGCTGGCTGAGGCTTGCGCAGTATCGTGGCCTGGGCTGAACGGAGCGAGCCCGGGTCAGGCCACGGTTCATCCCCGGGCTTTCACTCCTTTGCGCTCAGGCTACGGCGCTCTTGCTGGCGTTGAGAGGTTCTGCGAGTCTCGATTATCTGAGGTGGTCAGAACTTGTTTATCTTCGTGTCCTTCGTGTCCTTTGTGGTTAAGGATTAGGATCTTAATGAATGTGGTTTTCCTTCGCGTCCTTGGCGTCCTTAGCGGTTAACTTTCACAACCTCACGGCAACTCCACCTTCACCGGCGCCACCCACCCCTCGGCGCGGTATTCGGCGACAACGTCCGTGTAGATTCCACCGCGCACGTTGAAGCGCGCCGTCAGGCGCATGAAGCGCGGCGCGCAGGCGGCGACCAGGTCGCCGAGGATGCGGTTGGTGACCGCCTCGTGGAATGCGCCTTCGTCGCGGTACGACCAGACGTAAAGCTTGAGCGATTTGAGTTCGACGCAGCGCAGGTCGGGGACGTAGTCGAGATGCAGCGTCGCGAAATCCGGCTGGCCGGTTTTCGGGCACAGGCAGGTGAATTCCGGTATGCGGATGCGGATGCTGTAGTCGCGCTCGGGATTGGGATTTTCGAAGGTTTCGAGGGTTCTGCTCGGTTGGGTGCTCATGGCCGCAACGATACCCGAAGCGCCGCGCCGCGGACAAGACGCCGGACGCCGGCGCCGGCTGTCCGGCGGCCTGATTTACAGCGTCGGCAAACGCCGATCGAAGCGCGCGGACGACCCGTGTCACGCTTGTCACAGGCGGTCGGGTTCTGTATCGTCCGCCCATGCGACTGAGCAAGATCAAGCTGTCCGGCTTCAAATCGTTCGTCGACCCCACTACGATTCATTTTCCGTCCGCGCTGACCGGCGTCGTCGGCCCCAACGGTTGCGGAAAATCCAACGTGATCGACGCGGTGCGCTGGGTCATGGGCGAGACCTCCGCCAAGCACCTGCGCGGCGACTCGATGGCGGATGTCATCTTCAACGGCTCGACCGCGCGCAAGCCGGTCGCGCAGGCGTCGGTCGAACTGGTGTTCGACAATGCCGACGGCGCCATCGGCGGCCAGTACGCCGAGTACAACGAAATCGCGCTGCGCCGCCAGGTGTCGCGCGACGGCCAGTCCAACTACTATCTGAACAGCACCAAGTGCCGCCGCCGCGACATCACCGACATCTTTCTGGGCACCGGTCTGGGCCCGCGCAGCTACGCCATCATCGAACAGGGCATGATCTCGCGCCTGATCGAGGCCAGACCCGAGGACCTGCGCGTCTTCCTGGAGGAGGCGGCCGGCATCTCCAGGTACAAGGAACGCCGCCGCGAGACCGAGACGCGCATCCGGCATACACAGGAAAATCTAAGCCGCCTTAATGACTTAAGAGATGAAATAGAGAAACAACTTGAGAAGTTGCAGCGCCAGGCCAGGGCGGCGGTCAGTTTCAAGGAGCTGCGCGAACTCGAGCGCCGCGCCAGGGCCGAGCTGTTGACGCTGCGTTACCAGGCGCTCCACGACGAAAGCGCCAGCCAGCGCCAGGTGCTGGCCGAACAGGAAAACCGGCTGGAGGCGGTGGTCGCCGAACTGCGCGCGGTCGAGGCGGCGCTGGAGACCGGCCGCGAGGAACACCACGACGCGCAGGAGGTGTTCAACCGGGTGCAGGGCCGGTTCTACGAGTTGGGCGCGGAAGTCGCGCGCACCGAGCAGGCCATCCAGCACGCCAAGGAGACCCGGCGCAGTCAGCAGGACGAGCGGGAGAAGACCGAGCAGGCGTGGAACGAAGTGCAGGCGCACATCAAGGTCGACGGCGAGCGGCTGGAGTACCTGGCGCGCGAACTGGCGGAAAACGAGCCGGCGCTGGACAGCGCGACGGGCGTGGCCAACGATTCGCGCGAGCGGCTCGAACAGGCCGAGGCCGCGATGCACGACTGGCAGACGGGCTGGGACACCTTCAACCGGCGCAGCAATGAAGTCTCGCAGACGGCCCAGGTCGAGCGCACCCGCATCGATCATCTGGAGCAGCAGCAGAACCAGATACAGCAGCGCATCGAGCGCATCGCCCAGGAACGCACCCAGTACGACAGCGGCCGCCTCGAAGCCGAGATCGGCGAATTGACCGGCACGGCGGACGAGCGGCAGCGCCGGTCCAAAACCCTGCAGGACGAGCTGGAAGCGCTGCGTGCGCGCATCGACGGCCTGCGCGACCAGACCCGCGACCAGCAGCGCGAACTCAACGACGCGCAGGGCGTGTTGCAGGACATGCGCGGGCGGCTGTCGTCGCTGCACGCCTTGCAGCAGGCCGCACTGGGCGGTCAGGAAGGCGAGGTCGCCGACTGGCTGCGGCAACGCGCTCTCGCCGACGCGCCGCGACTGGCCAAACAGCTCGACGTCGACAGCGGCTGGGAGCGCGCCGTCGAAACGGTGCTGGGCTTCAATCTCGAAGCCGTGTGCGCCGACGGCGTCACCGATTTCGCCGACACGCTCGCGCAGTTGCAGCAGGGCGCGCTGGCGTTGTTCGACACGTCCGCGCCGGCGCCGGAATCCACCGCCGCGGCCGGCGTGCCGCTGGCCGGCAAAGTGCGCGCGCCCTGGCCGGTGCAGACGCTGTTCGCCGGCGTTTACGCCGTCGAGTCCTGGCACGAGGCCATCGGTCTGCGGGAGCGCCTGCAGGCGCACGAGTCGGTGGTGACGCCGGAAGGTCTCTGGCTGGGCGGCAACTGGCTCAAGTACGCGCGCAACGCGGAGAGCAAGGCGGGCGTGCTGGAACGCGAAAAAGCCATCGCCGCGCTGGACGCCGAACTGGCGGCCGGCAGCGCATTGGCCGCGACGCTGGAGGAAGCGCTGGAAAACGCCCGCCGCGAATTGCAGGACGCCGAGGCGCGCCGCGAGGAATTGCAGGTCGAGGCGAACCTGGCGCATCGCCAGTTCAGCGACGCGCGCGCCCAGCTCGAGGCGCGCCAAAGCCGCCTGGAGCAGATGCACGCGCGCACCGCCGCGCTGCAGAAGGAAGCCGACGAATTGCACGAACAGCAGGCCGAGAAACAACAGGCCATGGACGCGTCACGCCGGCTGCTGCATCAGGCGCTGGGTGAACTCGAAACCTTCGCCGAGGAAAGCGCGCGCCTGTCCGCGCAGCGCGACCAGTTGCGCGATGCGCTCAACGCGGCGCGCGCCGCCGCGCAGAAAGACCGCGATTCCGCGCATGAACTGGCGCTGAAAAACCGCGCGTTGAAGACCGAGCAGGACACCACCACGCAGAACCTGGAGCGCATGCGCGGCCAGCAGGGACATCTCAGCCGGCGCCGCGAGGAACTGCGGCAGGCGATCGAAGCCAGCGCCGAGCCGCTCGCGGACATGGAAAGCGAACTCGCGGTGCAGCTCGAGCGGCGCCACCAGGTCGAAGGGGAACTGGCCGCCGAGCGGCGCAAGCTCGAAGCCATCGACCATCGCCTGCGCGAACAGGAACAGAGCCGCCACGCGCAGGAACGCCGGTCGCAGGAGCTGCGCGAGGAACTGAACCAGGGCAGGCTGCACTGGCAGGAGATCAAGGTGCGCGGCGAGACGCTGCTGGAAAAGATCGTCGAAAGCGGCTTCGAACTGGCGGCGCTGGTCGAAGAGATGGCCGAGGACGCCAATATCGACGCCTGGGCCGAGGAAGTCGATCGCCTGGAAAAACGCATCCAGCGCCTGGGCCCGATCAACCTGGCCGCCATCGAGGAATTCCAGACCGAGAGCGAGCGCAAGCAGTACCTGGACGCCCAGCACGCCGACGTGACCGCCGCGCTGGACACGCTGGAAAACGCGATCCGCAAGATCGACCGCGAGACGCGCACGCGCTTCAAGGATACGTTCGACAAGGTCAACAGCGGTTTCCAGTCGATGTTCCCGCGCCTGTTCGGCGGCGGCCACGCCTATCTGGAACTGACCGGCGAGGATCTGCTCGACACCGGCGTCGGGGTCATGGCGCGTCCGCCGGGCAAACGCAACAGCACCATTCACCTGTTGTCCGGCGGCGAGAAGGCGCTGACCGCGGTGGCGCTGGTGTTCTCGATCTTCGAACTCAACCCGTCGCCGTTCTGCATGCTCGACGAGGTGGACGCACCGCTGGATGACGCCAACGTCGGCCGCTTCTGCGACATGGTCCGCGAAATGTCCGAGCGCGTGCAGTTCGTCTTCATCACGCACAACAAGATCACCATGGATCTCGCCAACCAGTTGTCCGGCGTGACCATGCACGAGCCCGGCGTCTCTCGGCTCGTTGCCGTCGACATCGACGAAGCGGTGCAACTGGCGGCGGTCTGACGGAGCGCGCATGAAGGGTTTGCGTTGGATACTTCTCGTGGTCGGTGTGGCGTTCATCGCGTTCGTCTATCTGTTCACGCGCTATCAGTTGAGCCGGCGCGGCGCCAGCGCACGCCGCGCACGGGCACCGGAACCGGAAGTCGACCTGTTCGACCACATCGAGCGCATGCCGGCGGATACCGTCGACAGCGACGACGACGTGCGGCGCGAACTGGCGCGCATGGCCGAACTGGTCGGCGAGCGCGACGAAGTTCCGGCGCCGAAATCTCCGGCGGCGAAATCTCCGGCGCCGAAATCTCCGGCGCCGAAATCTCCGGCGGCCGCCGCCGCGGCGGACGCTCCGGCGCACCGGGCGCCGGCACCGGACGAACCGGCGCCGGAGGATGCGTCCAACGAGGAACGCTTGATCGTGCTGTCGGTGATGGCGCCGGGCGGACATCCGTTTCGCGGGTCGGCGCTGCGCGCGGCGTTCGAGCGCGCCGGACTGGAGTTCGGCGACATGAATATCTTCCACCGCGTGGCGCTCGTCGGCGCGCAACGCCAGCCGGTGTTCAGCGTGGCCAGCGCGGTCAAGCCGGGTACGTTCGAACCCGGTGCCATGGAGGATTTCGCAACGCCCGGTCTCAGCCTGTTTCTGCAGTTACCCGCGCCGGTGTCCGGTGTTGAAGCGTTCGACGATCTGGTCAACACGGCCGAGCGGCTCGCGGCGGAACTGGGCGGCGTGCTGCGTGACCAGGAACACCATGCCGTCACCCATCAGATGCTGATGCACGTGCGCCAGCAGATTGCGGGCGCGCGCATCAGTCCCCAGCGCTCGGCGCTATGAGCGGCCCGCGTCGGCGTCTGCACGTTGCCCATTGCGATGCCGCCGGGAACGCACCTGGCGCAGCGTGCCGCGCCTGCTGAGCGACGATGTCGGCCGGCGTCTCTTCCGTCGCCCGGCGCATCGAGCAACTGCGCGACGAAATCCGCCATCACAATTACCGGTACTACGTGCTCGACCGGCCGGAGATACCCGACGCCGAGTACGACCGGCTGCTGCGCGAACTGGAGTCGCTGGAGGCCGGGCACCCCGAGCTGATCACGCCGGACTCGCCCACCCAACGGGTCGGCGCCGAACCGCTGGACGCGTTCGGCCAGGTCAGGCACGAAGTGCCCATGCTGTCGCTCGGCAACGCGCTGGACGACGACGAATTGCGCGAGTTCGACCGGCGCGTGCGTGACCGGCTCGAAGTCGACGCGGTCGAGTACAGCGCCGAACCCAAGCTCGACGGCCTGGCCGTCAGCCTGCTCTACGAAGACGGCGTGCTTGCGCGCGGCGCGACCCGCGGCGACGGTTCGGTGGGCGAGGACATCACCCAGAACGTGCGCACCCTCGAGTCGGTGCCGCTGCGCCTGCTCGGCGGCGGCTGGCCCAGGCGTCTCGAAGTGCGCGGCGAAGTGTTCATGTCGCGCAAGGGCTTCCGTGATCTGAACGCGCAGGCGGAACAGGCCGGTCAGAAGACCTTCGCCAACCCGCGCAATGCGGCGGCCGGTTCGCTGCGCCAGCTCGATGCGAAGATCACCGCCGCGCGTCCGCTGGAAATCTACATCTACGGCATCGGTCTGGTCGAGGGCGGCCGCCTGCCGGACCGGCACAGCGCCATTCTCGACCGATTGAAACACTGGGGCCTGCGCGTGTACGCGGGTATCGAACGCGTCGACGGGCTGCAAGGCTGCGAGCGCTATTTCGAAAAGATGGGCAGCCAGCGCGACACGCTGCCTTTCGACATCGACGGCGTGGTGTTCAAGGTCGACCGCATCGATCAGCAGAAGACGCTGGGTTTCGTCTCGCGCGCGCCGCGCTGGGCGATCGCGCGCAAGTTTCCGGCGCAGGAGGAAATGACCCGGGTCCTCGGCATCGACGTGCAGGTCGGGCGCACTGGCGCGATCACGCCGGTGGCGCGGCTGGAGCCGGTGTTCGTCGGCGGCGTGACGGTGACCAACGCCACGCTGCACAACGAGGACGAGGTGCACCGCAAGGACGTGCGCGTCGGCGACACGGTGATCGTGCGCCGCGCCGGCGACGTCATTCCCGAGGTCGTTTCGGTGGTCGAAGCAAAGCGGCCGAAGAACGCACGCAGGTTCGTCATGCCGAAGAAGTGTCCCGTGTGCGGCTCCGACGTGGAGCGCGTCGAGGGCGAGGCCGTCGCCCGCTGCACCGGCGGTCTGTATTGCGAAGCGCAGCGCAAGGAGGCCATCAAACACTTCGCTTCGCGCCGCGCCATGGACATCGCCGGACTGGGCGACAAGCTGGTCGAGCAACTGGTCGACACCCAGCGCATCGACGACGTTGCCGATCTCTACGGGTTGAAGGCCGGCGACATCGCCGCACTGGAGCACATGGGCGAGAAGTCCGCCGCCAATCTGATCGCCGCCCTCGAGAACAGCAAACGGACAACCCTGGAGCGGTTCCTGTACGCGCTGGGCATCCGCGAAGTCGGCGAGGCGACCGCGCGCGCGCTGGCCCTGCACTTCGGCGACCTCGACCCGCTGATGAAGGCGGACCCTGAAGCACTCGAGGCGGTCCGCGACATCGGTCCGGTCGTCGCCCAGCACATCGCGCATTTTTTCGCGCAGCGGCACAACCGCGACGTGATCGCCAAGCTGGTCCGCGCCGGCATCGAATGGGAAAAGACCGCAAGACCGGCCGACCAGCCGCTGGCCGGCAGGACCTATGTGCTGACCGGCACGCTTGCGTCCATGACCCGCGACGAAGCCACGGCGCGGCTGCAGGCGCTGGGCGCGGCGGTGTCCGGCAGCGTGTCGAAAAAAACCACGGCGGTCATCGCCGGTGAAAACGCCGGGTCGAAATTCGCGAAAGCCGAGAGCCTCGGCGTGCCGGTGCTCGACGAAGATGCTTTGCTGAAGCTGATTTCCTGATGTGGCGAAACCGCGGACCGTAACGCCGGCACGCGGGTGCGGTGCCTTACCCGGACCAACGCGGTGGTGGCAGGATGATCACCGCGGACGCAGGTGGGGGTCATGAAGGAAACCAGGGACGTTCGACCGAAGTGTTGAAACGTCATTCCGGCGCAGGCCGGGATCCAGGCATTTCAGTTGAAACGTCATCCCGGCGCAGGCCGGGATCCAGTGATTTCAACCGAATCGATGCCGGCCTGCGCCGGCATGACGACTTTATTCAAACAGTCCCTGACGCAGGGTCCATACCCTGGGAGGAGTTTGTGCAATGACCGCAGTATCGCTATTCAAATCGATGCGTCCGCCGTTTCTGGTGCTGGCCCCGGTGTGTGTGCTGGTCGGCCTGGGCGCCGCCCTGCGGGCAAACGAAACGGTCGACGTCGGACTGGCCGGCGCGATACTGCTGGGCGCGCTGCTGGCCCACATGAGCGTCAACCTGCTCAACGAATACGCCGACTTCAGAAGCGGCCTGGATTTCAGCACGGTGAAGACGCCGTTCAGCGGCGGCAGCGGCGCGCTGGTGGCCGATCCAGACGCAGCGAAACCCGTGTTGCTGGCCGGCATCTTCTCGCTGGTGCTGGTGACGGCGCTGGGCCTTTACATCGTGGCACAGCGCGGCCCGGCGATTCTGCCGATCGGAATACTGGGCGTCGCCGTGGTGCTGGCCTATACGCCCTGGCTCAACCGCAACCCCTGGCTGTGCCTGGTGGCACCCGGTCTGGGGTTCGGGCCGCTGATGGTCGGCGGCACCTACGTCGCACTGACCGGCCATTACGCCGCGGCGCCGTTCGCCATTTCCCTGGTGCCGTTCTTCCTGGTCAGCAATCTGCTGCTGCTCAACCAGTATCCGGACGTTGAAGCCGACCGTCAGGCGGGCAGGAACCACGCGCCGATCGCGTTCGGGATCGGCGTCAGCAACGGGATTTACGCAACGTTCGCCGCGCTCGCCGGGCTCAGCGTCGCCGGCTGCGTCGCGGCGGGCCTGCTGCCGCCGCTCGGGTGGGCGGCGCTGCTGCCGCTGGCGGCGGCGGTCCGGGTGTACGCCGGCATGCGCGGGTTTCGGGGCGACATCGCGACCCTTGTGCCGGTCATGGGCCTGAACGTTGCGGTGTCCGTGCTGACGCCGCTGGTGTGTGCGCTGGCGCTGCTGTTTGGTTGAGGGTTCGACAGGCTGGACCGATGAATCCGCAAAGTCTCATGCCGGCGAAGGCCGGCATCCACTGTCTGGACACGGCTGGATCCCGGCCTTCGCCGGGATGACGCTTCAGGACTTGATCAGAGGTTCGGCAACCGCAAAGGACGCGAAGGACCACCTTGGATGAGTGATATCTCCTGCACGCGCGGTCTCGGACGCGATGGGGTGTTCCCGCTTCCGGGAACGAGGAACCACCTTGCAGCCGACAGCAACGTTTGCGCCGGATGCCTGCAGTTCGCGCAGGTCGCTGGCGGCCGTTGCGTCGGATGCAAGCGGCATCGTTATCCCGTATGCTCTTGCGGATTTCAGCTCTAATTGCCGGCGATGCCAACCCTGGTTTTCCCTGATCCCGTGACCCTCGCGTGGAGCGGCGTGCTCTACTGGCTGCTGCTCGGCGCCTGCGCCCTGTTGCTGCGGCGCCGGCCCGGGCTGCTGACCGGGCTCCTGTTTCCGCTGGGCGCGGCCGGCGCGCTGTTCATCGCCGGGGTGGGCGTCACCGGGCTACTGGCGCCGGCGTCCACGTTGCTGCTGCCGGTGGGCCTGCCGGACCTGCCGTTCCATCTGCGCCTCGACGCGCTGTCGGCGTTCTTCCTGGTGCTGCTCGGCGCCGCCGCCTCCGGCGTCACGGTCTACGCGGCCGGTTACTTCAGAGGCATGAAGGGCGAACAGCTCGCACTGCTCGCAATGTGGTATCACCTGTTCCTGGCCGGCATGGTGATGGTGCTGCTGGCCGACGACGCCTACGCCTTCATGGTCTCCTGGGAAGTCATGGCGTTGTCGTCGTATTTTCTGGTGACCACCGACCACGCCATTCCCGAAATACGGCAGGCCGGGTTTCTCTATCTGCTGATCGCGCACGTCGGCGCGGTGTCGCTGCTGTTGTTATTCGGCGTGCTCGCCGGCGGCAACGGCGACTACACCTTCGATACGCTGCGCGCCGCGCAGATGACGCCGGTCTGGGGGTCGGTGGCCTTTCTGCTGGCGCTGTTCGGGTTCGGCGCCAAGGCGGGTCTGGTGCCGCTGCACGTCTGGCTGCCCGAAGCCCACCCGGCGGCGCCGTCGCCGGTCTCGGCGCTGATGTCGGGCGTGATGCTCAAGACGGCCATCTACGGCCTGCTGCGCGTGACCTTCGACCTGCTGCACGTGCAGTACACCTGGTGGGGAACGCTGGCGCTGGCCCTGGGCCTGATCACCGCGCTCTACGGCGTGATCTTCGCCGCCGTGCAGTCGGACATGAAGCGCCTGCTGGCCTGGTCGTCGATCGAGAACATCGGCGTGATCGTCGCGGCGCTCGGGCTGACGCTGATCTTTCACGTCGACGGCAAGGGCACGCTGGCGGCGCTGACGCTCACCGCGCTCCTGTACCACGCCATCAACCACGCCTTCTTCAAGAGCCTGCTGTTTGTCGGCACGGGTTCGGTGCTGCACGCCACCGGCATCGGCCGCATGGGACAGCTCGGCGGACTGATGCGCTTCATGCCCTGGACCGCCTGGCTGACGCTGATCGGCGCGCTGGCCATCGCCGGACTGCCGCCGCTGAACGGCTTCGTCTCGGAGTGGCTGCTGTTGCAGGCGTTTCTGCTGACGCCCGGCCTGGCGCAGCCGTACCTGAATATGGTGATTCCGGTGGCGGCCGCGACCGTGGCGCTGGCGGCGGCCCTGGCGGCCTACGTCATGGTGAAATTCTTCGGTGTGGTGTTTCTCGGGCAACCGCGGGCGCCGGAACTCGACCGCGCGCACGAGGCCAGTTGGCTGCAGCGCGCGGGCATGCTCTGGCTGGCGGGCCAGTGCATTCTGTTCGGGTTGCTGCCGACGCAGATCATCGACTGGCTCAAACCGGTGGCGCGCGTGCTGCTGGGCGAGAGCCTGCAGTCCAACGACACCTGGCTGTTCCTGACGCCGGTCTCCGCCCAGCGGGCGAGCTATGCGCCCGTCATGTTTTTCGTCGTGGTGGCCGTGATGCTGGGGCTCACGTTCCTGTGGGTGCGCCGCGTGTATCACGGCAGGATCCGGCGCAGCGCACCCTGGGATTGCGGTTACCCCGAGCAGGACGCGCGCATGCAGGACAGCGCCGAAGGCTTCGGCCAGCCGGTGCGGCAGATCTTCGAAGTGTTCATGAAGGTCGAGCGGGTGACGCCCGATCCCTTCGACCGCAAACCGCGTTTCGAAAGCGCGAGTCTCGACCAGGTCTGGTTCCGCGTCTACCTGCCGGTTGCCCGTCTGGCGGGCTGGCTGTCGGACCAGGCGGGCCGGCTGCAGCACGGACGCATCCAGTGGTACCTGGTCTACAGCTTCGTCACGTTGATCTTTCTGCTGGTCTTCACGCGGTGATGCGATGCTGATTGGAATCCTGCTGCAAATCGCCCAGACCCTGCTCGCCATCCTGCTGGCGCCGCTGCTGATGGGCTGGGTCAACCAGTGCCGGGCCTGGCTGCAGGGGCGCCGCGCGCCGCCGTTGACCCAGCCGTACCGGCTGCTGAAGAAACTGTTCCACAAGGACGCCGTGCTGGCGTATACCGCCTCGCCGTTGTTCCGGTTCGCGCCCTACATGTTCTTCGCCTGCATGGTGCTGGCGGCCGGTATCGTGCCGACGCTGGTCAACGACCTGCCGTTTTCGCCGGCCGCCGACGTCATCGCGCTGGTCGGCATTTTCGCGCTGGCGCGCGTGTTCCTGGCGCTGGCGGCGATGGACATCGGTACCGCCTTCGGGACGCTCGGCGCGCGCCGCGAAATGCTGGTGTCGTTCCTCGCCGAGCCGGCGCTGCTCATGGTGTTCTTCACCGCCAGCCTGATTTCGCAATCCACCCAGTTGCCGGTCATCGTCGCCACGCTGGCGCACGGCGCGTTCACCATCTACCCCAGCCTGCTGTTCGCGGCGGTGGCGTTCTGGATGATATCGACTGCCGAGAACGCGCGCATCCCGATCGACAATCCGACCACGCACCTCGAACTGACCATGATCCACGAGGCCATGATCCTGGAATACTCCGCGCGTCACCTGGCGCTGATCGAATGGGCCGTGGCGTTGAAGCTCTACACCTATTCCGTGCTGGGCATCGCGCTGTTCGTACCCTGGGGCATCGCCGCGGCGGGCGACACCGGCGCCTTGCCGGTGGCGTTCGCCGCCATGATCGCCAAGCTCGCGACCGGCGGCGCGGCGCTGGCGTTCATCGAGACCATTTCGGCCAAGGTGCGATTGTTCCGCGCGCCGGAGTTTCTCGGCACCGCGTTTCTGCTGGCGGTGCTTGGCATGCTGATTCGTTTTTTGTTGAACGCGTGATGTCCGGCGCTCCGGAGATGCGCCCGACGGCACTTGGGAGGACTTTGATCATTGAGACTTGCATGAGTTGGAGACAGTCGCCCGCCAACTCGCTGCCATTCCGGTGCAGGCCGGCATCCATCGGGTCGGTTGGCATAGGGATCCCGGCCTTCGCCGGGATGACGGTGAAACCGTCGCCGGGATGACGTTTATGGAATTGACCGGAGACTCCCTGGGTTGAAATAAACGAGATGTTCACCAGCTACCCGTTACAGATCATCGATCTTCTGGCGTCGCTGCTGCTGCTGATCTCCTTTGCCATGCTTTCGCAGCGGCGCATCGTCGGCTTGGTCACGCTGTTCGCCTGGCAGGGCGCCGCGCTGGCCATGTCCACCGCGCTGGTCGCCTGGACCACGCACCAGCATCACCTCTATTACTCGGCCGCGCTCACCCTGGTGCTCAAGGTGATCGCCATGCCCTGGATCTTTTACCGGCTGATAAAAAAACTGAACGTCAACCGCGACGTCGAGCCGATGATCAACATTCCCACCACCATGCTGATCGGCATCGCGCTGGTGATCTTCGCCTTCAACCTGGCGCTGCCCATTTCCGAACTGTCCGGCACGCTGACGCGCTCGACGCTCGGAATCGCCATGGCCTGCGTGCTGCTGGCGTTTCTCATGATGATCACGCGCACCAAGGCGATTCCCCAGGTCATCGGTTTTCTGTCGATGGAGAACGGCCTGTTCTTCGCCGCCACCAGCGCCACCTACGGCATGCCGCTGGTGGTCGAACTCGGCGTGGCGCTGGACGTGCTAGTCGGCGTGTTCGTGCTGGGCATCTTCTTTTTCCAGATCCGCGAGACCTTCGAATCGCTGGACCTGAAGCACATGGAAAAACTCAAGGAAAAATAATCCGTGGAAATCTATTGGGTACTGGGTATTCCGCTGTTCGGCGGGGTGTTTCTGACCTTGTGGGGCAGCCGCCGCCACGCGCCCGAGATCAACGCGCTGTTCGGCCTGCTGACGTTCCTGGCGGCGGCCGCGCTGACGCGCCACATCGTCGACCAGGGACCGATCAAGGTCGGCCACGACTGGTTCTTCATCGATTCGTTCAACGTATTTCTGGTCGCACTGACCGCCTTCGTGGGCTTCACCACGGCGCTGTTCTCGCGCCCGTACATGCGCATCGAGCAGGAGCACGGCCGCCTCAACGCGAGCCGCCTGCGTCTGTATCACGCCAGCTACCAGATTTTCATCGCCGCCATGCTGCTGGCGCTGACCACCAATAACATGGGCATCCTCTGGGTGTCGATGGAAGCGGCGACGCTGGCGACCGTGCTGCTGGTGTCGCTGTATCGCACGCCGGCGTCGCTGGAAGCGGCGTGGAAGTATTTCATTCTCTGCGGCGTCGGCATCGCCCAGGCGCTATTCGGCACGATTCTGCTGTATTTCGCCGCGGAAAAAGTGCTGGGCGACGGCGGCGACGCCTTGCTGTGGACGGCGCTCAACGGCGTCAAGGGCGAACTCGAACCGACCGTGCTGCAACTGGCCTTCGTGTTCATGCTGGTCGGCTACGGCACCAAGGTGGGTCTGGCACCGCTGCACAACTGGCTGCCGGACGCGCACGCGGAAGGGCCCACGCCGGTGTCCGCCGTGCTGTCGGGCCTGCTGCTGAACGTGGCGCTGTACGCGGTGATGCGCTCCAAGGTGCTGGTCGACGGCGCGCTGGGCAACGATCTGGCCGGCAATCTGATGATGGGTTTCGGCATGCTGAGCGTCGTCGTCGCCGCGTTTCTCATCAAGCGCCAGACCGACGTCAAGCGCATGTTCGCGTATTCGTCGATCGAACACATGGGGCTGATCACCTTCGCCTTCGGCATGGGCGGGCCGGTGGCGAGCTTCGCCGGTCTGCTGCACATGACCATGCACTCGCTGACCAAGTCGGCCATCTTCTTCGCCGTCGGCCATGCGACGCAGAAGGCCGGCACGCAGTTGATGGACGGCATCCGCGGCCTGATCAGCACCAACCCGACCATCGGCTGGGGGCTGATGCTGGGCACCGTGGCCATACTCGGCGTGCCGCCGTTCGGCGTATTCGCCAGCGAATTCCTGATCATCACCACCGCCATGCACGAACACCCCTGGGCGACGCCGTTTCTGCTTACCGCGCTGGGCGTGGCCTTCGCCTCCATTTTCGGCAAGGTGCAGCCCATGGTCTTCGGCGAGACCGAACTCCCGCGGCTGCCGTACCAGCCGGCGCTGGCGCCGGTGTTCGTACATCTGAGCCTGGTGCTGATGATGGGCCTGTTCATTCCGCCGTATCTCGCGGCCTGGTACCGGCAGGCGGCGCAATTGCTCGGAGGCTGACGTGAAGATCGGTGGACAGGAACGCGAACTCGAACAGCAGGGCAGTTATCTCTGGCGCGGCCGCATCGGCGCCGGACAACTGACGGCGCTGACCCGCGGCGTCAAGGACGATGGCGGCCAGATGATTGCGCTGTGGGGGAGCGACGACCGCCACCTGGGCGAAGGCTTCGGCGTGCATGCGGTGTTCCGGACGGTGTCGGGACTGGTGTGGCTGACGAGCGCCGTGCCGGCCGACGATCCCTGCTATCCCAGCGTGGCGCACATCTTCCCGCAGGCCGAGCGCATGCAGCGCGCCACCTTCGATCTGCTGGGCCTGCGTGCGCAGGACGCGGTGGACACGCGCAAGTGGCTGCGCCACGGCGCCTGGTCCGAAACGGCCTTTCCGCTGCGGTGCGATTTCGTCGCCGGCGTGCAGCGCGAAACCGACGCCTATCCGTTCATCCGCGTGGAGGGCGAGGGCGTTCACGAGATTCCAGTCGGCCCGGTTCACGCCGGCACCATCGAGCCGGGACATTTTCGTTTCTCGATCGTCGGCGACAAGATCCTGAAACTCGAACAGCGGCTCGGCTACACGCACAAGGGCATCGAAAAACGCTTCGAAGGCATGGACCTCGACACCGGCGCGAAACTCGCCGGCCGCGTCTCGGGCGATGCGCACAGCGCCTTTGCCTGGGCCTACTGCATGGCGGTCGAATCCGCCAGCGGCACCGACGTACCGGCGCGCGCCGTCTGGCTGCGCGCGCTGTTTCTGGAAATCGAACGCGTGGCCAACCACCTCGGCGATCTCGGGTACCTCGGCAACGACGTGGCGCTGGCGTTCGGCTTCGTGCAGTTCTGGCGGCTCAAGGAGGATTGGCTGCGACTGGCCGCCGAAGCCTTCGGCCACCGCTATCTGTTCGACTGCATCCTGCCCGGCGGCGTGGCAGTGGACGTATCCGACCGGGCGCGCGGCGACTATGCGACGCTGGCCGACCGCATCGAGGCCGAGGTGCGCGAACTCAAGGCCGTGTACGACGAACACGCCGGACTCCAGGACCGCTTCGCCAACACCGGCATCTGCCGGCCCGAACTGGCCGCGCGCCTCGGCCTGACCGGGTTGGCTGGCCGCGCAAGCGGACAGGCGTGGGATGCGCGCGACCAGTTTCCGCAGCCACCCTACGACGCACTGGACGTCAGCATGGGCACCGACCTGCGTGGCGACGTGCTGGCGCGCGCCGACGTGCGCTTCCAGGAAATCTACGAATCGCTGCGCCTGATCCGCGAAATCCTCAAACGCCTGCCGGAAGGTGCGACGCGCGTGCCGGTGAAGGCCGTGTCAGTGGTCTGCGAAGGCTTGGGCTGGGTCGAAGGCTGGCGCGGCGAGGTCATAGTCACGGTACGCATCGGCGCCGACGGCCGACTCGACCGCGTACACCCGCACGACCCTTCGTGGCAGAACTGGCCGCTGCTGGAAGTCTGTGTGCTCGGCAACATCGTCCCCGACTTCCCGCTCATCAACAAATCGTTCAACCTCAGCTACAGCGGACAGGACCTGTGATGAAAACCGGGGTCAGAACACAGTATTCGCTGATATTCGCCAGGGCGTATCCGCGCGGGTCGTCATTCCGGCGAACCCCTGAATCGTCATACCGGCGAGCCCCTGAATCGTCATTCCGGCGAAGGCCGGAATCCAGGTTCCCGCATGTCGTGCATACCAGCCTCCGCCGGCAACACAACCCGGAACTGTGCTCTGCCCCCGGTTTTGACAGGAGGCATCAACCATGGCCACCCGCCTGATCGTCCAGAAAATATTCCGCACCGGCATCGTGTCCGAACGACCGCCCGCGCCGGACGCGACGCTGCGCACGCACGAGCAGACGCTGCACGAACGGATTCTCAAAGTGTTCGGCCAGGCCATCGCCATCCGCCACGTCGACGCCGGCTCGTGCAACGGCTGCGAACTGGAAATCCACGCCCTCAACGGCCCGCACTACAACATCGAAGGCATGGGCGTGAAGTTCGTCGCCAGCCCGCGCCACGCCGACCTGTTGCTGGTGACCGGACCGGTGTCGCGCAACCTGGAGACCGCGCTCAAGCGGACCTACGACGCGACCCCCGAACCCAAGTGGGTCGTGGCCGTGGGCGATTGTGGGTGCACCGGCGGTATTTTCGGCGAGAGTTACGCGTCCTGCGGGCGGGTGGCCAATGTGATTCCGGTCGATGTCGAAGTGCCTGGGTGTCCGCCGACCCCGGTGGCGTTGTTGCAGGGGATTTTGGCGGCGGTTTCGAGCGGTCAGACGCGCTGATCGGGGTGTCGCACAGTCATTGCGCAGATAGAGGGAAGCGGTGAACTGGGATCGATTAGCGACCTCATGTGTGAAACCGGGATGAAATGATTTTGATTCCCTGATTCGCATATGTTTGGCAATTCGCTGCGCACCGGGTGTGTAGATGATTTGGGGAAATGGGATTCAAATAGATCTGTCCCCGATAGTTGTGGCCACACCCGCGATGTTGCCCGTGCCCACCGTGGCGGACAGCGCCGTGGACAGTGCCTGAAAGTGTGAGACCTCGCCGACGTCCTTGTGGCTGCTGTAACGTCCCGATACCAGCGCCAGCGAATGCCGGAACCCCCGGATCTGGATGAAGCGCATGCGCAAGGTGAGGTAGACGCCGACGCCCAGCAATACGGCCAGGGTGAGATAGTTTTTCCAGAGGAGATCGGACAGATTGCCGGTGAATGCGGTGAGCGTATCGAGCCAGTTGTCCATCATCCCCCCTTGTCGGTCGACCGGGAACCCGCACCTCTCCGGTGCCGCTCGGGTTCGTCCCGGTTTTGAGTGGATGCCGCCGCCCGGCGCGCATGCCTTGCGCGCAGTGTAACCGCAAGGCCGCGTATGCGACAGATCCGTGCCGTGATTTCAAACGGCGAAGGCGCGGGAAATGCAGATCCGGCAACGGGTCTTGCGCGGGTGCGCAAGGTTTCGGCGCAGTACCGCATCGCCTGACCGGCTATACTGCCATGAGTGATGCACGGGGCGCACGCGGCAAGGTTGCCGCCGCATTGCCGGCATCCCGTCGAAGCTGTTGCCCTGATCCGCAATCAACTCGCCCCGTGCCCAAGGTGATGGGGCATCGACCGAAGGAGGACCACCATGAGGCCTGCAAATCGGACCGGGCGCGCGGAGTGGCCGGCGCTGCCATTGACGGCGTGGCGCGACACCTACGCCACCCTGCACCTTTGGACCCAGATCGTCGGCAAGATTCGCCTGGTTCAAACTCCCTGGACCAATCACTCCTGGCATGTACCGCTGTATGTGACGGCGCGCGGTCTGACCACCTCGCCAATTCCGTACGATGGCCGGGGCTTCGAGATGGAGTTCGACTTTTTAAAGCAGGCGCTCGTAATTCGAACCACCGATGGCGAAGAGGGCGCAATACCGCTCGTAGCGCAATCGGTTTCCGAATTCCACCGTACGGTGCTGCACACTCTCGCCGGCTTCGACATAAGGCTGAGCATCAACACGACGCCGAGCGAGATTGCGGACGGGATTCCCTTCGAGCAGGACACGGCACCGCGGGACTATGATCCGGAGTACGCGCAGCGCTACTGGCGCGCGCTGGTCCAGATCGACCGGGTGTTCAAGGAGTTTCGTGCGCGCTTCATCGGAAAGTGCAGCCCGGTCCATTTCTTCTGGGGCAGCTTCGATCTCGCCGTATCACGCTTCTCCGGACGCGCAGCGCCACCGCACCCGGGCGGCGTACCTAACTTTCCCGACTGGGTGGCGCGCGAGGCGTACTCGCATGAAGTCAGCAGCGCCGGTTTCTGGCCGGGCGGCGGCGGCATCGAGTATCCGGCCTTCTATTCCTACGTGTATCCCGCACCGGAGGGATTTTCCAATGCTCAGGCGCGGCCGGAAGCCGCGTTCTTCTCGAATGAACTCGGCGAGTTCCTGCTTCCCTACGACGAGGTGCGCACGGCCCTGTCCCCGGACGACACGCTACTGGAGTTTCTGCAAAGCACCTACGAAATCGCCGCCGACCTCGCGCGCTGGGATCGCGCTGCCCTGGAGCGCGAGCTGGCTCCGCCGGGTCGGTCAGGGTCTTGAGACCTGCGTTGCGCATGTCAACGCGAAAGGGGACAGATCTATTTGGCCGTTCGTCGAGCCAACCGAGAAGCAGGCTCTGACGCTGCGCGCCATGGAGAGCCCGAGAAACAGACAAACAGACGGGGACAGATTTATTTACGGCTGCCCAAATAAATCTGTCCCGATCTCGTGCACAGCTACAGCGGACAGGACCTGTGATGAAAACCGGGGTCAGAACAGCATTTCCGGCAAGGTCCGAACCATCGTGCCGGCAAGGCTATGCCCCGTCATTCCGGCAAGGCTCTGCTCCGTCATTCCGGCGAAGGCCGGAATCCACGTACCAGCGCGCGTCGAGTACCACCCTGCGCCGGAATGACAGCCCAACTCTGCCATCAGCCCCAGGTTCTGACCGGAGAACCCAACCATGGCCACCCGCCTGATCGTCCAGAAAATATTCCGCACCGGCATCGTCTCGGAACGGCCACCCGAACCGGACCCAAGCCTGCGCACCCGCGAACAGCAACTGCACGACGACCTGCTGAAGGTCTTCGGCCAGGCCATCGCCATCCGCCACGTCGACGCCGGCTCGTGCAACGGCTGCGAACTGGAAATCCACGCCCTCAACGGCCCGCACTACAACATCGAAGGCATGGGCGTGAAGTTCGTCGCCAGCCCGCGCCACGCCGACGTGCTGCTGGTGACCGGGCCGGTGTCGCGCAACCTGGAGACCGCGCTCAGGCGGACCTACGACGCGACCCCCGAACCCAAGTGGGTGGTGGCGGTGGGAGATTGCGGGTGCACCGGTGGGATTTTTGGGGAGAGTTACGCGTCCTGCGGGCGGGTGGCCAATGTGATTCCGGTGGATGTCGAGGTGCCGGGGTGTCCGCCGACGGCGGTGGCGCTGTTGCAGGGGATTCTGGCGGCGGTTTCGAGTGGCGGGCCAGAGCGGTGATTGGTTTAATGCCGAATCCTTTCCCAACTGGAGGCGCTACCGGGTTCACTCACGGTCTGGATTTCTGTTGCCAATCGGCCATAATGCCTCTTCGAACTGTGTGGCCGGACAGAGTGTGATGTGAGGCGAAGGCCTTCGCTCCACAGACCAAAGAAGCGCTTAGGTGGCAGGGGCAATAGATCGGCGTTAGATTCAGAGATTTCTTGTTCACGCTGCAGGTCCGTAGGAAATTTGCCACTGAGAACAGGGAGAGTGTCATGCTTACGATAATGTTATACCAAATCGGCCAGCCGAATGCTCAGTGGAATCCGCCTGTCAACAAATACGTTGGATTCGTTCCGAAGAATACGGTTCGGCGTCAGTGCACTTTTACGTGCGCTCACTCTGGGTCCAGTTGCGAGCGAGTGTCGTGATGACTCAATCCGCTAGAGAAGACCAGCTGAAATTTGAGAACGAGGTGCGTCGCATTGCGCGGGAGCTCTGGCCCGACGCGCAGTACCAAGGGGCGCGAATTCTCGATGGGTTGGAAAGAGACGGCTTCTTCGAGACCGAGGACTGCGTCCATCTACTCGAGGCCACTGTGTCCCGATCCAAAGACAAAGCTGTGCAAGACGTTAAGAAGCTAACCTCTCTCGCACGAAAGCTGCCGTCGAAGATTCAATACAAAGCTGTGAAGTGTTGGTTCGTAACCCGAACCGAGCCAACCGCAGACCAACGCGAAGTCGCAAACAAGCACCACGGCTTAGTGAATGCGCTCTCATTCACTCAGTTCCAGAGCAGGCTTATTGACGCGGCGTCCTATTTGAACCTACGCGATAATTATGCTTTTGGCAGTGTGCGTGATCCAGCCACGGGTAGCGCACAGAGCCCGATTGAGTATGTCCCCCTCGATCTCATGCAGATCGGGCCGACCAAGCTGTGGTCCGTAACCGAAATTCGAGACGCGATTCTCAACGGCGATCGTTTCGTGGTTTTCGGAGACTATGGCGCCGGAAAGAGTATGACACTTCGGGAGCTTTACAGAACGTTGCGGCGTGCCTATTTCAAGCAGCGCACTCCAGAGTTTCCCTTATACATTAACCTTCGGGACCATTTTGGCCAGACGAATCCGGCGGAAGTCCTCGAGCGGCACGGGAGGAATCTTGGATTCCCGCATCCTTCGCACCTTGTACGGGCGTGGAGGGCAGGATACGCCATATTACTAATTGAGGGATTTGATGAAATTGCGACGCTTGGCATTCAAGGACTTTGGAGGCAACTCCAAGATAGCCGGTACCGAGCAATGCAGGTTGTGCGTGAATTTATCAGAGGGCAACCGCAGGACGTTGGGCTAATCTTGGCGGGTAGAGCGCATTTCTTCGACAGCGAAAGGGAACGTGAGTCAGCACTAGGGCTATCTCCCTCAGTTGTGGAACTTACGCTCAACGAATTCAACGAGGAACAAATTAAGAGGTATCTGTCTGCTTGCGACTTGAGCGGGAAGGTTCCCGGGTGGATGCCAGCTCGGCCATTACTTGTGGGTTATCTTGCCACCAGCGGGTTGTTGAGGGATCTACTCATTCCTGAGGGGGGGGCTCGCAGCAAGACACTGGCCCAGACCCGGCACGCGGCTGGGACATGCTCCTCGATCGGATTTGTGCGCGCGAAGCAGAGATCGAAGCCGGGATAGACGGCTCCACCGTGCGCCGAATTCTCGAACGTCTTGCGACTATCGCACGCGGTACGGATAGCGGAGTTGGTCCATTGTCACCCGACAACGTCATTGGAGCATTTTCAGAGATTTGTGGTTACGAGCCAGACGAAAAGGGTATGGCGTTGTTGCAACGTATACCTGGTCTCGGAATCGAGAGGGCAGATGAGGGCACACGCTCGTTTATCGATGACGACTTTGCCGATGCATGTCGTGCCGGAGACGTTGTTGCATTTATCGTCGATCCGTACGGAACAGGGCTGATTCTGTTCCGAAGCTCGGAGTGTGGTCTAGGTGCTCTCGGTGTCGGCGTTTCGACGATCAAAACACAAGCGTTGAATGTTTCGAGCGGAAAATTGAGTGCAGCCATAAAACACGCGTCAGAGCACGACGACGTGACCTTTCTCGCATTGGACCTTGCGAGGGTCACGCTAGAAGCCGGATATTCGATCGAAGTGTCTCTGCAATTCAGCCACCTTTACATCCCATCACTCGAGTTGTATCACGGCATCAAGGACTGTTCAAGGTTGAACTTTCATGACTGCTACTTCTCGAAAATTGAAGTTGATCCGGAAGTGGAGGCAGCGCGACTTCCTCGGTTCCGATCATGCTATGTCGATGAGCTGGAGGGTAGGTCATCACGAAGAGATATGCCGCAAGGAGTGTTTGACGAGGGTTGTGTGTTCGAAAGATTTTTGCAAGCACCGGAGACTACTGACGCGATCGAAGCTATGGATTTGCCGCTGGGTGCGAGGGTTCTCCTGACCGTGTTAAAGAAAGTCTATTTACAGAGTGGGTCAGGACGTAAGGAAAACGCATTGCACAGGGGGCTGGATCATCATGGACGCCGTCTTGTCGCTCCGGTTCTTCGGCTCCTACAGGCAGAGGGGCTTGTATCACCATATCGGCGCGGGGGTCTCGACATGACAATTTGGATACCAGACCGCGGCAAGATCACTCGGGCGGCAAGAATTATCACGTCCCCACATACCTGCGGAGATCCGGTGCTGGTCAAGGCATCAGGTCTGTCCTAGGCTGTGCATAACGGCTTTCGTTGTGCCCAAAATTCATGGGCCTTCTTGATACACTGCGGAAGAAGATCGACGTATTGGATGAAAACGAATATGTCCCCGGATTGAAGGCGGTTCTCTTACACATTGAGACAGCCGTTCGGCACCTGTCGCGCGGTCAGGAAATGCAACTGAAACGGCTCAGTACCCTATACGCAGATCAAAGGGTACTGACCCCTTTTACTTTATCCACAGCTGTAGGAAGGGATGACATGTTGTGATCACCAAAGCCAAGATATGCGGGTATCGAATCTTCCGCGACTTCGAGTTCACACCGAATCAGAAGCTTAATCTGATTGTGGGCGCGAACGAGAGTGGGAAATCAACACTCCTGGAGGCGATCGTCCTCGCACTGACTGGGCGCATCAATGGACGTAGGGCCTCCGAGGAACTTAACCCATACTGGTTCAATACCGATCTTGTGGAGGACTTCGTTCAAAAGCGACGGCAGGGCGAGCGAGTTGCCTTTCCACAAGTCAGTATCGAGTTGTACTTCGAGGATCGCGACGACCTGCAACAGCTATGTGGAGCCATAAACAGCGAGGTGCCAACGAGGGCGTGCCCCGGAATTTCAATGAGGATTCAGCCGAATCCGGACTATGCCGACGATCTGGAGAACTGGGCACATGACCCATCAGTGATTCTTCCTGTAGAGTATTACATGGATGATTGGCGCGATTTCGCTGATAACAAGATCACCAACCGACCTAGACAGCTGGTCACTGCGATCATTGACTCGCGAACCGTCAGGTCTACAACCGGTATAGACTACCATCTGCGTGAAATTCTTGGCGAGCACCTCACACCGGCCGAAAGGGCTGCTATCTCGCTTGCATATAGGCAAGTCAAGGCGTCGCTGTCCGATAATGCTCTGAGCGACGTAAACCAACGGATCGGTGCCCTTCATGCTTCTCTCCATGACCGGCCGATTTCTCTCGCGATGGACCAAAGCGCGCGGGCCTCTTGGGAAGGGGCCGTGACCCCGCATGTCGATAAGGTGCCATTCGCAATGTCGGGACAAGGACAGCAGGCGACGGTCAAGATCTCCCTAGCGATGAACCGGCAGTCTGAGCGAGCGAACTTTGTCATGGTCGAGGAACCCGAAAACCATCTCTCGCACACAAGCCTTGCAACCCTACTATCGCGCATGGCGTCGCTTGCTGGCGAACAGCAGCAGCTCTTTGTCACGACCCACAGTTCCTTCGTACTCAATCGGCTAGGGCTTGACTCACTACTCCTCGTAGGACGAAGTAAGGCTCCCAAGATACCCGATCTAAGTCCTAATACCGTATCGTATTTCCAGAAACTTCCCGGCTACGATACGCTTCGCATGGTGCTCGCCAACAAGATAGTGTTGGTCGAAGGCCCCTCTGATGAGATTGTCTTCGAGCGGATCTTTAAGGATCGCTACGGCAGGCGACCGATCGAGTGCGGGATCGATGTGCTCAGCATGCGCGGACTCTCGCTGGCTCGCTGTCTGGAACTGTGCGCCGCGCTAGATAAACAAGTCGCCGCTCTACGCGACAACGACGGATCTGACCTAGTAGAGCTTCGTACTCCGGTAGAGACTTGGCTCTTTGAAGGGCGGAGGGAGCTCTTCATCGGTGCGGTGGAGCATGGCAAGACGCTGGAGCCACAGTTGCTCCACTTCAACGGTGAGGAATCACTGCGACAGTCATTGGGGATCACCCCGCAGGCTGACTTGTTAACATGGATGACTCGCGAAAAGACTGAGGCTGCCCTGCGGATTGCCGAGTCCTCCCGCGTCATCACACCACCAGATTACATTCAGGCGGCGGCCGAATTCATCCATGGCTAATCACCTTACACTTGCGGTAGCTGGATCGGGAAAGACCCGAGGCATTGTGGAGTACTGTGCATCGCTGCCCAGTGAGCGACGAGTTGTGGTGCTGACATACACCCAAGCTAACCAAGCCGAGCTTCGTGGCAGAATTGCGGTGCACGCTGGGGACCATCCCGGCATCGAGGTTATGGGCTGGTTTACGTTTCTCCTTCGTCACTTAGCGCGGCCATTCCTCCCATTCAAGTTTCATGGAAATCGCATTCGCGGGTTCAATTTTGAAGGGCGACCACACCGGATGGCGAAAGGACTTCGTCGATTTCTGGACTCGAACGGTGCTGTGTACGCGTGCGAGCTTGGCCGGCTCGCACGCGAACTCATTGAGGACAGCGGTGGTGCGCTATTGCGCAGGCTCCAATGTGTCTATGAGGAGATTCTGATCGATGAAGTGCAGGATTTGAGCTCGCATGACTGGGAGATCGTTGACTTGCTACTGATCTCGTCTCTGGGTGTTCGCTTGGTTGGCGACATTCGCCAATCGGTACTGGCCACGAATCCTCGCAGTGCTAAGAACAAGAAATACGCTTATGCGGAATCAATCAACTGGTTTCGGGAGAGAGAAGCGCGAGGTATTCTGGAAATCTCTGAGAGTTGCATAACGTGGCGCTGCGGTCCAGAAATTGCGGCCTTCGCGGACACTATCTTCGACTCGAGTTGGTCGTTTCCACCAAGTGAGTCAAGAAATCACACAGTAAGCGATCATGACGGTGTCTTCTTGGTTCGTCCTGAGCATATCTATGACTACGTTGCGCGGTTTTCGCCCCGCTGTATGCGCAGTATGGCTAACTCCGGCAAAGCCTTCGACCTCGACTATGTGAACTTTAGGCTAACGAAAGGAACTGAGTGTAATCGCGTTCTCATTGTCCCTACGAACGGTATAGCAAAATTCGTACAGTCTGGTATTCCCCTGGAGCCGATTCCCGCTGCCAGGTTCTACGTTGCGGTCACGCGTGCCGCACAAAGTGTGGCGATAGTTATCGCGCAGTCCGGCGATTCCGCGCTACCGTTTTGGGAGCCTGAGCCGGCCGCTGTGAGCGAATGATATGTGTGGAATCTGCTGTGACAGGCGCCAACACGACAAATGCAGAGCACGCGGTGAACCGCGCCTGTGATTTGCGCAGTTGAAACGACGGCTGTTCAACCCGCCGCCGCCTTACGCCGCACCAACCGCCCATCCCGATAATCCGCCGCCGCCTGTTCGATCTCCTCCCGCGTATTCATCACGAACGGCCCATACTGCACGATCGGTTCGCCCAGCGGTCGTCCAGCGAGCAGCAGAAACCGCGCACCGTCGCGCCCGGCACGTACGCTGACCTGATCGCCTTCGCCCAGCACTGCAAGATGATTGGCCGGAATCGCCTGATCGCCGGTCTGCAACGCGCCTTCGAACAGGTACAGAAACACCTGGTCATTCGCGTCGACGGCGTGCGTGAACGCCGTGTCCGCGTTCAGGGAAACGTCCAGATACGTCAGCCCGGTATGCGGATCGACGATTGGCCCGCTCTTGTCACCGTATTGGCCGGCCAGCAGTTTCACCCGGGTATTCCCGTCATCCACGACCGGTATCTCGCCGGCGGGAATGTCGCGATACGCCGGCGCGCTCATCTTCTCGGCCGCCGGCAGGTTGATCCACAACTGAAACCCCTGCATCAGGCCGTCGATCTGTTTCGGCATCTCCGAATGAATGATGCCGCTGGCGGCCTTCATCCACTGGGCGCCGCCGGGCCCCAGGTCGCCGCGGTTGCCCATGCTGTCGCGGTGTTCCATGTGACCGGCCAGCATGTAGGTCAGCGTGATGAAGCCGCGGTGCGGATGCTCCGGAAAGCCGGCGAGGTAGTCGTCCGGGTTCGCCGAACTGAAATGGTCGAGCATCAGGAACGGGTCCAGGTTCGGGCGCGCCGGGGTGCCGATGGTGCGGAACACCTGTACGCCGGCGCCCTCGGTCACTTCCAGGGCGGGCACCCGTTGGGCAATGGTTCGTGCGGTCATGGTGAACAGGCGGGGACAGAGTTATTTACCGCTGCCCAAATAAATCTGTCCCGTTCTTGCTCGTTCTTGCTCCTCCAGGGCGATTCACCGCGCCAACGGCTATCTCGGCCCGATGGCGTTTGCGGCACTGTCCCGTAGTCGGCAAATGGGGTTTACCAGCGCGACAACGGGGGCCGTTCGCGCTGCTCTTCGGTCCCGTGGCCCGGAGCGGGGACCAGCGGTCGCCGCGTTTCCCCATCGCCAAGCTGCACCTCGAGATCGCTCGTGGTATCGATCTCGACGTCCGCATTCTCCACCACACAATCGAGCACGTGGCCACCGGTCATCCTGTCCGCCAGGATGGCGTGGAAGTGAAACCCGGCGACGTTGAGATCGCTGAGAAACGACGGCAGCCAGAAACCGGCGAGTACGGCGTCGACGTTGGCGAAGTTGAAGACCACCTGGTGTTGCAGGGCGGTCGCCAGCGGAGGATAGGGCTTTTCCTGTGCCGGCTCGCTGCGCGTCGTCAGTGATGTGAAGCGCCCGGTCACCTTGATGGCGTACGGCACGCCGGTCGAGGGAAAGCGCTTTTCGAGCAGGCGCTGCAAGTCGCTGCAGCTGGTTGTATCGCTGACATGAAAGGCATCGTCGGCCCTGAACCAGGTGACGGCGGCGAACGGTGTCCGCTGATCGGGGTCGACCGGCGTCGCGATGCCGTCGCAACGGATCTGATAAAACTTTCCGTCGACGGCGACCATTTCTCCGTCGAGCGCTTCGAAGGTGCCCAGGCCGAAATCCCCGTGTCGCTCGACGTTGCGAAAATCGGTGCGGCCGTCGTAGTCGCCGGCCAGCAGGGCATCGAGCGTCGATACCTGGAACAGTGTGTCCGCCTGCCTGCCGGGGTCCTGCGCCGACGCCGGGTTCGAGCACGCCAGCGACAGCAGCAGGATTGCGATACCGGGACCTTTCATCGGATACCTCCTGGTTGTCGATGGGTGTAGCCGTTCATGGGCAGTTCGAACGGGATCGTCTCAGGGCGCCGGCACCTGTTCGGGGATCAACTGCCGAAGCAATGTGACGCTGCCCTGCTGAATCTGCAGGACACTCACCGATTTCACCGGTATGCGGCTGCCCGGCGGGTAATACAGGGTGCCGGTCACGCCGGTGAACGCCTCGATTCCGGCCAGCGCATTGCGGACGGCGGCGGGGTCGATGCTGCCGGCCCGGCGTATCGCGGTCGCCAGCAGGTGCACCGTGTCGTAGCCCAGCGCCGCGAACGCATCGGGCGGTCTGCCGTAGGCCTGCGCATAGGTACGACGGAAGGCCTGCACGAGGGGGTCCGGATTGTCGGCACCGAGATAGGCGTGCGTGGTGAAGTAGACATCCTGAATCTCCGGGTGCTGTTGCCAGAGTCCTTCCGAATCGTAGCTGTCGCCGCCGACGACCGGCGCGGCGATGCCGGCGTTGCGCAACGCCTGGATGATCGCCAGCGACTGGTCCGCCGAGCTGGTCGCCAGAAACACCAGATCGACGCCGTCCAGGCCGTCGGCGATTCCGTCCAAACGGGCCGGATCGTAGGCGCGCACGCTGCTGACGGTGCCGCCGAGTTCCGAGAACCGCTGCCGGAAATAGCCTTGTAACAAATCGGTGTAGGTGTTATCCGCCGCATAGAGCACGGCAACCGTGCGCGCCGCCAGCTCGTGCCAGGCGATTTCGGCGGCTGCCGCGGCTTGCACGTTGTCGCCGAAACAGGCGAGAAACAGATAATCCGGCACCTGATCGGGCAACTGCGGCGAGGTCGCGCCCAACGTCAGAAACACCCGCCCGTTGGCGGCGGCCAGCGGCGCCGCTGCCAGCACCATGTCGGTGTCGGACAACCCCATCAGGGCCGGCATGTGCCGGTAACGTTTCAACAACGCCGCTGTCTTGCGGGCGATGACCTTGGGTCGGCTGACGCCGTCGGCAACGGCCAGGTACACCGGGTGTCCGAGCAGGCCGCCGCTGCGGTTGATTTCATCGATCGCAAGGCGGGCCCCCTCTGTCGAGGGAATATCGAGATCGGCCTGAAAGCCGTGCAGGTTGTAAACCGCGCCGATGTCGATGGTGTCTTCCGGTGCGGCCTGGCCGGGCAGACACGGCAGCAGCAGTGCGGCGAGACAGAGCAGGGTCCGAAGGCGGGCTGACATCGTGTCGATTCCTCCGTCGAATGATAAGGTCGAGCGCCACCTTCCGGGACAGAGGATAAGCTTCCTCGCGAGGCGCCACGTTAACGCTAGAGCCAAGTATAGACGGTAACCTCGCAGATACCGGCCGAGCCGGGAAGCCGCACTTCTCCCCCGCGAGGAGAAGCCGAAAATCCGAAAGCCGACAGATCTATTTTCGCCCGCCATCGCCAAAGGGGACCGCCAAAGGGGACAGATTTATTTGGCCGTTCGTCGAGCCAACCGAGAAGCAGGCGCTGACGCTGCGCGCCATGGAGAGCCAAGCGAGGGCGCGTAGTCCCCGCTAGGAGTCTGTCCGAGTAATGGCTGTGGGTGGTGGTCGACGTGAATTGCTACTTTGACCTCGAAGTTGCTGAGGTCCGCAGGGAGGTGAGCGGGCTATCGGCCTCTCTCACATCCCAAGCACTTGCCATTCCGGTGGGCACGAATATTGAGCTTCGCTGGCCTGCCACGACCAAGCTTCAAGAAAGCGTAGCATTTGCGTCCGAATAGGTGCGTAGACACGAATGACTGACGTCCAATGAACGCCTGCAGGTTGTGCAGCTTTGCCGCGCACCGGAGGCAAGACATTTGGGTGTTATGCAGCTTAGACAAGGAAGTGAACAGCGACGGTCAAGGAACTGATTAGAATGCTTGAAAAGGATGGCTGGGTGGAAACCCGGATGACGGGAAGCCATCGCCAGTACCGGCACCCTGCGAAGCGAGGAACGGTTGCTGTGGCGGGGAAACCAAGTGTCGATATACCGCGCGGTACCTTATCGAGCATCCTCAAGTAGGCTGGTCTAAAATAGTCGCGAGGAACAGGTTATGAAATATAGGGTGGTTATTGAAAAAGGCGAAACCGGGTATGGCGCCCATGTGCCTGATTTACCGGGGTGTGTTGCCGCCGGTGAAACCCGGGAAGAAGTGTTGGAGCTTATGAAAGAGGCAATTGAGTTTCATATCGCGGGCCTGATTGAAGCCGGTGAGCCTGTTCCTCCTCCCAGCTCAGTCAGCGAAATTATCGAAATTAACGCTGCATAACCCATCGCCCCCCGAGCCGACACCGGATTCTTCTGCGTCGCTTGGCGGTGCCGCTGAGAGCACCGCACGGCTTGGCTCAACGACGTGTGCCTCCGCCGTTTTGTGGCTCCAGCAAGGCCACTGCTGAACCTATCGTTGAAGCTGTAAGAACCACTGAGTGCAGCGCCAACCCGTTAAGATTGCAGCGGCAGCGAAGAACTTGGATGCCTCAATGCGCCGCCGCCTTACTCCGCACCAACCGCCCATCCCGATAATCCGCCGCCGCCTGTTCGATCTCCTCCCGCGTATTCATCACAAACGGCCCATACTGCACAATCGGTTCACCCAACGGCCGTCCGGCCAGCAGCAGAAACCGCGCACCGTCGGCCCCGGCGCGCACGCTCACCTGGTCGCCTCCGGTCAGCACCGCAAGATGGTTGGCGGGAATCGCCTGATCGCCGGTCTGCAGCGCGCCTTCGAACAGGTACAGAAACACCTGGTCATTCGCGTCGACAGCGTGCGTGAACGCCGTATCCGCCTTCAGCGAAACGTCCAGATACGTCAGTCCGGTATGCGGATCGACGATTGGCCCGCTCTTGTCACCGTATTGGCCGGCCAGCAGTTTCACCCGGGTATTCCCGTCATCCACGACCGGTATCTCGCCGGCGGGAATGTCGCGATACGCCGGCGCGCTCATCTTCTCGGCCGCCGGCAGGTTGATCCACAACTGAAACCCCTGCATCAGGCCGTCGATCTGTTTCGGCATCTCCGAATGAATGATGCCGCTGGCGGCCTTCATCCACTGGGCGCCGCCGGGCCCCAGGTCGCCGCGGTTGCCCATGCTGTCGCGGTGTTCCATGTGACCGGCCAGCATGTAGGTCAGCGTGATGAAGCCGCGGTGCGGATGCTCCGGAAAGCCGGCGAGGTAGTCGTCCGGGTTCGCCGAACTGAAATGGTCGAGCATCAGGAACGGGTCCAGGTTCGGGCGCGCCGGGGTGCCGATGGTGCGGAACACCTGTACGCCGGCGCCCTCGGTCACTTCCAGGGCGGGCACCCGTTGGGCAATGGTTCGTGCGGTCATAAGGGTATCTCCTCTATTGACGGATGCCCTCCACGGACAGGAACAGGTAGACGTCGCGTGCCGCGGGGCCCAGGTCTTTCTTGATCTTGAAATCGGCGAACGTCAGCTTGGTGGTGCCGGAGAAGCCGCGCCGGTAGCCGCCCCAGGGGTCGGCACCGTGGCCGATCTGTTCGACCTCGATGGTGAGCGGGCGGGTGACGCCGTGCAGCGTCAGGTTGCCGGTCAGTTCCGCCTTGTCGTCACCCGTGGGTTTGAACGCGGTGCTGACGAATTTCGCCTCGGGAAACTTCTCGACGTCGAGGAAGTCGTCGCTGCGCAGGTGCTTGTCGCGCTCGGCGAAATTGGAGTTGACGCTGGCGGTCTTGACGGTCACTTCCACGCTGGCGTTTTCCGGCTTGGCTTCGTCGTAGGTGAAGTGCCCGGAAAAGTCGTCGAAGCGGCCGACCACCCAACTGAAGCCGAGGTGCTTGACGCGGAACTCGATCGACGCGTGGGCTTTCTCCGTGTCGATGACATAATTTTCGGCGGACGCGAAAGCGGGCGTCGCCAGCAGGGCGGCCAGCGCCAGGATTCGAACGCGATGGAAAGTCATGGTTGCTCCTTGGTCGGTTGATTGGGGTCAGGGGTGTTCGGCGCACCGCGGCCGAGCATGCGCAGCAGTGTGTGGTCGCGGTCGATCAGGTGATGTTTGACCGCGGCACCGGCGTGCAGAACGACCAGGCCGATCAGCACGTACGCCAGCACTTCGTGAATCTCGCCGGCGATGTCCTCCTGGTGAGGGATGCCGTACAGCGTCGCCGGCACGCTGAACCAGTTGAACACTTCGATGGCGCGGCCCTTGGCGGTCGGTATCAGGTAGCCGCTGAGCATCAGCGTGAACAGCAGCAGGTACAGCGCGATGTGCGCCGCCCACGCCAGACGGTTTTCGAGCGCCGCGCCCAGCGGCCGCGGGTGCGGATTGGTCCAGCGCCAGACCAGGCGGAAGGCGACGACCGCGAACAGCAGGATGCCGACACTCTTGTGAATCTGCGGCGCTTCGTAGTACCAGCGGTCGTAGTAGTCGAGTCCGCGCATCCAGACGCCCAGCGCGAACAGGCCGAACACGGTCAACGCCGTGGTCCAGTGCAGGGCGATGTGGATCCATCCGTAGGTCTGACGACTGTTTCGCAACATGGGCTGTTTGACCACCTGTGTGGTTGATCGTCGCAGCGGGTTTTCCCGCATCTGTCCTGCCTGGACCGCCGGCATGTTGCGCCGGTGGGGCGTGCATTCGATTACAGAAGCTCCGGTTGCTTCGTCATTGCGAGGAACTCAGTGACGAAGCAATCGCCGACGAACCTCTGAGTCAATTCGTCATTCCGGCGAAGGCCGGAATCCAGAGGTCTCGAAAAGACTGGATTCCGGCCTTCGCCGGAATGACGGCTATGGATCAAATCAGAGGTTTCTTGACCCATCCTGCCTGTGCCGGGAGATCGCTTCGCTCGCCATGACGGGAGCCGGGCAGTAACCGGGTGCCGATCGCCAAGTCAGGGCTATCCTGGCAGTGGGGTAAGTCTGGCAGTTGATCAAACACGAATAAAGAGCTAGTTTGAGAATTAACTGTTCTATTTACAGGAACAATCATGCCCCGTCTGGAAGACATGGAGATTTTTGTCCGGGTCATGGACGCTGGCAGCATCAGCGGCGCGGCGGAACGTCTCGGCATCGCCAAGTCGGCGGTCAGCCGCCGCATCGCCGATCTCGAGGAACGCCTGGGCGCGCAGTTGTTCCGCCGCACCACGCGAAGGCTCAATCCCACCGAAGCCGCGCGCCAGTTCTATGCGCGCGCGCTGCACCTCCTGGCGGATGCCGACGAGGCCGAGCAGGCGGTCGCCGACAGTCAGCGCACGCTGCGCGGGCGGCTGCGGGTGGCGGTGCCGCTGTCGTTCGGGCTGCTGCAACTCGCGCCGGCGATCGAGGACTTCGGCAAGCGGCATCCGCAGGTCAGTTTCGATCTCGATTTCAACGACCGCCAGGTCGACCTGGTCGCCGCGGGGTTCGATGTCGCGCTGCGCATCGCCGAACTGTCGGACTCGACGCTGATGGCGCGACGGCTGGCGCCGATCCGCATGGTCACCTGCGCGAGCCCCGACTACCTGGCCGCGCACGGCGAGCCGGCTTTGCCTGCGGATCTGGCTCAACACCGGTGTCTGACCTACAGCCTGGCCGCCGATCCCGAGTCCTGGGTGTTCGTCGGTTCCGATGGCAGGCGCGTGAAGGTGCGCGTGCCGTCGGTGATGCAGGCGAACAACGGCGATTTCCTGGTGCAGGCAGCCATCGCCGGCTGCGGCATCACGCGCCAGCCGAGCTTCATCGCCTATGAGGCGATCCGCGCGGGCCGGCTGGTGCCGCTGCTGTGTGATTTCCGCGGGCCGGATATCAGCGCCTACGCGGTCTATCCGCATACGCGGCATCTGTCGCAGCGCGTGCGTTCCTTTGTCGATTATCTGGTCGAGCGCTTTGCGGGTGTGCCCTATTGGGACGAGGTGTGAGCGGTGGGAACCGGAAATCGGAGGGATGAGATCACCGCGCGATGGGTGCGGCGTTATCGAACTTACCTCATCGTTCGCTGCGCGCCATGGAGAGCGAAGCGAAGGCGCGTAGTCCGCGGTAGGCGTAGGCGCGGGCGTATGGCCGTAGTGGCGCGGGGCCGAGAGGTCCCAAGCCGGCGGAGGGCGTATGCAAGCGCATCCGACACGCCGTCAAGCCATTTGCGGGAGTGCTGCGTAGCCAGCGCCGAGCGTGCGACGGTGTGGCGAAGCGGCACGGACGCAGGGCGGCCGGGGCACAATAGGCTGTCGTGACAAGCGAGGGCGAAACGGCGACTTGGATGTCCCGTTTCGCATCCTGAGCGTCGCGACACACTTGGATACCGTAATTTCGGCGCAGGCCGGAATCCACTGGGCCGGTGGCTTCCGGATCCCGGCCTGCGCCGGGATGACGACAAAAGGGGAACCGGCTCTCATGCGTTTGTGTTACTCGGAAGTCAGGGTAGCTTGCAACAACCCAATTACGTCGTTCCCGCGCGGGCGGGGACTCAGTCGTTTGCAAGCCTATGGATTCCCGCCTGCGCGGGAATGACGGGATATCCAGGGTGTAGCCATTATTGCCGACGCCTGTGTAAATCCCATCAGTTGCCGCGCGCCACCACCACTGCGGGCGTCGCATCGATCGCCGCGGCCTTTTTGCGGGCGGCGGTCAGAAACTCGCTCACGAATTTCGCCTTGTACGAGCGGGTCAGACTTTCCGGCAGGCCGATGTCCATGGCCGCGCGATAGTCGACGTGAACCGCACCGTTTTCGCTGGTGAACGTGATGCTACCGTGATTGGCCTTGAGCGTGCCTTCCACCTGTCTCCAGAAAATCGTCTGTCCGACCTGGCGCACTTCGACCCGCGACCACTGGCGGCCGACCGGCCAGGGAAAGGTGAATTGCACCAGGTATTGGTGGCTGGACGATTCGGTGCTGACCGGTTTGGTTGCCCGGATCCACTGGTGCAATTCGGGGTAGTCGGTGATCGCGTCGAAGACGGCGTGGACGGCGGTCTCGTGAACCGGAAACTCGGCAACCGCGTGCACCAGTTGCTGGCTGTCGGTGTCGCTGGCCTCGAAGCTGACGTCGATCGAGGGGCCGGCGAACGCCGGTGTTGCGAAGCCGATGGCGGCGGCGGCAACGGCGGCAAGGCGCAGCAGGTGCCGGGTGGCGTTCATCAGCGTTGACCACCCAGGATGTCGGCGAAGTCGTCGAGCGACCAGCAGTCCGGCGCTTCCGGGATGTCGTCATCGCTAAAGCGGCGCGTGGCTTCGGTGTCGTGTGCGGTCAGGGCAGAGAGGCTGTTCATGTCGTCGGTCTCCGTTGCTTGCCGGTCGCTAATGGCCGGGCTTGTGTGAGACCATCGCACGCGCCGTGCCAGTGTTTTCGAAGGCACTCGAAGCGCAGGTAACCGAATGATAAATATTTTGTTTTACAGATCGGCGCGGCGGGCAGCCGAGAGCCACGAAGGCCGCTTGGTCGGCCGGCGTCCAACACCGGGCTGAGAGGTGTTCGGGTGCCGCGTACAGGGATGGGTGACCAATGGCGTTGCGGAAGGCTGCTGTGCTTGCCGCCGACCGGCACGGTGGTTACGAGTGGATCCCGGCCTGCGCCGGGATGACGACTGCGGGGTGAGCGCCAGGGCTGACCCGGATAGCGACCTGAGCCGTCATGCTGGCGGAGGCCGGCATCCAGCGCGGTGGATTGAGTGGATCCCGGCCTTCGCCGGGATGACGACTCTGTTCTCGGGGACGGTGACCTTGCAGGCCTGGATCTGGCAGAAGCAGGCCGACTATTGTCGGGTGTTCGCCGGTTTCTGCTAGGATACCGCTTTTGCTGATAAAATTGCCGGACCGGCGACCGAACCACTGCTCATGCGAACCCGGGTGAAAATCTGCGGCATTACGCGACCGGAGGACGCGCGCGCGGCGGCGGCCTGCGGCGCCGACGCGATCGGGTTGGTGTTCTATCCGGCAAGTCCGCGCGCGCTGTCCGTCGAACAGGCGCGCGCAATCTGCCGCGCGACGCCAGCGTTCGTTACCAAGGTCGCACTGTTCGTGGATCCCGATCCGGCCGACGTGCGGGCGGTGCTCGACGCCGTGGCGGTGGACCTGCTCCAGTTCCACGGCAGCGAGGCGGCGGACCTGTGCGAGCGGTTCGCGCGTCCCTACATCAAGGCAATCGCGGTCCGCGAAGGGTACGATATGCACACCGCGACGGCCGCCCATCCGCACGCGGCCGGCTTCCTGTTCGACGCCTGGCAGCCGGCGATCCACGGCGGCGGCGGCGTAACGTTCGACTGGGATCGGCTGCCGAAAACGAGCGGTGCGCCGGCAATCCTGGCGGGTGGCTTGACGCCGGAAAACGTCGAGGCGGCGGTGCGCCGGGTCCGACCCTATGCTGTCGACGTGAGCAGCGGTGTGGAAGTGAGCAAGGGTGTGAAGTCGGCGGAGAAGATAGCGGAATTCATCAGAGGTGTGGCACGTGGCGACGCAAGTTAAACCGACCGTTTCGGACGATACCTATGCACGGATGCCCGATGCGCGGGGACACTTCGGTCCGTACGGCGGACGCTTCGTGGCGGAGACGCTCATGGGTCCGCTGGAAGAGCTGCGCCAAGCCTACGAGCGCTACTGCCAGGACCCCGATTTTCTGGCCGAACTCGATGCGGACCTCGCGCGTTTCGTCGGCCGGCCGTCGCCGGTCTACCACGCGCAGCGTCTGAGCGAGAAACTGGGCGGCGCGCAGATCTGGCTCAAGCGCGAGGATCTCAATCACACCGGCGCGCACAAGATCAACAACACGGTCGGCCAGGCGCTGCTGGCCAAGCGCATGGGCAAGACGCGCATCATCGCCGAGACGGGCGCGGGCCAGCACGGGGTGGCTTCGGCTACGGTGGCCGCGCGGCTCGGCATGGAGTGCGTCGTCTACATGGGCGCCGAGGACATCAAGCGCCAGGCGATCAACGTCTACCGCATGCGCCTGCTGGGCGCCGACGTTGTTTCGGTGACCTCCGGTTCCAAGACGCTGAAAGACGCGCTGAACGAAGCGATGCGCGACTGGGTGACCAACGTCGACGACACCTTCTACATCATCGGCACCGTTGCCGGGCCGCATCCGTATCCGGCCATGGTGCGCGACTTCCAGGCGGTGATCGGCCGCGAGGCGCGCGAGCAGATGCTCGCGCTCACCGGCGACCTGCCGGATGCGCTGGTCGCCTGTGTCGGCGGCGGGTCCAACGCCATCGGCCTGTTCCATCCGTTTCTCACCGACGCCGGTGTTGCCATGTACGGCGTCGAGGGCGGCGGCGACGGGTTGAAGAGCGGCCGCCACGCGGCGCCGCTGTGCGCGGGCAGGCCCGGCGTTCTGCACGGCAACCGCACCTATCTGATGGAAGACGCCGACGGCCAGATCATCGAGACGCACTCTGTGTCGGCCGGCCTCGATTATCCCGGCGTCGGGCCGGAGCACGCCTGGCTGAAAGACATCGGCCGCGTCAACTACGTCGCAGCGACCGATCAGGAGGCGCTGGCCGCGTTTCATCAACTGACGCGCACCGAGGGCATCATCCCGGCGCTCGAATCCAGTCATGCGCTGGCGTACGCGACGCAGCTTGCGCCGACGATGCGCAAGGACCAGACCCTGTTGATCAATCTATCCGGCCGCGGCGACAAGGACATCCACACCGTCGCCGCCATCGAAGGCATCGAGGTATGAGTCGCATCGCCGCGCGTTTCGAGGCGCTGAAAGGCCGGCGCAGGACGGCGCTGATTCCCTATGTCACCGCCGGCGATCCGCAACCCTCGGTGACCGTGCCGCTGCTGCACGCGCTGGTCGCGGCCGGCGCCGATCTGCTGGAAGTCGGCGTGCCATTTTCCGATCCGATGGCCGACGGTCCGGTGATCCAGGCGGCGTGCGAGCGCGCGCTGAAACACCACACCAGCCTGCACCAGGTGCTGGACATGGTGCGCGCGTTTCGATCGCAGGACAACGAAACGCCGATCATACTGATGGGCTATCTCAACCCGATCGAGGTCATGGGCTACGAGGCGTTCGCGCGGGCCGCCGGCGCGGCGGGCGTCGACGGCGTGCTGACGGTCGATCTGCCGCCGGAGGAGGCGGCCGATGCGGTCGCCGCATTCAAGGCGCACGGACTGGACGCGATCTTTCTCGCGGCGCCGACCAGCGACGACGCGCGCATCGCGCGCATGGCCGAACTGGGCGGCGGATTTTTGTACTATGTTTCTTTCAAAGGGGTCACCGGCGCGAACCGGCTCGACGTCGCCGCGGTGGCGCGCAAGCTGCAACAGATCCGCGCGGTGACCGAACTGCCGGTGGGCGTCGGCTTCGGCATTCGCGATGCCGAATCGGCCGCGCGTGTCGCCGAGGTCGCCGATGCGGTCGTGGTCGGCAGCGCCCTGGTCAAGCGCATCGCCGAACTGGCCGATGCCCCGGACCGGGTGGTGGCCGAAGCGCCGGCGGTCATCGCCGCCATGCGCGCGGCCATGGACGCGCAAGGCGCGGCAAAACGAGCATAAAGGAAATCGCATGAGCTGGTTCGAACGATTGATGCCCTCGCGCATCCGCACCGAAGGCGGCAACAAGCGCGCGGTGCCGGAAGGTTTGTGGACCAAGTGCCCGGGCTGCGAATCGGTCCTCTATCGCGCCGAACTCGAACGCAATCTCAACGTCTGTCCCAAGTGCGACCATCACCTGCGCGCCGGCGCGCGCCGGCGGCTGGACCTGTTTCTCGACCCCGAGCCGCGCGAGGAACTCGCCGGCAACCTGGAGCCGTCGGACCCGCTCAAGTTCAAGGACAGCAAGAAATACCGCGACCGCCTCAGCCTGGCGGCCAAGGCCACCGGCGAGAGCGAGGCCATGATCGTCATGCGCGGCGCGCTGGAGGGGCTGCCGCTGGTGGCCTGTGCGTTCGAGTTCGGTTTCATGGGCGGCTCCATGGGTTCGGTCGTCGGCGAGCGCTTCGTGCGTGGGGCCAACGACTGCCTGGAACGCCGCATTCCGCTGGTCTGTTTCTCCTCCAGCGGCGGTGCGCGCATGCAGGAATCCCTGTATTCATTGATGCAGATGGCCAAGACCAGCGCGGTGCTCGCGCGGCTGGCGGCGGCGCGCATTCCGTTTGTTTCGGTCATGACCGATCCGACCATGGGCGGCGTTTCCGCGAGTCTGGCGATGCTGGGCGACCTGAACCTGGCCGAACCCAAGGCGCTGATCGGTTTCGCCGGACCGCGCGTCATCGAGCAGACCGTGCGCGAAACGCTGCCGGAAGGCTTCCAGCGCAGCGAATTCCTGCTCGAGCATGGGGCCGTCGACATGATCGTCGATCGCCGCCAGATGCGCGCGCGCATCGCCGCGGCCCTGCGCATGCTGACGCACCAGTCCGCGGCCTGAAATCCTCGTAAAGCCGCCGCGTTCGATGTCCGGTGGCGGGGTCCGTTTTCATTCGCTGGACGCTTGGCTGAGCTGGCAGGAAACGCTGCACCCCAAAGCGATCGACCTCGGACTGGAGCGCGTGCGGCGCGTGTTCGAGCGCCTGGGCGCCAGGCGGCCGGCGCCGCTGGTCGCCACCGTCGCGGGCACCAACGGCAAAGGGTCTGCGGTCGCCTTGCTCGAAGCCATCTACCGCGCCGCCGGCTACCGCGTCGGCGCCTACACCTCCCCGCATCTGCTGCGTTACAACGAACGCATCCGCATCGACGGTGCCGAAGCCGCCGACCCGGCGCTGTGCGACGCGTTCGCGCGCATCGACGCGGCGCGCGGCGAGGAATCGCTGACCTATTTCGAATTCGGCACGCTGGCGGCGCTGGACTTGTTCGCGGATGCAAAGCTCGATATCGCGCTGCTCGAGGTCGGGTTGGGCGGGCGCCTCGACGCGGTCAACATCGTCGACGCCGACGCGGCGCTGGTGACGACCATCGGCCGCGATCACACGGAGTGGCTGGGCGACGACCTCGACAGCATCGGCCGCGAGAAGGCCGGCATCTTTCGCGCCGGGGCCGCCGCGATCTGCGCCGACCCCGCCCCGCCTGCCGTCCTCAGGCGCGTGGCGCGCGAAACGGGCGCGCGGTGGTTCGCGGCGGGTGAGCACTTTCGCGCTATCCGCCGTCCGGACGCCTGGGATTGGCGGGGCTCCGGCGACAGCTACACCCGTCTGCCGCTGCCGGCGGTTGCAGGCCTTCATCAACTGAACAATGCGGCGGGTGTGCTGATGGCGGTACAATATCTGTCTTCGCGGCTTCCGGTGCCGCGGACAGCCATCGAAAGCGGGTTGCGCACTGCCGGTTTGCCGGGACGTATCCAGCGGATCCAAGGCGATGTGATCCAGTGGCTGGACGTGGCACACAATCCGCAGGCTGCGGGCGCGCTTGCCGAGGCGCTGCGCGAACGGCCGGCGCCGGGCCGGACGCTGGCGGTGCTGGGCATGATGGCCGACAAGGACTGCCGTGCGTTCGTGACGGCGCTCGCCGGTTGCGTCGACGCCTGGTTCGCGACGGCATTGCCGACGCCGCGTGCGCTGCCGGTCGATCGTCTGGTGCAATGCATCCGGGCGGCGGGCGGCGCGCAACCGGTGACGGCCTGCGCGGACATGAGCACGGCGCAACGCGAGGCGCTGAAGACAGCGCGATCCGGGGACCGGCTTGTGGTGTGCGGTTCCTTTCATACGGTGGCCGAATGGCTGGCCACGAGCGAGCTTGAAGCGGGACGGAAAAATGCTTAAACAACGTCTGATTGGCGCCGCGGTGCTGGTGGCGCTGGCGGTGATATTCATACCCATGGTGCTGGAGGAGCCGGATCGCACGGTGCCGGACATGCGCGCGATGCCGGAAGAGCAAGCGCTGCCGCACGGCGGTGAGCTGCGCGATCTGGACGTGGGCGAGGACCAGGCGCTGACGCTGCCGCCCATCGGTGTGGTGTCCGAACGCGAAGCCGCCGATCTGGCCAAAGTGGCGCCGGCGGCCGGCGCGGCCGCGCCGTCGGAGCAGGTCGCGGAGGAGCCGCCGGTCGAGGCGGCGGCACCCGAAAGCGGTCCTCCTGCCGTGGCGGAGATGCCGGCAGCGGAGCCACCGGCGGCGCCTGCCGCCAGCGGTCCGGCGGGCAACTGGGTGATCCAGGTCGGCAGTTTCGGCAACCAGTCGAACGCGACCGCGCTGCGCGATAAACTCCGGGCCGACGGCTACGTCACCCAGGTCGAGCGTGTGGTTCTGGGTTCCGGCGAGACGTTCCGCGTGCGCGTCGGCCCCTATCTGGACAAGGCGCAAGCAGAGGACACCGCCGCCAAGCTGGACAAATCGCACGGCGTGACGCCGCGCGTCATGTCCTACCCCTGAGCGGTCTGCTAAACTCCGCGCCTGGCCGGCGACATACCGTCAACGCTGAGGAGGCGAGCGGATGAACTGGGTTGACTTTGTATTCATCGGCATCATCGCGCTTTCGGTGCTGCTCAGCGTCTGGCGCGGCTTCTTCAAGGAAGCGCTTGCGCTGTTCACCTGGATCGCCGCGCTGGTGGTGGCCTTCGTGTTCTACGAGCCGACCGGCGATCTGCTGTCGGGCGTCGTGACGTCGCCGACCGTGCGCTATGTCATCGGATTCGCGGTGCTGTTCCTGGCCGTGCTGGTGCTCGGTGCGGTGCTGACCTACCTGTTCGGTCAACTGGTGACCAGGACCGGGCTGACCGGCACCGACCGGGCGCTGGGCGTGGTCTTCGGCCTGGCGCGCGGCGTCGTGATCGTGGTGCTGCTGGTCATGCTGGGCGGCCTGACCACGCTCCCGCAGGAACAGTGGTGGCACGAGTCGGCGCTGATGGGCCGGTTCCAGGAACTGGCGATCTGGGCCAAGAGCTTCCTCCCCGGCGCTTTCGGGGAACACATCACGTACGATCAGGCCTAGGTGGCGGTATGTGCGGCATCGTCGGTATCTTTTCCCATTCCGCGGTCAACCAGGCGCTGTATGACGCGCTGACCATCCTGCAGCATCGCGGCCAGGACGCCGCCGGCATCATGACCGGCGACGACGACGGCCAGCTCTATCTGCGCAAGAACAACGGGCTCGTGCGCGATGTGTTCCACACCCGCCACATGGTCCGCCTGCGCGGCAACGTCGGCATCGGCCACGTGCGCTATCCGACCGCCGGGTGCGAAAGCTCCGCCGAGGCGCAGCCGTTCTACGTCAATTCGCCCTACGGCATCACCCTGGCGCACAACGGCAACCTGATCAACGCCGAAGCCCTCAAGGCCGCGCTTTATCGGGACGACCTGCGCCACATCAACACCGACTCGGATTCGGAAGTGCTGCTGAACGTGCTGGCGCACGAGCTTCAGTTGCGCGGCAAGCTGCGCGCCACCGAGGACGATATCTTCGCCGCCGTCACCGGCGTGCACCGCCGCTGCCAGGGCGCGTATGCTGCCGTCGCGCTGATCACCGGCTACGGCATCGTCGCGTTCCGCGACCCGTTCGGGATCCGGCCGCTGGTGTACGGCCGGCGCGAGGCGCCGCAGGGCGCGGAATACATGATCGCCTCGGAAAGCGTGGCGCTGGACGCCCTGGGCTTCGATCTGGTCGACGACGTCAAACCCGGCGAAGCCGTGTTCGTATCGCTCGACGGCCGGCTCAGCGTGCGCCAGTGCGCGGACGATCCGCACTACATGCCCTGCATTTTCGAGCACGTCTACCTCGCGCGCCCCGATTCGATCATCGACAACGTGTCGGTCCACAAGGCCCGGCTGCGCATGGGCAACAAACTGGCGGAGAAGATCCGCCGGATACGGCCGGACCACGACATCGACGTGGTCATCCCGATTCCCGATACCAGCCGTACCGCCGCGCTGGAACTGGCCAACAATCTCGGTCTCAAGTACCGCGAAGGCTTCATCAAGAACCGCTACATCGGCCGGACGTTCATCATGCCGGGACAGCAGCAGCGCCAGAAATCGGTCCGGCAGAAACTGAACCCCATCGATCTGGAATTCCGCGGCAAGAACGTGCTGCTGGTCGACGATTCCATCGTGCGCGGGACCACGTCGCAGCAGATCATCCAGATGGCGCGCGAGGCCGGCGCCCGCAAGGTCTATTTCGCGTCGGCGGCGCCGCCGGTGCGTTATCCGAACGTGTACGGCATCGACATGCCCAGCAAGGAGGAGCTGATCGCGAACGGCCGCGACGTCGACGAGATCGCGCAGAAGATCGGCGCCGACTGGCTGGTGTTCCAGGATCTCGACGACCTGATTCAGGCAGTGAAAAAGGGCAACAACGCCATCACCGCGTTCGATTGCTCGATCTTCACCGGCGAGTATGTCACCGGCGGCGTGAGCGGCATCTACCTGGAGCACCTCGAACAGATGCGCAGCGATTCCGCCAAGGAAGAACGCCGCGTCGCCGATCACGAGGTCATCGAGCTGCACAATAATGCTTGACAGCACACGGCGGCTTTTCCAGTCTCGCGCTTCGCCCCCGTTCAGGAAGCCTGTGATCAGGATCTGAAAGGTCATCCCGGCGAAGGCCGGGATCCAGGCGCCTCAATGCATGGATGCCGGCCTTCGCCGGCATGACGAGCTGATCGGGTTGCTTGACCTCACCCGCGGGCGCGTCTTAAATACGGCTAAAGCGACGGCGCCTGCTTCCGTGTTCGGCCTGGAACAGGACTTCTTCTTGTGCGCGGCACCGGGCGTGGGAGCGGTGGTATGGCTGATTTCATCGACGACGGACATTATGGCTTCGCGACGCGCGCGGTGCGCGCCGGACAGGTGCGCAGCGCGGAACAGGAACACGGCGAAGCGATCTTCCCGACGTCGAGCTACGTGTTCGGCTCGGCCGCCGAAGCGGCGGCGCGGTTTTCCGGCGCACAGGCGGGCAACATCTATTCGCGCTTCACCAATCCCACGGTGCGCACGTTCGAACGGCGGCTGGCGGCGCTGGAAGGCGGCGCGGCCTGCGTCGCCACCGCGTCCGGCATGGCGGCGATCTACACGGTGTGCGCCGCGCTGCTCAAGGCGGGTGACCGCATCGTCGCGTCGAACAGCCTTTTCGGCAGCACCACGCTGCTGTTCAACAATTACCTGGGCAAGTTCGGGATTGCCACCGACTTCGTTGAATTGAGCGACCTGCAGGCGTGGGAGCGGGCGATCCGCCCGGAGACGCGCCTGCTGTTTCTGGAGACGCCCTCCAATCCGCTGACTCAGGTCGCCGACGTGCGGGCGCTTGCCGACATCGCGCGGCGCCACGCTTGTCTGCTGGTCGTGGACAACTGCTTCTGCACGCCGGCGCTGCAGCGGCCGCTCGCGCTGGGCGCCGACATCGTGATTCATTCGGCGACCAAGTATCTGGACGGGCAGGGGCGCTGTCTGGGCGGCGCGGTCGTCGGCGACGCCGAGCGCGTGGGCAAGGAGGTGTACGGATTTCTGCGCACCTGCGGGCCGACCATGAGTCCGTTCAATGCCTGGGTGTTTCTTAAGGGGCTGGAAACGCTGGCCCTGCGCATGGACGCGCACAGCCGCGCCGCGCAGCGGCTTGCCGAGTGGCTGACCCGCCAGCCGGGTGTCGCGAAAGTTCACTATCCGGGTCTGCCCGACCATCCGCAGCACGCGCTGGCGGCCAGCCAGCAATCGGGCTTCGGCGGCATCCTGTCGTTCGACGTGGCCGGCGGGAAGGACGCGGCCTGGCAGGTGATCGACGCAACGCGCCTCTGTTCGATCACCGCCAACCTGGGCGACACCAAGACCACCATCACCCACCCGGCGACCACCACCCACGGGCGGCTGACCCCGGAACAGCGCGCGCAGGGCGGGATTTCCGACGGACTGATCCGCATTGCGGTCGGGCTCGAAACGCTCGAGGATATCTGTGCGGATCTTGCCGCGGGTCTGGCCGGCGCCTGACACGATTGGCCATGCGGAGGAGTAAAGCTATGTGGAAATCGGGATTGCCGGGCGTCTGTCTGCTGGCCGCGCTGGCCGGCGGTGTGCAGGCCGACGAGCGCGAACAGCCGCTGGACCAGATCAGTTTCCAGGTCGCCGTCGAGCGGGACATGGACAACGATCAGGTCGACGCGATGCTCAGCGTGATCAGCGAGGACAAGCAACCCGACGCGCTGGCCGCGACCATCAACCAGTCGATGCGCTGGGCGCTGGATCTGGCCGGTCAGGAGTCCGCCGTCAAGGCGCGCACGGGCGGCTACCAGACCTCGCCGGTCTACGACGACCGCAAGATCGTGCGCTGGCGCGGTCGGCAGGACCTGATGTTGGCAAGTGGGGACGTGAACCGGCTGAGCCTGCTGGTCGGAAAACTGCAGGAAAAACTGCAGGTGCAGTCGCTGCAGTTCTCCGTCTCGAACCAGGCCAGACGGGCGGCCGAGAATGAGATGATCGCGGATGTGCTGGCGCGCTTCAAGGAACGCGCGGCGCTGGTTGCACGTACTCTGGACGCCAAGGACTACCAGATCGTTTCGCTGTCGATCAACACGGCGGACCAGGGTTACATCCCGCCGGTGCGCGCCGAATCCATGCGCTCGGTTGCGACCATGAGCGCTGCGCCAGCGGCACTGGAAGCCGGCACCAGCAAGGTCAGCGTGCAGGCCGGCGGCACGATCACGCTGCGCCGCTGAGCGCGCGCTTCAGTGGCCGGGTGCCGTGGGTGATATCTTGCCGACGCCCCAGCGGTGCACATTGTCGAACGTCAGCAACGCGTCCGGATCGAGATGTTCGTCGAGCGGCACGCAGGCGATATTCACGGTGCAGGTGCTGGAAACCGCGCGGTCGATGTGGTCCCCGGTGTAACGCGGCGCCACCAGCAATTGCATCACCTGTGTCTGCTGGTGTTCGAACGGCGCCGCGACGTCGAGCAGATAGTAGTGGGTACGCATGGGGCCTTGCAGAACCGCGATGCCTTCCACGTGCAGGGGATTGGGGCCCGCGTATTCGTAGGGTTCGTAGATTTCGATGGTATGCAGTTGCTTGACCATGGCGATCACTCCACTGGAACCTCGGCGATTCAGCATGCACAATCCAATTGGGCCTGTCAAAACAATTCGTTGTCTTAACTTGGTCTAATTCAACAGGTTTCCTTTATCCGGTTCGTTAGCCGATTGAAATGTGAGGATAATAAACGCCGAACCGGGCTGCTGGCCTGGATGTCGGCGACGCTTGCCGAGCTGTCGGGCGAAACGCTGGTCATGGCTGCGCTGGATTCCATTGCGTTGCCTGCGCAATCGCTGCTCGTGGCCGTCGGCAAGGCCGCCGCGTCCATGGCCTGCGGCGCGGTGCGCCGTGCCGGCGCCGATCGTTTCGAACAGGGCCTGGTGATCACCAAGCAGGATCACGCCGGGCCCTGGCGCGCGTGCCTGCGCGCGGCGCGGGCAGAGGTGCTCGAGGCGGGCCATCCGGTGCCGGATGCACGCAGCCTCGATGCCGGTGCGACTTTGTTGCGGCTGCTCGCGCGCGAACCGACACGGGATCTTTTGCTGCTGATTTCCGGGGGCGCGTCGAGCCTTGTCGAGGTGTTGCCGCCGAACGTGCAACTCGACGATTTGCGGCGCGCGAATAGCTGGCTGCTCGCCAGCGGCCTGGACATCGCGCACGTCAACGCCGTGCGCCGCCGGCTGTCCCTGATCAAGGGGGGCGGCCTGCTCGACTACCTGGGCGGCCGGCGAGTGCAGGTGCTGGCGCTGTCGGATGTCCTCGGCGACGCGGTTGCGGCCATCGGCTCGGGTCTGGTGACAGCGCCGGCGGAGGATCCCCTGCCCGCCGGGTTGCCGGCCTGGCTGGCGGCGAAGCTGAGTCCGTCGCGACGGGTCGCGCCGCAGGTGACCGTCGATTATCGGATCATCGCCAACAACGGCAGCGCGCGCGAGGCGTTCGCACGGCGGGTGCGGGCCGACGGCGTGCCGGTATTCGTGCACGAGGCGCCGCTGACCGGCGATGCGCGCGCGACCGGTGAACAGCTCGTGCGACAACTCCGGCAGGGCGGCGCGGGCGTGCACGTCTGGGGCGGTGAACCGACCCTAGTGCTGCCGCACGCCCCGGGCACCGGCGGGCGCTGCCAGCACCTGGCGCTGGCGGCCGCGCGGATACTCGAGGGTGACCGGCGCATCCTCCTGCTCGCGCTGGGCACCGACGGCAGCGACGGCCCGACTGATGATGCCGGCGCGCTGGTCGATGGCGGCACTGTCGCACGCGGCCGTCTGGCGGAACTGGACCCGCTGGACTGCCTGGTGCGGGCGGATGCCGGCCGGTTTCTCGAAGCCAGCGGCGACCTGGTGACCACCGGACCGACGGGAACGAACCTGAACGATCTGGTGGTCGGGTGGGTCTCCTGACGGCGCGGGACGGCAAGGCGCTTCCCTGGTTTGCCCGGCGGTCGAGGTTCGGACTTTGCCGAAGCAGCGAATCTAATGTAGGTCGGGCTGAGCACAGCGACGCCCAACGGGGATCGCTGATCGTTGGGCGTCGCTATGCCCAGCGCCGACCTGCGCGCGCGTAACGCCGGACCGCTGATTGTTGGGCTTCGCTGCGCTCAGCGCCAACCTGCGCACGCGTGTTGAGTTTCACCCGAGGTGAATTCCACCCACAGGGCCCTTACCCGCCCTGTAACCCGTAACCCACAGAATTCGGTAGAATCCGGGCGGGTTGTTCATGCAACTGCCAGGATTACATGACAGCCTCGTCGAGTCACCAGGACATCATGACATCGCTTTTCGACAGCGCGCGCGCCTGCATCCTCTGCGCCGACCCGGCGGTGAAATGCCGGCTGACAGCCCGGGTTGCCGGCCGATGGCAGGCCGACGAACTCGCACGTGGCGTGGGGCCGGCGCCGGAAGCCATCGGCGCGCCCGGGCGTCCGCTGCGGCCGCGGCTGGTGCCGCCGCGCGCGCTTCCACGGCGCCGGCCGGGCAGCGTCGAGGGCCGCGCCGCGCTGCTGCATGCGCTGGCGCACATCGAATTCAACGCCATCAATCTCGCCTGGGATGCGGTCTACCGGTTCCGCGACCTGCCCGACGGCTTCTACGCCGACTGGATACGCGTCGCTGCGGAAGAGGCGCAACATTTCCAACTGTTGCGCGAACGCCTGATTGCACTGGGTTATGATTACGGTGCATTCGACGCGCACGACGGCTTGTGGGAAATGGCCTGTGCAACGGCGCACGATCCCCTGGTCCGCATGGCGCTGGTGCCCCGCGTGCTGGAGGCGCGCGGCCTCGACGTGACGCCCGGCATCATGGATAAACTGGACAAGGCGGGCGATGCGGCCAGCGTCGCGGTTCCGGAGATCATTCTGCGCGACGAAATCGGACACGTGGAAATCGGCACGCGCTGGTTCCGGTATCTGTGCGGACAGCGCGGCCTTGGGCCGGTTGAAACCTTCGAGCGGCTGTTGGCGCACTACATGAAAGGCAGGGTCAAGGGTCCGTTCCATCGCGAGGCGCGGCTGCGCGCCGGCTTTTCGGAGCGGGAACTCGAAAACCTGGAGCGGCTGGCGGAGGGCTCCTGAGATGATTTCAAGAAACGGACTGTTGACGATCGCGCTGCTGACGGCGTCCGCGGCCCGCGCCGGGCAGGGTGTCGTGGTCTGGTACGGCGAACAGGAGCAGGGCACCGGCTCCTATCCGCTGCGCTATATCGTCACCGACGATTTCATGCGTTCGGACAGCGGCGACGCCAAGGACGGATTCGTCCTGCTGGATCGCAAAAAGAAAATTGTCTACAGCGTGGTGCGCGAGTCGAAAACCATCCTGGTGATCGACGGCAGCGCCGGACCGGCGGCGGCGCCGCCCGCGCTGCACATCGAAGAGCGCTGGACCGAACATCCCGACGCGCCGCCAATCGACGGCAAGGCGGTGCGCGAGTTACAGGTGTTTGCCGACGGCCGGTTCTGTTACGGCGCGCTGATCGTGCCCGGCCTCGACGATGGCGTCAGCCGGGCGCTGCTGGAGTTCGCGCAGGTACTGGCGGCGCGCCAGTTGAAGACGCTCGACAACACGCCCGAGGAATTCCGCGACGGGTGTTTCATGACGCGCTACGTGTATGCGCCCGCACGGGACCTGTCCTACGGGCTGCCGGTGGAGGAATGGGACGTGTACGGCCGGCGCAAGAACCTGGTCAAGCCCGGCGAACCCATCGAGGTCGATGACGCCCTGTTTGCGCTGCCGGCGGATTATCGCAGGTATTGACGCCGGCACGGCGGCTGCCGGAAAATTCGGATTGTCCCAGACAAGCCATTGAGCATTACCTGGAAGGCCAACCCCTGCAGGAGCGCGCTTGGCCGCGAACCGGTGGCACCGGAAAGCCCTTCGCGGACAGGCCCGGCGCTGCGAATCCGGCAAGCGGTCATGCAAGTCTCAACAGGGAATCAAGGTGTCAGATACGAATGGCACTTACTTAAGCCCAGAACTGCCGTCATCCCGGCGAAGGCCGGGATCCAGAATCTGCAATAGTGGTAGTTTTCCTGGATTCCGGCCTTCGCCGGAATGACGAAACCCCTGAATTCAGAGTTAAGTAAGCGCCATTTGTGTCAGATACTTGATTCCAAATGATCACGCCACCAGCACATCGACCGGTTCCAGGACCAACCGACCGGCATCGGCGATCAGCAGCGTCGCCCGCTCCGGCCAGTCGCCCAGCACGATGCGCCGGGCCGGCGAGCCGTCGAGGTCGACGTGATGAATGCCGGGGCGGTGGGTATGTCCGTGGATCAGGACGCGGGTGCGGTGCCGGCGCATGAGCTGCCGCACGGCTTGCGGATTGATGTCCATGATCGCGTCCGGTTTGTCCCGGGTCGCTTCGCGGCTCATGTTGCGCGCCGCTCTTGCCAACTGCAACCGTTCGGCTACCGGTCTGGCCAGAAAAGCGCGTTGCCAGTCTGCGTCGCGGACCCGCAGGCGAAACGCTTGATAGTCCGCGTCGTCGCTGCACAGTGCGTCGCCGTGGCAGAGCAGCGCGGACCCACCGGCCAGTTCGATAAGGCAGGGGTCTTCGATCAGTCGGCAACCGGTGCGTTCGGCGAATGCGCCGCCCAGGAGAAAATCGCGATTGCCGCGCATGATCGAAAGGCGCGTGCCGCCATCGCTCAGCGTGCGTAACGCATTCAGCACACACGTCAGCCCGGGCTCGACATGATCGTCGCCGATCCACAACTCGAACAGATCGCCCAGGATATACACTGCATCCGCCTGTGCCGCCGCTTCACGCAGCAGGCGCACGAACCGCGCGATGACGGCGGGGTGACGTTCGTCCAGATGCAGGTCGGAAAGGAACAGGGATCGCAAGCCGGCTCCGGCAGTCGCTGCGCGACGCTGGCGCGCGCCGTTCAGTCCTCGACGGTGACCTTGAGAATCACGACATCCTCGACGGGCACGTCCTGGTGCCCGTCGCGCGCACGGGTGGAAACCTTTTCGATGGCGTGCACGGTGTCCATACCGTCGATCACGCGGCCGAACACGCAATAGCCCCAGCCCTGTGCGGTCGGCGAACTGAAGTCGAGAAAGGCGTTGTTCTTGACGTTGATGAAGAACTGCGAAGTGGCGGAATTCGGGTCGGGCGTGCGCGCCATGGCGATGGTGCCGATGTCATTCTTCAGCCCGTTGTCGGCTTCGTTGACGATCGGCGCGCCGGCACGCTTCTGCGACATGCCCGGCTCGAAGCCGCCGCCCTGGATCATGAAACCGGGAATGACCCGGTGAAACAGGGTGCGGTCGTAGAACCCGGCGCGTGCATAGTCCAGAAAATTGGTCACGGTCTTCGGCGCCTTATCGGCGTCCAGTTCGAGTACGATGTCGCCCACGCTGGTTTGCATGCGCACGGTCACGGTCTTCGCTCCTCTGTTCAAACGGACCTTTTCGGGTCATGGCCGGGCGGGCGCAGCGCGTGGGCGCCGTCACTCGGCGTTCGCGTCGACTGCCACGCCGCCCGCGAAAGCCTATGATAATGGTTTCCGTGTCGGCCACAAAATTTTGCTACCATGCGTGGTTTATCGACTTCTCAGGATGACGGCAGCTTTGGCCAAGACGCGTTTCGCGCCCAGCCCGACCGGGGACATGCATCTCGGAAACCTGCGCACGGCGTTGTTCAACTCCCTGCATGCCGCACGCACCGGGGGCGCTTTTGTGCTGCGCATCGAGGATACCGACGCCGAGCGCAGCAGAAAGGTGTTTCTCGACGGGTTGCTGCGCGACCTGCGCTGGGCGGGGCTGAACTGGGAGGAGGGGCCGGAAACGGGTGCGCAGGGCGGGCCCTGGCTGCAGTCCGAACGCATGGGCCTGTATGCCCGCTATTACGGGCAACTGGCCGCCGCCGGCAAGATCTATCCCTGTTTCTGCAGCGATGTGCAGCTCAAGCTCGACCGCAAGGCGCGCCTGGCCGCCGGCCGTGCGCCGCGGTACGCGGGGACCTGCGCGCGGTTGACCGCCGAGGAGATCGCTCTGAAGCTGCGTCAGGGGTTCAGGCCGACACTGCGGTTTCGCGTGGGCGACAGCGGCAGCGTCGGTTTCGACGACCTGGTGCGGGGAACCCAGCGGTTCGAACGTTCGGACATCGGCGATTTCATCGTGCGGCGCAGCGACGGCAGCCCGGCGTTCTTCTTCAGCAATGCCGTCGACGACGCACTGATGGGCATCACGCACGTGCTCCGCGGGGAGGACCACCTGGCCAATACGCCGCGCCAGTTGATGCTGCTCGAAGCGCTGGATCTGAAACCGCCGGCCTACGGCCACCTGTCGCTGCTGGTCGGCGACGACGGCAGTCCGCTGTCCAAGCGCCGCGGCAGCCGCAGCGTGCGGCAGATGCGTGACGACGGCTATCTGCCGGCCGCGCTGCTGAACTATCTGGCGCGGCTGGGGCACGCCTGCGGCAGCGACGCGCTGCTGGATTTTGCCGGTTTGGCTCAGGCGTTTTCGATCGGGCGTCTCGGCCGCGCGCCGGCGCGGTACGACCAGGCCCAGCTCGATTACTGGCAAAAGCTGGCGGTGCAGCGCGTCGATCGCGCGCAGTTCGTGGCCTGGGTCGAAAGCACGGCCGGCGCGGCGCTGGCTCAGTGGGTCGCGCCGGAGGTGTTTGACGACTTCGTCGATGCCGTCCGTGACAACGTGCTGTTTCCGCGCGATCTGGTCGACTGGGCGCCGCGGCTGTTCGCGCGGCTGCCGGTGGCGACACCTGATGCCGAAAACTGGATCCGGTCGGCGGGCGCTGAATTCTTTGTCATTGCGCTCGACGAGCGGGCACGCGATGCCGACGGGTTCAAGGCGTTTGCCCAGTCGGTCGGCAAGCGCGCCGGAGTCAAGGGCAAGCCGCTGTTCATGCCGTTGCGGGCGGCATTGACCGGACTGGATCATGGTCCGGAGATGAATCGAATCTGGCACCTGCTCGGCGAAGAACGCCGGCGCGCGCGACTGGAGGCTGCGCTGCGGCTATGTGACCCGGGGAACGACACACATGCTTAAGCTTTATAACAGCCTGACGCGCAGCAAGGAAACGTTCGAGCCCATGACGCCGGGTCAGGTGCGCATGTACGTGTGCGGCATGACCGTCTACGACTACTGCCACCTCGGGCACGCACGCGTGCTGGTGGTGTTCGACATGATCGTGCGCCACCTGCGGCAGATTGGATACCAGGTGACCTACGTGCGCAACATCACCGATATCGACGACAAGATCATCGCGCGCGCCAGGCAGAACAACGAATCGATGGCCGAACTGACCGGGCGTTTCATCACCGCGATGCATGAGGACGCCGATGCGCTGGGCGTCGAACGTCCGACGTTCGAGCCCCGCGCCACCCAGTCGATGCCGCAGATCATCGCCATGATCGAGGCTCTGATGGCGAAGGGGTACGCTTATGCCGGCGACAACGGCGATGTTTACTATGCGGTCACCCGATTCGGCGACTATGGCAGGCTGTCGAACAAACGGCTGGACGATCTGCGCAGCGGCGCGCGGGTCGAACCCGACGAGGCCAAGCGCGATCCGCTGGATTTCGTGCTGTGGAAATCGGCCAAGCCCGGCGAGCCGCGCTGGCCGTCACCCTGGGGGGAAGGGCGGCCCGGCTGGCACATCGAGTGTTCCGCGATGTCGACGGAGGTGTTGGGCGATCATTTCGATATCCACGGCGGCGGCATGGACCTGCAGTTTCCGCACCACGAAAATGAGATCGCCCAGTCCGAGGCGGCGACCGGTCGCCGCTTCGTCAATTACTGGATTCACAACGGCTTCGTGCAGGTGGACGAAGAAAAAATGTCCAAATCGCTGGGCAATTTCTTTACCGTGCGCGAGGTGCTATCGCGCTATCGTCCGGAGGAGGTGCGTTACTTCATCCTCGCCAGCCATTACCGGAGTCCGCTCAATTATTCCGACGACAATCTGGAAAAGGCGCGCCAGAGCCTTCAGCGTCTCTACACCGCGCTGCGCGATATGGACCTGGGCGACTCTGGCGGCGAGGCGTCGTACGCCGAGCGGTTCGATGCGGCGATGAACGACGATTTCAACACGCCGGAGGCCATCGCCGTCCTGTTCGATCTGGCGCGGGCGGTCAATCGGGCGCGCGAGCAGCAATCCGCCGAGGCGCAAACGCTGGCGAGTACTCTGCGCGCACTCGGCGGACGCCTGGGCCTGTTGCAGGCCGATCCGGAACACTACCTGCAGGGCGCCACCGGCGCTGCCGGTGGACTGTCCGACGTGGAGATCCAGGCATTGGTCGATGCGCGCCTGACGGCGCGCGCGCACAAGAACTGGAGCGAGGCCGACCGGATCCGTGGCCGGCTGGCGGAACAGGGCGTGTTGCTCGAAGATGGGGCCGGCGCAACACGCTGGCGGCGGACCTGACAACATCCGGCCATTGCCGGAACATCCAATGCCGGCGCGGAAAACAGCCGGCACGCCGATGGTCTGACCTCAACTGACGCCGATCCTGCCGTCCGCATTCTTCGGCGCGTCCGTGTGCGACGCCGGGCTGCCGCCGGTAACCGCCGTGCTCTTTTAAGAAAGCTTCGGTTCTGCCGCTTCCAACGCCGTCGGGGCCGCAGGTGTCGCCCCTTGCGCATTCAAACTCAATCAACGGGTTATGACAGAGCGGCAGTTCCGGCTGGTACTCGGGATCGTGGTGCTCGGCTGTCTGTATTTTGCGCAGCCGTCCGGAATCGCCGCGACCATCCTGTATCTTGCGCTGGAAGGTGTTTCCGACTGGCGGCTGACGCGTTTCCTGTCGCGTGTCCGCGGTCTGCCGGTTTCCGATCTCCACGTGGCCCAGGCGGCGATTCCTTTCGGTTTCGAGGCGGAGCGCCTGCTGAGGCTGCTCGCTGCGTCGGTCCTGTTCGTCAGCAGCTTTCTATATTCGGATGCACTTTGGTGGCTTCCCTGGTTCATCGGTTTCACGATGCTCGGGGCGGGCGTCAGCGGTGTGTGTCCTCTGCTGATGATGATTCGGGCACGCGGCTTCAAATGAGCGACGAAACGCCGTCGGACAGGCCCGATTTCGATTTCGCGGCAATCACGACGCTGCCCACCCGCGTGTCGGGCATCGTGTTCTGGGGGCTCGTCGCCGTCGGCCTGCTGTTTACGGTGTTTGCCATCGGCAATGAAGAACGGCACATCGGCGAGCCGCAGCGCGCAGCAGTCGATCTCCTGGTCGCCGAAATCGACCAGGAGATCATCAGGAACCCGGGACTGAGCGCCGCGGATCTGGCCGGCTTCACGCGTAGCCGGCTGGGTCTGATTCCTGGGATGCATTCAGTGTCTGTGGATTCGGACGGGCAGATCATTGAAGTCGGACGGCACAGCGATCAGATGGATTGCTTCAAGCGGCCCTTGCTGTTACCGGCGCGCGACGGCGGCGGCGTCAGACAGGCGCAGATGACGTTCTGTCAGGACTCCGTGGAACTCGTCATGCTCGAGCGGCGCCGGAACATAGTGCTGGCGATGGGCGGGCTGTTCGTCATCTTCGGTCTCGTGCTTCAGCGTATCCTCAACGTTATTCTGGCCAAGCCGTTCCGGCGCATGGTCCACACCGCGCTTGCGATATCCGACGGTGATGAACAGGCGCGCTTCCAGGAGACCTCCGATGACGAATTCGCCTACCTGGGTCGTTTCATCAACCGCGCGCTCGACTATTCGATGGAGCAGCGCAACGCGCTCAACAGCGCGCTGGTGCACGTCAGCGACGCGGAGCGGAAACTGCATGAAGAGAAGGAAAAGGCGGTCGTCACGCTGCACTCGATCGGGGACGCCGTCATCACCACCAACGCCGGCGGGAACATCGAGTACATGAATCCGATCGCGGAACAACTGACCGGGTGGCCGTTGAGCGACGCGGCCGGTTGTGCGCATCATACGCTGCTGCGCTTCGTCGAGGAACTGACCGGCAAACCGCTGAACAGCACCGTGGATCGCTGCATGGCCGACGGCGAGACCGTCGTGTGCGAACGGCAGAAGCTCATGTTGCGACGCGACGGCGCCTATGTTCCCGTGTCGGAATCGGCCGCGCCCATTTTCGATCAGCATCAGGTCCTGATAGGGGCGGTCATGGTGTTTCGCGATGTCAGCCAGACGCGGCGCATGGCCCAGCGTCTTTCATATCAGGCGAACCATGATCCACTGACCGGCCTCTACAACCGCCGCGAATTCGAGACCCAGTTGTCGCGTCTGATCGATGAAGCCCGCGAACACGACAGTCAGCACGCGCTCTGTTACGTCGACCTCGACCAGTTCAAGGTGGTCAACGACATGTGCGGTCACAGCGCCGGTGACGAGCTGCTCAGGCAGCTCGCCGAACTGCTGCAGAGCCAGGTGCGGGATGCCGATGTGCTGGCGCGGCTGGGCGGTGACGAGTTCGGCGTTCTGCTGACCCACTGCGGACTGAAGCAGGCAGCGCGTATCGCGGACAGTATGCGGACCGCCCTGGCATCCTTCCGTTTCCAGCACGACGAGCGCAGCTTCGAGGTCGGCGCGAGTATCGGCATTGTGGAAATCAATTCCGGGTCGCGCACCGGCGGGGAATTGATGGGCACCGCGGACATGGCGTGCTATGCAGCCAAGGACGGGGGGCGCAACCGCATTCACATTCATACGCCCAGCGACTCCGAGATCGCCAAGCGGCGGATCGAAATGAACTGGCTGTCTGAAATCCGCATGGCGCTGGACGAGGACCGCTTTACGCTGTACTTTCAGCCTATCCAGCCGGCCAATCCGGCCGTCACGGTGCGCGCCCATTACGAACTGCTCCTGCGCATGCAGCGCGGCAATGAGGTGGTACTGCCGATGGCGTTCATTCCGGCGGCGGAGCGCTATCGGTTGATGCCGGAAGTGGATCGATGGGTCGTTAGCAGCGCCATCTCCTTCCTCGGCGAGCACCAGTTCGGCGCGCCGGCCGTGTGCCTGATCAACTTGTCCGGCCAGTCGCTGTGCGACGTTGATTTCGTGGACTATCTGGAGCACCGCCTGGCGCAGGCTCGGCTCGGTCCGGTGGAGTTGTGTTTCGAGGTATCGGAGCGGGCGGTCATCTCCAACATGCGCGGCGTCGCCGGTGCGATAAAGCGTCTCAGGAATCGTGGGTGCCGGTTCGCGCTGGACGACTTTGGCGGAGGATTTGACGTCCATCAGTCGGCTGAAGGAGCTGGGTATGGATTACGTCAAGCTGGACGGCATCTTCGTGAAGAACATGGAACGCAACCATATCGACGCCGCGATGGTGCGGGCCGTCAACGAACTCGCGCATGCCATGGGCGTTGTCACCATCGCCGAAATGGTCGAGAACGAAGAGACGCGGGCGGCGATTCGCACGCTGGGTGTGGATTATTACCAGGGACACGCGATCGCACGGCCCTTGCCCCTTGCCGTAATGGCGGAGAACCACCGCAAGGGTGTAATGCTGACGCTGGTTACCTAGGAGCCGGTACGGTGCAGCCGCTCGGCGGCGTAGAGCGTATTGGTGAGCAGGGTCGCAACGGTCATTGGGCCCACACCGCCCGGCACCGGTGTGATCCAGGCCGCCCTGAGCCGGGCCTCCTCGAAGTCGACGTCGCCGCGCAGGGTTCCATCGGGCAGGCGGTGAATACCGATATCGATGACCGTCGCGCCTTCGCGTATCCATCGACCCTTGACCAGCCCCGGTTTTCCCGCCGCGACGATCAGGATTTCGGCGCGGCCGACGTGGTCCTCCAGATTTCTGGTGAAGCGATGACAGCATTCAACGGTCGCACCGGCGAGCAGCAATTCCAGCGCGAGCGGGCGGCCCACATGATTGGAAACGCCTACCACGACGGCCTCGCGGCCAAAGAAGGCTTCCCCGGTATGGCGCAGGAGCTGGATGACAGCGTACGGTGTACAGGGACGCAGAAGCGGTGCGCGGACCGCGAGCCGACCGATGTTGTAGGGGTGAAAACCATCGACGTCTTTGTCGGGTCTGATATGTTCGATGACCTTTTCGGTATCGATGTGACGCGGCAGCGGCAACTGGACCAGTATCCCGTCGATGGCGGTGTCGTCGTTGAGTTCCGCGATCAGATCAAGCAGTGCCGGCTCGGTGATGTCGGCCGGCAGGTCGAACGAGCGGGATACCACGCCGGTGTTTCCACAGGCACGGCGCTTGTTGCGGACGTAAATCTCGGACGCGGGGTCCGTCCCGACCAGAATCACGGCCAGTCCGGGGGCGCGCAGGCCGTTGGCAATGCGCGCGGCGATCCGGTCCCGGAGATCCTTGCGCAGGGTCGCGGCGAGGGCGTTCCCGTCGATGAGGTGGGCTGTCATGGTCGGTGTGAGAAGGGCGTGTAAACAGAAATTTTCGCATGCAAGTCTGCGTGACTACAAGCGAATCGGCGATGTCTGTTATACTTCGCCGACGCCTGTGCGCAATTGACTGGGAGGGCTGTCGTCCGTATTATCGCTGGCCCGTTCGGTGCGGTGTTGCCAGCAACCTGCGGCTGTCTTTCACGGGGTATAGCGCAGTCTGGTAGCGCGCCTGCTTTGGGAGCAGGATGTCGGGGGTTCGAATCCCTCTACCCCGACCAGACAGGCTCGGGGCTGGAGCGGGGAGCCGGCCGTGTGAGCGGCTGAATCAGCGACCGGCCGGCGATCCGTACACACCGGTGACGGAGGGGCGTCGAGCCCAAAGCACAGCCCGACATTTCCTGCCCGAGGTTGGTTGCGCGTGCCGGGCGGCCGCCTCTCGCTGACGCTGACCGTGCAGAGATCATTCGTCCCGGTAGCTCAGGTGGATAGAGCAACGGCCTTCTAAGCCGTGGGTCGGGGGTTCGAGTCCCTCCCGGGGCACCACTCGATGTGGAACACAAGGCCGGACGCAGACTATGCAGCCGCCCGGAGAGATCCCCGAGGATGGATCGATCGGGTTTTTGTTAAAGAGTCAGATAAATTATATGAGGTAGTTATCTGATATTAATAGATTAATGGCGGGTGTAGCTCAGTTGGTAGAGCACAGGATTGTGGCTCCTGTGGTCGCGGGTTCGATTCCCGTCGCTCGCCCCAGTAACCAGCGTGACCTCTGGTAGGCACGCCAGCTCCAGGGCCGTTAGCTCAATTGGTAGAGCAGTGGACTCTTAATCCATTGGTTATAGGTTCGATTCCTATACGGCCCACCACTTCCCCTCACCGCGCGGCCTGCCGGCCGGGCCGCAAATTCCTTCGCCACCACGGGCTTATCCTGGAAATTTTTAGACGTTATAATCACTTGTCAGGTGACGGCCAAAGGCGGTCATGGCGAAAGTGGCGGAACTGGTAGACGCGCTGGATTTAGGTTCCAGTGGGCTTTCCCGTGAGAGTTCGAGTCTCTCCTTTCGCACCAAGAACTACGTTGTCTCCGTCGCGTGCCGGTTTGGCGCAACGGGGCGATTGAGCCAAATTTCGATGAGGGGTCGCAATGGAAGTCTCGGTAGAGAACACGGGTAAACTGGAACGCCGCATGAAAGTTCAGTTGCCTTCCGAACAGATTGACCAGCAGGTCAAGGCCAGGCTTCAACAACTTTCGCGCAGGGTGCGTCTGGACGGCTTTCGTCCGGGCAAAGTGCCATTCAGCGTGGTCGTGAAGCGCTACGGCGCGCAGGTGCGGGACGAAGCAACGGGCGAGCTGATCGCATCGAGTTACGAGCAGGCGCTGGTGCAGAAAAACCTGCGACCCGTCGGCGAGCCCGACATTCAGAAGACCGTCGACAATCCCGGCCAGGCCCTCGAGTACGTCGCGACTTTCGAGATATATCCGGAGATTCAAATTCCGTCGCTTGGTGACCTGGAAGTGGAGCGGCCGGTGGCGACGGTCACGGAAGATGACCTGGCCGCCATGATGGAAAAGCTGCGCAGGCAGCGGACGACCTGGACAACGGTCGAGCGTCCCGCGCGCTCGGGCGATCGCGTGAACATCGACTTTCACGGCATGATCGACGGGCAGGACTTTTCCGGAAACAAAGCCAAACAGGTCCCGGTCGAAATCGGCTCGGGCGCCATGATCCCCGGATTCGAAGAGCAATTGACCGGCGCCGCCGCGGGCGAGTCGCGCACGTTGACGGTGACTTTCCCCGAGAACTACGCCTCGAAAGCGGTAGCCGGCAAGACAGCGCAGTTCGAGGTGAAGGTAAACAGTGTCGCGGAATCGGTGTTGCCGGAACTGAGCGATGAGTTTGCCAAGTCCTTCGGCGTGGCGGATATCGAGACGTTGCGTCGGGAAGTGCGCGGGAATATGGCGCGGGAATTGAACGCGGCGATCCGCGCGCGCCTCAAGAACAGCGTTTTCGACTGCTTGCTCGAGAAGGTCGAGCTGGAACTGCCGGCTTCGTTAATTCAGAGCGAAATCAAGGCGCTCGTCAAGGATGCCAGGGGCGCTGCCGACAAGCGTGCTGAGGACGAGATGCGGGTGAAGACTGAAGCGCAGCGGCGCGTGGCGCTCGGGTTGTTGATCGGCGAGATCGTCCGGCAGAATCGGCTGGCGATCGATCAGAACAAGGTCAGAGAAACCATTGAGTCGATAGCGGCGTCCTACGAAAAGCCCGACGAAGTGGTAAAGTGGTATTACGGCAACCAGGAAATGCTGACGGGCATACAGACCTTCGTCATGGAGGATGTGGTGGTCGAGTGGGTTTTGGGCAGAACGAAGGTTACCGAGAAACAAGTAAGTTTCGACGAAATGATGGCGTCGTGAGGCCATTTGATACGCATAAAGGAACAGCATCCATGTCCGATAGCATGACCAGATCCGGGGCCGGCGGGATCCAGGCGTTAAACCTGGTTCCGATGGTGATCGAGCAGACCGCCCGGGGTGAGCGGGCCTACGATATCTATTCACGTCTGCTCAAGGAGCGGGTGGTATTTGTCGTGGGGCCGATCGAGGACTACATGGCCAACGTGGTGGTGGCCCAGTTGCTCTTTCTGGAATCCGAGAATCCCGAGAAGGACATCCACCTGTACATCAATTCACCGGGCGGCGCGGTAACCGCGGGGCTGGCGATCTACGACACGATGCAGTTCGTCAAGGCGGACGTCAGCACCATGTGCATCGGCCAGGCGGCGAGCATGGGCGCCGTGCTGCTGGCGGGCGGGGCCAAGGGCAAACGGTACTGCCTGACGCACTCGCGGATGATGATCCATCAGCCGCTCGGCGGGTTCCAGGGCCAGGCGTCCGACATCGACATCCACGCCCGGGAAATTCTGCTGGTCCGCGAGCGGCTGAATCAGATTCTGGCCAAGCATACGGGGCAGTCGCTCGAACGTATTCAGATGGATACGGATCGGGATAACTTCCTGGGGGCCCAGCAGTCGAAGGATTATGGGTTGATCGACGAGATCCTCGTTTCCCGAGGCGAACTGAGTGAGGCCGGCTGAGTTCGCCGCCGGGCTTCTCGTCAAGCGAGGCGAAAAACCGCAAATGCGCGCCGGAATTGCTTGTCATCGGTGCAGGGACGTAGTTGAATATCGGCATGTGAGTGCTCGACAGACCGAGGGTGGCAAAGAATGAGTAGCGATCGAGACGGTAAAGGAGACGACGGCAAGCTTCTGTACTGCTCTTTTTGCGGAAAGAGTCAACACGAAGTGCGCAAGTTGATCGCGGGTCCGTCGGTATTCATCTGCGACGAATGCGTCGAGCTTTGCAACGACATCATTCGCGAGGAGATGTCGGAGAAATCCGGAACCGGCGGAAACAAACTGCCCAAGCCGCACGAAATCAAGGCAGTGCTCGATGAATACGTGATCGGTCAGAACAACGCCAAGAAGGTGCTGTCCGTTGCGGTCTACAACCACTACAAACGGCTGGAAGCGGAGCGGAAGAAAGACGACGTCGAGCTTTCCAAGAGCAATATTCTCCTGATCGGGCCCACCGGGTCCGGTAAGACGCTGTTGGCCGAGACGCTGGCCCGGCTTCTGAACGTGCCCTTTACGATCGCCGACGCGACCACTTTGACCGAAGCGGGCTACGTGGGCGAGGATGTCGAAAACATCATTCAGAAGCTGCTGCAGAAATGCGACTATGACGTTGAAAAGGCGCAGACCGGCATCGTTTACATTGACGAAATCGACAAGATTTCGCGCAAATCCGACAACCCGTCGATCACCCGGGACGTCTCCGGTGAAGGCGTTCAGCAGGCTTTGCTGAAGCTGATCGAAGGCACGGTCGCGTCGGTGCCGCCCCAGGGCGGCCGCAAGCATCCCCAGCAGGAATTTCTGCAGGTCGACACCTCGAATATCCTGTTCATCGTCGGCGGCGCGTTTTCGGGGCTAGAAAAGATCATCAATCAGCGTTCGACCAAGGGCGGCATCGGTTTTTCCGCCGAGGTCAAGTCCAAGGACGACAAGCGCAATGTCGGCGAGATCCTGTGCGAAGTCGAGCCGGAAGACCTGATCAAGTACGGACTGATACCCGAGTTCGTCGGTCGTCTGCCGGTGGTCGCCACGCTGGAAGAGCTGGATGAAGACGCCCTGATTTCGATTCTCACCGAGCCGCGCAACGCCCTGACCAAGCAGTACGCCAAGCTGTTTCAGATGGAAGGCGTCCAGATCGAGTTCCGCGAGGAGGCGCTGCGCGCCGTCGCACGCAAGGCGATGGCGCGCAAGACCGGGGCGCGCGGCCTGCGGACAATTCTCGAGAACGTGTTGCTAGACACCATGTACGAGCTGCCTTCGCTGGAGAACGTGAAGAAGGTCGTGGTCGACGAGCGGGCGATCGCCGGGGAATCTGCACCCTATCTGCTCTACGATGCACCGGAGCAGAGCCAGCGCGCCGGCGCGGCATCCGACTGAAATCCCGTCCATAGCACGAATTCCATTGCCAAGCGGGCGACCGGCCACGGGGTCCGGCGCGCGCCATTGGTTCGGGGTATAATTACTGAACCCCCATCCGAAACACAGTCTCAGGGGGTGGCTCGCTTCTTGCAGTTTTAGCTGTGTATGCCGGAAACCCGCCATTGAAACCGTTGAACGGCGACCCCATTTACCGGTCTTAAGTCGGGACTGACCCAAGTGTAACACCGACTGGACTCTTCAAGAGGATACTGCTAGATGGAGCAAAACGAAAATCCCAGCCAGAACATCGAGCCGACGGTCGTCACGCCAGTGCTGCCGTTAAGGGATGTTGTGGTGTATCCCCACATGGTCATCCCCCTGTTCGTCGGCCGGGAGAAGTCGATCCACGCGCTCGAGGCTGCGATGGATTACGACAAGAAGATTCTTCTGGTTGCGCAGAAGAGTGCCGAGGTCGACGATCCCCAGGTCGAAGACATTCACGAGATCGGCACACTGTCGACCATTCTGCAACTGCTCAAGCTGCCGGACGGCACCGTCAAGGTACTGGTCGAGGGCGCCGAGCGCGCATCGATCGTACGCTTCGAAAGCGTCGATGAATATTTTTCCGCACAGATCACCGTTCGTCGCGCCCCGGATCAGGAAGCCGAGCGCGAAACGGATGTGCTGATGCGGTCGCTGCTCGCGTTGTTCGATCAGTACGTCAAGTTGAACAAGAAGGTTCCGCCGGAAATCCTGACGTTGCTGTCGGGCATCGACGATGCCGGCCGTCTGGCCGACACCATTGCCGCGCATATGGCGCTCAAGCTCGACGAGAAGCAGCGCATCCTCGAGATCGAGTCGGTGCGCGAACGCCTGGAACATCTGATGGGCATCATCGAGGGCGAGATCGACGTGCTGCAGATCGAAAAGCGCATCCGCGGCCGCGTGAAGCAGCAGATGGAGAAGAGCCAGCGCGAGTATTACCTCAACGAACAGATGAAAGCCATCCAGAAGGAACTGGGTGAACTCGAGGACGTGCCGAACGAAGTCGAGGAACTGCAGGACAAGATCGAGAAGGCGGGCATGAGCAAGGAAGCCCGCGTCAAGGCCGATTCCGAGCTGAACAAGCTGAAGATGATGTCGCCCATGTCCGCCGAGGCGACCGTGGTGCGCAACTATATCGACTGGCTGGTGAGCGTGCCCTGGAAAAAGAAGACCAAGATCTGCCACGACCTCGTGCGTGCCGAGGAAGTGCTGGAAGAGGATCACTACGGTCTGGAAAAGGTCAAGGAACGTATTCTCGAATACCTCGCGGTGCAGCAGCGTGTACGCAAGCTGAAGGGCCCGATCCTGTGTCTTGTCGGTCCGCCCGGCGTCGGCAAGACGTCGCTGGGTCGTTCGATCGCGCGCGCGACCAACCGCAAGTTCTCGCGCATGTCGTTGGGCGGCGTACGCGACGAGGCCGAGATTCGCGGTCACCGGCGTACCTATATCGGGTCGCTGCCGGGCAAGATCATCCAGAACCTGTCCAAGATTGGCGTGAGAAATCCGCTGTTCCTGTTGGATGAGATCGACAAGATGTCGATGGATTTCCGCGGCGATCCGTCCTCGGCGCTGCTCGAGGTACTTGATCCGGAGCAGAACCATACCTTCGCCGATCACTATCTCGAGGTCGACTTCGACCTGTCCGACGTGATGTTCGTGGCGACGGCCAATACCCTGAACATTCCGGGGCCGCTGCTGGACCGCATGGAAGTGATCCGCATTCCGGGCTACACCGAGGATGAAAAGATCAGTATCGCGATCCGCTATCTGCTGGCCAAGCAGATCGAAGGCAACGGACTGAAGGAAAGCGAGATCAACGTCAGCGAAAACGCCATCCGGGACATCGTGCGCTTCTACACGCGTGAAGCCGGCGTGCGCAACCTGGAGCGCGAGATTTCCAAGATCTGCCGCAAGGTGGTCAAGGAGCTTCTGCTGACCGGCGACGACAGGTCGGTGGCGGTGACCCCGCGAAATCTCGAAAAGTATCTCGGCGTGAAGCGTTTCCGTTACGGCCGCGCGGAAGCGAAGGATCAGGTGGGCCAGGTGACCGGCCTCGCGTGGACCGAGGTCGGCGGCGAACTGCTGTCTATCGAGGCGGCCATCGTCAACGGCAAGGGTCGCCTGATTCACACCGGTCAACTGGGCGACGTGATGCAGGAATCCATCCAGGCGGCGACCACCGTCGTGCGCACCCGCGCGCTGGTGCTCGGCATCGAGGAGGATTTCTACCAGAAGTACGACATTCACGTTCACGTGCCGGAGGGGGCGACCCCGAAGGACGGTCCGAGCGCCGGTGTCGGCATGTGCACGGCGCTGGTCTCGGCATTGACCAAGATCCCGGTGCGCGCGGACGTGGCGATGACGGGCGAAATAACGCTGCGCGGCGAAGTGCTGCCCATCGGCGGCCTCAAGGAGAAGTTGCTGGCGGCGCATCGCGGCGGCATCAACGTCGTCATCATCCCCGAGGAAAACCGCAAGGACCTGGCCGACATTCCGAAGAACGTGAAGGACAGGCTGGACATCCGCCCCGTCAAGTGGATGGATGAGGTGCTGCAGGTTGCGCTGCAACACATGCCGGTGCCGTTGTCCGACGACGGCGACAAGGAAGCCAATAAACCGGAATCCAAAGTCAAGGCCAAGAAGACCGGCAAGACGAAAACGGTTCGCGCCCACTGACGGCGCTTGCATCGATCGAGCCGTCGGGCCGGCACAAGCAACGCGGCCCGACGGTCTTCGAGTACGGTCTCTTCGTTCATTAAACCGCGATCGCCGGAACGCCGGCCCAACGCATTCCGGTTCGTGTCGGTTTTCGCATCGATGGCGGTTTTCCGTCCAGATTCAACGGAATCGCAGTGCCCGCCAATTTTATCTTGTTGACGGACTTTGGTCCCGCTTGGTATAAAAGCGCTTGCAAGAGGCCAGCGTCTCAAGGAGTCGACCAGCCTCTTTTTTCTTTTCAGGTTCTGCTTTTCTCCCTGATATTTTGAAGTCTTGACTTCTATCGAGCAATGAATACTGAGGATTTCGTTTACATGAATAAAACCGAACTGATTGATGCGGTTGCCGAATCGGCGGATCTTTCCAAAGCGGCTGCCACGCGCGCGATCGATGCGTTCGTCGACGTTGTGACCAACACGCTGCGCAACGGCGACCAGGTGACTCTGGTCGGCTTCGGCACCTTCGAGGTCAGAGCGCGCGCCGCCCGTTCCGGACGCAACCCGCGCACCGGCGAAGAGATCGAGATCAAGGCTTCCAAGGCCCCCGGGTTCAAGGCTGGAAAAGCGTTTAAGGATGCCTTAAACTAGCGCGCTTCCCGGGGTGCTTAGCTCAGCTGGTAGAGCGTCGCCCTTACAAGGCGAATGTCGGGGGTTCGATCCCCTCAGCACCCACCAAGGTTTATGGAGTGGTAGTTCAGTCGGTTAGAATACCGGCCTGTCACGCCGGGGGTCGCGGGTTCGAGTCCCGTCCACTCCGCCACCTGCAGTAATCGAAAGGGCGTCCCGGTGACGCCCTTTCGGCATTATGGGGGGCGCGGTTGTGCGCCGGGCATGGCACCCGCGATACACGGGTTGCGTATGCCGCGCGGGACCGGAGTCGCGCAGCCGTCGTGCCCCGGAGCCGGTGCCGCGGATTAACCGGCGGTTAATTGTCATTGAAGCGTCAACAGCGGGATTGGAAACATGCTGCAAGCGATTAGAGAGCGGGTCCTGGGCTGGCTCGGGTGGATCGTCATCGGACTCATCATCGTCACCTTCGCCGCCTTCGGTCTGGGGTCCTATTTGCGGGACAAGTCCCACGTCTACGCGGCCAAGGTCGACGACCAGGAAATTTCGCAACGTCAACTGCAACTGGCCTACCAGCAGCAGCGCACCCGACTCGAACAGAGGCTGGGCGACGCATTCGATCCTGCGAAGATCGATGATGCCCTGCTGCGCAAACAGGCCCTGGACACGCTGGTCCGCGACCAGTTGATGTATCAGGCGGCCCGCCACGACGGCTTCGCGATCAGCGATCAGTACCTGGGTGCCTACCTGCGCGCGGTGCCGGCTTTGCAGGAAGACGGCAAATTTTCCAGCGAGCGCTATCAGCGTCTGCTGTATGCGCAGGGGATTTCGCAGCCCGTGTTCGAGGCGGACGTGCGCCAGGAGCTGGAAATCAAGCAATGGGTACAGGCATTTTCCGGGACCGCCTTCGTCACGCCGTCGGAAATCAAGGCCGCCTATAACCTTTACAAACAGAAGCGCAGCTTTTCCTACGTCACGCTGCCGATCGGGCCGGCACTGGCCGAGGCCGCCGTCAGCGACGACGAATTGCGCCAATACTACGATGCGCACACCAAGGACTTTGAAGCGCCCGAGCGGGTCAGACTCAGCTACGTGCGCTTGAGCCGGGCCGACATCGCAAAGGAAATGACCGTCGACGAGGACGCGCTCAAGGCGCTGTACGAAGAAAAGAAGGACTCGCTGGTCAAACAGGAACAGCGCCGGGCCCATCATATCCTGATCCAGCTTGCACCCGATGCGTCCGCTGACGCGGTCGCGAAAGCGCGCGCGAAAGCCGACGAGGTGCTGAAGAAGCTGCACGCCGGCGAGTCCTTCGAGTCGCTGGCCAAGACCTATTCCGACGATCCCGGGTCCAGCGCCAAGGGGGGTGACCTCGGGTTCTTCGGCCGCGGTGTGATGGTCCCGGCCTTCGACGAAGCCGTGTTTGGCATGCAGGTGGGGCAGGTCAGCGAACCGGTCCGCAGCCAGTTCGGTTTCCACATTATCCGGCTCGACGAGGTCAAGGGCAGCGAAAACCAGTCGCTCGACGAGGCGCGGCCCGCGCTGGAAGCCGAGTTGAAGAACCGTGAGGCGGGCGACGCGTACTACGATCGCTTGGACCGACTCACCAACCTGAGCTTCGAAAATTCACAGTCACTCGATCCGGCGGCAAAGGATCTCGGGCTGACGATCGAGGACAGCGACTGGCTGACCGCGCAGGGTGGGCCCGGTGTCGGGCAATACCGGAATCTGATGGACGCCGTCTTCAGCGATGACGTGCTCGAATCGGGCAATAACAGCGAACCGGTGGAGGTCGGCCAGGACGACGTCATCGTTGCCCGCATCAAGGACCGCGAACCCGCGCAGCCCCAGCCTTTCGAAGCGGTGAAAGCGCAGATCGCGGACCGGTTGAAGGCCGTCAAGGCCCGGGAACAGGTGGTGAAGAAGGGTGAAGACTTGCTGCAGCGCGCACGCACAGGCGAAGCGCTGGACAAGATCGCGCAAGGCGGGAGCCTGAAGCTCGAAACCGCAAAGTCGGTCACGCGCGACGATCGCGATCATCCGGTGCAGATCGTACGGCGCGCGTTTCGCATGCCGCGCCCCGGCGCGGATGCGCCGCAGGTGCAGGGCATCGAACTGCCCGACGGCGACTACGTGGTGCTGAAACTCGACGGCGTCGAGGATGTCACGGCCGACACCATACGCGAAGCGGACAAGCAGGCGCTGGAAGGCGCGTTCCTGACCGCGCGCCAGACCAGCGATGTCAACATGATGGTCGAGTATCTGCACGCCGGCGCCGACATCCAGATTCCCGAAGACGCGACACAATGACGGCAGCCGGCGAAGCCTGGACCGGCCCGGGGCGGCGCACGCTTGAAGGGCCTGCTCCGACTTAAGCTGCACTGGCAGATCCTCATCGCGCTGGTGCTCGCGGTGGCGGTCGGCAGCCTGACGCGCGGGGCCGGCGCGGTGTGGGGCGTGCAGTGGCTGGCGGTCTATGCGTTCGTCGGTACGCTGTTCCTTAATGCGCTCAAGATGATCATCGTGCCGTTGATCATGTCGTCCATGATCGCCGGCATCAATGCGATGGGCACGACCGAGGGCCTCGGCCGGCTGGGCGGAAAGACGCTGCTCTATTACCTGGCCACCAGCCTGGCCGCGATTCTTACCGGACTGTTGTTCGTCAACCTGGTCGCGCCGGGCATGGTCGACGGCGAGCCGGCGCGAAGCCTCGTGGGCGCCGGAACAACCGGTCTGGGACAGTTGCAAGTGCACCTCGAAAATCGCGGGTTGTCCGAACTTTTCAACGTCTTTCTCAGCATGGTTCCGCCCAACATCGTCGCGGCCGCCGCCGACGGGCAGATGCTGGGCCTGATCTTTTTCAGTCTGCTGTTCGGTTATTTCATGACCCGCATCGACCGCAAGCGCGGCGGCCTGCTGGCCGAGTTCTGGCAGGGCGTGCTGGATGTCATGATGGCGATCACCGACTGGGTGATGAAATTCGCGCCGCTCGGCGTGTTCGCGCTAGTCGCCAAGACGGTCGCCGGCATCGATGCGTCGCAAATGGATACGCTGTTCGTGTCGCTGGGATCGTTCACGCTCACGGTGCTGGGCTCGCTGGCGTTCCACGTATTCGTGACCTTGCCGCTGATCCTGTATTTCGTCGCCGGCGCCAACCCATGGCGGCACTACCGCGCGGTGATGCCCGCGCTGCTGACGGCGTTCTCGACCTCGTCTTCCTCCGCGACGCTGCCGCTGACCATGGAATGCGTGCGCGACAACGCCGGCGTGTCGAACCGTACCACCAGCTTCGTCCTGCCGCTGGGTGCGACCATCAACATGGACGGCACGGCGCTCTACGAGTGTGTCGCCGCGATGTTCATCGCACAGGTCTATGGTATCGAACTGGGCTTCGTCACGCAGTTCTCGGTCGTGATGGTCGCCTTGCTGACCTCGATCGGCGTCGCCGGCGTGCCGGCCGCCAGCCTGGTGGCGATCACCATCATTCTGACGACCATCGGGCTGCCGACCGAGGCCATCGGACTGATTCTCGCCGTCGACCGCCTCCTCGATATGTTCCGCACATCGGTGAACGTGCTCAGCGATACCTGCGGTGCGATGGTCATCGCGCGCAGCGAGGGCGAGCGGGATTTCTATCCGGGTTACGTCGGCGCCGACTGAAGCGGCGTCACCGGGCGGCGCGAACGGGCGGCGAGCCGCTGTTGCCGCCGGGAGCCGTGGGCGTCATTCATCCAGCGGCGGCATGCCGACGGTGTTGTAGCCGGCGTCGACATAGGTGATTTCGCCGGTGATGCCCGACGCCAGGTCGGAACAGAGAAAAGCCGCGGTATTGCCCACTTCCTCGATCGTGACGTTCCGGCGCAGGGGGGCCGCGCGTTCCATCATGTCGAGCATCTTGCGGAAATTGCTGATGCCGGCGGCCGCCAGCGTCTTGATCGGCCCTGCCGAAATGGCGTTGACGCGGATGCCGTCCGGACCCAGGCTTTGCGCCATGTAGCGCACGTTGGCTTCCAGGCTGGCCTTGGCGAGCCCCATGACGTTGTAGTTCGGCATGGCTTTTTCCGCGCCGAGATAGCTGAGCGTGAGCAGAGCGCCGTCGCGGCCTTCCATCATGCGGCAGCCGGCCTTGGCGAGCGCCGAAAAACTGTAGGAACTGATCTCGTGTGCGATGCGGAAGCCCTCGCGGCTGACCGAATCGAGGTAATCGCCCTCCAGTTCGGTGCGCGGCGCGAACGCCACGGAATGCACGATGATATCCAGATGATCCCAATAGTCGTCGAGGTGATCGAAGACCGCCTCGATTTCCTCGTCGCTGGACACGTCGCACGGCACGGCGATTTCGGTGCCGAAATCGCCGGCGAATTTTTCGACACGGTCGCGCAGCTTGTCGTTCTGATAGGTGAATGCCAGCTCGGCGCCTTCGCGATGCATGGCATTGGCGATGCCCCAGGCAATCGAGCGGGTGCTCGCCAGCCCGACGATCAGGGCGCGCTTTCCAGTCAGGAATCCCATGGTCTCAGCTAACCTCCGGACAAATGCTAGACGCAAAGGTACCGGAAAACGGCGGCGACGGGAAGGGTACGCACCGGAACGCCGGCGCATGGTGTTTTCCTCGGGACTTCACCTATAATCGGCGGCCATGCGACTTACGAGTATCGGACGCGCAGCCTGCGTCATGGCGGCGGTGCTGCTGGCGCCCGGCTGCGACGGCCGGCCGTGGAACAGTCCCTATCCGGAAGGGGATGCCGACGCCGACATCGTGTACGCCGCCTTCAGCGATCGGCCCAAGCACCTGGACCCGGCCCAGTCCTACAGCGCCAACGAAATCGTCTTCACCGCGCAGATCTACGAACCCCCGCTGCAGTATCACTATCTCAAGCGCCCCTATGAACTGGTTCCACTGGCCGCCACCCGCGTGCCGACGCCGTATTTCCTCGATGCCGACGGCAAGCGGCTGCCGGACGACGCAGCGGTCGGCGACATCGCCTTCAGCGTTTACGACATCGATATCAAGCAGGGTGTCCGGTTCCAGCCCCACCCGGCCTTCGCGGTCGATGACAAGGGCGCGCCGCGCTACGCGACGCTGTCGGAAAAGGCGCTCGCTTCGGTGCGCACGCTGGACGATTTCAAATACACCGGCACGCGCGAGCTGACGGCCGCGGACTACGTCTACGAGATCAAGCGGCTTGCACACCCCGGTCTGCATTCACCGATCTTCGGCATCATGGCGCAGTACATCGTCGGTCTGGAGGAATACGCGCAAACGCTCAGCGAGGCGCGCACGACGCTCGAGGCCGAAGCCGGCGGTCCGGTGTTCCTGGATCTGGACCAGTACCCGCTGGCGGGCGCGCGCGTGCTGGACCGCTCTCGGTATCGGATAACGCTGCGCGGCAAGTATCCGCAGTTCATCTACTGGCTGGCGATGCCGTTTTTCGCGCCGGTGCCGCAGGAGGTGGACCGCTTCTACAGCCAGCCGGGCATGCAGGAACGCAACCTCACGCTGGACTGGTATCCGGTCGGCACCGGTCCCTACATGCTGTCGGTCAACGATCCGAACCGGCTGATGCTGCTGGAGGCCAATCCCAATTTCCACGGCGAGGCCTATCCGGAGAGCGGCGAGCCGGAGGACGCCGCCGCGGGGCTGCTTGCGGACGCCGGCAAGCCGCTGCCGCTGGTCGGCAAGGCGGAGTTCAGCCGAGAGAAGGAGGACATCCCCGCCTGGAACAAGTTTCTGCAGGGCTATTACGACAATTCGGGCGTCGATTCGGAAAGCTTCGATCAGGTCATCCAGGTCGGAGCGGGCGGTGACATCGGTCTGACCGACACGATGAAAGCGCGCGGCATCCAGCTCAGCACAGGCATCGAGACGTCCAGCTTCTATACCGGGTTCAACATGCTCGACCCGGTGGTCGGCGGCGACACCGAATCGGCGCGGCTGCTGCGGCGCGCGATCGCGATCGCCGTCGATTACGAGGAATACATTTCGATCTTCCTGAACGGCCGCGGCATTCCCGCGCAGGGTCCGATCCCGCCCGGCATCTTCGGTTACCGCGAGGGTGAAGCCGGCATCAATCACTACGTCTACGACTGGGTAAACGGCAGGCCGGTGCGCAAACCGATAGAAGAGGCGCGGCGTCTGCTCGCACAGGCGGGCTTCCCGGGCGGGCGCGACGCCAGGACGGGCAAGCCGCTGACGCTCAACCTCGACACCACCGGCACCGGACCCGACGACAAGGCGCGCCTGGACTGGATGCGAAAACAGTTCGACAAACTGAACCTGCAGCTCGTGATTCGCGCCACCGACTACAACCGGTTCCAGGAAAAAGTGCTCAAGGGCACCGAACAGATCTTTCAGTGGGGCTGGAACGCCGATTATCCGGACCCCGAGAACTTTCTCTTTCTGCTCTACGGCAGGAATGCCAAGGTCGATCACAACGGCGAGAACGCCGCCAACTATCACAACGCGGAGTTCGACCGCCTGTTCGAAGAGATGAAGAACATGGACAACGGTCCGGAGCGGCAGCAGATCATCGACCGCATGCTGGAAATCGTGCGGTCCGACGGCCCCTGGCTGTTCGGCCTGCACCCCAAGCGCTTTGCGCTTTATCATGCCTGGGTACATAACATCAAGCCCAACCTGATGGCCAACAACACGCTCAAATACCGGCGCATCGACCCGCAGCTTCGCGAGCGCCTGCGCACCCGGTGGAACCAGCCTCTGGTCTGGCCGTTGTGGCTGTTCGGGCTCTTGCTGGTCGCGCTGATCCTGCCGGCCTACATCGGTTACAAGCGCCGCGAGCGGCGTGCCGGCGTGGTCGAGTCCGGGCGATGCTGAACTACATCATCCGCCGCATGCTCTACGGCATCCCGATCCTGATCGGCGTCAACCTGATCACCTTCACGCTGTTCTTCGTGGTCAACTCGCCCGACGACATGGCGCGCATGCAGCTCGGCATGAAACGCGTGACGCCGGAGGCCATCGAAAAATGGAAAGCCGAGCACGGCTACGACAAACCGCTGCTGATCAATGACGACGCCGACGGCATCGGCAAGGTGACCGCACACGATCTTCTTCGACAAATCGGTCCGCCTGTTCGCCTTTCAGTTCGGCCAGTCCGACGAAGGGCGCGATATCGGCACGGAAATCAGGCTGCGCATGTGGCCGAGTCTCGCGATCGCCCTGCCTGTGTTTCTGATCGGACTGCTGGTCTATGTCAGCTTCGCCATGCTGCTCGCGTTCTTCCGCGGCAGTTATCTGGATCTCTCGGGCGTGGTGCTGTGCGTGGTGCTGATGTCGATTTCGGGCCTGTTCTACATCATCGGCGGCCAGTACCTGATCAGCAAGATGCTGCACCTGCTGCCGGTGTCCGGTTATCAGCCCGGCTGGCTGGCGTGGCGGTTCGTACTGCTGCCGGTGGCCATCGGCGTCGTCGCCGCGCTCGGTTCCAGCAGCCGCTGGTACCGGACCATCTTCCTGGAAGAGATCAACAGGGATTATGTGCGCACCGCGCGCGCCAAGGGACTGTCGGAGGCGCGCGTGATGTTCCGCCACGTGCTGAAGAACGCGCTGATGCCGATCCTCACCGGCGTGGTCGTGGTGCTGCCGACCCTGTTCATGGGCAACCTCATCCTGGAGTCCTTCTTCGGCATTCCCGGGCTCGGCAGCTACACCATCGACGCCATCAACGCCCAGGACTTCGCCGTGGTGCGCTCCATGGTGTTCCTCGGCTCGGTGCTCTACATCCTCGGCCTGATCCTCACCGACATCTCCTACACGCTGGTCGATCCGCGGATTCGCATGTCATGATCAAGCCCGTCGTACTCTGGACCGATGCGCTGGTGTTCGTACTGGTGGTGGTGATCACCGGTTTCGTGCTGTACGCGCGCAAGCGCGAGCACCTGCGCGAACCCTGGCTCGACGTTCTGCGCAACCGTCTGGCGATGGCGTCGCTGGTGGTCTTGCTGGCGTACGTGGTCGTCGGTCTCCTTGATTCGCTGCACCTGCGCCAGGCGCTGCCCGCCGAACCGGGGCAGGTCGAGGCGCAGTATTCGGGCGAAGTGCTGAGTCTGCTCGATCTGCTGATGGGGCCGGTGCGCACGCGCGTGGAGACCACCTATTCCGCGCCGTTCGCCGCGTTCGCGTTCGCCAGGGAAACGGTGATCGGCGATGACGGCGTGCAGCGCCGGGACTATCCGCGGCTGGCCTACGGCGGCGCGCATCTGCACGACCCGGCCGTCGAAAAGACGCCCGACATTCTGCGGCGCAGCGCGGTCGGACTCGTCGAAACGGCGGTCTTCATGGGCGTCGCGTTCATCGCGCTTGCCCTGGTGCTGGCGCGGCGCCGGCGCATACTCTTCGCCGACATGACGCGCAAACTCGCGCGCGGCGACACCGATCTGCCCTGGCGCACCGCGCTCGGCACGCTGGCGCTGCTGGCGCTGGCCGTCGCGCTGATCGTCAACCTGGCCACCCTGTATCATATCTTCGGCACCGACAAGGTCGGCCAGGACGTGTTCTATCAGTCGGTGAAAAGCATCCGCACCGGCCTGGTCATCGGTACACTCACCACCCTGATCATGCTGCCGTTCGCGATCTTTCTCGGGATGATGGCGGGTTTTTTCGGAGGCCGGATCGACGACGCGATCCAGTATCTGTATACCACGCTCAACTCGATTCCGAGCGTACTGCTGATCGCCGCCGCCGTGCTCATGCTGCAGGTCTACATGAGCAACCACCCCGACCTGTACGAGACCATGGCCGAGCGCGCCGACCTGCGCCTGCTGTTTCTGTGCATCATCCTCGGCATCACCAACTGGACCGGCCTGTGCCGCCTGCTGCGCGCCGAGAGCCTCAAGCTCAAGGAACTCGAATACGTGCAGGCGGCCGGCGCGTTCGGCGTGTCGAACGGGCGCATCCTGGTGCGCCACCTGCTGCCCAACCTGATGCACCTGGTGCTGATTTCGGTGGCCATCGATTTCAGCGGCCTGGTGCTGGCCGAAGCGGTGCTGTCCTATGTCGGCGTCGGCGTCGACCCCACCACCCTGAGCTGGGGCAACATGATCAACCGCGCGCGCCTGGAAATGGCGCGCGATCCGATGGTGTGGTGGTCGCTGCTGTCGGCGTTCGCGTTCATGTTTGGGCTGGTGCTGGCGGCCAACCTGTTTGCCGACGCGGTGCGCGATGCCTTCGATCCGCGCCTGAAACAACGAGGATAAGCCATGCCGCAACCGCTGCTGAGCGTGCAGGATCTGCAGACCCACCTGGGCGGCGGCGCGGCGCCGGTGCGCGCCGTCGACGGCATCAGCTTCGATCTGTATCCGGGCGAGACGTTCGCGCTGCTGGGCGAATCCGGCTGCGGAAAATCCATGACCGCGCTGTCGATCCTGCGCCTGCTGCCGCAACCGGCCGGCCACATCCGCGGCGGCCGCGTCGTGCTCGGCGGCGAGGATCTGCTGGCGCTGCCCGAAGCCGCCATGCGCCGCGTGCGCGGGCGCCGCATCGCCATGATCTTCCAGGAGCCCATGACGTCGCTGAACCCGGTCATGAGCATCGGCCGCCAGATCGGCGAAGTGCTGGAACAGCACACCGCGCTGCGCGGCACCGCTGCCCGCACGCGCGTGCTGGAGCTGCTTGACGCAGTCGGCATTCCCGATGTCGCGCGCCGCTACTCCGAGTTCCCGCACCAGTTGTCCGGCGGCATGAAACAGCGTGTGATGATCGCCATCGCGCTGGCCGCCGGCCCCGATATTCTCATCGCCGACGAGCCGACCACGGCGCTCGACGTGACGATCCAGGCGCAGGTGCTGGAGCTGCTGAAAAAGCTCCAGCGGGAACGCGGCATGGCCGTGTTCCTGATCACGCACGACCTGGGCGTGGTCGCGCAGATGGCCGACCGGGTCGCGGTGATGTACGCCGGCCAGATCGTCGAGCAGGCCCCGCGCGAACAATTCTTCAGCGCGCCGCGCCATCCCTACAGCCGCAAACTGTTCGCCGCGCTGCCCGAAAGCGACAAGCGCCATCAGGCGCTGACAGTGATTCCGGGCAGCGTGCCGCCGCTGAATCAGCGCTTCACGGGCTGTCGCTTCGCCGACCGCTGCGATCAGGCCTGGGACCGCTGCCGCAGCGAAGTCCCGGAGTGGACGACGACCGGCCGCGAGCAGGGCGTGCGCTGCCACCTCGTCGATACGCCGCGGCCGGCGCCTGCCGAAACGGCGATCCTGGCGCGGGCGTCTGAAACGCCGCCGGCCGGCGAACGCCCGGCGCTGCTCGAAGTCGACGACCTGCGCGTCTGGTTTCCGATCCAGCGCGGGCTGTTGCAACGCACCGTCGGTTACGTGAAGGCGGTCGACGGCATCGACATGACGATCGCGCAGGGCGAGACGCTCGCGCTGGTCGGCGAATCCGGCTGCGGCAAGACGACGGCCGGCAAGGGCATTCTGCAATTGCTGCGGCCCACCGGCGGCAGCGTGCGCTTCGGCGGCGACGAACTCACCGAGCTGCGCGGCGAGGCGCTGCGCAAACGGCGCGCCGATTTCCAGATCATTTTTCAGGACCCGTTCTCGTCGATGAATCCGCGCATGAAAGTCGGCGACATCATCGAGGAGGGGCTTGGCGCGCAGCGCATCGGCGGCACGAAAGCCGAGCGCCGCGAACGCGTGCTGAGCCTGCTGCAGCACGTCGGGCTGCGTCCGGAGCACGTGGCGCGCTATCCGCACGAATTCTCCGGCGGCCAGCGCCAGCGCGTCTGCATCGCGCGCGCGCTGGCCGTGTCGCCGAAGCTCATCGTGTGCGATGAACCGACCAGCGCGCTCGACGTGTCGGTGCAGGCGCAGATACTGAATCTTCTCAAACGGCTGCAAGGCGAGCTGGGGCTGTCCTACCTGTTCATCACGCACAACATTTCGGTGGTCGCCTATCTGGCCGACCGCGTCGCGGTGATGTACCTCGGCCGAATCGTCGAAGAGGGGTCGGTCGACGAGGTGCTCGAAGCGCCGCGCCATCCCTATACACAGGCGCTGCTGTCGGCCGTCCCGCACGTCGAGCCCGAAAGCCGGCGTGAAATCATCCGCCTGGAAGGCGACATGCCGTCGCCAGCCGCGCCGCCCGCCGGGTGCCATTTCCACCCGCGCTGCCGCCATGCGAAAGACGTTTGCCGCCAGCGCTACCCGGAAACGACCCGACTCAGCGCGACGCACCGTGCGGCCTGTCACCTGCTCGATTGACCTGGGAAAAAGGGGTCGGAGTCGAATTTCTTACGGTGCGCCAAACGACGGAAGCCGAGCTGTGCGAAATTCGACTCTGACCCCGTTCTTCCGATTTGCTAGACTTGCTGGACTCATTCCAGTCATCCATAAGAAGAGCGCCAGCATGAACCAGGCTTCGTTCTATCCGCCCCAACGCACCCTGATGGGCCCCGGTCCATCCGACGTCAGCCCGCGTGTGCTCGCGGCCATGGCCAGACCGACCATCGGCCACCTCGATCCGGCTTTCGTCGAGATGATGGAACAGTTGAAAGTCATGCTGCGCTACGCCTTCCAGACCGACTACGCCCTGGCGATGCCGGTCTCGGCGCCGGGCTCGGCGGGCATGGAGACCTGTTTCGTCAACCTGGTCGAACCGGGCGACACTGTGATCGTCTGCCGCAACGGTGTGTTCGGCGGCCGCATGGTCGAGAACGTCGAACGCTGCGGCGGCAAGGCCGTGGTCGTCGAAGACGACTGGGGCAGGGCGGTCGACGCTGCCAAGGTCGAGGCCGCGTTGAAGCAGAACCCGGACGCGCGCGTGCTTGCGTTCGTTCACGCCGAAACCTCCACCGGCGCCATCTCCGACGCGAAAACGCTCGCCGGACTCGCGCAAAAGTACGACTGCCTGACGATCGTCGACACCGTCACCTCGCTGGCCGGCTCGCCGCTCAAGGTCGGCGAGTGGGGGCTCGACGCCGTGTATTCGGGCACGCAGAAATGCCTGTCCTGCGTTCCCGGACTGGCGCCGGTCACGTTCAGCGAACGCGCGCTGCAACGGGTGCGGAACCGCAAACACAAGGTGCAGAGCTGGTTCATGGACCTCAACCTAGTGCTGGGTTACTGGGGCGGCGAGGGCAAACGCACCTACCACCACACGGCGCCGGTCAACACGTTGTATGCGCTGCACGAAGCGCTGGTGATCCTGCAGGAAGAGGGCATCGAAAGCGCGTGGCAGCGCCACCGGGCGCACCACGTCGCGCTGCGCGCCGGCATCGAGGCCATGGGCCTCGACTTCGTCGTGCCCGAAAACGAACGGCTGCCGCAGTTGAACGCCGTCGGCATCCCCGGGGGCGTGGACGATGCCGCCGTGCGCGCGCGCCTGTTGCAGGACTACCATCTGGAAATCGGCGCCGGCCTGGGGCCGATGGCGGGGAAAATCTGGCGCATCGGACTGATGGGACATGCGTGCAGCAAGCGGAACGTGCTGTACTGCCTGGGGGCGCTGGATGCGGTGTTGTCGGCGATGGGCGCGCGGATCGAGCGCGGCGTGGCCGTGGGCGCGGCTTTGCGGGCGTATGGGTGAGCGGGGAGGTCGGGGTGTCTGGAACGGTCGGGGCACCGGCTCGGAGGACTTGCCGATTCGTGTCTCTCTGTTCGACTGGGAAGGGACGGGTATCTAGCAATGTGCCCATTCTTGGCCATAATACGCGGTCAAGTAACTATAGAGGTAGTATCTGAGAGGTAGTTGTACGGAGAATGGATATGGCCAGGAAAATTGAAGATATTGAAAATGAAATTCGTGCGCTGAGCGCTGATGATCGAAGACATTTGCTCAGAGATCTAATTGCAGATCTCGATGGTGATATGGACCAAGACGTTGAAGAAGCATGGCTGGTTGAAGTGGCGCGGCGATATGTGGAATTAACAGAAGGCGGTGCGGAGTTGATCCCGGCTGATGAGGTTTTTGCACGTGCAAGGGCGCGTCTCAAGAAATGAAGGCTGCATTCCATCCAGCCGCATCAGAAGAACTGCTTGAGACTGCTGCATATAACGAAGATCAAATTCCGAGTCTGGGAGAACGCTTCATTATCGAAATTGAGCGTGTAACAGGAGTCTTGATTGATCAGCCAGAAGTTGGACAGAGAGTCGGAGAAATATACAGTAGAATTCTATTGGTACGGTTCCCGTTTTCATTAATCTACGGCATTGAGCCAGATCAAATCTGGATAGTCGCTGTGGCCCACCACAGGCGCAGGCCGGGTTATTGGAAGGAAAGAATTGTCCGCTAACAAATCGTTGGACCGGATTCGCTTGTCTGTCACAGGCCTTGCGAAGCAAGGCCTGTGACAGCCTGCGCTCCCCGGTCAACTCAAGCGTTGGGCTCCGCAATGAATCAGCCTCCTTGCCTCCGGACCTTCGATCCCGCTTCTTTAAGACCCAGAAGTGGCAATACAACCGCTGCTTGGCGCCGGGAATGTCCTGTCAACACAAAGCTATACGCGCTCCCCCCTGTGTCAGGGTAGTGGGCCTCGGGATGGGTGGGGTCGATGTTTCACCACAAACATCTTACCAGTCCCAGCCAACCTTCTCTTTCGTTTTCAAACCATTAGCCTATGCTACGTGACTCGCTGATCCTTAATTAAGTGCCATTCATCACTTAAATCACTTAACCTGACGAAAGGAATAGCCATGTCCGAGACCACACCCTGCCGGGCTCTGCCACAGATCAACGCTCCGGCCGCCGACTTCGAAGCCAAGACCACCCACGGCATCAAGAAGCTGGCCGACTACAAGGGCAAATGGCTGGTGCTGTTCTCCCACCCGGCCGGCTTCACGCCGGTGTGCACCACCGAGTTCATGGTCTTCGCCAAGCATCACCCTGAATTCCAGAAACTCAATTGTGACCTGCTCGGCCTGTCGATCGACGGCTACTACTCGCACGTGGCCTGGGTACGCAACATCAAGGAAAAATTTCGGGGTGGAGACTCCTTTCCCCATCATCGAAGACCTGTCGATGAAAGTCGCCAACGACTACGGGATGCTCCATCCGGGTGCTGCCGATACGTCGGCGGTGCGCGCAACCTTCATCATCGATGACAAGGGCATCCTGCGCGCCATGGTTTATTACCCGATGACTAACGGCCGCTCAATTCCCGAGTTCCTGCGCCTGGTCGCCGCGCTGCAGACCTTGGACAAGAACAAGGTCGCCACGCCGGAAGGGTGGCGGCCTGGCGACATGGTCATTGTCCCGCCGCCAGCGGATGTGAATGCAGCCGAGGCACGCATGAGCGAAGGCTATGAGTGCACCACCTGGTACTTCTGTAAGAAATCGCTGTAACCATGCTACCCCCCGCCCTTTGCTGGGAGGGCTGTATAGCCGAACCGAATACAATATTTTGGGAGAAATCGATGTTTGAGCCCGTCAGCATTCCCTATGGCAGCAAGATGCTCTTCAATACCGTCAAACTCAAACCCGGCGTAACCATCAGCGACGTGGAACTCGCCTTGGGCGAAATGTGTCACGCTGTGAAAGAAACCTATGGTGATGAAACGGGCGGCTTTATTGCCGGGCAAGTGTTCAAGTACGACGGATTCATCAGCCAAGAGGGTTCCATCGACTCGATGAAGACACCCGATTACGACGTTGCCATCGTGACCTACTGGGCCTCATTTGAACAACACGAAAAATCTCATGCGGATACGACTTTCAATGAGAAATTCAAAGCCGTGAGCGAGATGTGCAGCGATAGCACCGAGCTGGGTTTCAGCATGTTGTGGCAGGGTGTGCCGGAGCATTGATGCCTTGTTGTGAATGCGCGGACCGGCGCAAACAAGTTCAGCCCATTGTCCGATTGGAATTCTATGGACATTCAGCATGAGCATCACCGTAAACGGCAAGGCAATCGAAACAGATGAATCATGTTTTCTCAAACAAACAGGGGACTGGAATGAGGCTGTTGCAGAAGTCTTGGCAAAAGAACATGAACAGGCAGGGCGCAGGCGGTTGAACGAAACCGCCATGGGCCTGGTTTATTGTTTCCGCGAATATTACGCAGAAAAACTGCCCGATCCATCCATGAATGACCTGATGAGCACCTTGGTCAAGCACTCCGGACAAAGCGTCAGTGACGCGGAAGCGTACAAAAAATGCCTCTACCGCATGTTTCCTCAAGACCCGATACAAATGCTTTGCAAGCTGGCAGAGCTGCCGAACCCTGGCGTTGAAAACCAGAGTTGAAAGTCATAGGCCCGGAGAGTGTTTGGACCTCACTACACTATCGATCACATTGCTAAAACCAATTAGATTAACGGGCTCCGAGATCCTATGCTAGTCCATACATTCAATTAACCAGTGGAGAGCGCCATGTCTGACAACAGATGCCCCTTTGTACACAAAGCCGGGAGCGGAACGTCGAACCACGATTGGTGGCCGAACCAGTTGCACCTCGAAATCCTGCACCAGCATACCCCCGAGTCCAGCCCGATGGGCGAGGACTTCAACTACGCCGAGGAATTCAAGACCCTCGACCTCGCGGCCGTGAAGCAGGACCTCATCGCGCTGATGACCGACTCGCAAGAATGGTGGCCCGCGGATTATGGCCACTACGGACCTTTATTCATCCGCATGGCCTGGCACAGTGCAGGCACCTATCGTACAGGGGACGGTCGCGGCGGCGCTGGCCACGGCAACCAGCGTTTCGCCCCCATCAACAGCTGGCCCGATAACGTCAATCTCGACAAGGCCCGCCGACTGCTGTGGCCGATCAAGCAGAAATATGGCAAGAAAATCTCCTGGGCCGACCTAATCATTCTCGCGGGCAACGCCGCCATGGAATCAATGGGCTTTAAGACCTTCGGTTTCGGCGGTGGGCGTGAGGACATCTGGGCGCCCGAGATCGACGTCTACTGGGGCAATGAAGAAAAGTGGCTGGACGACAAGGCGCGCTATTCCGGCGAACGCGACCTCGAAAATCCGCTCGCTGCCGTGCAGATGGGACTGATCTACGTCAACCCGGAAGGCCCGGGCGGCAAGCCGGATCCGATCGCGTCCGGCCGCGACGTGCGCGAGACCTTCGCACGCATGGCCATGAACGACGAAGAGACGGTGGCGCTCACCTGCGGCGGCCACACCTTCGGTAAATGCCACGGCGCCGGCGATCCCAAGCTGGTCGGCTCTGAACCCGAGGCAGCCGGACTCGCCGAGCAGGGGCTGGGCTGGAAGAGCAGCTTTGGCAGCGGTAAAGGCGGCGACCAGATCGGCAGCGGTCTGGAAGGTTCGTGGACGCCGACCCCGACCCAGTGGGACATGACCTATCTCGACATGTTGTTCGGTAACGAATGGGAGCTGACCAAGAGCCCGGCGGGTGCCAACCAATGGACACCGAAACAGGCGACCGACAGCAATATGGCGCCGGCAGCGGACGATGTGTCGAAAAAGGTGCCGATCATCATGACCGATGCGGACATGGCGATGCGCATGGATCCGATCTATGAGCCGATTGCACGGCGCTTCCATAAGAATCCGGAAGAATTCGCCGACGCCTTCGCCCGGGCCTGGTTCAAGCTGACCCACCGCGACATGGGTCCCCGTCCGCGCTACCTTGGCCCCGAAGTGCCCAAGGAAGAACTGATCTGGCAAGACCCCATCCCCGTCGTCGATCACCCCCTGATCAACGACCAGGACGTTGCCGCCCTCAAGGCTAAAGTACTGGCATCCGGACTGAGTGTTTCGGAGCTGGTCTCGACCGCCTGGGCCTCGGCGTCGACGTTCCGTGGCTCCGACAAACGTGGCGGGGCCAACGGCGCGCGCATCCGCCTTGCGCCGCAGAAGGACTGGGAAGCCAACCAGCCGAAGCAACTGGCCAAAGTGCTTGGAAAGCTCGAAGGCATCCAGAGCGAGTTCAACGCTGGCGGCAAGAGGGTCTCAATGGCCGATCTAATCGTGTTGGCCGGCTGCGCCGGCGTCGAAGAGGCGGCAAGGAAAGCGGGCCATGCCATGACGGTACCGTTCGCGCCGGGCCGCATGGATGCCTCGCAGGAACAGACCGATGTGGAGTCCTTCGCTGTGCTCGAACCGATCGCCGATGGCTTCCGCAACTACCAGAAGGGCAAGTACTCCGTCTCGGCCGAGGAGCTGCTGCTCGACAAGGCGCAGCTGCTGACGCTCACCGCGCCCGAGATGACGGTGCTGGTCGGTGGCATGCGCGCGCTGAACGCGAATGTCGGTCAGTCCAGGCACGGGGTCTTCGCCAAGCGACCAGAGGCGCTCACGAACGACTTCTTCGTCAACCTGCTCGACAGGGGCACGGCGTGGACGCCGGTCTCGAAGGAAGAGGATGTGTTTGAGGGTAAAGATCGGGCAACGGGTAAAGTCAAGTGGACCGGAACCCGTGTCGATCTGATCTTTGGTTCAAACTCCCAGTTGCGGGCCCTGGCTGAAGTCTACGGAAGTTCGGACGCGCAGGAGAAGTTCGTCCGCGACTTCGTGGCGGCATGGAACAAGGTGATGAACCTGGATCGCTTCGACCTGGCGTGATCCTGAAAGATGGGCCTTGGAAGTTGTCCATGGCGAATTACTATTCAGGCAGCTATAGGCCGCTGGTATAGACTGCGGCAATGTGATTTCCAATGGAATCGACCGATGTCAGCAAGGTGGTTTTTACGCTCATCGGCGAACTCCACAGGAGTGACGCCATCAAGTGCAGTATGCGCGCCGTACGAGTTGTAATACTGGCGAAAATCGGCTAACTTCCGTTGCAGGTTGCTGGCATTCCAAAAGAGTGTCCGGTCAACGAATTCCCGCCGAATGGTGCCTATCACCCGTTCGACGAAGGGGTTCGATAGTGGTGCATACGGGATTGCCTCGATTTCGTCTGCGTCAATTATTCTAAATTTTGCTTTCCATTGGTGATAAAGGAAGAGCGGATCGTTATCAGAACTGAGGTAGTTCGGAACACCTTTGGAAGAGATTGCTGTGTTGAACATACGGCAGAGGGCAACCCCATCGACGCTGACGGCGTGGACGCCAAATCCAACGATGTGGCGCGTAAACTGAGCAATGGCGACGAGTACCCAGTGGTTCTTTAATGAGATGGATTCACAGTGAAACAGGTCAATGCTCCAGAGGCGGTCCTTCGTGTCGCCGAGCATGGTCAGCCACGACGGCACGCCACCGCCAGGGTCTGGCCGGTAATGCTTGGCAAGGATACGTCGCACAATATCTTTATCAGTGTCTGTACCGAAGGCTTTATGGATCTGTTGTGCGATCCGGGGGCAACCGAAGCCTCTCCGTTGCACATATCACGGCAATGTCGTGCAGAAAGCCCAGTTGGCCGGCTGTTCAGATCGCCGGAATCACTTCTGGCGTCATATCCAAGGCGCAAGTGTGGTAAATGCTGTGCCGTTTCCGCTATGTAGTTGTTTTTTTATCTATCAATGTCGGATAGACTTGCTAATCAAGCAAAGGTGGTGCACGCTGTTAGGAGTTCGATCGAACCTGGAGTGACTAGGGTCTGTTGACATTTGAGCTATATTTAAACTCCAACTTGTGCGTTTGTGGAGTTGGAATGATGGTACGAAGACTATTGCGCGATGACCAATGGGAACGAATTGAAACAATGCTTCCCGGGAAGCAGGGAGATCGAGGCCGCTCGGGTGTTGATAACCGCGGCATTGTTGAAGCGGTACTGTGGATCGCACGCACTGGGGCAGCCTGGCGCGACCTACCGGCGGAGTTCGGCGCTTGGAACAGCGTGCACAAGCGCTTCTCGCGGTGGTCGAATAATGGCGTGTGGCATCGCGTCTTTGCGGAACTGGCCAAAGATGGTGATTTCGAGGAAGTTTGCTTGGACTCCACCATCGTATGGGCGCACCAGCATGCAGCTGGCGCATCGAAAAAAAGGCGCGCAGGCGCTTGGGAGTTCGCGCGGGGGATTGGGTACCGAGATTCATGCCTTGGTGGAAGCATTGGGTCAGTTGGCACGCTGGGAGCTTACGGGAGGTCAGGCTCACGATCTGCTCCCGGCCGAAGAAAATTGGTAGGAGGTATTGCTGCACAGGCGGTTGTGGCGGACAAAGCCTACGATGCCGACCATTTGTAGGGGTGATTCAGGCGCACGGTGCCGACGCAGTCATCCCGCCGCGCGTAAACCGCGTGACGCAGCGGCCTTTCGACAAACATCAGTACAAACACCGAAACATCATCGAGAGATACGTCTATCGAATAAAGCATTTCAGGCGGATCGCGACAAGGTACGATAAATTGGCCAGTCGATTTTCAGCATTCATCGCACTTGTCGCCTCATATATATGGTTAGCCTAAATGTCAACAGGCCCTAGTGCTTTTGGCGTAGAGAAATGTTTAATTGAATTTGCGAACGAAAGTAATCAGCAGTAGCTCACTGCTGAGATTATACAGGAGAGGCTGGCGATATGATGACTCACAACCCCATTGCGGAACTTTCCGTTTTCATCCCGCCCATCGCAATGCAGGTGTATATCATTGCGATGGTCGTTCTGGTTGTGGGCGGTACGATACTGGATACCCTTCATAAAAAGAGCGCCACGTATTTTTTTAAAGCTGCAAGAGAGGCGAAAGCAAACGCGAAGCGTCAGCTCGGCGGTGGAGAGAAGGTATCGATCGCAGTCAAAACCGTTGTGGAGGATGTCCTGGCTTCCGCTGAGTTCTGCAACCCGCGGCGCAGAATCGCCCATCTGCTCACCATGTACGGATTCGTCATCTTCCTTGTTACCACCGTGATACTGGTATTCAAATTTCCGACCGCGGAGACTCCGGCGCCGGAATACTTGCCGATTCTGTGGCACGCGGGCGCCCTGATGGTCTGCCTGGGGGGATACTGGTTCTGGTTCTTTATCCGGGTTGACGTTGCTGCCGCAGGCAATCGATGGTATCGCATCGTGCGGGCAGACCTGTTCATTCTCTCGTTGCTCGCAACGACTACCTTCGCCCTGATCTGGTCTTATCTGCAGTGGTCGGATGCCGGGATCTGGACCACTGTGTCGTTCTGCTTGTTCATCCTGTCCAGCACCATATTGTTCGGCGGGGTTTTGTGGTCGAAGTTTGCCCACATGTTCTTCAAGCCCGCTGCGGCTTACCAGAGACGTACATCCGAGGCGGATGGTTCGAGAGACAACCTGCCGCCCCCGGCTGACGCGCCTAAACAGTTCGGTCTGGGCATCAAGCGCGAATTACCCCGGCACTATTAGCGGACAGCAGCAGCTATCTGAATCAACCCAAGCGCAATTATCCGGTCACCGGTCTCAGCCAGGGGAAAAGAAATGCCAACTTTTGTATATATGACTCGTTGCGATGGCTGTGGACATTGCGTAGACATTTGTCCCTCCGACATCATGCAAATCGACCCGACCTATCGTCGTGCGCTCAATATCGAACCCAACATGTGCTGGGAGTGCTATTCCTGCGTCAAGGCGTGTCCGCAGAATGCCATTGATTGCCGCGGGTACGCAGATTTCGCGCCGCTGGGCCATAGCGTGCGCGTGCTGCGGGAAGAAGAGAAGGGCACGATATCGTGGAAGCTCAAATTTCGTGACGGACGCGAGAAGAATTTCGTTTCACCGATCACGACCAAGCCCTGGGGTCAGGCGATTCCCAGGATTGCGGACCAGCCGTTGCCGAGCGAGAAAGAGATGACCTCCCAGTTGCTCTGGGCGGAACCGGGTGGGCTCAACGTCGACACCGGCTTGCCGGTGATCTCGAAAGACAAGTTCAGGCAGGGAGTGTACTACTAATGGGCATTAAAACGGTTTACGAAGACTGCGACATTCTGGTTGTCGGTGGTGGCATGGGGGGTTGCGGCGCCGCTTTTGAAGCCCGCCATTGGGGGCGCGATATGAAGATCGTCATCGCGGAGAAAGCCAATATCGATCGAAGCGGCGCGGTCGCGCAGGGGCTGTACGCGATCAATTGCTACATGGGCATGCAATGGGGTGAGAACCAGCCGGAAGATCATGTCCGTTATGCCCGCAACGATCTGATGGGCATGGTACGTGAAGACCTCGCCTACGATATGGCGCGCCATGTGGACTCAGCGGTTCACCTGTTCGAGCAGTGGGGTCTGCCGCTGATGCGGGATCCGAAGACCGGTCGCTATCAGCGTGAAGGCAAGTGGCAGATCATGATTCACGGTGAAAGCTACAAGCCGATCGTCGCGGAGGCCGCGCGCAAATCTGCGGACAAGATCGACAACCGTATCATGGTCACCCATCTGCTGAAAGACGAGAACCACCCCAATCGGATCGGCGGCGCGATCGGTTTCAACGTTCGTACCGGCGACTTGCATGTGTACAAGGCCAAGGCAGTGATCGTCGGCGCCGGCGGCGCGTCGCATATCTTCAAGCCGCGCTCGGTCGGTGAAGGCATGGGACGGACCTGGTATGCACCCTGGAGCAGCGCATCCGCCTATGCATTGCCGATCATGCTGGGCGCGAAGATGACCCAGATGGAAAACCGCATCGTGTTGTGCCGCTTCAAGGACGGCTATGGTCCGGTCGGCGCCTACTTCCTGCACCTGAAGACCTACACGCAGAATGCGTACGGTGAACAATACGAGTCGAAATGGTATGACCATACCAAGGCCATGGTCGGAGACTACATCGATCATCATCCCACGCCGACCTGCCTTCGTAACCACGCCTTCCTGCAAGAGGTCGCGGCGGGCCGCGGCCCCATCCACATGGTTACGAAGGAGGCCTTCCAGGATCCGCATAAGGAGACCGTGGGTTGGGAAAACTTCCTCGGCATGACCATCAGCCAGGCGGTGGTCTGGGCCTCGCAGGACATCGATCCCAAGTACGTCAATCCCGAACTGACCACGTCCGAGCCTTACGTTATGGGTTCCCACGCCACCTGCTCAGGCGCCTGGGCCAGCGGGCCGGTGGATCTATCCCCCAGCGAATACTACTGGGGATACAACCGCATGATGACGGTCGAGGGCCTGTTCGGCGCCGGCGATGCACTCGGCGGCACCGCACACGCATTCTCCTCGGGATCATTTACGGAAGGCCGTCTCGCTGCCAAGGCCGCGGTCCAGTACATCCGGGACCATGCCAAAGACGAGGTCAAGATTTCCGATAAACAGATCGACGACCTCAGGAAGGAGATCTACAAACCACTGGAACACTACCAGCAATATCGCAACGAGATCGTCGCGGGGACGGTTTCGCCCCATTACATCCTGCCTATTCATGGTCTCCAGCGGCTTGAAAAAATCATGGATGAATACGTGGGCGGTATCGGCGTCAATTACATGACCAACGAGCCATTGCTGAATATCGGGCTGCTGAAGCTGAAGATTCTGCAGGAAGACCTCGAGATGCTCGGTGCCGAAGACTTGCACCAGCTGCAGCGAGCCTGGGAGCTGAAACACCGCACCATTTGCTCGGAAAGCGTTGCGCAACACACCCTGTTCCGCAAGGAAACGCGCTGGCCGGGCTACTACTATCGAGGTGATCACCTGAAACTCGATGATGAGAACTGGCATGTCTTGACCCTGTCCCGCAGAGACCCCGAGTCGGGTGAATGGGAAATGGAAAAAGCACCTGTCTATCACATCGTTGACTAATGGCTTCAGGGGGACAGGTTTCAAATCTGTCCACCTGTTAACACCATGAGCAGCACAGGACTCGATACGTCTGACCCGGTTCCGGAAGACATGTCAGAGCCGGATTCCGCCTATGCCGCCGCGCTGAATGCCGCCTGTCAAATCCTGCCGGCGCCAAAATCCGATCTCGAGCGTTTACTCGTTCCGATGCATGCGATGCAGCTTGCCCACCAGCAGGTATCCGTTTTTCTGCGGCAGACCTGGTTGCGACTGGAAACACTACGTGCAAGTCAGAATTATGTGTCTGGCCTGGCAGACCAGTATCCTGAAATCGCCGGCTTGATCGAACAGGCCTTTGGGTGTTTGCGATCCGGCGAGCGCCTTTCTATCGAGGATGCCAACGCGGCATTTGAACAGGCTTATCAGTGTTGTCTCGGGATCGGTAACGCAGCCGAGCTCCCGGCCCGACTAAAGGCCGTCCAGGCGCAGCTCGCGACGATCCGTCTCGATTACCGGCGTGCTGGGGACCTGTACGCAGCAGCAGCAACTACACCGCAGTTGAGCGTACCACTGCAGTGGTGGTTTCAATCGCAACACGCACTGGTGCTGGAAAACCTGGGCCGTGAATTTATGGACAACGCGGCACTGGAACAGGCTATCGATCGCTATGAAAACCAGGTGCTTGGTCTCGCACCCCGACATCAGCGGCCGCAGGATTGGGCTGCGACTCAACACCATCTCGGCAATGCACTCGCTGTGTATGGACAGCGTCAGCGTGGAACCCGCATGCTGGAAAAGGCGATTGATGCCTTTGAATGCGCGCTTTCGGAGCGCATCCGTGAACGGGTGCCCCAGGATTGGGCTGCGACGCAAAACAATCTTGGCAATTCACTCGGTGTCCTTGCGCTGCGCCATAACGACACAGAGATGCTGGAAGCGTCGGTCAAGGCGTTCCGCTTTGCGCTTGAAGAGCGCACGCACGAACGGGTACCCCATGACTGGGCTACAACACAGAATAATCTGGCAGCCATGCTCCAGGCACTTGGCCAGCGCAAGAACGATACGCGGTTGCTGAAGCAATCGGTCGAGGCCTATAAAAATGTGCTGCAGGAATGGACCCGCGACAGGACACCCATGGGCTGGGCGACGACGCTGAACAATCTTGGAACCTCGCTCCGCATGCTCGGCGAACGCCGCAAGGGTTCGCGTACACTGGAACAGTCGGTAGCCGCTTACAGGAGCGCGCTTGCTGAACGGACACGTGAGCGTGTGCCGACGGACTGGGCGATAACCCAGAACAATCTTGGAGCCGCGCTGCAAAAACTGGCGGAACGGCTGGATGACCCGCAGATCCTCCAGCAATCCATTACGGCCTATGAAAGCGCACTGGAGGAAACGGATCGTGAACGGATACCGGTGGGCTGGGCCATGACGGCGGCGAACCTTGCGGCCGCCAGGAAGAAGCTGGCCGAGCTAACGAGAGATACAGAAACGGCGCGCCGGGCAGTGTCCGAATTCGCAGCGGTATCCGGCGTTTTCCGCAATGCCAGCCATGCCCGGTATTACGAACTTGCCGAGGAGCAGCGTGCAAGCACGCTGAAGCTGCTGTCGGAACTCGAGTCAGGGATCCGTTAGAGATATCGCTCAATACTATGCGGTCTCTCCCCGGCGAGCGGTGCCGGCAGCAACCTTCCTGTCTCCAGGTTACTGATGAATAAAAAGCAATAGGTGGAACTATTCCTGAGTAATTCAGCCAGTATATTTGAATACTCGTAAATACTTGAGGTGCCATTGCTCAGAGCAAGGAGGAATTCATTAAAGTAGCCCACTTGGTCGAGCCCAGAATCAGATAGCAGACAATTGGGGTCAGAGGCAAAGATCGACGGCTACGGTTAAGTTACCGGTACAGTACAAAAAGGCACATAGGAGAATTTGGTGCCAAGTGTATTGATTGACTTCAAGTTGCCCTAAATTGGCATGACCCCAAAGTGCCGCAGCCAGGCGGGTGGCCCGCAAAAAAAACCGCGGCCAAGGCCGCGGCTTTTTTTTTAGCGCGACTCGCTTATTCAGCGTGATCCGCTTCCGGCGAGGGCGCCTTGGCGGCGTCGCCTGCCTGCGCCGGTGTTTCAGCCGGCGCCGCTTCGTCGGCGTGTGTGTCTTTCTCGTCCGCCGATTGCTGCGGCTCGCCGTCGCCGTCCTCGTCATCCGCTTCGGCTTTCGGTGCGGCCGGCAGGTTGGCCTGGTTGATGTCGACCTTGGCCTGATCGCGCAGTCCCTGCACATAGCTCTGGATGCGCTGGTTCTGCAGGACCATTTGAAGCTGCTTCTTGACCTGGTCCAGCGGCGGCGGCGTGATGTCACGCTTGTCGTCGAGCATGATCACGTGCCAGCCGAACTGGGTCTGTATGGGTTCGGCCGTGTACTTGCCTTTGTCCAGCTTCGCCACCGCGTCGGCGAACGGCTTGACCATCTGCTGCGCCGAGAACCATCCCAGCTCGCCGCCGTTGGCCGCGGACGCATCGGTGGAATTCTTCTTGGCGAGTTCGCCGAAATCCGCACCCTTGTCCAGTTCGGCGATCATCTTCTTCGCCTTGTCCGCGTCCGCGACCAGAATGTGGCGCGCCTTGAATTCGTTGCCCAGTTTGGCGGTCTTTTCCTTGTAGAACGCCTCCATCTCCTCGTCGGTCACCGGATGGTCCGCCAGTTGTTTCTGCAGAGTCGCGCTGGCGATGACCGCGCGGCGCTGCTGCTCGATCTGCGCCTGGACCTCGGGATTCTTGTCGAGGCCCTGCTTCACGCCGTCCTGCGCCGCCAGTTCGAGATTGACGATTTCGTCCAGCACCGCCTCCGGATTGCGCCCGTTCGGGTCGCCGGGACGGCTCTGGAGGCGCTGGTGCTGATAGACGTCGAACAGGCTGCGCGTGATCGGCGCACCGTTGACCGTCGCGACGACCGGGCTGGTGTCGGCCGCAGCGGCCGTCGCCCGTCCGTCGGCTTTGGTGCCGTTGTTCGACATCTGGTCGCAGCCGCTCGCGGCAACGGCGACCGCAAGGATTAGCAGAGTCCTCGTGCGTCTCATTTCAGTGGTTCCTTTTGTGCTGTTACGAATTCGAGCCTGTTTCTTCAGGTGTGCTGGCCTTGATGCTGAGCGCGTGAATCTCGGAGCGCATGGCGTCGCCGAGGGCGTCGTAGACCAGCCGGTGGCGCTGAATCGGATTTTTTTCGCGGAAGGCAGCGGACACGATGGTCACGACAAAATGACCCCCGCCGCCGCGCGCCCCGGCGTGCCCGGCATGTTTCGCGCTTTCGTCGATGATGTCAAGGGAAACGGGCGCAAACGCCGCGTTCAAACGCTCGCGGATGAGGGTCACCCGGTCGGTGTTCGGGATCATGGCAATACCTTCCTGAAGGGTTTGACCGTCACCCGGCGGTACACGCCGGCGCCCATGTAGGGGTCCTGCCGGGCCCAGGCTTCCGCGGTGCCCAGGTCGGCGAATTCCGCCACGATCAGGCTGCCGGTGAAGCCGGCGTCGCCGGGGTCCTCGCTGTCGACGGCGGGCAGCGGACCGGCCAGCAGCAGGCGGCCGTCATCCTTGAGCAGTTCCAGCCGTGCCAGGTGCGCCGGCCGCACTTCCAGGCGTTGGTCGAGCGTACCCGGCGCATCCTCGCCGATGATGACATACCACACCTTATTTGCTCTCCTCGGTGTCCTCGGCCGGCATGTGCCGGCTCAGGTACATGGCCTGGGCGAAGATGAACACGAACGTCAGACCGAGCAGGCCGAACAGCTTGAAATTCACCCAGGTCGCTTCGTCGAAGTGGAACGCGACGTAGAGATTCAGCGCACCCATCAGCGCAAAGAAGGCCACCCACGCCCAATTGAGACGCGACCAGACCGTCGGATTGTCGATCGACACCGCGTGGTCCATCATGCGCTGCACCAGCGGCTTCTTGCCGAACCAGGCGCTGCCCGCGAACACGACGCCGAACAGCCAGTTGATCACGGTCGGCTTCCACTTGATGAAGACCGGATCGTGCAGGGCCAGCGTCAGACCGCCGAACAGGAGCAGGAGTCCGAGCGTGACCAGGTGCATGCGCTCGAAGCGGCCGTGCTTGATGCGGTAGGACAGGCTCTGCACCAGCGCCGCGGCCATGGCCACGCCGGTCGCGACGTAGATGTTGTACAGCTTGTAGGCGATGAAAAACAGCAGAACCGGAAAGAAGTCAAAGAGAAATTTCATATTACCAACCGTATGCGGCGCTCAGTGCAGAGCGCGTTTCGTGCTCCAGGCCAGATAGTATTTTTCCATCACATCCCGGACCGCAGCCGGGTAGTTTAACAGGTCCATCTGTTCCATGCCCTGAGCAAAAAAGGCCGGCGCGTCCTCGGGGAAATCGGCCACCAGGTCGCGGAAGGCCGTTTCCATCAATTCCGGGCGGCGCGTGCGCGTCGCGATGATCGCGCGGTTCAGGTTCAGCAGGCGCCAGGGCCGGCCGGGATTGGCTTTCTCCAGATCCCGCCGGATCGCCGGTACCACCGCCGCGCGCACCCGGCCCGCGCGCCGGAACAGGGCTTCCAGCCGCGCGCTGTCGTGCGTGCGATTGGCCAGCCCGGCCAGCGCGTCGACCACCGGCTCCACCGTCAGCAGCCAGCCGCCGCGGTCGGCGACCCACAGCCCCAGTTCGACGACCAGTGTGTGAAAGGATTCGACCAGCGAATCCACCGCCAGTTGCCTTGCCCAGCTAACCGCCGACTGGCAGAGCGTGAGGCCGTATTCGCCCAGTTCGGTCGCCGTCTCCGCGGGCGACTCGCCGGCAACGGCGGCTTCCGGCTGATCCAGACGCGCCAGGGTCGCGGCGAGCCGGCGGAAGGCCTCGGCCAGGTGCGGCGGGGCGTCGTCGGCGGCATCGGCATGGATGCCGGCCCCGGCATAGGCGTCGGCCAGCCGGACCGGCAGGTCCAGGAGCAGGTCGGTGAGGTCGTCGCCCGCCATGATCGGGTCCGACGTTCGAGCAGGGAGGGTTGGACATAGCCGGCTAAGTGTAACCGATTGACGCTGCCCCATGCATGCGGCGGGCGTGGGGCGGGGCGGTGCAGTAGAATAAACCGGATGCATACGACCAGCCCGATCGACCTTCACTGCCATTCGACGGCCTCGGACGGCACACTGGCGCCCGCCGACCTGGTGCGCCGCGCCGCGGGGGCCGGCGTGCGCACGCTGGCGCTGACCGATCACGATGCGCTCGACGGACTGGACGAGGCCGCCGCGGCGGCCGGTGGACTGGATCTTTTCCTCGTTCCCGGCGTGGAAATCTCGGTCACCTGGCGGGCGCTGACGGTGCATATCCTCGGCCTGGGTGTGGACGCCGGCGATGCCCGGCTGTGCGCAGGCCTGGCCGGCCTCCGGGATTTTCGCGACTGGCGCGCCGGCGAGATCGGCCGCCGCCTGGAACGGTCCGGCATCCCCGGCGCGCTCGAAGGGGCCGAGCGGCTGCGCAGCGGACGGATTCTGAGCCGGACGCACTTCGCGCGCCACCTGGTCGAGCGCGGCATGGCCGCTTCCGTCGGCGACGTGTTCAGGCACTACTTAAAGCCGGGCAAGCCCGGCCACGTGCCCGGTCAGTGGGCCGAACTCGAGTCGGCGGTGGACTGGATCCGCGGCGCCGGCGGTGTGGCGGTCATCGCCCATCCCGCACGCTACCGGCTCACCCGCTCGAAGCTGGCGCAGTTGATCGGCCAGTTCAAGGACGCCGGCGGCGAGGCCATCGAAGTCGTCTCCGGCAGCCACAGCCGCGACGATACGCTGCACATGGCGGCGGTCGCGCGCGAGCACGGTCTGCTGGCGTCGCAGGGCTCCGACTATCACGGGCCCGGGAATCCCTGGATCGAACTCGGCCGCTTGCGGCCGATGCCGGCCGGCTGTACGCCGGTGTGGGGCGCGGGCGCCGCGCCGCGCTGGACGGCTTAGGCATGAGTCAGTATTTCCAGATTCACCCGGAAAACCCGCAGGTGCGTCTGGTGCGTCAGGCGGTGGAGATCGTTCGCGACGGCGGCGTCATCGTCATGCCGACCGACTCCTGTTACGCGCTAACCTGTCACCTCGACGACAAGGCCGCGATCGAGCGCATTCACCGCATCCGCGATTTCGACAAGCAGCACAACTTCACGCTGGTATGCCGTGATCTGTCGGAGATCGCCAGTTACGCACGGGTGGACAACAGCGACTACCGGCTGCTCAGGGCGTACACGCCGGGGCCCTATACGTTCGTGCTGCGCGCCACCGCCACCGTGCCGCGCCGCCTGCAGCATCCGAAACGCAAGACCATCGGCATCCGCGTACCCGATTCGCCGATCGTCTCGGCGCTGCTCGAAGCGCACGGCGAACCGCTGATGACGACCACGCTGATCCTGCCGGGCGCGGAGCTGGCGGAAACCGATCCCTACGAAATCCGCGAAAAACTCGAGCACCAGGTCGATCTGGTGATCGACGGCGGCATCTGCGGCATAGAGCCGACCACCGTGATCGACCTGGTCGAGTCGCCGCCAGTCCTCGTGCGTCAGGGCAAGGGCGCGGTCGATGGGTTGGGTTGAGCTTGCGCCTGCTGGTTGCGTTTTGCAGGCGGCTTTAACCACAAAGGTCACGAAGCACGCAAAGGTATTTCCTGTCCGGTGGACGCTTCGCATGTCGTCGACAAAACCCGACATTCCAGCGAAACCCGTCATTCCGGCGAAACCCGTCATTCCGGCGAAGGCCGGAATCCATTCGGTCCGGGTGCAGCCGACGCCGGCCGGCGCCTGCGACGCAGGGTCGCGAATGAGAATGTGTCTTTCCTGCGATGGTTCCCGTCGTGTCCTTTGCGGTTGATTGCGGACCCACCATCGGCAAATGCGCGCCCCTGCGGTGCGCACGCCCGTAATATGCAATTTGATCCCGTTTCCAGTAACCTAGCCGACTCCAAAGACAGTCAACTGACAGGATGAGCAAAGTGGCGGTGCCTTCAACCCGGCGCGGAACAGCGAGCGACCGACGCACGGTCCGGCGCCTTGGCGTGTTTCTCCGATGATCGAAATCAGCCTGATTCAGAAAGTCGTCGCCTGGCTGCTGCCGGTGCTGCTGGCGATCACCGTGCACGAAGCCGCGCACGGACTGGCGGCGAGACGCTTCGGCGACACCACCGCGCAAATGCTCGGGCGCCTGACGCTGAACCCCCTGAAGCATATCGACCCGGTCGGCACGGTGATTGTGCCGCTGGTGATGCTGCTGCTGCCCGGCAGCTACCTGTTCGGCTGGGCCAAGCCGGTGCCGGTCAACACGCGCAATCTGAAGCACCCGAAGAGCGACATGGCGTGGGTCGCGGCCGCCGGGCCGGGCGCGAACCTGATCATGGCCATCGGCTGGGCGTTGTTGATCCGGCTGGCGGTCACGCTCGGCACCGGCAACCCGTTCGCCTGGGCCATGCTCTACATGGGCGTCGCCGGCATCTTCATCAACAGCAGTCTGTTCGTCCTCAACCTGCTGCCGCTGCCGCCGCTCGACGGCGGCCGCGTGGTCACCGGGCTGCTGCCGTTGAAGGCCTCGCTGGTGTACAGCCGCATCGAACCCTACGGTCTGTGGATACTGCTGGCGTTGTTGTTCACCCATACGCTGGGTCGCATACTCTGGCCGGTGCTGAGCTACCTGTTGACGTTCCTGTCGCTGTTTGCCGGCATCGGCGTACAGGATTTTGAACACATTCTCCAGTCGCTGTTGGGAGGTTAGCGGTCTTGGCCAGCGCATCGAAAAACCGCGTGCTCTCGGGCATGCGCCCGACCGGGCGGCTCCACCTGGGGCATTATCACGGCGTCCTGAAAAACTGGGTGCGCCTGCAGGAAGAATTCGACTGCTATTTCTTCGTCGCCGACTGGCACGCGCTGACGACGCATTACGAAAACCCGCAGATCATCAGCGCCAGCATCACCAACATGGTGGTCGACTGGCTCGCCGCCGGCGTGAATCCGGCCAGCGCCAAGGTCTTCGTCCAGTCCGACGTGCCGGCGCACGCCGAACTGCACCTGCTGCTGTCGATGATCACGCCGCTGGGCTGGCTGGAACGCGTGCCGAGCTACAAGGACCAGCAGGAAAGACTGCGCGAACGCGATCTGGCGACCTACGGTTTTCTCGGTTACCCGCTGCTGCAATCGGCGGACATCCTGATCTACAAGGCGGGCAAGGTGCCGGTCGGCGAGGACCAGGTGGCCCACGTCGAACTGACGCGCGAGATCGCGCGGCGCTTCAATCATCTGTACGGGCGCGAGCCCGGCTTCGAGCAGAACGTCGAGGCCGCGCTGAAGAAAATGGGCAAGAAGAACGCCAAGCTGTACCGCGAGCTGCGCAGGCGCTTCCAGGAGCAGGGCGACCAGGAAGCGCTCGACGTGGCGCGCGTGCTGCTCGACGGCCAGGCCAACTTGGCGCTGGGCGATCGCGAGCGCCTTTACGGCTATCTCGAAGGCGGCGGCCGCATCATCCTGCCGGAGCCGGAAGCGCTGCTGACGCCGGCCTCGAAAATGCCGGGGCTGGACGGGCAAAAGATGTCGAAGTCCTACAACAACACCATCGCGCTGCGCGACGACCCCGCCGACATCGAGCAGAAGCTCAAGACCATGCCGACCGACCCCGCGCGGGTGCGGCGCACCGACCCCGGCGATCCGGACAAATGTCCCGTGTTCCAGTTGCACGCCGTCTATTCCGACGGGAACCGCCGCGCCTGGGTCAGGGAAGGCTGCACCACGGCAGGCATCGGCTGCCTGGAATGCAAGCAGCCGATCATCGACGCCGTGCTCAACGAACTGGCGCCGATCCAGAAACGCGCGCGCGAATTTGAGGAAGACCCGCAGATCGTCCGCACCATCCTGCGCGAAGGCGCCGAAGCAGCGGCCGAAGTCGCCGACGAAACCCTGGAGGAAGTGCGCGCGGCGATCGGGTTGAAGTATTGAGGCGCGCCTCTGTCCTAAGCGCAAACGACGCAAAGGACGCGAAGGACACCCCTCTCTTAACCAGAAAGGACACCCCCCCTCTTAACCACAAAGGACACAAAGGTCACGAAGAAAGCCATTGTTGTGTCCTTTGGAACTGATCGTTGGGCAGCCTGCGCAAGTCGCCGCTGTGGAATCCGGTTCCCGGCCTGTTACGCCAGGTGTCGCTGGCGGTGTCGGAGATCCGATGGTGGACTCCACCTCGTCGACCTCAACCCGGCCGTGAGATGGCTAACAAGAAAAATCTTCGTGACCTTTGTGTCCTTTGTGATTAAGAGAGGGGGGTGTCCTTCGCCCTTCGCGGTTGATCCGGGATTTGGCCCGCAACCCCAACAAGGTTCCCAATCCCCCGGTGGTGTCTTACAATGCACCGGTGCCACCAGAGTCCACCGAATGACCGATCAAGCCAGCGAAGCCGACCTGCGGCAACCTGTGCAGGCCGAAATGCCCTTCGCCTACGTGCGCGGGGAGGCGGTCACCACGCTCCCGCACGACCTCTACATTCCGCCCGACGCGCTGGAGGTGTTCCTCGAAGCCTTCGAGGGGCCGCTCGATCTGCTGTTGTATCTCATCAAGCGCCAGAACCTGGATATCCTCGATATCCCGATCGCCGAAATCACCCGCCAGTACATGGACTACATCGAGCTGATGAAGGATCTGCGCCTGGAACTCGCGGCGGAGTATCTGGTGATGGCCGCGATGCTGGCCGAGATCAAGTCGCGCATGCTGCTGCCGCGCCCGGTGGAGGAGTCCGAGGAGGACGATCCGCGCGCCGAGCTGATCCGGCGCCTGCAGGAATACGAGCGCTTCAAGAAAGCCGCCGCGGACATGGACGAACTGCCCCGTGTCGGCCGCGACCTGTTTCCGGTGGAGATCGAGGCCCCGGAAAAACAGGTCATCCAGAAACCGCCGCAGATCGCCCTGCAGGAGCTGCTGCTGGCGGCCAAGGAGGTGCTCACCCGCGCGTCCCTGTTCACGCACCACCACGTGCAGATGGAACCGCTGTCGGTGCGCGAACGCATGTCGATCGTGCTGTCGTCGGTCCGCGCCCACGAGTTCACCGAATTCACCCGCATGTTCAGCGTCGAGGAAGGGCGCATGGGCGTCGTGGTGACGCTGCTGGCGGTGCTGGAGCTGATCAAGGAATCGCTCATCGAGCTGGTGCAGTCCGAGCCTTTTGCGCCCATCTATATCAAGGCCGCGACGCGCGTCGCGGAACCCGCGGTCGCCGCCGACGAGCGGGCGACCGGAACCAACTGAAGTGATCCGGAAATGAGCGAACAGAACATCAAGCATATCGTCGAGGCGGTGTTGCTGGCGGCGGGCAAGCCCATGACGCTGGACAACCTGCTGGCCGTGTTCACCGAGGACCTAGCGCCGGGTCGCGAGAAGCTGCGCGCCGTGATCGAGGACTTGCAGAAGGACTACGAGGGTCGCGGCATCGAGCTGGTGCGCGTCGCCAGCGGCTACCGCATCCAGGTGCGCCAGCGCATGGAGCCCTGGGTGTCGCGCATGATCGAGGAAAAACCCGTGCGCTATTCGCGCGCGCTGCTGGAAACGCTGGCCTTGGTCGCCTACCGGCAGCCGATCACGCGCGCCGAGATCGAGGACATCCGCGGCGTCGGCATCAGCAGCTCGATCATGAAAACGCTGCAGGATCGCGAATGGGTGCGCATCGTCGGCCACCGTGACGTACCCGGCCGCCCGGCGATGTACGGCACCACCCGGCAGTTTCTCGATTACTTCAACCTCAAGAGCCTCGACGAACTGCCCAGCCTGATGGAACTGCGCGACATCGACAGCTTCGGCGCCGAGCTGGAACTGCTGATGCCGGGCGAGGCATTGCCGGCCGAGGAAGTCGCGGCGGATCGGGACGAGGCGGCGAATCAGGTCGAGGCGGCGAATCAGGTCGAGGCGGCGAATCAGGTCGAGGCGGCGGATGAACAATCGATCGCCGACAGCGACGACCGCCAGGTGCCGCCGATCGGCCGCGACGCGCAGGATGCGTCGGGGACGCTGCACTGAGGCCGGTCTGAAACGGGCGCGCGCCGCCGAACGGGCCGCCGCCGCTTCATCTATTCCGTGCAGTGAGCATCGGTGCGGCGGCGCCTCCCTGTTAAGGAACCATCTGATTTATTCGTCATGCCGGCGAAGGCCGGCATCCAGGTCGTTGAAAATGCTGGATACCGGCCTTCGCCGGTATGACGACCTACGAATAGATCAGCTTCCTTAACCACAAAGGACACGAAGGTCATGAAGCGAGCCTTCACTTGTCGCCTTACACCCCGATGATCGGGCAGCGCGTGCGAACCTGCCCGGTGCCGCCCCGATCCCCGCCTGTGACAGCCGGCGTGAACGGCGGTGTCCGGGGCCTGACGTTGGGCCCGACCTCATCGAATTGAATCCGGCTGCGAGCCGGGTAAGCCTATGAGATCCTGTTGCACGGACCGCGACCCGCTGTACGGAATACTCGGGCAATCCCGGTGAACACCGGGATACAGTATTCTAGCTGTTATGGATTCCGGCTCTTGCCGGCATGACGTGTGGTTGTTGACCGAAGGTTTGACCCCTTGAGCGCCTCGAATTCCGCTTCCGTTCGCATCCAGAAATACCTGGCCGACGCCGGCCAGGGTTCGCGGCGCCACCTCGAGGAGATGATCCGCGCCGGCCGCATTCACGTCGACGGCCAGCCGGCCGTACTCGGCCAGCGCGTTTCGGGGCGCGAGAAGATCGAAATCGACGGCCGCCCGGTGCGTGCCGCCGCGAAAGCGGTGCACCACCGCTATCTGGCTTATCACAAGCCCGACGGCGAGATCTGCACCCGCGACGATCCCGAGGGCAGACCGACGGTGTTTCAGGCGCTGCCGCGGCTGCGCCAGCGACGCTGGGTCGGCGTCGGCCGGCTCGACATCAACAGCGCCGGTCTGCTGCTGTTCACCACCGACGGTGAACTGGCCAACCGGCTCATGCATCCGTCGAGCACCGTCGAGCGCGAATATGCCGTGCGCGTGCTCGGCGACGTCGAACCGGCCGTGATCGAGCGGCTGCTGGCGGGCGTCGAACTCGAGGATGGTCCGGCGCGCTTCACGCGCATCACCGACGGAGGTGGACAGGGCGCCAACCACTGGTACAACGTGGTCATCGAGGAAGGGCGCAACCGCGAAGTGCGGCGCCTGTGGCAGTCGCAGAACGTGCAGGTCAGCCGCCTGATCCGCACCCGTTACGGGCCGGTGACCCTGGATCGCGCGCTGCGCCAGGGGCGTTACCGGGACCTCGACAACGCCACGGTCGCCGCGCTGTATGCGACGGCCGGCCTGGCGTGCCCCGAACTGAAACCGGAAGCGACGCGCAAACCGCGCAAGCCGTCCGCAGGTGCCGCGCACAAGGCGTCCACGACTGCGGCGCGCAGGAAGCCGACGCCAGGTTCCGCGCGCAAGCCAGCCACGGACGCCACGCGCAAGGCATGGACGGGTGCCGCCGGCAAACCGCCCGCGGGCGCCGCGCGCAAGCCGTCCCGCAGGAAGGCGCGATGACCGGCCAGGTGCAGTACTGGCCGCTCGCGATCGGCTGGATGGTCGTGATCATCCTGCTGCTGAGCGGCTTCAGGCGCCAGGCGCTGATGGCTGGAGCCGGGATGTCGATCGTCAGTTACTTCGTCATAGGCATGGGCACCGGCTGGGCATGGATGCCGCACTGAGAAAGGCCGAGCGCTTCCTGGCGCGCAACGATCCGGTGATGCGCGCGCTGGTGCGCGCGCACGGCCCCTGCACGCTGATGCAGTCGCCGCAACCGCATTTCCACAACCTGGTCTGGGCCATCGTCAACCAGCAACTGTCGGTCAAGGCCGCCTACGCGATCGAACAACGTCTGCTGGCGCACTTCGGCGCACGCCATTTAGTGTCCGCGCACTTCACCCGGACGCGCGAAGCCACGCTGCGCCGCTGCGGACTGTCCGGCGCCAAGATCCGCTACCTGCGGGCAATCGCCGGCCAGATCAACGCCGGAGTGATCGACCTCGACGCACTCGATGGCGAAGACGATGACGCCGTCAGCGCGCGCCTGATGGCAATGCCGGGCATCGGCCGCTGGACGGCGGACATGTTTCTGATGTTTTCGCTGGGGAGGCTGGACGTGCTGCCGCTGGGCGACCTGGCGCTGTGCAAGTCGATCCGCGCACACTACCGGCTGGCCGACGACGCCCATCCGGATGCCTATCTCGGCGTTGCCGAACGCTGGCGGCCGTACCGCACGGTGGCGAGCTGGTATTGCTGGGCGGCGGTGGATAATTGAGACTTGCAACTATGCGTGACAGATGCTCCGCCTTTGTCGTCATTCCGGCGCAGGCCGGGATCCATCGGGGCGGCGGCCGCCGGATCCCCGGCCTGCGCCGGGATGACGGTCAAACTTGCCAACCATTTATGCAAGGATCAATAGCTGCGAATTATCGGCGCGGCTGTTCGACGTCGGCGGTGAAGACCCGATGAAACGAATCGAGATACGGCACACCACCCGCTACGACTTCAAGACGGCGATAACGCTGGGACCGCACACGCTGCGCCTGCGTCCCCGCGAAGGGCACGACCTGCGCATCGCCGCGTCGGTGCTCGAAATCGTTCCCGAAGCGACGCTCGGCTGGCGCCGCGACCTCTACGACAACGTGCTGGGCGTCGCAACGTTCGCCGGCGCACCGGCCGCCACACTGATTATCCAAAGCCGGGTCGAAGTCGAACTCTACGAAACCAGACCCCTGAACTTTCTTGTGGCGGACCACGCCCTGCATTTCCCCTTCAACTACGAACTCGAAGAGTGGATCGCGCTACGTCCCTACCTGGATCCCGTCTACGATAGTCATCCGGCGTTTTCCAAGTGGCTCGCAGAGTTCAGCTACGTCGCGGGCACGGCCGAGACCTTTGCCGTCCTCGATGCTATGAACCGCCGGATTTACGACCAGTTCGGGTACGAAACGCGGGATGAAGCGGGCGTGCTGGCGCCCGCCGAGACACTGCGCCGCGGCAAGGGGTCCTGCCGCGACATGGCGGCCCTGATGCTGGAGACCTGCCGGCGACTGGGCATCGCCGCGCGCTTCGTCAGCGGTTACGTTCACGGCCCGGCGACGGAGGCCGGCGGCGCGGCGTCCCACGCCTGGGTGGAAGTCTACCTGCCGGGCGCTGGCTGGAAGGGATTCGACCCGACCAACGGTACCCTGGTCGGTCCCGACCATATCCCGGTAGCCGTGCATCGGCACCCGGAGGCGATACCGCCGGTGGCGGGGACGTTCACCGGTCCCCCGGGACTGATGCCCGCGCTGGTGGTCGATGTGCGCATGACCCGGCTGTCGGAAGACTGAGGTGCACGCGCGGGCGCCGTGCAGCGAGCGGGTCAGCGGACGCGGCCGGGCCGCACGTGATATTTCTGGTGTAATTGAAAGAATTGGTCTATAGTACGCACAGCTACAGATTTTGTTATTGACGGTTCAGGTTATACCCTTCGCGGCATTCCACCGAGTTTTTCGATTCATTACCTGTACGCGATATACGTTTGTTCAATTTTCATTCAAGGTAAACACTACATGGCAACAGGTACTGTAAAGTGGTTCAACGAAGCCAAGGGTTTCGGCTTCATCTCCCAGGACGACGGCGGTAAGGACGTGTTCGTGCATTTCAGCGCGATCCAGGGCGCGGGTTTCAAGACCCTCACCGAGGGCCAGCCGGTCAAGTTCAACGTCGAGAACGGCCCCAAGGGTCCCCAGGCGACCAACGTTACCGCCTGAACGAGGCCTCATCGGAGTATCCAGTATCGAGAACCCCCGCTCCGGCGGGGTTCTTTTTTTGAGTTCATTCCCAACAACAGTCTTCGTGCTTCGGGAGGGACGTTGATTTGAAAAAACTGTTTATAGGCAATCTGCCTGCGAGCACCAGCGAAAACGACCTGAATGCCCTGTTCTCCGAATACGGCACGGTGCGGTCATCGAAACTCGTCACGGACGTGTTTTCCGGGCAATGCAAGGGTTTCGCATTCATCGAGATGGAAGGCCACGAGGCGCGCGCGGCCATCGCCGGGCTGAACGGCAAGGACTTTCACGGCAGGCCGATCAAGGTGAACTTCGAGTCGCCCAAGGGCGGGCGCCAGCGCCGTTAGGGTTCGGACCGACCCCGCGTCCCGATTGCGGTCATTCCGTTCGGGACCTCTCAGCGGTTTTCCCATGCCATGGGAAACACCACATCCAGTATCTGACTGAACGCCGCGGCGCTGGCGTCGATGGCGTCGTGCAGGGCCTCGGCGGTGACGCCGGTCAGTTGCAGCGCGTCGTCGTCCATCTCCGGCAGCGCCGCGATGGCGATCTCCTCGGCGTTGAGATCGGAGTCCAGCAGCGCGCCGTAGGGATCGTAATAGACCGACGACCGGTCCTGCGTCAGATTCTGCGCCGTGTACGCGACCACGTCGGCGACGTGCAGAATGGCCGATTCCAGATGGGCGTCGTGCGCGTCGTGCGGGTGGTGGTGATAGCGCACCGCCGCACTCAGGTTGGGCGGCAGATTCCAGTACCGCAACAGCGCGTAACTCGCTTCGCTGTGATTGAATCCGACGATCTCGTCCTCGATGGCGCACTGTTCACGGCCCGACTTCGCCTGCAGTTCGGCGCAGCGCCGCATCTCATCGGGCAGCGCCGCGTACAGCAGCAGGCGGCCGATGTCGTGCAACAGGCCGGCGGTCAGCAGCCGTTCCGGATGCAGCACATTGCAGTGCCGGGCGAGCTGTTTGGCGACCAGCCCGGTATAGCTGCTGTGCTGCCAGAAGTGCGGCATGTCGACCAGTTGCTTGGGAATGCCGCGGAAGAGTTCGGCCGCGCACGCGGCGAAGGTCAGATTGCGCAGCTCGCGCGTGCCGATGATATTGACCGCGCGCGATACGGTTTCGATGCGGCCGGGCAGCCCGTAGAATGCGCTGTTCACGAGTTTAAGCAGGCGCGCCGACAGTGACGGGTCGGTGCCGATCACCGCGCCGATGTCGTTTGCCGTCGCGGTGGGGGACTCGGCCAGCTCCTGCACCTGGAAACAGATTTCCGGCAGGGAGACCAGGGCGGTGTTTCTGACGATCAGTTCCTCGGGTGTCATGCGTTTGGATAATGCCTCTGGTTATAACAGCCGCATGGGTGAAATTGCGGCGCGTCGACGCCAATCTTTAGTTGTAAAAACCGAAGCTTGGCGGGTGTATTAAAGGTTATTTGCGCGCTGCGGCACGCTGTGCGCGGCAGCGCTGGACGTTGACTGCTAACGCCATGTATTCCATGGGAAAGGGCGGGCGGCTGCAGGTGCGTGCTAGAATAACGGCGGATACTTTGGTAATGGAGCGGACGGCGTGGACCTAGGCGGTTGCAGTTCGAGCGAACTCTTTGCCCTGCGCGTGCTGGGCGACATGATGGAACCGGAGTTCGAGCACGGCTCGGTGATCGTGGTCGACCCTGCCGGCGTGATCGACGACGGCTGTTTCGTCGTGGCCTACCACAACGACGAATTTTATTTCCGCCAGCTCCGCAAGACCGACGGCCGGTATCTGTTGCAGTGTCTCAACCCCACCTACGGCGAAGTGGTCGAACTGGCCGGCATCGAAGCCATCCAGGGTGTGGTGGTGCAGAAGGCTGGGCGGCGGCGCAAGGATCGGAAGCATTACGTGTGAGCCCAGTCTGCCGCAACGAGCGGGTTGATTGCGGCGGACGATCGGGTAGAAAGCGGACATCAGGGTCCGCGCAGGGACAGCAACGCGCCGAAGGTGCGGCGCGACAATCAGAACAGGGAGGGGTTGTGTTGACCCCCAGTATCTATGCACGTTGAGAAGATAGTTGGCATATGGCGCGCGGCTTTCCGGGTAGGGTGCGCCTGTCTACTCACGCCTGTTGGCGGCGACTATTGCTGCGGCTTCCTGCCGTGTGTAAAAGCTACAACCCTTCAGAAACCCGGATACCAACGTATCTTTTGCTTTCGAGACGTTTCCGTTTGCATATCGGGCAGCGACCACTTCATCTGGCAGACCATCCAGCGTATGGAAGGTGGCAACATGGCCATCTGGATGGCGTGACAGGTACACCGTTCCCGTCTCCTGATCAAGAAATGCCGGTCTGAAACAGCCTTCGCGACACCCTTCACTGACACCAGCGCTCCCGCGGTAAGCACGGTTTTCCCGTTTGAGCATGGCGAGATTAAGGCAGGTATGGAGAGTTGGCATGTTTCCTATCCTCGCTACCACCAGCGGGGCCGCGAATGACGCCGATCAGCAGTAAAAGCAGAATTGATGATCTTACTCAAACAAGTATCATCGTCTGTACGCTGCCGTACACATACCCCCTGCATCGTTCTTGCGCCAGGCCAGCGCAGGGCTATGTGCGACAGCATACAGACTCAGCCTGATCACGCGACTAGGCTTGCCTCTGGATCGCAGAAGGGGTTTGACATGAATCGGGATATCGTTGAGGGCGGCTGGACGCAGTTCAAGGGCAAGGTGAAAGCACAGTGGGGCAGGCTCACCGGCGGTCACCTCGACGTGGTTGACGGCAAGCGCGTGGAGTTGTCGGGCAAGATCCAGGAGGGCTACGGCATCACCAAGGACGCCGCCGAACGGCAGATCGAACGCTTTGACTAGCGTAACAAGGACCAGCGTCCAAGGGGTTAGCGCTGACCCGATCGGGTCAGGCAAGAGCCCGCTTGCCATGATCGACGCCCCGACCACCGTGCTTCTCGTCGAAGACGTGCCCGCCGATGCCGGTCTGATTCAGGCGGGGCTTGCGGGCGCGAAAGACGGCTCGTTCCGTGTCGAATGGGTGACACGGCTTGGCGATGCGCTCGAACGCCTGGGCACGCCTGGTATCGAGGTGGTGCTGCTTGACCTCACGCTTCCCGACGGCCAGGGCCTCGAGGTGTTCGACCGGGTGTTCGAGGCCGCACCGAATGCCCTGATCCTGATTCTGAGTCTGGCGTGCGATGAAGATACCGCGCGCCAGGCTGTGCAGCGCGGCGCACATGACTATCTCCTCAAAGGCCATATCGACGCCCATTGGCTGTCGCGCACCCTGCATTACATCATTGGGTGCAAGGCCGCTCGGGACACGCTGCAGAACAGTGAGGCGCGCTTCCGTGCGATGAGTGACGCTTCCCCCCTGGGCATCTTCGTCTCCGATGCGGGTGGCAGTTGCGTCTATACCAACGCGGCTTATCAAAGGATCGCGGGGCTTAGCTTCGAACAGACGCTGGGTACGCGCTGGAGCATGGCGATCCACCCGGAGGATCGTCCGCGTGTGCTTGCCGATTGGCGCTCCGCAGCGCAGAGCGATGTGCCGTTGCGGACGGAGTACCGCTTTCAGCGGAAAGACGGGAGCGTCGTGTGGACGCGTGTCAACAGCGCCCCCATGCGCTGCGGGATGGCATCGCACGGTCATGTACAGACGGTTGAGGATATCACCGAGTGCAAGTCAACGGAGTCCGGGTTGCGAGCAGCCGAGGAGGCCTTGTTCGAGGAAAAGGAGCGTGCCCAGGTCACGCTCAACTCCATCGGTGACGCCGTGCTTGCCACCGACCTGCTGGGTAACGTGACCTATCTAAACCTGGTGGCGGAGGCGATGACCGGCTGGTCCCGGGAGGACGCACTGGGCCGACCGCTGGCAGAGGTGTTCAGGATCATCGACGGCAAGACACGCCAGACCGTCGCGAATCCGGCGCAGCACGCCCTCGCAGAGGACAGGTCCGTGGGCCTGGCCGCCGACTGCGTGCTGATCCGCCGCGACGGGTTCGAGTCCGCCATCGAGGATTCCGCCGCACCGATCCACAATCGGAGCGGCCAGGTCACCGGCGCGGTGATCGTTTTCCACGATGTCAGTCAATCGCGGGCCATGGCGCAGAAGATGTCCCATCTGGCCCAGCACGATTTTCTCACCGGCTTGCCCAATCGTACGCTGTTGACGGAACGCCTCTCCCAGGCGATCGGGCTGGCCAACCGGCACCACAAACAAGTCGCGCTGCTGTTTCTGGATCTGGATCATTTCAAGCACATCAACGACTCGCTGGGGCATGCGATCGGCGACCAACTGCTGCAGTCGGTGGCGGACCGGCTGGCGGCGTGTGTGCGCAGCACAGACATGGTCTGCCGCCAGGGCGGTGACGAGTTCGTGATCCTGCTGGCCGAGATCGAACAGTCGCAGGATGCTGACCTGGTTGCGGAAACCTTGCTCGCCGCGTTTGTCGCGCCTCACCGCATCGGCGGGCAGGAACTCCATGTCACCCTGAGCATCGGCATCAGCGTCTACCCGGATGACGGCGGCAACGTGGACAGCGTGATGCAGAACGCGGACACCGCGATGTTTCACGCCAAAGCAAGCGGCCGCAACAACTACCAGTTCTTCAGGGCCGACATGAACATCCGCGCGGTCCGTCGTCTGGCCGTTCAAAGCAGCCTGCGCCGCGCGCTGAAGGAGGACGAGTTCCTGCTGCATTACCAGCCGCAGATCGATCTGGCTTCAGGCGCGCTAGTCGGTGCCGAGGCCCTGATCCGTTGGCGGGACCCGGATCTCGGACTGGTCTACCCTGGGCAGTTTGTGCCGATCGCCGAAGCGTGCGGACTGATCGTGCCGATTGGCCGTTGGGTGCTGCGCGAGGTCTGCAGGCAGGTCAGGGCCTGGCTGGATGCCGGTCTGCGCGCCGTGCCCGTGGCGGTCAACATTTCCGCGGTGGAGTTCAGGCACAAGGGCTTTGTCGATGGTGTTGCCCTGATCTTGCAGGAGACCGGCCTGGCGTCGGGCTATCTGGAACTGGAGCTGACCGAAAGCATCCTCATGCACGACGCCGAGTCCTCGGCTCTGGTACTGGAAGCACTCAAGGCCATGGGCGTGCGGCTGGCCATTGACGACTTCGGTACCGGCTATTCGAGCTTGAGTTATCTGAAGCGCTTTCCCATCGACACCCTGAAGATCGACCAGTCGTTCGTACGCGACATCGTCAACGATATGGACGACGCGACCATTGTGGCCGCGGTGATCGGCATGGCGAAAAACCTCAAACAACGGGTCATTGCCGAGGGCGTGGAAACGCACGAGCAGCTTGCGTTCCTGCGGACTCAACAGTGCGACGAGGGTCAAGGCTTTCATTTCAGTCACTCCTTGCCCGCCGAGGCCTTCGGGCGGCTGCTTGAGACTGGAAAACGCTGATTAGAAGGAAGAGTGGCGCTGACATGGGCAATACCCCTAACCGCATGACGGCGGCTGATGCGTTGGTGATCTTCGGCGTGACCGGCGATCTCGCCCACAAGATGATCTTTCCGGCGCTCTACGCGATGGCCAGGCGCGGCGTTCTCAACGTGCCGGTGGTTGGCGTCGCCGCCCCGAAGTGGAGCCTGGCGCAACTGCGCAAACAGGCGACGGACAGCATCAGGCAAGCCGGCAAGGTCGATGACCGGGATGCCCTCGGCCACCTTCTTTCCCTGCTCCGGTATGTGGGCGGTGATTACAACGACCCGGGTACGTTCAAGCTGCTCAAGCAGGCGCTGGGCGATGTCCGGCGCCCGGCGCATTACCTCGCCATCCCGCCCGCGCTGTTCGCCACGGTTATCAAAGGGCTCGGTGCGGCAGGTCTGGCCGATCAGGCGCGGGTCATCGTCGAAAAACCCTTCGGCCGCGATCTGGCTTCGGCGCGGGGGCTCAACCGCATCGCGCTATCGGTATTTCCGGAAGATTCGATCTTCCGCATCGACCACTATCTCGGGAAAGAGGCGATCATGAATATCCTCTATTTCCGTTTCGCCAATTCGTTTCTCGAACCGGTCTGGAACCGCAACCACGTAGCCAGCGTGCAGATCACGTTGTCCGAGGATTTCGGCGTGAAGGGCCGCGGCGCGTTTTACGAAAGCGCCGGTTGCCTGCGCGATGTTATCCAGAACCACCTGTTCCAGGTCGTCGCGCTGCTGGCCATGGAGGCGCCGGCCTATCAGGGCTATGGCGCTGTCCACAGCGAGAAAGCCAAGGTGTTCCAGGCCATGCGTCCCCTGCATGCGGACGACGTGGTGCGCGGCCAGTACGCCGGCTACCGCAAGGAGCCGGGCGTGGCGAAGGGATCGGATGTCGAGACGTTCTGCGCCCTGCGGCTGTTCATCGACTCGTGGCGCTGGGCAGGGGTGCCGTGGTACCTGCGCTCCGGCAAATGTCTGGCTGCAACCGCGGCCGAGGTCATGGTGGAGTTAAAGCCGCCACCGCAAAGGCTGTTCGACGATTCCCGGCCGGTCGACGGGCGCGCCAATTATCTGCGCTTCCGGATATCTCCCAACTCCGCCGTTGCCCTCGCCGCGCGCGTCAAGCGTGCCGGCAAGGAGTTCATCGGCGACCAGCGCGAGCTCTACCTGCTGGAAGAACAGCCGGGGGAGGAAGCGCCCTACGCGCGACTGTTGACGGACGCCATGGCCGGCGATGGCGCGCTCTTCACCCGCGAGGACGCGGTTGAGGCGGCCTGGGCGGCGGTCGACCCGGTGCTTACTACCCACCACCCGGCTCGTCGCTACAAGCCTGGCAGCTGGGGGCCGAAACAGGCCGACGCGCTCATTGCGGCAGACGGAAGCTGGCACAATCCAATACTCGTAAAGGCGGCAAAATGACTGCGACGAACGAGTTGGTATTCCTGCAGTCTGTGGACAATACTTTGTTCGCTAACGAACGCAGCGTCGCCGACCTGGGTGAGGCTGCGCAATTTTTCGCAAAGTCCTGGGACGACCTGAATGGGACCGCATTGCGTCCAAGTACGCCGCGCTCACGCAGAGCCAGCCAGGGAGGAGCCACGCCATGAAAGTTGCAACGCCGCTCGACCAGGAGTGCATCAACACCCTGCGCTTCCTGTCCGTGGACATGGTGCAGAAGGCCAACAGCGGGCACCCGGGCCTGCCGCTCGGCGCCGCGCCGATGGCCTATGTGCTGTGGACGCGCTGGCTCAAGTACAACCCGCACAACCCCGATTGGTTCAACCGCGACCGCTTCGTGCTCTCGGCCGGACACGGTTCGGCGCTGCTCTACAGTCTGCTCCACCTGAGCGGCTACGGGCTTTCGCTGGACGACATCCGGCAGTTCCGCCAATGGGGCAGCAAGGCGCCGGGGCATCCCGAGCGCGGACACACGCCTGGGGTGGAAACCACCACCGGGCCGCTGGGGCAGGGCTTCGGCAACGCGGTCGGCATGGCAATCGCGGAGGCGCAACTCGCGGCCCGCTACAATCGTCCCGATCACGCGCTCATCGATCACCAGACCTATGCCATCGTCAGCGACGGCGACCTGATGGAAGGCGTGGCTTCCGAAGCAGCCTCGTTGGCCGGCCACCTCAAGCTCGGCAAGCTCACCTGCCTCTACGACGACAACTACGTCACCCTCGCCGCCGGCACCGACATCAGCTTCTCCGAGAATCGCGCACGGCGCTTCGAGGCCTATGGCTGGCACACCCTGTCGGTGGCGGACGGCAACGATCTCGCTGCGATCGACGCCGCCCTGGCCGCCGCGCGCGCGGAAACCGCGCGGCCCTCGCTGCTCCTGGTGCGTACGCATATCGGCTACGGCTCGCCCGAGCAGGACAGCTTCAAGGCGCACGGCTCCCCGCTCGGCGTGGACAACGTGCGCCAGACCAAGCAGACACTGGGTTGGCCGACGGAGCCGGAGTTCCTGATACCGGCGGCCGCGCTGGCGCATTTCCGGGCGGCGGTGGAACGCGGCGCGCAGGACGAGGCGGCATGGAACTCGTCGCTGAGCACCTACGCCAGGACGTTTCCGGATCTGGCCGAAGAGCTTCAGGGTCGCCTGGGCGCCGAACTGCCGCCGGGCTGGGATGCCGATATCCCGGTATTCGACGCCGATGACAGGGGTCTTGCGACGCGCGATGCATCCGGCAAGGTGATCAACGCCATTGCGCCCAAACTGCCGGCGCTGACCGGCGGCTCGGCCGACCTCGACCCGTCGACGAAAACGGCCTTGAAAGGACTGGGCGATTTCAATCCGCCGGCGACGAACAACACAGACGAACAAGGCTCCGACAGCGCTGGCTGGAGCTATGCCGGGCGCAACCTGCACTTCGGCGTCCGCGAACATGCGATGGGCGCCATCGTCAACGGCCTCGCCGCGCACGGCGGCTTTATCCCCTATGGCTCCACCTTTCTGATCTTCTCCGACTATATGCGCCCGTCGCTACGGCTGGCGGCATTGATGGGGCTGCACGTCGTGCATGTGTTCACGCACGACAGCATCGCCGTCGGCGAGGACGGTCCCACTCATCAACCGGTGGAACAACTGGCGAACCTGCGTGCGATTCCGAACCTTGTCGTGATCCGCCCCGGCGACGCCAACGAAACCGCGGTGGCCTGGCGCGTCGCGCTGGAAACGCGCGACCGCCCGGTGCTGCTGGTGTTGACCCGGCAAAACCTGCCCACGCTCGATCGCAGCCGCTACGCGGCGGCGGAGGGATTGCGCCGTGGCGCCTATGTGTTGAGCGATGCGCCGAACGGCAAACCGGAACTGATCCTGCTCGCCAGCGGCTCCGAAGTCAGCTTGATCGTGGCGGCGGCGCAACGCCTGCAACAGCAAGACATCGCCGTGCGCTGCGTCTCGATGCCGAGCTGGGAGTTGTTCGAAGCCTTACCGCAAGCCGAACGCGATGCGGTACTGCCGCCCGCGGTCAGTGCCCGGCTCGCGGTCGAACTGGGTGTGTCGCAAGGCTGGGATCGTTACATCGGTGCGCGCGGCGCTATGCTCGGTGTGGAACGCTTCGGCGCTTCCGCGCCGGCCGCGGTATTGCTGCGCGAATACGGTTTTACCCTGGATAACGTCTGCGCGCGGGCCAGGGCGCTGCTGGCGGGCTGACACCCGATTCGCAAGGTCCTGAATCCACCGGAGGAAACGTCTTGCATCGAAACGCTCCGTGCTTTTGAACTATCGGAGGCAATGGGGGTATCAAAGTCTGCACCGCGGCGCTGGCGGCGCCCACACAGGCGTCGGAGATTGCGTCCGGGACAAATGTAAAGGAGAGCTTATGAGCGAGCAAACTCGGGTCAGTCACCCGAAGGAGCTTCTTTTACCCGCGGACATGGAGGGGTTCGATTCCCTGGCCGAGCTTGCCCTGGATATGCGTTCGTCGTGGAATCATGCCACCGATCAGGTGTGGCGGCAGCTGGATCCCGTGTTGTGGGCGCTCACGCAAAACCCCTGGGCCGTCCTGCAGACGGTTTCGCGAGAGAAACTCCAGCGTGTGTTAGTCGATCCCGCTTTCCGCAAGAACATTGACGACCTGGTGCAAGCCAGGCGGGATGCGGCGGAGGCGCCCGCGTGGTTTCAGCAAACCTGGCCGCAATCGCAGCTAGGCTGTGTTGCCTATTTCAGTATGGAATTCATGCTGAGCGAAGCCTTGCCCATTTACTCGGGCGGGCTCGGCAACGTGGCCGGCGATCAACTCAAGGCCGCCAGCGATCTCGGCGTTCCGGTGATCGGCGTTGGGCTGCTCTACCAGCAAGGTTATTTTCGCCAGGTGATCGACAAGGATGGCGCGCAACAGGCCCTGTACCCGTACAACGATCCCGGGCAGTTGCCGGCCACACCGCTGCGCAAACCGAATGGCGAGTGGTTGCGCCTGGAAATCTCCTTGCCCGGTTACTCGGTCTGGCTGCGTGCCTGGCAGGTGCAGGTTGGTTGCGTGAAGCTGTACCTGCTGGACAGCAATGACGCCGCGAATTACCCGGCGCATCGCGGCATTACCAGCGAGCTGTACGGCGGCGGGCCGGAGTTGCGCCTGAAACAGGAACTGCTGCTCGGCATCGGCGGCTGGCGGCTGCTCGCCGCACTCGGTATCCAACCGGAAGTCTGCCACCTGAATGAAGGGCATGCGGCCTTCGCCGTGCTGGAACGCGCGCGCAGCTTCATGGAGGAAAACGGGCTGACCTTCGAGGCCGCGCTGGCCGTCACCCGGGCGGGCAACCTCTTCACCACGCACACGGCGGTGGCGGCCGGCTTTGATCGTTTCGCACCGGTCCTCATCGAGCAATACCTCGGTGGTTATGCCGAGCAGCGTCTCGGTATAACCCGCCACGATTTGCTGGCCCTGGGCCGCGAGAACCCGAACGACGCGTCGGAACCTTTCAATATGGCCTATCTGGCGATTCGCGGCAGCGGCGCGGTGAATGGCGTGAGCAGCCTGCATGGCAGGGTGAGCCGGCACCTGTTTGAGCCGCTCTTTCCACACTGGCCGATGGAAGAAGTCCCGGTCGGACACGTGACCAACGGCGTGCATATGCCGACCTGGGACTCGGCCCCGGCCGATGATCTCTGGACGGAAACCTGTGGCAAGGACCGCTGGCTGGGGACAGTGGAGACTCTGGAGCAGGACATGCGCCGTGTCTCCGACGCCAGACTCTGGCAATTCCGTACCGACGCCGGCAAGTCTCTTGTGGAATACGCCCGCGAACGATTGTCCCGGCAACTGGCCGCGTCAGGTGCAGCGCCCGAGGCGGTTGCTGCGGCGAAACATCTGTTTGACTGCAATACGTTGACGCTGGGTTTTGCACGCCGTTTTGCAAGCTACAAAAGACCGAACCTGCTGCTCCACGACCCCGAACGCCTGCTGCGCCTGCTGACGAATCCGCAACGCCCGGTACAGCTCATCATGGCCGGCAAGGCCCATCCCGCAGACCTGGCGGGGCAGGCCCTGATTAAGCAATGGACGCATTTCATCCGGCAGCCCGAGGTGCGCCCCCATGTGATCTTCCTCAGTGATTACGACATGCATTTGACCGAGCAGTTGGTGCAGGGCGTGGATGTCTGGATCAACACGCCGCGCCGCCCCTGGGAAGCGTGTGGAACCAGCGGCATGAAGGTGCTGGTCAATGGCGGCATGAATCTGTCGGAACTGGACGGCTGGTGGGCGGAAGCCTACACGCCGGAAGTCGGCTGGGCGTTGGGGGATGGCCGGGAACACGACGACGATCCCGCCTGGGACGCAGCCGAAGCGCAAGCCCTCTATGACCTGCTCGAGCGTGAGGTGATCCCTGAGTTCTATACGCGTGACGAACAGGGTATACCCGTCGCCTGGGTGGCGCGGATGCGCGAAAGCATGGCGCGATTGACGCCGCGCTTTTCCACTAACCGCGCGGTAGGAGAATACACCGCGCAATACTACCTCCCGGCGGCCTCGGCCTACCGTGAGCGGGCCGCCGACAAAGGCAGGATCGGCATGGATATCGTTAACTGGCGGAAGGCGCTGGAGCAAAAATGGACCGCACTACGCTTCGGTGAGGTGAAACTCGAAACCGATGGCGGGCAACACGTCTTTGAAGTGCAGGTGTATCTCGATGAACTCGACCCGGAGGCAGTTCGGGTTGAGCTGTATGCGAATGGCGTTAACGGTACCGCGCCGGAACGCGTGGCGATGCAGCGCGTGCGGCAACTGGTGGGCGCAACCAACGGCTACGCCTATCGCGCCGAGGTGTCCGCAGCCCGCCCTGCGACAGACTATACGGTGCGACTCGTACCGCACCGCGACGGCGTGGCGGTTCCCCTCGAAGATGCGCGAATCCTGTGGCAGCGGTGATTCAATACGAGCATGAAGACGCCTGAACGCCCGCTCCATGATTACATGGCAGATGTCTCCGAGCATATGGAAGTTCGGAGAGGCGTTCCTTTGCCCTTGGGAATTCATGAATCCGAGGGGGGCGTCAACTTCGCCTTGTTCAGCCGTCACGCCAGCCGCGTTCGGCTGGAGTTGTTTGATCAACCCGCAGACGCAACGCCGGCCAGGTTTATTGACCTTGATCCTTCACGTAACCGCACCGGTGATGTGTGGCACGTATGGGTTGCGGGGATTCGTCCCGGTCAACTCTATGCCTACCGGGTGGACGGCCCCTACCAGCCTGACGCAGGACATCGTTTCAATTTCCACAAGCTGCTCCTGGACCCCTTGGCGACGGCAATCTCACGTGTATCCAACTGGGATTTCGGAGCGGCCTACGGCTACGCGCCGTCGGCGCCGGAGCGGGACTTGGTTTGCTCCTCGGTGGACGATGCCGGAGCCATGCCGAAATGCGTGTTCACTCACGAGTACTTCGATTGGCAGGACGACCTGCCACCCAGGCATTCCTGGTCGAAGACGGTAATTTATGAAATCCACATCCGTGGTATCACCATTCATCCCAATTCCGGCGTGAAGCATCCCGGCACGTACCGCGGCCTGATGGAAGAGATTCCCTATTTGGAGGAATTGGGAGTGACGGCAGTGGAATTGATGCCCGTACACGAGTTCAACGAATGCCAGGTGTTGGGCATCAATCCGCAAACAGGCGAGCCACTCAGAAATTACTGGGGCTACGATCCCATCAGTTTCTTTGCGCCGAAAGTCTCCTATAGCAGCGCGGGAGAAACAGGTCAGCAGAAGTTGGAGTTCAAGGAAATGGTCCGGGCGCTCCATCGTGCCGGTATCGAAGTGATCCTGGATGTCGTGTTCAATCACACGGCGGAGGGAGATGAACTGGGCCCAACCCTGTGTTTTCGCGGGATCGACAACGCGATTTTCTACATGCTGGCGTCGGACCAACGCCACTACAAGAACTACACCGGCACCGGCAACACCATCAACGCCAACCATCCCGTGGTGCGGGACCACATCCTGGGCGCGTTACGCTACTGGGTGACGGAGATGCATGTGGACGGATTCCGGTTTGACCTGGCGTCGGTTCTCGGCCGCGACAGAACCGGCAAGCTGCTGGCCAATGCGCCACTGCTCGAGCGGATCGCCGAGGACCCGATCCTGAGAGACGTGAAAATCATTGCCGAGGCGTGGGACGCCGCCGGTGCCTACGAGGTGGGCAGCTTTTCCGAGCGGCGCTGGGCGGAGTGGAACGGCCGCTATCGGGATGATGTTCGTCGTTTCTGGCGCGGCGATGACGGGATGCTCGGTTTGTTTGCCAGCCGCATCTGCGGCAGTGCCGACATCTACACCGAGTCGGGCAAAGGCCCCGAGGGCAGCATCAATTTCGTCACCTGCCACGATGGCTTCACGCTGAACGACCTGGTGAGCTATCGCGACAAGCACAATGAAGCCAACGGCGAAAACAACCATGACGGCACCGATGCCAACTACAGCGACAACTACGGCGCTGAAGGCGCGACGACGGATACCCGAATTGAGTCTATCAGGAAGCGCCAGATCAAGAACTTCCTGCTGACGCTGTTAATCTCGCGCGGGGTGCCGATGCTGCTCGGCGGGGATGAATTTCGCCGCACGCAAGGCGGCAACAACAACGCCTACTGCCAGGACAACGAAACGAGCTGGCATGACTGGGGCCGTCTGGAACAGCACAGGGACATCTTCCGCTTCACGCGTGGCGTGATCGCCTTGCGTCGTGCCCATCCGATTCTGAGCAAGGAGCAATTCTACACGGACGCCGAGATCCATTGGTTTGGCCCGCAAGGGGGATTGCCCAAGTGGACCGACCCGAAGGAAAAACAGTTTGCCTGTCTCATCCATGAAGACAAGCAGCGCGCACTTTACCTGATGTTCAATGCCGGTGCCGCTGCGGTCGATTTCGCTTTGCCTTCCGTACCGGCCGGGGGGCGGTGGCATCTGGCCGTCGACACCGCGCGCGAAGCGCCTCTGGATCTGTTTGCTGCGGGCGGGGAACCGCTCTTGGATGATCCACCAACATACCACCTGGGCCCGCGAACCAGCGTCATACTGCTGGCCCGGTGAACGAACTGTCAAAGGTGGAAGGCAGCGTTGACGGAGATCAAGTGAGAAGAACGGTGCCGGTCAGGGCGTTGTTTCCGGATATCCGCGGTGCGCTGCCGCCGAAGGAGGAGGTGTTATGTTGAAAGGTATAGTTTCGGGAGTCGCATTGACGCTTGCCGTTGCGCTGATCGGCGCGTACACCCTGGTCCGAAGTGGGCTTATTCCAGCCAACGCCGACAAGCGTGCCGCTACCTCGTGAAAGATTTTGGGACATCCCAGTCGCCAAAATCGACTCGCCAACGCGGCAACCGATATGCCCCGGCCGCCCTGCGTCCGCTACGCTCGGCACGATGCGCCTCGCACAGCTCCCACAATGGCTCTACGGCGCTAGGATGTGTTTATCGCACATCCCTTCGGGCTGCTGCGAAAACACCTGGCGCCTACTGAGGACTATCCGCCTCGGGCTTCGCCCTTCCATGGCGGACAGCGTGCGAAACCCGGTCGGCTGGAAACCTGGATGGCCCGTACTTCGCTGGATGCGACACTCGGTCGCGACGCCCCAACGGGCCAAAATCCGCTGGCGCTGACCGAGCAGAATCTCCTCGAAGGCGTTCATCTTTTCGCGCGGAACTGCGCGGTTTGCCACGGTTCCGCGAAGGGGGGTGCGTCGTCATCGCCAATTGCGAAAGGCCTCTATCAAAAGCCGCCGCAATTGGCGACCGAGGGGGTTGAGGATGACCCGGAGGGCGATTCGTTCTGGAAGATCAAGCACGGTATTCGCCTGACCGGCATGCCTTCATTCGGATACACCCTCAGCGACCGGGAGATCTGGACGCTCGCGCTGTTCCTGAAGCACATGGACAAGCTACCACCTGCAGTACAGCATACTTGGCAGCAAGTCCGGAATTGGCCGGAGGCATCCGTGAACGGGGCGGGTCAGAAATAACCTATACGACGCCGCATGCGCAGTTATCGATGCGTAGAACGCGGGCAAGGCCGCCAGGGAGAATGCGCGAGATCTCGGAGTGGATCGTGCACATGGCACTGGACAATTGGGGCGGTGACATGCGGGGACTCAAAGTGCGCTGCTTGACCTTGGCCATAGGGTGGGGCGCGGCTCGGTTGCTGCCGATGTGCTCAATCGCAATGGCATTGAACCGGCGCCACCCGCACTCTGTGTTCGTCAGCGTACATACGGGCGCATCTGCTCGTGATTGAATTATTGCTGATGATTCCGCGTCCGGTTCTCGATCGTCGGAAATCAAGAATGCCTGATTCCAAATATGTTGTGGACACGAGCCACGTGTGGGTCGGTCACCAAGTGCTCATCCGGCGGCAATGGATCCAGGACGAGCGCCGCCCGGGCGCCACTCTTTCGGTCAACTCGACTCGGCAAGCAGTGAAAGACGCTCCGCCGTATGGTTCCGCGGCGCAACTCACTGCTTTGAAGTGGATTGCTGCGATCGCTGTACAGGCTTTGCGCATCATCGCCGGTGGAACTGTCGGCTCGCAGCAGGGTCTCACATGTTGATTGCAACGTGCGCGGACAATCGGCTGCGTGCTGATAAGACAAGGAAACCTCCGATGAGTCCCGAGCCTTCGACCGCAATTCCTGCTGCTTTTTTGGACGAGTTCTGCGCTGAAGGGATTGGGAGATTTCGAGCCAGCCGGCGCGGTCGTCAGCGACAGGCAGGGTTCCGTTGGCGGTGGTCGGACCCCCGCCGGGCGCAATTTGCATTGCGGCGTGCGCGGGCATGCGATGGGTTCGATCATGAACGGCCTGGCCGCGCACGGTGGCGCTGGTGTTGACGCGACAAGACGTGCCTAACGCGCGACCGCGCACGGTGTGCCGCCGCCGATGGCTTACAGCGCGGCGGATACATCCTGGCCGATGCCCCGAAGGGCGATCCGGGTCTGATTCTCATCGCCAACGTAAGAAAGGAGATTCTCGATGCAACTCGGCATGATCGGATTAGGACGTATGGGCGCCAATTTGGTGCGGCGCTTGACGAAGGACGGCCACCAGTGCGTCGTCTACGACGTGAACCCCAGCGCGGTGAAAAATATCGCGGGTAGCGGCGTCGAGGGTGCCGCCTCGATCGACGAGCTGATCACGAAGCTGGCCAAACCACGCGCGGTCTGGGTGATGGTTCCCGCCGGCGTGGCCGGCAAGGCGGTCGAGGAACTGGCCGCGTGCATGGATGCCGGTGACATCATCATTGACGGCGGCAATAGCTACTATCGCGACGACCTCCTGAGAGCGAAGGCGCTCGAGCGCAAGGGCATACATTACGTCGATTGTGGCACCAGCGGCGGGGTGTTCGGGCTGGAGCGCGGTTACTGTCTGATGATCGGCGGGGACGACCCGATCGTGAAACACCTCGACCCGATTTTCAAGAGCATCGCGCCCGGCGTCGAGGCGGCGCCGCGCACCCCGGGCAAGAAGGGTAGTCCGGGCCCCGCCGAGCATGGCTATCTGCATTGCGGCCCGACCGGCGCGGGCCATTTCGTCAAGATGGTCCACAACGGCATCGAGTATGGCCTCATGGCGGCGTATGCCGAAGGGCTGAACATCCTGCGCAATGCCAACGCCGGTAAGCGCTCGCACGACAGCGACGCCGAGACCACGCCGATGCGCAATCCGGAGTATTACGCGTATGAGCTCGATCTGCCCGCGATCGCGGAAGTCTGGCGGCGCGGCAGTGTGGTGGCGTCATGGCTCCTCGATCTGACGGCAGCGGCGTTGGTTGAGGATCCAGCGCTCACCGGGTTCTCGGGACGTGTGTCGGATTCGGGTGAGGGGCGCTGGACGGCACTGGCCGCAATCGACGAGGGCGTGCCGGCGCCGGTAATCAATGCAGCGCTCTTCGACCGCTTTACGTCACGCGGCGATGCCGACTATGCCGATCGGATTTTGTCCGCGATGCGAAAGCAGTTCGGCGGACATGATGAGAAGCAAGCGGGGCGCTGAGATGGGCAATACCCACAGCCGCACGACCTCGGCGGATGCGCTGGTGATCTTCGGCGTGACCGGCGACCTCGCCCACAAGATGATTTTTCCGGCGCTCCATGCGATGGCCAGGCGCGGCGTTATAGACCACTATCTCGGGAAAGAGGCGATCATGAATATCCTCTATTTCCGTTTCGCCAATTCGTTTCTCGAACCGGTCTGGAACCGCAACCACGTAGCCAGCGTGCAGATCACGTTGTCCGAGGATTTCGGCGTGAAGGGCCGCGGCGCGTTTTACGAAAGCGCCGGTTGCCTGCGCGATGTTATCCAGAACCACCTGTTCCAGGTCGTCGCGCTGCTGGCCATGGAGGCGCCGGCCTATCAGGGCTATGGCGCTGTCCACAGCGAGAAAGCCAAGGTGTTCCAGGCCATGCGTCCCCTGCATGCGGACGACGTGGTGCGCGGCCAGTACGCCGGCTACCGCAAGGAGCCGGGCGTGGCGAAGGGATCGGATGTCGAGACGTTCTGCGCCCTGCGGCTGTTCATCGACTCGTGGCGCTGGGCAGGGGTGCCGTGGTACCTGCGCTCCGGCAAATGTCTGGCTGCAACCGCGGCCGAGGTCATGGTGGAGTTAAAGCCGCCACCGCAAAGGCTGTTCGACGATTCCCGGCCGGTCGACGGGCGCGCCAATTATCTGCGCTTCCGGATATCTCCCAACTCCGCCGTTGCCCTCGCCGCGCGCGTCAAGCGTGCCGGCAAGGAGTTCATCGGCGACCAGCGCGAGCTCTACCTGCTGGAAGAACAGCCGGGGGAGGAAGCGCCCTACGCGCGACTGTTGACGGACGCCATGGCCGGCGATGGCGCGCTCTTCACCCGCGAGGACGCGGTTGAGGCGGCCTGGGCGGCGGTCGACCCGGTGCTTACTACCCACCACCCGGCTCGTCGCTACAAGCCTGGCAGCTGGGGGCCGAAACAGGCCGACGCGCTCATTGCGGCAGACGGGGGCTGGCACAATCCAATACTCGTAAAGGCGGCAAAATGACGGCGGCGGACGAGCGGGTATTCCTGCTGGATAACGATCGCATCGTCGCCGACCTGAGCGCGCATCTTGCCCAGGCGTTTGGCGATGAGAGCCGCGATCGGTATTGGAAAATCTTCGAGGCGCTGCGCGTTGAACTCGGTTATGCGGACTATCCGGGCGCCTTGCAACGCTACCCTGTCGGCGTCATGAATGATCCGCGCCTGCTGATGATGTCTTCATTTCTGGTGGACTATCCGTTTGCAGAGCGCTTGTACCCCGGCGCGCTCGCTGTCATCGCGCATCTCCGCCGTTGGGGGCAGACGGTGATTCTGTCGGATGGCGACGTGGTGTTCCAGCCGCGCAAGGTACAGCAATCGGGATTGTGGGACGCGGTCGAGTGCCGGGTGCTCATTTATCTGCACAAAGAGCAGATGCTGGATGACCTCGAGCAGTGTTACCCGGCCTGTCGTTACATCATGGTGGACGACAAGCTGCGCATTCTGGTGGCGATGAAAAAAGTCTGGGGGGGATCGTCTGACAAGCGTCTTTCCGCGCCAGGGACATTACGCACACGACCCTGAAAATAGCGCTGCCTACCCGCCGGCTGACATAACGATTGAGTACATCGGCGAGCTGATCAATTACGACTTTCCCACCTTGCTCGGCACCGCCAAAACCGGCTGCACGCAATAGGAGATAGCATGAACTCAACACAACAACTGCACGATCTCGGTCAAAGCCTCTGGCTCGACAACATCACGCGCGAGCTTCTGACGAGTGGCACACTCAGCCGTTATGTCAGGGAGTTGGCGGTGACGGGGCTCACCTCCAATCCTACTATCTTCGAGCACGCGATCAAGAACAGTGATTTCTACAATGACGCCATCCGCGAAAAAGCGCATGCGGGCAAGTCAGGCGAGGCCTTGTTTTTCGAACTTGCACTGGAGGATCTGACCCAGGCCGCTGATCTCTTCCGGCCGATCCACGATGCCACTGATGGTGCCGACGGTTGGGTGTCGCTGGAGGTATCGCCCCTGCTCGCGGACGATACCGCCGGCACCATCCAGGCGGCGGCGCAACTGCATGCGCGTGCGCAACGCCCCAATTTATTCATCAAGATCCCGGGTACCCGCGCCGGCATTCCGGCCATCGAGGAGACGATCTTCGCGGGCGTGCCGGTCAATGTCACACTGCTGTTCTCACGCGAGCACTACATCGCGGCGGCCGAAGCCTATATGCGCGGCATCGAGCGACGCATCGCCGCCAAGCTCGATCCTAGGGTCGCTTCCGTGGCATCGATTTTCATCAGTCGGTGGGACGTAGCGGTCAAGGACAAGGTTTCAGATGCGCTCCGCAACCGTCTCGGCATCGCTATCGCCATGCGCATCAACAAAGCCTACCGCGATCTGCTCGCATCAAAGCGTTGGCAGATACTTGCCGCTTCCGGCGCCCGGACGCAACGCTTGCTGTGGGCCAGCACCGGGACCAAGGATCCGGCAGCCTCGGACGTTCTTTACATCGAAGCGCTGGCAGCGCCGGATACGATCAACACCATGCCCGAAAAGACGCTGCTCGCCCTCGCTGATCACGGGAAAGTGAAGGACACCATGCGCTTCGATGGCGGTGATGCCGAAACGGTGCTAGCGGAATTTACCCGCGCGGGCGTCAACGATGCGACGCTGGCCGCCGACCTCCAGCGGGAAGGCACCGCCGCATTCGCCAAGTCATGGAGCGATCTGATGGACTGCATAGCGTCCCAAAGCGCTGTGCTGGTGAAGGCCAGGCAGGCATGAGTGGCGCGAAGGTAACCGCCGCTGCGACCACGCATTACATTGCAACTTATCGATGAAGGCATTGAGTGACGGCTCCTCGGGCTGCCGGCCCTGTTTCCGTTTTATTTACGCTGTCGCACAGACCGACTTGGACGGAAGCGGAGAATGAGGCAGGACCGGATGTCACCCGGCAGATGTCTGGATTGTGGAAAGGGAAACGAATTTGAGCGGTGGGAACCCCTGGCAAAACGCATGGCTGGAGGGTTCTTGACCGGAGGCGTGTCTACATAACCGTAACAAGGAGTAAATCATGGCTGAGAATAACGCTGTAGTGGCGATCTACAACACCCACACCGAGGCGGAAGCGAGCATCAAGGAGCTCCAGCGATCGGGGTTCGACATGAAGAAACTGTCCATCGTGGGCAAAGACTATCACACCGAAGAGCACGTCGTAGGCTATTACAATACCGGTGACCGCATGAAGGTCTGGGGCAAACTGGGGGCCTTTTGGGGCGGCCTTTGGGGCTTGTTGTTTGGGTCGGCCTTTTTCATGATCCCAGGCATCGGTCCCCTCGTCGTGTTCGGTCCGTTAGTCGGTTGGATTGTCGGCGGGCTGGAAGGCGCCGTGGTGGTGGGTGGCCTAAGTGCATTGGGCGCCGGGCTGTTCAGCATAGGCATTCCCAAAGACAGCGTCATGAAGTACGAGACGGCGCTCAAGTCGGACAAGTTCCTCGTCATCGCTCACGGAACAGTGGACGAAGTGGCCGAGGCCAAGAGCATCCTCGAAGCGACCGGTGCGGCACAAATCGCCGCCCATTCAGGGGTATTGGCAACTCAATAGGTGCGTTCTACTGAGCCCGCGAGGCACTGGAGCGCATTGTGCCGCAGAAATGCTGTGTCGTGCCCACCTCAGTTCGGCGCATGAACAAATCGCTGGGTCGGGTTACCGCACCTGCACCGCCTTCGTGGACGGTTGCTCCGACTTGGCACAGGGTGGCTGATCACAGAAATCAACAGACCGTAAGGACATATCATGTGTACGCCAAAGCGTTTTGCGCCAGGCGGGCCCGGAACTCCGGCGCGCTGGACTTCCAGCGCTAAAACCGGCGTCGGCACCGCCCTCAGCAACAATAGCCACGTCTGGTTCACGCTGAGCCATGGCATCTTCAACGAGATCTATTACCCGCGCATTGACCAGGCCTGCGTCCGCGACATGGGGTTGATCGTCACGGACGGAGCGGATTTTTTCTCCGAGGAGAAACGTGACGCCGACTCCGAAGTTCACTGGCTGGCCGACGGTGTGCCGGGCTTCCGGTTGGTCAACACCTGCCGTGATGGCCGTTACCGCATCGAAAAGCAGATTGTGACCGATCCGCATCGCGACACGGTGTTGCAGCGGGTCCAGTTTATCCCGCAGCAAGGCGCGTTATCCGGTTATCACCTGCATGTCCTGCTCGCGCCGCACCTGGGGAACCATGGCGGCGGCAATACCGCCTGGGTGGACGAATTTGAGGGCACGCCGCTGCTGTTTGCGCAGCGCAACGGCAACGCCTTGGCGCTGGCATGCTCCGCTCCGTGGACGAAGCGGTCGGTCGGCTACGTCGGTTCGTCTGACGGCTGGCAGGACCTGAAGGCGCACAAACAGATGACCTGGGAATACACGCGGGCCGAGAACGGCAATGTGGCCCTGACGGCCGAGATCGATCTTGTCAAGTCGCAGGGAGACTTCGTTCTGGCGCTCGGTTTTGGCAATGACCCGGAAGCAGCGGCCCGCAATGCCATCGCCAGCCTTCGCGACGGATTTGACAAGGCCAAGCGCGACTATATCGCCGGCTGGCAGGAATGGACGACGACGCACGCATCGCCGAAAAGAGCGGGCACAGTCCGGGCGATCTTTCCCGGATCAGCCTCGCCGTCCTGCGCACCCACGAGTCCAAGACGGCACCCGGCGCTCTCATCGCCAGCCTCTCCATCCCGTGGGGATTCAGCAAGGGTGACGACGATCTGGGCGGCTACCATCTCGTCTGGTCGCGTGACATGGTGGAAACGGCCGGCGGCTTGCTCGCTGTCGGCGCACACGAGGACGTGCGCCGCGTGCTCGCTTATTTGCAGACCACCCAGCAGCCGGATGGGCACTGGGCGCAGAACATGTGGCTGGATGGCTCCCCCTATTGGAACGGAATCCAAATGGACGAGACGGCATTGCCGATTCTCCTGGCGGACCTGGCCCATCGCGAAAAGGCATTGACCGAGGCCGATGTGGCCCGGTTCTGGCCGATGGTGCAAGAAAGCCGCAGGCTATCTGGTCCGCAACGGCCCGGTGAGCCCGCAGGATCGCTGGGAGGAAGATCCCGGCTATTCACCGTTCACGGTCGCGGCGGAAATCGCCGCACTCCTGGCGGCGGCGGATATGGCCGACTTGAATCACGAAGCATCCATTGCAAGCTACCTCCGCGAGATCGCCGATGTGTGGCACACTTCCATCGATCGCTGGATGTACGTGTCCGGCACGGACTGGTGCCGGAAGTTCAAGGTCGATGGGTATTACGTCCGGATCGCACCGACAGGAGACGGTGGAAGGCGTGCCGCGTTTCCAGGAGAATGTGCAGGTCAAGAACGTTGCGGCCGCCGAGGACACCCGCCTTGCCAAACATCTGGTGAGTCCCGACGCCCTGGCCCTGGTGCGTTTTGGTGTACGCGCGACCGATGACCCGCGCATTCGCGACACGGCAAAAGTCATCGACGCCTTGCTCAAGGTGGAGACGCCGTCCGGCCCCGTCTGGCATCGCTACAACGACGATGGCTATGGCGAGCATGAGGATGGCGCGCCTTTTGACGGAACGGGAATTGGCCGTGGCTGGCCGCTGCTCACCGGCGAGCGGGCCCACTACGAACTGGCAGCAGGCCGGGTCGACATCGCAAAAAGACTTCTGGCCGCAATGGAATCCCTCGCCAACGAAGGCGGCCTGATCTCGGAGCAAGTCTGGGACTCTCCGGATATACCGGAACGCGAACTGCATTTTGGCCGGCCTTCCGGCTCGGCCATGCCGCTGGTGTGGGCGCACGCCGAGTATCTCAAGCTGCGGCGCTCACTGCGCGACGGGCGACTCTTCGATCTGCCGCCGCAAACCGTGCAACGCTACCTGACTGGGAAAACCGTATCACCGCGCCTGGTGTGGCGGTTCAACCACAAGATTCGCTCGCTGCCTGCCGGCAAAATGTTGCGCATCGAGACGCTCGCGCCTGCCGTCATTCACTGGAGCGCCGATGATTGGAACACAGTCCAGGACGTAACGACCCACGATGTGGGGCTGGGGATACACATCGCCGATCTGACGACCCAAGCGCTTCACGAAGGAAAGCAGGTCAAATTCACTTTCTACTGGCCGGACGCCGGTCATTGGGAAAGTGCGGACTTCAGCGTTCGCGTCGGCGCTTTCCATCGGGATGGAACTGCCTCTGCTGAACGGAGTGCGACGGATGAAAAATAACGCCCTATCGGAAGTGAACGGTTTTGTTTATGTCGCTGTCGGGGTCGCCGCTATTGGGGGCTTGCTCTTCGGCTATGACACGGGCGTTATTTCCGGGGCCATACTGTTCATTAAAAATCAGTTTTCTCTATCGGCCACCATGGAGGAGATTGTCGTCAGTTCCGTTCTAGTCGGTGCCGTTATCGGTGCTGTTATTGGCGGTGCCCTGACTGACCGATTCGGGCGCCGCACAATGATAATGCTGGCCGGCATTATCTTTACGCTAAGCGCCGCCGGCACGGCTCTGGCACCAACGGTTACGTGGTTGATTGCTGCCAGGATAGTGAGCGGAATCGCTATCGGCATTGCTTCATTTATTTCTCCGATGTACATAGCCGAACTGGTGCCGGCAAAAGTCCGCGGTGCACTGGTGGCAGTCAACATGCTGGCGATTACCACCGGCATCGTGGTTGCCTACCTGGTGGACTATGCATTTTCCGGCATCCAGGGATGGCGATATATGTTTGGCCTGGCGGCCATACCCTCTATCGCCCTGGTCATTGGAATGTGGCGGCTACCCGATAGCCCGCGCTGGTTGATCAGCAAGTCAAAGGTGGAACAGGCGCGGCGGGCTTTACAGCGCGTACGGACTGCATCAGACGTAAGCCCGGAAATCACGGACATCCAGCAAAGCATGGAAAAGCAGGGCCACGGCGGGGTTGCTGGACTATTCCAGCCTTCACTCAGGATGCCTTTGATTGTCGGATTGGGGCTGGCCGTATTTCAGCAGATAACCGGCATTAACACGGTCATCTATTACGCCCCGACTATTTTCAAGTTCGTCGGCATTAAGGCCGCAGGTCCCGCGATCCTGGCCGGGGCGGGGTTGACCATGGTGATGTGGTGTTTTCATGTGCTGGCCATCTTCCTGCTGGACCGCGTCGGCCGGAGGCCTTTGATATTGATCGGCGTTGCCGGCCAGATTATCGGCCTGGCGATCTTGGGCGCTGCCTTCCAGTTCCAACAGTTGGCGAGTTTCAAAAGTTATGCGGCCGTTGGCGGCCTGGTGATCTATGTCGCTTGTTTTGCTTTTGGACTCGGGCCGATCTTCTGGCTGCTGATTTCCGAAATCTATCCTTTAAAGATCCGCAGTGCGGCCATGAGTGCCGTGACAGTTACCAATTGGGGAATGAACCTGGTGGTAGCTGTGACATTCCTGACCCTGGTGGCGGTTCTGGGGCATGCGGGGACTTTCTGGTTATACGGCGTGATCGCTGTCGCCGCTTGGATCTTCATTTATCGGCTGGTGCCGGAAACCAAAGGGAAGAGTCTTGAACAGATTGAAGCGCACTGGCGCTCGGGAAAGCATCCACGGGCATTATGACGCCAACTCACGCACTCATCCTGACGATCAATGGCGGCTCGTCGAGCATCAAGTTCGCGCTATTCGAGGCCGGTGGTTCGCTCCAACGGATTCTGGAGGGCGGGATCGAGCGGATTGGACTGCCGGAGGCCAGCTTGCGGGTGAAAGGCTTGAACCCGGCGGACAACGTTTCACGGTCAGTGACGGCGCCGGATCACACCGTAGCGGTGGGCGCGCTGATGGATTGGATCGAGGAACGCAGCGGGCGTGACGTATTGGCCGCCGTCGGGCATCGCGTGGTGCATGGCGGGCCGAAGTACAGTAAGCCGCAGTGCATCACCGCGGAAATGATTGAAGAGCTGCACCGGCTCAGTCCATTCGATCCCGAGCACCTGCCGGAGGAGATCCTGCTGACCGAGGCGTTTCACCGCCGATTTCCCGACCTGCCGCAAGTGGCGTGTTTCGACACGGCATTTCACCATGACCTGCCGCGCGTGGCGCAACTGTTGCCAATTCCGCGCCGCTACGAAGCGCAGGGAGTGCGGCGCTACGGGTTTCACGGGTTGTCGTATGCGTTTCTCATGGGAGAACTGGCCCGCCTGGCCGGATCGGAAGCGGTGCAAGGCCGGGTCATCCTCGCCCACCTCGGCAACGGTGCGAGCCTGGCGGCGGTTCGTGACGGCAAACCCGTGGACACGAGCATGAGTTTCACCCCGACCGCCGGGGTGCCGATGAGCACCCGCTCCGGCGATCTCGATCCCGGACTGGTTTGGTATCTGGCGCGCACTGAAAAAATGGACGCGAAGCAATTCAACGTGATGGTCAATTCCCAGTCCGGGCTGCTCGGGATATCCGAAACCAGTTCCGACATGCGTGATTTGCTCGAGCGTGAAACGCAGGACGTGCGGGCGGCTGAAGCGGTCGCGCTGTTTTGCTACCAGGTCAAGAAATGGATCGGCGCATTCGCGGCGGCCTTGGGCGGACTGGACACGCTGGTGTTCGCCGGCGGCATCGGCGAGAACGCGCCCAGGGTCCGCGCCCGGATTTGCGACGGACTGGAGTTTCTTGGAATCGAACTCGAAGAAAAGCGAAACGCGGCGAATGAAGCCGTGATTTCCGCGGACGCCGGCCAGGTCGCCGTGCGCGTTATTCATACAGACGAAGAACGCATGATAGCCGAAACCGTTTGCCGCGTTCTCGGTCTTGACTAGAAAAGGAGCATACTTATTTTATGGAACACAATTCCGACCATCCCAAGGCGCCCGAATCGAAGCCGGCGCAAGACGACATAGCCAGGAAGGCATACGCCCTCTATGTGAAGGAAGATCGTCCGCAAGGACATGCCGAGCAGAACTGGCTTGCGGCGGAAGCACAAATGCAGCACGCCGGCCCCGACCATCAGGATCACCAGGACCACCATGCCCACATGGCGGCGGATTTCCGCAAACGCTTCTGGATCGCGCTGGTACTGACTCTCCCGATTCTGGTTCTCTCTCCATTGCTCCAGAAGTTGGTTGGGCTGCGTGAAGCCATCAGTTTTACCGGGGACCTCTATGTTCTTTTCGGACTCTCTTCTGCGGTCTTCTGGTATGGCGGCTGGCCGTTTCTAAAAGGACTGTACACCGAGCTCAAATCCCGCCAGCCCGGAATGATGACGCTGGTTGCTGTGGCCATTACCACCGCTTATGGTTACAGCAGCGCCGTGGTGTTCGGCTTGACCGGGAAGGTATTCTTCTGGGAGCTGGCCACCCTGGTCGACGTGATGTTGCTTGGGCACTGGATCGAGATGAAGTCGGTGATGGGCGCATCGAAGGCCCTGGAGGAATTGGCGAAGCTCATGCCCTCCAACGCTCACAAAGTCACGGCCGATGGCAGCGTGACGGACGTGCCATTGAGCGAACTGGCGGTGGACGACAAGGTTCTGATCAAACCGGGTGAGAAAATCCCTGCGGACGGTGTCATTGTCGATGGCGAGAGCTCGGTCAATGAGGCCATGCTCACCGGCGAATCAACCCCGGTCACCAAAAAGACCGGCGGCAAGGTCATCGGCGGTGCCATCAACGGCGAAGGTTCCCTGACCATCGAGGTCAAAGGTACCGGCAGGGATTCGTTCCTGTCGCAGGTCATCGACCTGGTCAAACAGGCCCAGGAAAGTAAATCGAAGACCCAGGATCTGGCCGACACGGCGGCGATGTGGCTCACCCTCATTGCCCTGAGCGGCGGCGCGATTACCTTTTTTATCTGGTTGGGCTTCATGGGCAAGGATCTCTCCTTTGCCATCGAGCGCGCCGTGACCGTCATGGTCATCACCTGCCCGCACGCCCTGGGTCTGGCCGTGCCGCTGGTCATCGCTGTCTCCACGGCTCTGGCCGCGAGCAATGGACTGCTGATTCGCAATCGTCCCGCTTTTGAACGCGCCAGGAACATTCAGGCGATCATTTTCGACAAGACCGGCACCCTCACTGGGGGCCGCTTTGGCCTAACCGATACCCTGCTGTTAGCGCAGGACATCAACGAAGACACGCTACGTCGATATGCGGCCTCGGTGGAAGCCAATTCCGAACACCCCATCGCCAAGGCCATTGCCGCCGCTGCCGAAAATAAATTGCCTGTTGAAGACTTCAAAGGCATCGCAGGCAAGGGCGCCGAAGGCAGGGTCGAGGGCAAAGAAATCAAGGTGGTGAGTCCGGGCTTCCTGAGCGAACAGAATATTGACATGGACGACAAGCGCGTGGAGGAACTGAAAGCGCAAGGCAAAACAGTCGTCTTTGTCCTTTTTGACGGGCAGTTGAAAGGGGCGATTGCCCTGGCCGATATCATCCGGCCCGAGTCGAAGCAGGCCATCGCCGCGCTCAAAGCAATGAACATCAAGTGCATGATGCTTACGGGGGACAACAAACAGGTCGCCCAATGGGCTTCGGACCAGGTCGGGTTGGACGAATTCTTCGCCGAAGTCCTGCCTCAGGACAAGGCGGCCAAAGTCAAAGAAGTCCAGTCCCGGGGCGAATTGGTGGCCATGACCGGCGATGGTGTGAATGATGCTCCGGCGCTGGCGCAAGCGGATCTGGGCATCGCCCTTGGCGCCGGCTCGGATGTGGCGGTCGAAACCGCCGACATCGTTCTGGTGCGAAGCAATCCATTGGATGTCGTGGTCCTCCTCAAGCTTTCCAAGGCCACCTACGGCAAGATGATTCAAAATCTCGTTTGGGCGACCGGCTATAACGCGTTCGCCATCCCTCTTGCAGCCGGAGCACTTTACGCCTGGGGTGTGCTGCTTTCCCCCGCATTGGGTGCGGCGCTAATGGCCGCGAGTACGGTGATTGTGGCTATCAACGCGCGACTGCTGAGACTGAAGAAATGACCGGGCTATTGATAAGGGGGAACCCGACATGCCCGCCAATGGTCAATTGAGAGGTTCAGCAAGCCCAGGGGCGTTAAGCACGCACACCCATCGGCGCTGTGGGTCAATCGCGTCAGGTTGTGAACCCGGCGACATGACGCGCGATGGACGAACTATGTGCGATGGCGTACGGACGCTGAAAAGACAGGCAGGTATAAAGGATATTCCCGCAATCGGGCATGCCGACTCGGTCGGTGAGTATTGCAGCCGGTGACGGAACCACGCATCTATTCAGCCCTGAATGGAGTTTAGCCATGAAACGCATGAACCTTCGCAACAACTTGAACGCCGCCGTTTTGATGGCCGGAACGATCATGGCAGCAAGCGCACTGGCCGACACGCAGGAAGGCGGCTCCGGCATGGGTTCCGGCATGATGGGCGGCTATGGCACAGGCTGGATGGGCGGATACGGCGGGATATGGGTGCCGATCCTGCTTGTCGCCGTCGTTGCCGGCCTCGTGGGATGGATCGTCGCAAAAAAGGGAAAGTGAACCGACAGTTGGAGCGGACGGGCAAGAAGCAGGATGAGAAATTGCAGATGAACGAACAGTATTAATCGTTTCACCACCTAATAACAGGGAGTCGAATCATGTACGGATTCAGCACTCAGCTAAAGCTACCGTTCGATACCGCCGTCACGAAAGTCACCGAGGCTCTGAAAAATGAAGGCTTCGGTGTGCTCACCGATATCGATCTCAAGGCGACGTTGAAAGAAAAACTCAACATCGAGCATCGGCCGTATCGCATACTCGGCGCATGCAACCCGCCGCTCGCCCATCGCGCGATCGAGGCCGACCCCGACATCGGGTTGCTTCTGCCGTGCAACGTGGTCGTGCGCGAAGAAGCCGATGCAAGCATAACGGTTGCGTTCATGGATCCCGCGGCTGTGTTGCAGTTGGTCGACAAACCGGAAGTGCATGCCCTTGGCAAGGAAGTGCTGGTACTGCTGCAGAAAGTCTGCGCGAGCCTCGAGGCGTGAAGAACCAGCAACTGCCTGCTTCAACCGCATTGCCGGCCGAGTTGTCTGTGCCGGGCGTGGCGTCGGCTTTGGAGGTGAACATCAGCGCCGATCTTGCGTCGGTGGACGTGATGCATCATGGCCGGAAGGTCACGATCATGCGCAATCAGAATCAGAGCAACTCGGTCAATCCGGAATTCGCCAGGACTTCGCGCACATGCCCACCCTTCTGCATTCAGCCCTGTGAGCTGGCGCCTGGCGTGAAAACCATAGCAGAACTTGAAGTGTTGCAGCTTCTCAAGAGAATAAGCGACGGCGATGCGTCCACGATGGTGATCGACTCGCGTACGCCGGCCTGGGTGGAAAAGGGCGTCATTCCCGGGACGGTGAACATCCCGTGGGACACACTTGACATCGGCGAGTCGGATCCGGCCGCCGTGCAAGAAGTTCTGGAGAACCAACTGGGCGCCAGACGGTCCAACGGATTCTGGGATTATGACAACGTCAAAACGCTGGTGCTGTTCTGCAATGGCCCTTGGTGTGGACAGTCATCGACCATGATCAAGGGCCTGCTGAAAATCGGCTATCCGCCGCACAAAATCCTCTGGTATCGCGGTGGTATGCAGGATTGGGAAAGCCTCGGCCTGAGCACCCTTAAGCCATTGGCTGAATAATCCCAAAAAACGTGAAAACCGGATTCCGGTTTGCGCTGTATGAGAAGGACGGACCGCTGCGGCGGGTGCTGGATTGGAAAGTGATTACGTCAGGATGCGGGGCGCACGCAGCGACGAGGGGTTTATAATCGAGCGGATTTTCAGCCGCGCGCTCAATCTGCGCTCAATCCAGGAAACTTAGACCATGAATACCAAGACGCTTACGCCGGAACAGCTCCACAAGATGGATGCCTACTGGCGCGCCGCCAACTATCTGTCGGTCGGCCAGATCTATCTTTACGACAATCCGCTGCTGAAGCGGCCGCTGACGCTCGCGGACGTGAAGCACATGCTGCTGGGACACTGGGGCACGACCCCCGGACAGAACTTCATCTATGTACACCTGAACCGGGTCATCAAGAAATACGATCTCGACATGATTTACGTCTCCGGCCCCGGCCACGGCGGTCCGGCGGTGGTGGGTAACACGTATCTCGAAGGTACTTACAGCGAGATCTATCCCAACATCAGCCAGGATGAGGCCGGCCTGCAGAAGCTCTTCAAGCAGTTCTCGTTTCCCGGCGGCATTCCCAGCCACGTCTCGCCGGAATGTCCGGGCTCGATCCACGAAGGCGGCGAGCTGGGCTATTCGCTCAGCCATGCGTTCGGGGCGGTGTTCGACAATCCCGATCTGATCGTTGCCTGCGTCGTCGGCGATGGGGAAGCGGAGACCGGTCCGCTGGCGACTGCCTGGCAGTCCAACAAGTTTCTCGACCCGATCACCGACGGTGCGGTACTGCCGATTCTGCATCTCAATGGCTACAAGATCAGCAACCCCACCGTCTCGGCCCGCATCGAGCATGAGGAATTGGAGCAATTTCTGCGCGGCTGCGGCTGGACACCCCACTTTGTGGAAGGTGATGAGCCGGAAACGATGCATCAGCTCATGGGCAGTACTTTGGAAACGGCCATCGAGGACATTCGGCAAATCCAGAGCAATGCCCGCAACAACAACGACACCACCCGGCCGCGCTGGCCGATGATCGTCCTCAAGTCGCCCAAGGGCTGGACGGGGCCGAAGATAGTCGATGGCCTGCAGGTCGAGGGTACCTTCCGTGCGCACCAGGTGCCGCTCCACCCAAGGGCGCATCCCGCACACCTCAAGTTGCTGGAAGACTGGCTCAAGAGCTACCGGCCGGAGGAACTCTTCGAGAGCCAAGGCCGCCTGAAACCGGATCTGGCCGAACTGGCGCCCCTGGGCGAACGCCGCATGGGCGCGAATCCGCACGCCAACGGCGGCAGGTTGCTGCGCGAGCTGCGCATGCCGGATTTCCGCGACTACGCGGCCGACGTGCCCGCGCCGGGGGCGCCCGGCATCGGCGACACCCGTGTGCTCGGGCCCTTCCTGCGTGATGTGGTGAAGCTGAACAACGAACAGCGCAATTTCCGCGTCTTCGGTCCCGACGAGACGCTCTCCAACGGCCTGGAAGCCCTGTTTGAAGTGACCCAACGCCAGTGGGATGCCGCGACCGTGCCGAACGATGAATGGCTCGCGCCCGCCGGGCGGGTGATGGAAATGCTCAGCGAGCACCAGTGCGAGGGCTGGCTCGAAGGTTACCTGCTTACCGGGCGGCACGGGCTGTTCAACTGCTACGAGGCGTTCATCCACATCATCGATTCGATGTTCAATCAGCACGCCAAATGGCTGAAAGTCACCGCACACCTGCCGTGGCGGCACAAGCTCGCCTCGCTGAACTACCTGCTGACCTCGCACGTCTGGCGCCAGGATCACAACGGCTTCACCCACCAGGACCCCGGTTTCATCGACCACGTCGTCAACAAGAAGGCCGAGGTGGTGCGGGTGTACTTTCCGCCGGATGCCAATTGTCTGTTATCGGTAATGGACCACTGCCTGAAGAGCCATCATTACGTCAACGTGGTGGTCGCGGGCAAACATCCGGCGCCGCAGTGGCTGAGCATGGACGCTGCCGTCAAGCACTGCGCCGAGGGCATCGGCATCTGGCAGTGGGCCAGCAACGACCAGGCTATTGCGCCCGACGTGGTCATGGCCTGCTGTGGCGACGTGCCCACGCTGGAGACACTCGCCGCCGTCTCCATCCTGCGCGAGCATCTGCCCGAGCTGAAAATCCGCGTGGTCAACGTCGTCGATCTCATGAAGCTGCAGCCGCCCAGCGAGCACCCGCACGGCTTGAGCGACATGGATTTCGACGAACTGTTTACCCGGGACCGGCCGGTGATCTTCGCCTACCATGCCTACCCGTGGCTGATCCACCGGCTGACCTACCGCCGCACCAATCACGACAACATCCACGTCCGCGGCTACAAGGAAGAGGGCACCATCACCACGCCCTTCGACATGACGGTGCTGAACGATCTGGACCGCTTCCACCTGGTGATGGACACCATCGACCGCCTGCCGCAGACCGGCGATCAGGGCATCTACCTGAAGCAGCAGCTCAAGGACAAGCTCATCGAGCACAAGCAGTATATTAACAAGCACGGCCAGGACATGCCGGAGATTCGTAACTGGAAGTGGAGCAACGCCAAATGAATGCGCATATCCCGCCATTCCCGGAACCAGCGGCATAGGAAAGACAGGAGAATACCGATTATGGAACCCGATGCCGACCAGCCCAGGGCACCCCAATCGAAATCGGGATCGAAGTCAAATACGGAGGACGATCTGAAATCCCTTTCCATGCCGGAACTGGAGGCAAAGTTGAGGTCGTCGCCGGATGGCCTCAGTCAGGCCGAGGCGCAGAAACGGCTGGCCCAATATGGGCCGAACGAGATCGAAGAGAAGAAGACCAATCCGTTCCTGAAATTCCTGAGCTACTTCTGGGGGCCGATCCCGTGGATGATCGAAGCGGCCGTGGTCCTCTCGGCGGTCGCCCAGCATTGGCCGGACTTTGGCATCATACTCGTGCTGCTTATGGCCAACGCCGTGGTCGGGTTCTGGGAAGAACACCAGGCGGGCAACGCGATTGCCGCACTGCAGGCCAGGCTGGCGGTCAAGGCCCAGGTGAAGCGCGACGGCCAGTGGACCAACCCGGCGGCGCGTGAGCTGGTGCCGGGCGACGTCATCCATCTGCGCCTGGGCGACATCGTGCCGGCGGATGCGCGCTTGCTGGAGGGTGACCCGATCGAAGTGGATCAGTCCGCGCTGACGGGGGAGTCCTTGCCCGTCACGCACCAATCCGGTGAGGCGGTGTTCTCGGGTTCGATCATCCGCACCGGCGAAATCGACGCGCTGGTGTACGCCACGGGCCAGAACACCTACTTCGGCAAGACGGCGCAACTGGTGCAGGGGGCACAGACCGCCAGCCATTTTCAACGCGCGGTGTTGAAGATCGGCAATTATCTGATCATCCTCGCGGTAACGCTGGTGGCGGTGATTATCACTGTCGCGCTGTTCCGCGGCGACCCGATGCTCACCACCTTGCAGTTCGCCCTGGTGCTGACCGTGGCCGCGATTCCCGTGGCGATGCCCACGGTGCTGTCGGTGACCATGGCGGTCGGCGCGCGCCTGCTGGCCAGGAAAGAGGCGATTGTGACGCGCCTGGCGGCCATCGAGGAACTGGCCGGCGTGGACGTGTTGTGCGCGGATAAGACCGGCACCCTGACCCAGAACAAGTTGACGCTGGGCGATCCGTTCAGCGTGAACAATGTCTCTGTCGATCAGGTCATCCTCAACGCCGCGCTGGCGTCGCGCGCGGACAATAAGGACACCATCGACCTGGCCGTGCTGGGTGGCCTGAGCAACGACCAGGCCTTGAAAGACTACCAGGTGGTGCATTTCCAGCCGTTCGACCCGGTGCATAAGCGCACCGAAGCCAGCGTCAAGGGCGCGGACGGAAATCAGTTCAAGGTGACCAAGGGCGCACCGCAGGTGATCCTGGCGTTGTCGGCCAATGCGGGGCAGGTCGAGGCCGCCGTCGAAAAAGCCGTCAACGAATTCGCGGCACGCGGCTTTCGTTCCTTGGGCGTGGCGCGGACCGATCGGGAAGGCCGGTGGCAGTTTCTCGGCGTACTGCCCCTGTTCGACCCGCCCCGGGAACAAGCCGGGGCGACCATCGCGTCCGCCCGCGAAATGGGCGTGAAGATCAAGATGCTGACGGGCGATGCCATGGCCATCGCCAGGGAAACTGCCGGTAAATTGGGACTGGGCACCAATATCCTCGATGCCAGCGGGTTCGGCGACACCAGGCAGCACGAGACGGCGCAACTGGCAGAGTCCATCGAGAAAGCGGACGGTTTCGCCCAGGTGTTCCCCGAGCACAAGTTCCACATCATTGACGTCCTGCAACAACGCGGCCACATCGTCGGCATGACCGGCGATGGCGTAAACGATGCTCCCGCGCTGAAGAAGGCCGACTGCGGCATCGCCGTTTCCGGCGCGACGGACGCGGCGCGCGCGGCGGCGTCCATCGTGCTGATGACGCCCGGCCTGTCGGTGATCGTCGACGCGATCAAGGGGAGCCGCAAGATCTTCCAGCGCATGAACAGTTACGCGATCTACCGCATCGCGGAGACGCTGCGCGTGCTGTTGTTCATGACGCTGGCGATCCTGGTCTTCAATTTCTACCCGTTGACGGCGGTGATGATCGTGATGCTGGCACTGCTCAACGACGGCGCTATCCTGTCGATCGCCTATGACAACGTGCATTACAAGGATAAGCCCGAGGCCTGGAACATGCGCATGGTGCTGGGGATCGCCACGGTGCTGGGCGTTATCGGCGTCGTCTCCGCCTTTGGCTTGTTTTATTTGGGCGAGCGGGTGTTTCACCTCGACCGCGCGCACATCCAGACGCTGATGTATTTGAAGTTGTCAGTAGCGGGGCATCTAACGATCTTCCTGACCCGCACACGCGGCCCGTTCTGGTCCATCCGTCCGGCGCGGATCCTGTGGATAGCCGTGCTCGGCACGCAAGTAATAGCGACGTTGATAGCGGTGTATGGCGTGTTCATGACACCACTCGGCTGGAGCTGGGCGGGGTTCGTCTGGGGCTATGCGCTGGTGTGGTTCCTGGTGAATGATCGTGTGAAATTGATTGCCTACCGGGTGTTCGATCCGACTGCCGCGCCCCTGTTGGGCAAGGCGCCTGTCGATATGACCCAACAGATCACCAGGCGCGCCTATGAACTCTATGAACAGCGCGGTCACCGTGATGGTCAGGCGGATCGAGACTGGCTTGAGGCGGAGCGAGAAATTCGGAAAGCGTAGGCGGAACGGGCGACGGCTGCGTCAACGAATTGCTCAAACGCATGAGCATGAAACCGATACGGTGCGACTCATACCGCACCGCGATGAAGTGGCGGTTCCGCATAGGGATGATTTTCTGAAGAGGCGATCCGGACACGTCCTATACTGAATCGGACGCGTGCGCCGATCTTGACCGGCCTGCCGCATCATTTCGTCGCGGTCGCTGTGGCGCTGGCGGGTTTGGACACCAGCTCCGACAGCAGCAGCCCGTCCTGGCGGCTGAGTTGGTGATCGCCGGGCACAACGCGGATGCTGGCCCGGCCATTCAGCGCGGGCACCCGGCGGAGGTCCTGACTGGCTGCAGGCACTACCTGGTCACCCGGCATCCCGTACGCGGCGCCGCGGACTACTGCAACGTAAACGATGTCAGGGTGCTGACGCCTGTTGAGCCAATACAGCAGGTCGCCGGGCACCGGCGGAGCGAGGTCCGCAAGGACCCCGCGCGAAGACTGCACGGTGCGATACATGTCGTCTCCCATCTTGCGTTTTACGAACCAGCGCTTGATCCCGCCGAACAGCCCGCGGTCGTCGGTCGCATCCAGCGCCTGCGAGGCGCGCTCGGTGCCCAGATGAGGCGCGGCGATGGTAATCAGGCGGGTGACCGTGCCCGCGCCGTAGTTCACCAGCGCGAGCCGGGCCACCACGCCACCGGCCGAATGCCCGATCAGGTCGACAGTGTCCGTTGGGTGCAGTTTCGCGATGGCGCCCAGCATCCCGCCGAGAAAGCGCGCCTGCTCCATCAGCGGGGCGGTGGAGGGCAGGTCGACCGTGTAAATCGCGAATTCCCCGGCGGGTGGCCCGGCCGGCTTCAGCCGCACCCCGGACTGGGTCGACTGCCAGTTGCCCGCGAATTTCCAGCCAGCCTGCTCCAACACAGGCAGGACTCCGCTCTGCTGCCAGGACGCAGAGTCTCCGAGGAAGCCGTGCACCAGCACCAGAATCCGACCCGCGCTGGCGGGGCCGGCAAACACCAGCCCGAGCGCGCAGCACGGGGCCAGCCACCACCGACCTCGCCTGCGCTTTATGCCGTTCCCACCGGGTTGGTCGGGCGGCCGATTCCTTCGATCTTGACTGGGCTGCATGTGAGTGATCGGTTTCTGAGGGCGCCGAGCGCCGGTCTGTTACTCATGAAGACTACTCTGGCGGTGTATGCTTGCCTAGTAGCCCCAGTGATTCTGATGAGTGCAAGCGGCCTTGAGCCGCTCGATCCCGGCGTCGGGACGGAAAAAGGGCAGAAAATCCAAAGGATGCTGCCGGCAGGAATGGCTGTCGATGCGCGAGCAGTTGGTGAGACAAGCCCCTGCTGGCGACTGAGCCGGGTAAATCCGGCCCGCACTGGCGGAAGGAGGATCAACACGTGAGTCTGTTCCACGCCATGGGCCTTATCGTGACGCTCGTGGCGCTCTTCGGTTATTTCAATTGCCGGGTTACGCGGCTTCCCGACATCATCGGCATCACGGCCATCGGGCTGGTTGTCTCGATTGTTGTGGCCATCATCGGAACTTATAACCCGGCCGTGGCAAGCTGGGCGCAACAAGCCATCGCTGGAATCGATTTCTCGAAAGTGGTGTTCCAGGGCATGCTGGGCATGCTGTTGTTCGCCGGCAGCCTGTACGTCAATCTCGGCGATATCACCAGGGAAAAATGGGTCATCCTGGTCCTCGCCACCGTTGGGGTCGTGCTGTCCACGGCCATTGTCGGCACGGGGCTTTACCTCGGCGCGAAGCTGCTCGGTTTCGAGCTGCCGCTGATTCGCGGCCTGCTGTTCGGGGCGTTGATTTCGCCGACCGATCCGATCGCGGTGCTGGGCATCCTGCGCAAGGTCGGTGTGCCCAAGACGCTGGAAACCAAGATCGCCGGTGAGAGCCTGTTCAATGACGGTACCGGCGTCGTGGTCTTTCTCACGCTGCTGAGCGTGGTCACCAGCGGGCACGACGTGTCAACGTCCGAAGTGCTCACGCTGCTCGCCGAGGAAGTTGTCGGCGGCGTGGTCGTGGGGCTGGTGCTGGGTTACCTGGGTTATTACCTCCTGAAGGGCATCGACAGTTACGCCGTGGAAATCCTGATTACGCTTTCATTGGCGACCGCGGGCTACGCGTTCGCGGACTCGCTGCACACGTCTGCGCCGATTGCCGTCGTGCTCATGGGGCTGATGGTGGGTAACCAGGGCAAGGAGTTTGCCATGTCCGAACTGACTCGCCAGCATCTGTTCTCTTTTTGGGAACTGATCGACGAACTATTAAATCTCCTGCTCTTCGGTCTGATTGGTCTGGAGGTGATCGCCCTGTCCTTGTCGGTCAATCAGATGCTGCCGGGACTGATCGCCATCCCCATCGTGTTGTTGGCGCGCTGGGTGAGCGTGGGAGTGCCGGTCATGGCCATGAGCCGTTTCAGGGTGTTCACGCCGAACACGATCAAGATCATGACCTGGGGCGGTTTGCGCGGAGGAATCTCAGTGGCGTTGGCGCTGTCCCTGCCGCAGATGCCCGGACGCGAAACCATTGTCGCGGCCACTTATGTGGTGGTGATTTTCAGCATTCTGGTGCAGGCGCTGACCATGGGTTGGTTGGTGCGTCGCTTGAACCCTGGTGCCACGCTCGAGCCGCCCGGTCAGAAGCGTTGACAACCCAAGGAAACCGACGTCTGAAGCGATCCGCATGTTGCACGCCGATAGAATCCTGATCATCGTGCTCAACGGCACGAACGCACCACAGCAGAAGCTGTAACCCGCAAGCCGGGCCTGGACGGCGTCGATGCCGAAGTGCTGCCGGAATAAACGTCAATCGGGCGGTATTGCCCCAAGCGCGGCCCGGCGGCACCTCTTTGTGGGTGTATCAGGTTATACGGCGGCGCTGTTTATCACTGGGCTGGCGTTTGCGTACAAACTTGTGATTGTGGTAGAAATCCTCGTGCGCCGTCTCACCCCCAGACCTGGAAGCTGACCCATGAATAGGTTAAAACAGCAGTGGAGCGATTTGCGGTCGACCTTTTGGTTTTTGCCTTTTCTGATCGTCCTGACCAGCGTTGTCTACGCGGTAGCGTTGATTCAAACAGACTACGCCGGGGGTGACCGATGGCTGGCCCAGTGGCCACGGGTATTTGGGGTCGGGGCGGAAGGCGCACGCGATATGTTGTCCACGCTTGCCGGTTCGATGATGTCCGTTATGGGCATCACGGTCTCCATGACCCTGCTGGCATTGGCGCTGGCTTCGAGCCAATACACCTCGCGCATCTTGCGCAACTTCATGCGCAGCCGTGTCACGCAGGTCACGCTGGGAACCTTTGCCGGAATTTTCGTCTATTGTTTGATCGTGTTGCACACTATTCGCACCGGCGATGCGCCATTCGTGCCCAGCCTGGCGGTCTTTTTTGCCTTTGTTCTGGCGTTTGGCGGCATTGCCGTCCTCATTTTTTTTATTCATCACATCGCCTCGTCGATCCAGGCTTCCAGCATCATCGCCTCGGTCGCTCAGGAAACCAACGCGTCGATTGATCGGTTGTTCCCGGAAAAACGGGAACCCGGCCCCGACAAAGCCGAGGGTGAAGAGAGCGAGCGGCTCCTTCCAGCTCTGGATGAGAGAACTTGGCACGCGGTGCCGGCGGAGCTGAGCGGCTACATACAGAGCGTCGATTATGACGCCATCCTGCGCCTGGCGCGGGGCGGGAGGACCATCGTGCGGATGGAGCACGGCATCGGCGCGTTCGTTGTGCAAAATGCCGCGTTGGCATCGCTCGCCCTGACGTACCCGCCAGATCAGGAGACGATTGTTGCCCTGAATGGGGCTTACAGTATTGGTCGCCATCGCACGGCTGATCAGGACCCGGCTTTCGGTATCAGGCAGATCGTGGATATGGCCTTGAAGGCCCTTTCGCCCGGTGTCAATGACACCTCGACCGCGGTGATGTGCGTGGATTACCTGACAGCGATTCTGGCGCGGCTGGCTCGTCGGCAGTTCCCGCCATCGCACCGTTACGAGGGAGAAACACTGCGTGTGATCGCCATCGTTCCGACCTTTGAAGGTCTGTTGGCCGAGGCGTTCGATCAGATTCGGGGTAGCGCCGCGGGCAATGTCGCCATCATGGCGCGTATGCTCGATGCCATCGATGCCATCGCCAGTCTCACGCTCAGCCCGAGCCACTTACGAGCACTCGACGAACAGGTGCAGTGGATTGCCGAGCTGGCCGATCGCAGCATCGAATCCAGCCATGATCGCGCGCGGATTGAAAGGCGGCTGATGCAGGTGCGCGAAGCGCTCGTAGCTGAGCCCGCTTGGCGCGCAGGGGAACAGAAGGCATAGTGTGATGAAATCGAGCCGGGAAAGGACAGACAACCCCCGCGCATCGAATTCCGGCGTGGTCGTCTCCGTGCGCGGCAGTGTCGTGGACATAAGATTCGATGCGCAGCTGCCGCCGATCTACTCGCTGCTGCGCGCGGGCGAGAAAAACCAGATCGTGATCGAAGTGCTGGCGCAACTGGATGCGCGTCGCGTGCGTGGCATTGCGTTGACTCCCACCCAGGGCCTGGCGCGTGGTATGGCGGTGGAAGACTCCGGCGGGCCGTTGCAGGCACCGGTCGGCAAGGGCATTCTCGCGCGCATGTTCGACGTGTTCGGCAATGCCATCGACCGTGAAGCGGCGCCGACGGATGTGCAGTGGCGTTCTGTGCATCGGGCGCCGCCGCCGCTGGTGCGCCGTTCAACCAGGTCTGAAGTGTTTTCGACGGGCATCAAGGTCATCGATGTCCTGATGCCGCTGGAGCGCGGCGGCAAGGCGGGCTTGTTTGGCGGGGCGGGGGTGGGCAAGACGGTGTTGCTCACCGAGATGATTCACAACATGGTCGGGCAACACGAAGGCGTGAGTATTTTTTGCGGCATCGGCGAACGTTGTCGCGAAGGCGAGGAACTTTACCGCGAGATGAAGCAAGCCGGCGTATTGCCGAACATGGTGATGATCTTCGGCCAGATGAACGAGCCGCCGGGGGCGCGTTTCCGCGTCGGCCACGCCGCGCTGACGATGGCCGAGTATTTCCGCGACGACGAGCGCCGCGACGTGTTGCTGCTCATCGACAATATCTTCCGGTTTATCCAGGCCGGCTCGGAAGTGTCCGGCCTGATGGGGCAGATGCCGTCGCGCCTCGGTTATCAGCCGACCATGGGCACCGAGCTGTCGCAACTGGAAGAGCGTATCGCCAATACCGACAGCGGCGCCATCACCTCGATCCAGGCGGTGTATGTGCCGGCGGACGATTTTACCGACCCGGCGGCGGTGCATACCTTCTCGCACCTTTCTGCGTCGATCGTGTTGTCGCGCAAGCGGGCGAGCGAGGGACTGTACCCGGCCATCGACCCGTTGCAGTCCAGTTCCAAGATGGCCACGCCGGGCATCGTCGGTGCACGACACTATGCGCTCGCTCAGGAAATCCGGCGCTCGCTGGCGCAATACGCAGAACTCAAGGACATCATTGCGATGCTCGGCCTGGAGCAGCTTTCGCCGCAGGACCGTAACTTGGTCGCCCGCGCCCGCCGCCTGGAGCGTTTTCTAACCCAGCCGTTCTTCACCACCGAGCAGTTTACCGGACTCCAGGGTAAGCTGGTCAGCCTGGAAGAGGCACTGGACGGTTGCGAGCGCATCCTGAACGATGAGTTCAAAGACTACCCGGAGCGCGCGCTCTATATGATCGGCGCGGTGGACGAGGCGAAACAAAAAGGACAATCCGGCAAAGGCGCAGGCAGTGACGCATCCGGACCCGCGCCGGAACTGCAAGCGGAGATCGAACATGCCGCCGCCGACCCTGATGAATCTTAGGGTCCTCCTGCCCTTCCAGGTCTTCGCCGACAAGAGCGGTGTGTCGCGCATCGTCGCCGAGACCCGCGCGGGCTCGTTGGGACTCCTGCCGCGCCGGCTGGACTGCGTCGCGGCGCTCGCGCCCGGTATTCTGACCTACGAAACCGAAGCGGAGGGCGAGGTGTACGTGGCGGTGGATGAAGGGGTGCTGGTCAAGAGCGGACCGGACGTGCTCGTTTCCGTGCGCCAGGCGATAGGGGGAACGGACCTCGGCCAATTGCGTGAGGCGGTGGAGCAGGAGTTTCTGACCCTGGACGAGCACGAGCAAAGCATGCGTTCCGTGCTGGCGAAAATGGAAAGCGACTTCATCCGCCGCATGGTGACTTTCCACAATGACTGACGGACCTCAAAACAAGCCTTCGAAGCCGAAGCCGTCGCTTAGTCAGGAGGTCGGCATGAAGGCGGCACGCAAGCTCAAGGCGCAGCGCAACGCCGTGCCGGGCGTCTGGTTCGGCCTGGGCATGATGGGGCTGGTCGGCTGGTCGGTGGCGATCCCGACGCTGCTCGGCGCGGCGCTCGGTGTCTGGCTCGACAAGCACTATCCCGGAAGCCACTCCTGGACGCTGATGCTGCTGATCATCGGTTTGGCCATTGGCTGTCTGAATGCGTGGCATTGGGTCGCCAGGGAAGACAAGGCGATGCGGGACGAACAGGAGGATGGGGATGAATGAATGGTTGACGCTGGCACTGGCAGGGATGGCGGGCCTGTTGCTCGGCGCCATTTTCTTCGGTGGTCTTTGGTGGACGGTGCGCGTGGGCGTTGCCTCCAGACGACCGGCGCTTTTGTTCCTTGGCAGCCTGCTGTTGCGGACAGTTGCCGTCGTCGCTGGACTTTATTTTGTCGGGGATGGTCACTGGCAACGGCTGCCGGCATGTCTGTTCGGATTTGTCATAGCGCGCTTCATCGTGACGTGGGTTGCCGGGCCGCCGATCGAACACTGTAACTCCCCGGCGAATGTGGCACGTCATGCACCTTAGTCCCGATGCGATGATCTTCTGGCAACACGGGTTTTTCAAACTCAACGCCACCATTGTGTTCACCTGGGGTCTGATGCTCTTGCTGACCGTCGGTTCAAAACTCATCACGCGCAAACTTTCCTCGGATATGGACCGTTCCCGCTGGCAGAACCTACTGGAAATCGTCGTCACCGCCATCGAGAAACAAATCGAAGAGGTCGGCCTGAGTCAGCCGCGCAAAACCATCGGCTTTCTGGGCACGCTCTTCCTGTTCGTCGCCTCAGCCGCCCTCTGCACCGTCATTCCTGGCTACCTGCCGCCGACAGGATCGCTGTCGACCACCGCGGCACTCGCGCTGTGCGTGTTCGTGGCCGTGCCGTTGTTTGGCATGGAGGAGCAGGGGCTGGGCGCCTACCTCGCCTCCTACGCGAAGCCGACGTTCATCATGCTGCCGTTCAACATCATCAGTGAGATTTCGCGCACACTTGCCCTGGCCATCCGCCTGTTCGGCAACATGATGAGCGGGACGATGATCATCGGCATCCTGCTCACCATCACGCCCTTCATTTTTCCGATCGTCATGACGGTGCTTGGTCTGCTCACAGGCATGGTGCAGGCCTACATCTTCTTTATCCTGGCCACCGTCTACATCGCGGCCGCCACCCGCGTTGGCAAACCTGTACCCGAAGCGGAATCCAACCCTTAAAGCAATCCCTGCCAAAGGAGAGACCATGGATAGCCTGACTATTATAGCGGTGGCATCAATTGTCATTGCCGGCATTACTACCGGATTCGGGACGATGGGACCGGCGCTGGCGGAAGGCAGGGCGGTCGCAACGGCGCTGACTTCGCTGGCCCAGCAGCCCGACGCTTCCGCCACCATCACCCGGACCCTGTTTGTCGGCCTGGCGATGATCGAGTCCACGGCGATCTACTGTTTCGTGGTCTCGATGATCCTCATCTTCGCCAACCCATTCTGGAATCACGTCATCGCCCAGGCTGCCGGAAAGTAAGCCATGCTCGTCGATTGGTTCACCGTCGCCGCCCAGTTGGTCAACTTCGTCATCCTGGTGTGGTTGCTGAAGCGCTTTCTTTACCAGCCCATCCTGCACGCCATCGACGCGCGGGAACAGCGCATCGCCTTGTCGCTCGCGGATGCGGCCGCGAAAGAGGCCGAAGCGCGAACGGAGCGCGACGCATTCCGGCGCAAGAACGAGGCGTTCGACCAGCAGCGCGCCGCACGCCTGAGCCAGGCAATCGACGAGGCGAAAGCCGAACGTCAGCGGCTTCTCGACGAAGCGCGGCAGGCGGCCGACGTCCTGCGTGCCAAACGACAGGAGGCGTTGCAACGCGAACAACAGAGCTTGTACGACGAAATCGCCCGCCGCACCCGCGCGGAAGTATTTGCCATCGCGCGCAAGGCGCTGACCGACCTCGCCGGGACCAGTCTGGAAGAACGCATAAGCGAGGTCTTTGCCGACCGCTTGCGAGCGCTGGGCGATGAGGCCAGGCAAGGTCTCGCCAGGTCCCTGAAGACATCGACCCACCCGGTGCGCGTGCGCAGCGCCTTCGAGCTGACGTCGGAGCAACGCGCGGCGATCCGGACTGCGCTGAACGAGACCCTGGCGGCGGACATCCAGGTGCGTTTCGATACCGCGCCGGACGTGATCAGCGGTATCGAACTCACCACCAACGGACAAAAGCTCGCCTGGAGCATCGCGGATTATCTCGCGTCACTGGAAAACAGCGTCGGCGAACTGCTGGATAAGCGCTCTGAACCTGAAGCCAAAGCCGGATCCAGGCCGGAATCAGGACCTGCGGCCAGTCCCGTGGAGACGCAATGAGCGCGCCGCCGGATTCCTTGCAAAGTGTCTTCGACAGCGCGTTTGCCGGCCTGAGCCACGGACGCGAAACCTTTACGCCGCAACTGACGCCGCGCGAGGTGGGCACGATCACCAGCGTCTCCACGGGAATCGCCAAGGTCTCCGGCCTTCCCGGTGTGGGCAGTGACGAGCTGGTGAAATTTCCCGGCGATGTGTTCGGCATCGCCTTCAACGTGGACGAGGACGAGATCGGCGTCGTCCTGCTCGGCGAATACTATCATCTGCACGCCGGGGATGAGGTCGAGCGCACCGGCCGGGTCATGGACGTGGCCGTGGGCGACGGATTGCCGGGACGCGTCATCGACCCGCTCGGCCGGCCACTCGACGGCAACGGGCCGCTGGTTGCAAGCAGGCGTCTGCCCATCGAACGTCCCGCGCCTGCCATCATGGACCGCGCGCCCGTCAGCGTGCCGCTGCAGACCGGCCTCAAGGTCGTCGATGCGCTCATTCCCATCGGGCGCGGCCAGCGCGAGCTGATTCTGGGTGACCGGCAGACCGGCAAGACCGCCGTTGCGATCGACACCATTCTCAATCAGCGCGGCAAGGATGTCCTGTGCGTCTACTGCGCCATCGGTCAGCGCGCGTCTGCCGTGGCCAAGGCGGTGGCTACCTTCCAGGAAAAGGGCGCGCTGGAGTACACCGTCGTGGTCGTCACCGAGGGCAATGACCCGCCGGGTCTCGCCTACATCGCGCCTTACTCCGCCACCAGCATCGCGGAGTATTTTATGGAGCAGGGCCGCGATGTGCTGGTTGTTTACGACGACCTCACGCATCATGCGCGCGCCTATCGCGAGCTGTCCCTGCTGCTGCGCCGCCCGCCCGGTCGCGAAGCCTTTCCCGGCGACATCTTCTATATCCATTCGCGGCTGCTGGAACGTGCGACGCATCTGCGCGAGGAACGCGGAGGTGGTTCGCTCACCGCCTTGCCCATCATCGAGACCGAAGCCCAAAACATTTCCGCCTACATTCCAACCAATTTGATTTCCATCACCGACGGGCAACTCTACCTCTCGCCGACGTTGTTCGAATTGGGTGTGCTGCCGGCGGTCGATGTCGGCAAATCCGTGTCACGCGTCGGCGGCAAGGCGCAACGGGCGGCCTACCGCGCGGTAGTGGGCGACCTCAAGCTCGCCTATGCGCAGTTCGAGGAACTCGAAACCTTCGCCCGGTTCGGCGCCCGGCTGGATGAAGACACCCGCAAGATCATCGAGCATGGACGGCGCATCCGCGCCTGCCTGAAACAGCCGGAATTCGCCCCGGTGGAAGTGCCCGCCCAAATCGCTATCCTGCTGGCGTTGAGCGCCGGACTTTTCGACGCCGTTCCGCTGGACCGGATGACGGACGCCGAGCAGGCCGTGCGCAAGGCGGCGGCGGAGATCCCGGCGCAGGTGAGCGAGCGCCTGGATAGCGCCGACACGTTGAGCGATGAAGACCGGGAAACGATTATCGACATCGCCCGCCAGGCACTGGCACGTTTCCAGCCCAAAGCTGATTCCCTATCTCAACCCGGGGCCGGGACGGGTCCCGGGGAGGCATCATGAGCGACACCGCAGCGAGCCTGCGTCGCAAGATCGATAGCGCCGGTGATCTGCAATCCGTGGTTCGCACCATGAAGGCCATGGCCGCGTCTAGCATCGGCCAATACGAGCAATCGGTGCGCGCCCTGGGCGATTACTTTCGCACCGTGGAACTGGGCTTGAGCGTGTGCTTTCGTGACATGCGTGCGGCGCAATCGATGACCGGAGAGACAGGAAAAACGGATGCGGCTGCGATTGGCGCGGTGGTGTTTGGTTCCGACCAGGGGCTGGTGGGCCAGTTCAATGATGTGGCGGCCGATTATGCGCTCACGACGCTGGCGGCGCTGCCCGGGGAACCCCGGGTCTGGGCGGTCGGCGAGCGCGTGCATGCGCGCCTGGCGGACGCGGGCCTTGAGCCGATGGGATGCTTCAGCCTACCGAATTCCGTCAAGGCCATCACCCCGCTGGTCGGGCAGATACTCATGGCGAGCGAAACGCGCCGCAGCCAGGGTGACATCACCGAACTCCATCTCTTTTACAACCGCCCCGCGGTTGGGGCGGTTTATGCGCCCGTCAGTCAGCGGCTGTTACCGCTGGATGAAATCTGGCGACGCAATCTGGCCGAACGTCCGTGGCCGACGGAAAACCTGCCGGAGGTCATGAGTGGCAGCGCCCCGACCTTGCGGGTGCTGATCCGCGAATACCTTTTCGTCTCGCTGTTCCGGGCGTGCGCCGAATCGCTGGCCAGCGAGAACGCGAGCCGTCTCGCGGCGATGCAACGCGCCGACAAGAATATCGGTGAACTGCTGGACGACCTCAACGGCACATTTCACCGTTTGCGCCAGAGTGGTATTGACGCGGAACTGTTCGACGTGATCTCCGGGTTCGAGGCGCTGAACGAATCCGGATTCCATATCAGAGTTTGATCCATATACTTGCGTCATGATCAAGGGCGAACGCTTCAACAGCATTTCACATCTGGTCGGCGCCGCGCTGGCGCTGGCGGGTGCCGCGGTGCTGGTCGTGGTGGCGTCACGGGATGGCGATACCCGTCGCATCCTGTCGTTCAGCATTTATGGCGCCACGCTGTTTCTGCTTTACCTCATATCCACACTTTATCACGGCCTGCCGCCCGGACGCGCGAAACGGGTGTTCCGGGTCCTGGATCATCAGGCCATCTATCTGCTGATCGCCGGCAGCTACACGCCGTTTACGCTGGTCTCGCTCAACGGCAGTGTGGGCTGGTGGCTGTTCGGTGCAATCTGGGGCCTGGCGGTGCTGGGCCTGGTGCTCGATGCACTGCCGCTGCGCGGCGCGCGGGTGCTGCCGATGGTCATTTACTTCGTGATGGGCTGGTTGATAGTGCTGGCCATCAAGCCACTGCTCGCGGTGTTGCCACGCGCCGGCTTCATCTGGCTGTTGACCGGCGGCATACTCTATACCTCCGGTATTGTGTTTTTTGCCCTCGATCGCCGTTACCCCTGGATGCACGGGGTGTGGCATCTGTTCGTGCTGGCCGGCAGCATCAGCCACTATGTGGCGATTCTGGTCTATGTCTGATAGCCAATGACGAATCCGGCTAGAGGCCACGATGTCAAAAAAGCACCGCGTGACGTTCGCTGATGCAGGCGCTATCCTTTGGTTAGCGTGCCTTAAACGGCCGCGAAAGGCGGCGGGCGCGCGGCGGCTGCCTATAACGCGAGCATCAGAGAGGAAGTGATCATGCTGGTGACCTTTTCCTGCCCGGCCTACGCGGACATAACGATGTTCGGTGACGTGGCAGTCCGGCTGCTTAAACTGATGGGGCACAGCGGTACGGTGCCCAGCGCTCTGCTTGCAGCAAACGTCCAGGCGGCGCTGGAGCGTCTGGAGGCTGCAATCGAGGCAGACGAGCAGTTGCGTGAGCCGCAAGAGTCCGGGGAAGGAGAGGACGACGAATCTGCCGTCAGTCTCCCGCACCGCGCCTTGCCTCTGATCCAATTGCTCAAGGCTGCGGCAAAGGCAAAGTGCGACGTGATGTGGGACAGGAGCCACTGATCCAGCAGCCGCGTCTGACAGTCATTCCAATTCCCGGCTGCCGAAAAATAGAAGGACAATGACATGATGGACAAAGAGTTGTACCAGCGGAAGATGCGGGCTCAACTGGATGAGTGGAAGGCAGATGTTGATAAGCTCAAGGCCAAGGCGTCGACGGCCAGTGCAGACACGCAGCTGAAAATGAACGAGCAGATCAAAGCGCTTGACAGCAAGCTCGCAGAAGGCAACGCGAAGTTGTCGGAGCGTTCCAGGGCTGGCGAAGACGCATGGGAGTCAATCAGGGAGGGCGTGGAATCTGCCTGGGATTCGTTGAAGTCTGCGGTTAGTGACGCGGCCGCGAAATTCAAGGACTAACAGCCGCCTGCTATCCGCCTGCAGTGGTGGTCGCCCTTCCCCAGGTTTGGTGGACTCGAAATCCTAAACCCAATCATTGCAAGAATCTCGCTGTGGGAGCGGCGTTTTATGCCCTTTGGGTGCCTGGCCGCGATTCGCGCCGGGGGACGGCGTTCCTACTGCGGCGTCTTGCCTGGTTCTTCGCGGGGAACGCGATCGACACCTTACTTCGCTTTACCCGTGCCGGTCATCCGGGCGTAGGTGGCTTTGTCGGCTGCGTAGCAGCCGCAGGAAGCGGCCTCCAGACCACCGCGGTCGAGCACCCTGACGTCGCCGCGGCTATAGTGAATCAGTTTGCGATTTTGCAGCGAAGTGGCCGCTTTGGTAACACCGACGCGGCGCACGCCCAGCATGTACGCCAGGAATTCGTGGGTGACGTGAAACGCGTCCGAGTGTGCCCGGTCCAGCGTCATCAGGAGCCAACGGGCGAGGCGCGCCTCCACCACGTGGAAGTGGGTGCAGGCGGCGGTTTGCGCGATTTGGCTCATCATCACATAGAGGTAACGCTTCAGCGCCCGTTGCAGCGCAAGACTCTGGTCGAGTTCGCGCCGAAACGGCGCAGCCTTCATGCGCAGCGCCGGACCTGCTCCCTGCACCACGGCGCGCAGCGGCGACACATCCACCCCGAGTATGAGGGAGACCCCAAGCATGCCTTCATCGCCGACCAACCCTACCTCCAGGCTGGCGCGGCTATCGATCGGCGTGACCAGGGAAATGAAACTTTCCGTGGGGAAGTAAACGTGACGGATGCGCTCGCCGGGTTCGGCCAGGATTTCGGCAAACGCCAGCCGGACGGGTTCGCAGCCGGCCAGAAAACGCTGAAGGTCTTTGCGCGGCAAGGCCGCAAGCAGACGATTGGCGGCAGGGGCGGGCTTGATGGATGGCGGCATGCGGACTGTCCTGGTGTCGGTAAAGCCCGGGAAACCAACCATGGCGGGCTTGGGAGTGCAAGCCCGATTCCGGCTACGGACCGAGGGCCAATGGCTGCCCGAGGATGAGCGTCCTTATTGTGCACCGAAACCAGCCGACTGTCTGGACGCCAGCGCACACAAGACGCCTGCCGGGCGGTGCGCCAGGGTCCCCGCGCGAATCGAGAGGCATCGCACCCGGGCAACGGGACTACGGAATGCTCGCTTCCGGCAGCAGGCGGTCGAACTCCGTCTTGACCACCGCATAGCACTCGCAGGCCCGCGCCTCCAGCCCCGCGCGGTCGAGCACCCTGATGCGGCCACGGCGATACGTGATCAAGCCGGCCTTCTGCAGGTTGCCGGCCGCCTCGGTGACGCCCTCGCGGCGCACGCCGAGCATATTGGCGATCAACTCCTGGGTCATGACCAGTTCGTCGGAGGGCAAGCGGTCGAGGCTCAGCAGCAGCCAGCGGCAGAGTTGCTGGTCGAGCGAATGATGCCGGTTGCACACCGCCGTCTGCGCCATCTGCGTCAGCAAGGCCTGGGTGTAGCGCAATAACAGATGCTGCAGCTCGCCGGAGCGGTTGAACTCCTGCTTCAGCAGCTGCCCCTTCAGCCGGTAGGCGTGGCCGGCGCTCTGCACGACGGCCCGGTTGGGCATGCTCTCGCCGCCCATGAACAGGGCCACACCGATGATGCCCTCGTTGCCGACCACGGCGATTTCCGCCGATGCCCCGTCGAGCATGACGTAGAGCAGGGACACGATGGAGGTGGTGGGAAAATAGACGTGACGCAACTCGCTGCCGGACTCGTAAAGCACGTCGCCGAGCGGCATCGGGACCCGTTCCAGATGCGGGATCAGGCGCGCGCGGTCCTCCGCGGGCAGGGCGGCGAGCAGGTGGTTCTGGCGGGGCGCGTGCGGGGCGTCGTGCATGCGTGAACTCCGGACTATCGGCCACGAACAAATCGCCTTACCGGCGCGGCGGCCCCTCATCCTTGGGGTTGCACCAGTATATACCATTACACTTTGCGTGTGAGCGCTAGCGCACAGGCGCAGCAGGGGGGATCGGCGCAGGGTTTCGGCGGGGCGGCACCCGCTCAGTCCGTAAGGCGGATCAATGGTCGGCACAGCTGCCGATTGCCGCTAATGTACGCTAGCAGACGGACGGCGAAGGCGCTTCTGCGTATCCTTCACTAAGTGGAACCAAACAAAATACCTGTAAGGGTGTCTGCGTGAAGGCAATGGAAACCGCGAGTGCCGCCACGGTCGACGCTAGGAATTGCTGCCGGTTTTACAAAACTGCGTTTCTGGTACGTTGAAAGCCGTACGCGACCCGCCATGAAGCACCGCAAACACAATGTCTGACAAAAGGGAATATCATGAAAATAATACAGAAAATATCATCTGGTGTGGTTGCAGCAGTCATGCTCCTCGGCCTGGGCGGTTGTGCCGGCATGTCGACGCAGGATAAGAATACTACCATAGGCGCCGGTGCCGGTGCCGTCGGCGGGGCCGTTCTTACGGGCGGCAGTACGGTCGGCACCGTCGGCGGTGCCGCCGTTGGCGGCATCATCGGCCACGAAGTCGACACCGACGAATGAGGGTGGACCTGCGCTGCGCCCGGTCTGCACGGGCCGGTGTGGCGCGGTCGCTCGGCGTCCTGACCCCCTAACGAGAATGACCGGCACGGTCGTTCTCAATTGCATGTCAATCGTTCAACAAGAGGTATGAATCATGAAACTAGTCCAGATCGTCAGTGCAGCCCTGATCATGAGTGCGTTGCTTGTAGCACTCCCCGGTTGCGAGAAACAGGGTCCGGCGGAACAGGCCGGCAAGAGTATCGACAATGCGGCAGATAAGACTGGAGATCAGATCGAAAAAGCCGGTGATGCCATTAAGGATACGGCAAAGGGCGACAATAAGTAACACTGAAGGGTCAGCAACGGAGTAATGTATGGAAAAAGTATCTGATGAAGTCACCAAAGAACAGTTGGTCGCCGATTTCAAGAGGGTGGTAACAGACGCGGAAGCGCTAGTGAAAGCGACTGCCAAGCATGGTGGTGAAGAGTTTGACGATGTACGCGCCAAAGCGGAAGAATCCCTCAGGGTTGCCAAAGCCAGGTTGGCGGAGGATGGGGCGGCACTGTTGGGCAGAACCAAAGACGCCGCCAGGGCTACCGATGCCTATATCCACGAAAATCCATGGCAAGCCATCGGCGTCGCCGCCGGTGTCGGCCTGGTGGTCGGCCTGCTCACCGGCCGCCGCTAGGCGTTTGCCATGGCGACGGACACACCCCGGGAAGGCCAGGGGCTGCTCGCGTCACTGGCAGCACTCGCAGCAACGCTGGTAGCCATCGCGCATACGCGTCTTGATCTGCTGTCCACCGATCTTGAGGAAGAGCGGGAGCATGTATTCTCGCTGATGGTCCTGGCGCTGGCAGCCCTGTTTTGCCTCGGGGTCGGCGTGGCGCTGGCAACGACACTGCTGGTGGTCGCATTCTGGGACACGCACCGTCTGCTGGTGCTGGGTGGGCTATCGGGGTTCTTTCTGACGATGAGCATGGCGGTATGGGCATTCGCCCTGCACAAAGCGAGAGCCAAGCCGAGACTGTTTGCAGCGAGTCTGTCGGAATTGTTCAAAGACCGGCAGGAGTTCATTTCACGACAATGAACAAAGAACTGCGCCGGCTGGCAGAAAGGCGTGAACGCCTGGTTGCGCAGACCTCAGCGCAACGGGTGGCTCTGGCGGAGAACATCGAGCCGTGGCGCGTGCCCCTGACGCTGGCTGACCAGGGGTTGAGCGTGCTGCGCTATATCGGGCGCCATCCCGAATGGATAGCCGGTATCGTCGTCTTGATTGCGGCACTCAGGCCGGGGCGTGCCGGGAAATGGTTGGGACGCGGCTGGGTGACATGGCAGGTGATGCATAAACTGCGCGGCAGGTAGCGGGATCCTGAAATACCCGGAAACGCAGCCAGAACGTCTGTCGCGCGCCAAAGTCATATTTCACAGTCTCTTCTACTCTCCCAGCAACTCCGCCACGGGTTGCAATTGTTCCACATGCTGGGACACGACTTTGAGGATGACGATGATCGGAATCCCGAGCAGCATGCCCCAAACGCCCCACAGCCAGGCCCAGAACAGCAGCGAGACAAACACTGCCGCTGCATTCATTCTGGCGATCCTCCCTGTCATCCAGGTGGTCGCAAAGATGCCGATTAGCGTGGCGATTGCCAAGGATACCCCCGAGACCAGCAACGCCATCATAAACGAGTCGAATTGCATGTAAGCCGCCATCCCGGTCGCTGCTGCGATGGCTAGCGGGCCTAGGTAAGGGATGACATGCAGCAAGCCCGCCGTAACCGCCCACGCGCCCGCATTGTCCAGGCCGATCCAGCGGAACGCGATCCACATGAGCAATGCCACAAGCACATTGGTTATCAACAGCATGAACATGTATTTCTGGATGGAAGCGTTGATGTCATCAAGTATGGCGACAGTGATTTTCCGCTTTGACAACGATGGTCCCGTGATGCGTACCAGTTTTCGCTTGAAGGTATCGCCGCCCGCCAGGAGAAAGAAGACCAGAAACATCACCATGGCTGCCTGTCCAACAAAACCCAGGGCTCCCAGGGACCGCGCCCACATAAAGTCACCCAGTTTGAACCCGGGCGTGTCGATGACGACGTGGACTGGGTTCCGATTGTGGTCAGGCGAAACGCTGGTCACCTGGCTGGTCGCCTTTTCTATTTCACCTACGGCGGATTGCACTTTCTGCATGTTACCGCCCGGATCATCGCGCATACTGGCGATTCCCCCAGACAGCTTGCTCGTGGCTTCGGGCAACTGCGCGATTATCGTCTGCATCTGTCCACGCAACGAGTAGGCACCCAGTACGACTGTGCAGACAACAGTTGCCATCACCATGCTTGTGGCCAGTACTCGCGGGATCCTGATCCGTTGCAAACCTGCCACGAGCGGACTCAGGGTGTAGGCAAAGAGGATTCCGAGCAGCAGAGGGACAAGAAATGTCTGTGTCCAGTCCAGCGCGAATACCAGGGATACGGTCGCCAGTATGCCAAGCGCCAGGCCTCGCGCGTCCACAGGAGCGTAAAAGGTCATGGGACGGGCGCTCTCGGATGCCTGTTCCGCCCGGCATTCAATACCCGCTGCAGGCGTGGGTTGTCCGCTCATGAAGCCGCGGCTGGAACGCTTGCTGGAGTTATTCGGGGCGTGTTCACAAAACCTCCTGAGTTGAGCGTGAAAGCTTAGCGAAAAAATCAAAGCCCGTCTGTGCAGTGTCGTACATAAGGCGAGGGGAACTCGCACCATCGCTTTATGGTACGGGTCATCGGGTGAAAATACGTTCGACAGAAAAACGCCGGTCACGTCATCCAGGTGCAGTCGAATGCCTCACTTCATCCGGAGCGCTGGGACAGAACGCGCAATTGTGGCGAGGGGCGTGCTGCGGTACCACGCTTGCTGTCCGGCGAGGGAGCTTGGTATGCCGGCATGCAACGGTTCGGTGCGGCTTGCGTCGCAGTTACACAGGGGAGCAGGCGATCGAATTCTTTCTTGACGACCTGATAGCATTCGCAGGCCTGTTTTTCCAATCCGGCCCGGTCAAGCACCGTGATGTGACCACGGTGGTAACGCATAAAGCCGGCATGTTGCAGTCTCCCGGCGGCCTCCGTGATGCTTTCGCGGCGCACCCCAAGCGCGCTGGCAATCGCTTCGTGCGTGACCGTCAATTCATTCGAGGCTGACCTGTCCAGATATCCCAGCAGCCAGCGACACAGCCGCTTCTCCATTGGATGATGCCGATTGCAGGCGGTAGTCTGGGCTATCTGCGTCATCCGTGCCTGCATGTAACGCAGCAATAACCGATGCAATGCTCCGGTTACCTCCCCCTCCCCCCCCCCCCGACGATTCAATTCATTCATCAGCACCGGCGCTGGCATTCGATAAGCCTGGCCTGCGCACAGTACCATGGCGCGATGGGGCATGGTTATTCCCCCCATGAACACGGCAATACCGATCATTCCCTCATTGCCGACCCCGGTGATTTCTGCCGACGCGCCATTCTCCATGACATAAAACAGGGACATGATGGCGTTCGTGGGGAAATAGATATGACGAAATTGACAGCCTGACTCATGGATGATCTCAGCGAACGGCATCTGAACCACTTCCAGGTGTGGAGACAGACGCTGATAATCGGTCGCTGGCAGTGCGGCGAGAAGGCGGTTTTGGCGTGGGGAAGGCGTGTCAGGCATTTGACGCTCCTTTGTTAGTGAATTAAGCAACACCCCCTGAAGGTTCAGAAGAATCGCTTTCCATCCTTAAACATAGACAATTATCCGAACTATGTGCGGTGGCGAACAAAAAAAGATTGCGATGTGACTGTCCTGTCGGTCACCGCTGTCGCGTCTCCGTCGGCTGGGTAGGGCAGACGCTGGTTGGGAGGGTTGATGGGTATTCCCTGATCTGCTTTGAGGCTAGCCTCCGTTCCATCGAACCGCTGTAACTTAAAATAATCTTATGGCTATTGCCGGCCATCAGCGGCGTCAAGCCGTCATCGCACTTACGGCTATCGCTACGCTAACCATCTCTGACATTGGTCAGCGGCCTGTACGTACGCTGTCCAGCGATCACAGCACGCCGAAAGCCCGCAGTAACCATAGCACGACAACAATCACGACGACGATATTCAGGATGTTCTTGATTTTTCGGTCCATGGGTAGGTAGGTATTGACGAGCCAAAGCAGCACGCCGACCACGATCAAGACGATGACCAAGTTAATCAGAGGCACGCGGATTCTCCTTCCAGGTTATTCGGTTTATACGGGCAGAGAACGACTAGTTTAGCTGCGGTTTGATGCTACACCATTGCTGCCGTTATCAGGCCCCCTGTGCAAGGGCAACAGACCAACAAGGACGGACGCAAATCGCGTCCGTCCTTGTTGGTTTAGCGGTTGATTCGGGAGATTTTTGTTCCCTCGATGCTGACCCCTGCCATCAAACCTTGCTGGCTGAAAATGAAGGCATAGGCGTCATCCTTCAGCGAGGAGGTCGAAAGATTCTTTGCGACCCCTTCGTCAACAACAACGACGGTTGGACCCACGCCAATTTCCCAACCCTTCGTATCCTTGACATACTGAATGGCCTTATCGGTCATCAGAAACACGGCGTATCCATAGGACTGGGCGCCTGCCTGCAGACCCCAGGATCCGGTAACGGAGTTGTAATAATCGACGACTTTCGACCCCTCGATCAGCTCGCCTTCGCCATAACTGCCGCCGAACACCAGGCCGGCCTTGACGATATTCGGAAAGACGAGAATGCCTTTGGCCGTGCGCGAAAGCGTCTCGGCAGTCGGTTCGCTTTTATACAGCGTCTGCAAGGCCTGCTGGGAATCCTTATCCAAATCCACCGCGGTTGCCGCGCTTGCCTGATGCATTACGCTCATCGAGACGATTGCTGCCGTCGCGAACACGAGTGCGGGGATGTGACTGCTTATGCTTTTCATGTTGATGGTCCTCTCTGGTTGGGTGGTTATTGATCGGAACCCGATCTAAAACGAAATGCTAGTCGTACGGCCAAGCGCGGTCTGTACGGTGTCGTACATAGACTACAGTGGCCCACGGCCAAACAGGTCGGCAATGGGTCCCGGCCCCGAGTAGCGGCAAGCGCGTACCGCCGCTGCGGTTATTGTGAGCTGGGGAGCGCTCGCGTCTACGGCAAGAATAACTGGGCTCTGTGTGCGGCAGCGTACAGACGATAGTCCTCGTTCGAGTAATCTTTATCAAAAGGAGACGGCGATGACTTCCCAGAGCAACGCGGGTCGCCGTGTAGTCTGAACAAGCGCTGCCACCTCGAAGCAGCAACGGGTGAAACAATCGGAAGACGGGTGCCGGCGCGCCGCGGGAAGCGGCATGGGTGCGCTGCGAGAGTGTTTGCGGACGCTGCGCCGCTACAACTCACTGAAAGGGAGGAAGAAATGACACTGGGAACAATCCTGCTGATCGTTCTGGTTCTACTGCTGGTCGGCGTGATCCCGACCTGGCCCCACAGCCGGGGATGGGGTTATGCCCCCAGCGGTGTTCTCGGGCTGGTGTTGGTAGTCGTGCTCGTTCTGGTGCTGCTGGGCAAGCTATAGCGCGTTGAACGCTGGTGCATTGAAACAGAGTTAGAGCTTAACCGCCCCTCGCCGTCGGTCTGTCGGCGTACAGGGCGGGCAATCGAACTGGTCGCCGGTCGTTATGTTACGAGTAAACCGAATCATTGCAAAAATCTCGCTGTGGGAGCGGCCTTCTGGCCGCGATTCGCGCCGGCGGACGGCGCCCCTACAGGTTGAGGCGTCGGATGTGTAATGGCTCCAGCGGTGATGCGCAATGGTGGACAGCAGCGCGTGTCATAAGCGCATTGCACTTCAGGCTCGAATACGCGGTTTGACGAGGGAGTACAGGATATGGGTCTTTACCCCGAACCCGCATCGGCACCGATCTATGACCATATACTGCGGCGGATTCAGAAGCACGTGGCCAACCAGGTCAAGATTCCTTTTGAGATTCGATTGTCGGGTGGTCGTGCCTATCGCTTTGGAGAAGGCGATCCCGAGGTCGACATCCTGGTCCGCGATCGCAAAGGCCTTGCCGCCCTCGGTCGGCTGGATGAGCTTAGCATTTGCGAGGCCTATATGGGCGCAGCCTGGATGTCGTGGGAGATATGGACTGCGGGCGGTTGACTGGAGACCCTCCATCATTTCGTCGCAGACGTCTTGCGTACTCCAGCTTGGCGGGGTGCCTGATTCCGGCATCTCACCACTGATTTGCAGACTACGTGAACTCCACTATCAAGTCTGTACGTTATCGTAGATATCCTCGGTCGAAGCAGGTGGATCGTCACTGTATCGCCGGTGTGATTCCGATCACTCGACTGCTTATCGGCTGCGTTCCAGGACGGTATCTTCGGCTGGGTGGTTCGGAGCCGGAGCGGCTCGTGTTGTACAAGGCCGCGTTCAAGGCGTATCTGGAACCCGACGTGCTGGCGACTATTCGCGAGTCGACGAACAAGGGTTTGGCGCTTGGGTCTGACCAGTTCAAACGGCAGGTGGAGGCTTTGACCGGCCGGCGTGTAAGGCCTCGGAAACGAGGACCTAGGAAAGCCCATGAACTGCCTGTTTCAGACGAAGAAGGTCAGGAGTTTTTACTCTGACCCCAAATAGTGTTCTGGTATACTATCGAGCCACTATGAAACGCCTCAGCCTTTTCATGTTTGCCAGCCTGCTGGTGGTCGCCTGCGCAACCAGCCCCACCGGCAGAAGTCAACTCATGCTGGTCTCCGAGCAGGAGGCGATCACCGCCTCGAAGACCGCCTACGCCCAGACGCTCAAACCCTTTCAGGACGAGGGCAAGCTCGACAACGATCCCGTGCTGAAGCAGCGCATTACGGCGATCACCGGGCGGCTGGTGGCCCAGGCCGTGAAGCTGCGGCCGGAAACCGAGCGCTGGGAATGGAGCGTCAAGGTGATCGACGATCCCCAGGTGGTCAACGCCTGGTGCATGGCCGGCGGCAAGATGGCGATCTATACCGGGCTGATCCAGAAGGTCCAGCCGAGCGACGACGAGATCGCCCAGGTCATGGGCCACGAAATCGGGCACGCGCTGGCCAACCATCAGGCCGAACAGATGTCGGTGGCGCTGGCCACCAGCCTGGGCGTGGCCGCGGCGGGCGCTCTCTCCGAACACAGCGAGCTGACGACGGCCGCGGCATCGGCTGCCGCCTCGCTGGCGATTACGCTGCCGAACAGCCGCACCGCCGAATCCGAGGCCGACCGCATCGGCATCGAACTGGCCGCCAAGGCGGGCTATGACCCGCGGGCGGCGGTGAGCCTCTGGAAGAAAATGGGCGCGGTCGGCGGCAGTCAGACGCCGGCGTTTCTGAGCACGCACCCGTCGTCGGCGGACCGCCAGCAGAAGCTGGAAGCCCTGGTTCCGCAGATGTTGCCTTTCTACCAGAGCAGCGAACCGCGCCCGGTATTCAAGCTTTGACTGTGCGCAAGAACGAAACCGCCGTCGCGTCGCGCCAACGTCCCGGGTTCACCGGGGTTTGATTCCAGACGGTCTTGGAGAACAGGACGTCGCCATCGACCGACCGCCGCCGGCAACGACCGAAAGGCGGGTCAAGGGCCGCGCTGCGGCAGCAGAGTGGCCTTGCTGATGCCTGTTCTTCAGGATCGTCAAAGAGGGCGCAGCCGCGGGACTGTTTGCCTTGTACGCCGGGAAAACACCCGTTGCGCCGCCCACCTGACGACGGAACTCCGCGACATCCACACTGTCTCCCTTTGCGAGTTTGTTGTCTTCGGTCGGATCGTTTTGTTTGGCGGCCGCGCGATTTTGTCGGGCCTGACCCGACAGGATATTCCCTGGCTCCAGTGAGCGTCATTGTCCAGGACGGAGGTGCGTATGCAACAGCGTGAACTGGGCAAGTCCGGCCTGCGGGTCTCGGCGCTCGGCCTCGGCTGCATGGGCATGTCCGAATTCTATGGCGGGCGTAACGAGCCGGATGCCATCGCCACGATCCACCGTGCGCTGGAACTCGGGGTGAACTTCCTCGATACCGCCGACATGTATGGGGTCGGACACAACGAACAGCTTGTCGGAAAGGCCATCCGCGACCGGCGCGACCAGGTCATACTCGCGACGAAATTCGGCAACGAGCGCGCGCCGGACGGACGATTCATCGGCGTGAACGGCAAGCCCGGCTACGTCCGCCGGTGCTGTGAGGCCAGCATGAAGCGACTCGGCGTGGACGTCATCGACCTCTACTACCAGCATCGCGTCGACCCCGATACGCCCATTGAGGACACGGTCGGTGCGATGGCGGAACTGGTGCGGGAAGGCAAGGTGCGCTATCTCGGCCTCTCCGAAGCTGCGCCACAGACGCTACGGCGCGCCCACGCGATCCATCCGATCGCGGCCCTGCAGACCGAGTATTCGCTGTGGAGCCGGGACCCGGAAGACGAAATCCTCGCGGCCCTGCGCGAACTCGGTATCGGATTCGTGCCCTACAGTCCTCTTGGCCGAGGCTTCCTGACGGGCCGGATCAAACGCATCGACGATCTCGACCCGGACGACTACCGGCGCAATTCACCGCGCTTCCAGAGTGAGAATTTCCAGAAGAACCTGGAACTGGTGCACCACATCGAGGAACTGGCGCAGGACCGGAAGTGCACGCCGGCCCAGCTCGCACTGGCGTGGGTACTGGCTCAGGGTGACGACATCGTGCCCATTCCCGGCACGAAGCGCATCAAGCTTCTCGAGGAAAATGTTGGTGCACTCGATGTCCGGCTCACGCAGGCGGACCTCGAGCGTATCGATCAGATCGTTCCACCGGGCGCGGCGGCGGGAGACCGCTATGCGGCCCCGCAAATGCGGGCGATCAACCGTTAGGGACCCTGTGACTAGTTCGTCATTCCGGCGAAGGCCGGAATCCAGTATTTCCCAGGTTCTGGATTCCGGCCTTCGCCGGAATGACGTTCAGGGAGGCAATGACGTTCAGGGAGGCAATGACGTTCAGGGAGGCAATGACGTTCAGGGAGGCAATGACGTTCAGGGAGGCAATGACGTTCAGGGAGGCAATGACGTTCAGCATAGAGGCAATGACGTTCATAGACGGAATGAGATTCATAGAGGGAATGACGTTCATGGATTTGATCAGAGGCTTCCCGGAATTCGCAGCCTCAGGGGCCGGTGAACGGGTGGCGTTGTCCCCGGTCCGTGGCGGCGGTGGGGGACGCGCATGTTCCCGTGACGACCCGTTTTCAAGTACTCTGCCGGGATGAAAGGGATCACCCTACTGGCGCTGGGCGGCCTGTTGTTCCTGGCCGGTCTTGCGCTCGTTTACGGCGGTTTCGTCACCAAGCCGCTGGGCGATACCGGCCTTCAAATCCGTGAGGTCACGTTGTCGCCCGGGATCGGTCTGATGGGCGTCGGCCTGTACCTGGTGTTCCGCGGCCTGCGCAAGCTGCTTCGCTGACCCGCGATTTCAGGAACTCTGACCCGTTGAATCCATGAGCGCGCACTACCTCGACCGCCTCTTTTCGCCGGCGTCCATTGCCGTCTTCGGTGCCAGCGAGCGGCCCGACGCCGTCGGCGGGCGGGTTTTCGACAACCTGCGCACGGGCGGTTTCACCGGTCCGATTCACGCCATCAATCCGAAATACGAGCGCCTGTTCGATCAGCCCTGTTATGCGTCTCTGGCCCAGGTCCACGACGCGGTCGATCTCGCCGTCATCGCCACGCCGGCGACGACCGTGCCGGACATCGTTCATGCCTGCGGCAAACGGGGCGTGCAGGCGGCCATCGTCATCTCCGCCGGTTTCGGCGACGGCGGCGGCCAGGGCGTGGCCCTGGAAGACGCCATGCTGGAAGCCGCGCGCCAGTATCGCCTGCACCTGCTGGGGCCCAACTGCCTCGGGCTGATGCGTCCGAAGACCGGCATGAACGCCACCTTCAGCAAGAACACCGCCCGGCCGGGACAGCTCGCCCTCGTGTCCCAGTCCGGCGCGCTGTGCACGGCCATACTCGACTGGGCCGTCGCCCGCGACATCGGCTTCTCGGCCATCGTCTCGCTGGGCAACGCCGCGGACATCGATTTCGGCGACGTGCTCGATTACCTCGCGCAGGACCCGGAGACGAGCAGCATTCTGTTGTACGTGGAAGGTGTGCGCGCTGCGCGCGGCTTCTTGAGCGGCCTGCGCGTCGCGGCGCGCATGAAGCCGGTGATCGTCATCAAGGCGGGCCGGCACCGCGAAGGCGTGCGCGCCGCGCTGACGCATAGCGGCGCGCTGGTCGGCGCCGACGACGTGTTCGACGCCGCACTGCAGCGCGCCGGCGCGGTCCGCGCCCGGACCATCGAACAACTGTTTGCCGCGGCCCAGTTGCTGGCCACCCGCAACCGGGTCGCCGGCAACCGCCTCGCCATCGTCACCAACGGCGGCGGCCTGGGTGTCATGGCCACCGACCGCGCCGTCGACCTGGGCGTGGTTCTCGCGTCGCTGTCGCCGGAGGCGCGAACCCGTCTCGATCAATGTCTGCCGCCGCAGTGGTCGCACGCCAACCCGATCGATCTGCTCGGCGACGCGCCGCCGCAGCGGTATCGGGATGCCGTCGCCGCCTGTCTCGACGATCCGGGCGTGGACGGCGTACTGGCCATGCTTTCGCCGCAGGCCATGACCGATGCCACCGGGTGCGCGCAGGCGACCGTCGACGCCCAGGACGCCCACCGCAAACCCGTGCTGGCCTGCTGGATGGGCGCAGCGCAGGTCGCCGCCGCGAACCGCCTGTTTGCGCAACACCACCTGCCTGCGTTTGCCAGCCCCGAGTCGTCGGTCGAGGCTTTCGCTGATCTGGCCTGCTACTACCGCAACCAGCAATTGCTGTTGCAGGTGCCCGGCCCCCTCGGCAGACACAGCGACCCCGACGTCGAGGGCGCGCGCCTGATCGTCGAAAACGTGCTCGCGGAAAAGCGCACGACGCTGAGCACCGCGGAATCCAAGGCGCTGCTGCACGCGTTCGCGATACCGGTCACGCAAAGCGTCGAATGCCATTCGGCCAACGAAGCGCTGGTCGCCGCCGAATCCGTGGGTTTTCCGGTGGCGATGAAGATCGATTCGCCCGACATCAGCCACAAGTCGGAGGTCGGCGGCGTCCGGCTGAACCTGGGCAGCGCACACGCCGTTCGCGGCGCGTACAACGAGCTGATCGAGGCGGTGCACGGCAAGCATCCCGAGGCGCGGATCGCAGGCGTCACCATCGAGCCCATGTACAAGCCGGCGCACGGACGCGAACTGCTGATCGGCGCGAACCGCGACCCGGTGTTGGGCATGGCCATCGTCTTCGGCGCCGGCGGCGTGCAGGTGGACGTGCTGCGCGACCGAGCCGTCGCGCTGCCGCCGCTCAACCGCTTTCTCGCGGAGTCGATGATCGCGCAGACGCAGGTCGCTCATCTGCTGGGCGCGTTCCGCGACATGCCGGCGGTGAACATGGACGATCTGGTCCAGGTGCTGCGCCGCGTTTCCGAGATGGTCTGCGAACTGCCGGAAATCCGCTCGCTGGACATCAACCCCATCGTCGCCAGCGAGAGCGGCGTCATGGCGCTGGACGCGCGTATCGTGGTCGAGCGCCCGTCACCGTCGCTGGAGCGTTACAGCCACCTGGCGATTCATCCCTATCCGAATCATCTGGTCACGGTGTGGCAACTGGCGGACGGCACGAACCTCAAAATCCGCCCGATGCGTCCGGAAGACGCGCTGATCGAACAGAGTTTCGTACGCGACCTTTCTGCCGAATCCAGGCACTTCCGCTTCATGCACGGGCTCAACGAACTGACCCAGGAAATGCTGGTGCGGTTCACCCAGCTCGACTACAACCGCGAGCTTGCGCTGATCGCCGTGCTGGAGCGCGACGACGGCCATGAAACCGAACTGGGCGTCGCCCGCTATGTCACCAATCCCGACGGACAGAGCTGCGAGTTTGCGCTGGTGGTCGCGGACCACTGGCAGCACAAGGGCATCGGTTCGCGGCTGATGACCGAACTGATCGAGGCGGCGCGCCAGCGCGGCCTGAGGGCCATGTCGGGCGAGATTCTGGCAGGCAACCGCAACATGCTGGAGCTGGCCGGAGCGCTCGGCTTCAGTGTTCACGCCAGCGCCGACGACCCCGGCATTCGCGTGGCCGCGCGACTGCTGTAACAGCGGTGTCGCCCGTAGCGCTCAAGCGCCTGACAGAGATTGCCCGAACCGCCGGGAGTCATCCGACGCGTACGCGGCGACCGCCTTGTCGGCGGCGCAGGCAGCACGCAACCGGACCACAACGCTGTCGCACTGGCGCGCGGGGATCGCGCAGGTCATTTCAGTACCGGGCATGCCGGTGCGCACGCGGCTCAGCATGCAGCCGACGCTGATCGCCACCTTATTCTGTTCTTTGGCAATGGGAATGATGTGGCATTGCGGCTTGCCCTGGAAGCTGATCTCGGGAATGGCGTCGGACAGCATCATCGCCTGCTTCGCATTCATGCGCAGAAACACCACGTCGGGTTCGCTCGTCGTTTCCGCCAGCGGACCATAGGTGACGTAGCGGGGCGAACCCTTGACCACCGGGATCTGCGGAAACATCTCCGGCGTCACCCAGCCGGCGTCCACCAGGCAGGCGACGTCGGCGTTGCCGGCAACGTCCTCCAGTGTCTTCAGGCCGTGGGTGACGCAACCGACGCTGCAATTGCCGTGGTCTTCGGCGGCGGTCGTAAAGGTGCGGTCCTGCGCTTTCATCCAGAACACGCAACCGGCCGGTACGCGGCCGGTGCGGCCGTCGGCGGTGGGCGTGGGCATCGGGGTGTCGTAAGCCGGAATGCCGGCCGGCGGTTCCTGCGCAAAGCCGATCGCCAGCGGCGCGTTCTGAAGACCGAGGAGCCCGACGAGTTCTTCGGTGAGAGCCTTGTAATTCACGTTTGCCATTGACTGGTTTTCCTCGGTTGTTCGAAATAGGTGAAGTGCGCGTGAAACAGGGAGACCTTGTGCTGCTTTCCACTATTGAGGCTTGCATAAATCGTTGACAAGTTTGACCGTCATTCCGGCCTGCGCCGGAATGACGACAAAAGCCGAGCGTCTGTCACGCATATCTACAAGTCTCAATAAACGGAAATCACAGCACTGTCTCCCTGTTTCACGCATCTCCCGATGCGATCGGGTGCGCCGGATCGCGGATCCATTCGCTCCACGAGCCCGCGTAGAGTTTCGCGCCGCGCAGGCCGGCGATTTCCAGGGCCAGCAGGCTGTGGCAGGCGGTGACGCCGGAGCCGCACATCAGCGCGCAGGCGTCCGGCGGCGTATCGCCGACGAGCGGTTCGTAGACCGTCTTCAGTTCGGCCGGCGACAGATAGCGGTCGCTCGCGTCCAGGTTCTTCGCGTACGGCAGATTCACCGCGCCGGGTATGTGGCCGGCTCGAGTGTCCAGCGGTTCGACCGCGCCGCGAAAGCGTTCCGGCGCGCGCACGTCGATGAGCAGCCCGCCACGCCGCGCCACGCGCGCCTCCAGCGTTTCGGTGTCGATCACGAAGCCTGGTTCCGGGCCGCCCGAAAAGCGGGCCGGTTCGATCTGCGCAACGCCGTCGTCCAGCGGCCGGTCTTCCGCACGCCATTGTTGCAGCCCGCCGTCGAGCACGGCGACCGCCGTATGACCCAGCCAGCGCAGCAGCCACCAGAGCCGCGCGGCGATGGCATTGGCCTGCGCGTCGTAACCGACGACCTGCGTATCGGGTCCGATGCCCCAGGCCGCGAAGGTCGCCGCGAGGCGCGCAGGATCGGGCAGTGGATGACGCCCGCTGGCGGGCGTGATCGGCCCGGACAGGTCGCGGTCCAGATGCGCGTAGAGCGCGCCGGGCAGGTGGCCGGCGCAATAGTCCGCTTCACCGGCGTCCGGACGCGCCAGGTCGAAGCGGCAATCGACGACGCGCCAGTGCGGATCGTCCAGATACCGGGCCAGGTCGTCGGTCGAGACCAGGGTGGTGAACGCCATCGCCGTCACCGCGACATCATCGCCGCTTGCTGAGCGGTTCGGGCCGCAGCAGCGGCGTGAAATACTCGGCCGCCGCGTCTTCATCGACCGCTTCGCCCCGGCGGTCGACCAGCGTCAGCTCGTAGTCGCTCCAGCCGCGCAGACCGGTCTTCAGCGACTCGACCCGCAGGTAACCCAGCCGCTGCATCGTGTCGGCCGCCAGCACGCTGCGTTTGCCGGAACGGCACACCACCAGCACTTCGCGCTCGCGCGCCTCGACCAGTTCCGGCACGGTGTCTTCGTAATCGTATTCGCAGGCCGACTCCAGCACGCCGCGCGGCACGTTGATCGAACCCTCGATGTGCATTGCGTCATACTCCGCCGGTTCGCGCACGTCCAGCACCAGCAGCGCCGGGTTTTCACGCAGGTGCGTTTCGGCGTCCCAGGGAAACAGCTCCTCCACCCGCTGCAACGCCTCGTTGACGAGATCGTCGAATTTCATCCGCGTGGCCCCTGGCTGGCCGCCTATTCCTGGCGCACGTCGAGGTCGCGTTCGGAGCGCATGCCCTGTTCGACGGCGATGACCGCGGCCTCCACCCGCGAGTGCACGCCGAGCTTGCGCAGAATCGCCTTGACGTGCAGCTTGACCGTGCCGTCGGAGATGCCGAGGTTGCGGGCTATGACCTTGTTGCTCTGGCCTTCCGCCAACAGCCCGAGAATCTCGCTTTCGCGCGGCGTCAGCTCGTGGAACGGCGTCGACTGGGCGGCCAGGCTGCCGTCGCCCTGCACGACCTTGGCCAGCACCGGCGCCAGGTCCGGCGCGACCACGGTCTTGCCCTTGACGATGTCGCGCAGCGCCAGCACCAGTTCGTCCGGCTCCATGTCCTTCAGCAGATAACCCTGCGCACCGTTGCGCAGCGCCTCAACCAGGTCGCGCTCCTCGCTGCTCGTGGTCAGCATGACGATGGGGTGACTGAAGCCGGTCTCGCGCAGACGCTTGAGCACGCCGATGCCGTCGATGTCGGGCATGCGCATGTCGAGCAGCACGATGTCGGGACTCAGTTCAGCGGCTTTTTCCAGGCCCTCGCGGCCGTCACTGACCGACGCGACGACTTCGATGCCGCGGTGGGCGAGCAGACCTTCCAGGCCCACGCGGAACAGCGTATGGTCGTCGATGAGGATGATGCGCATTGCCATCAGCGCGATACGACCCTGGGTGACCCGATGTCGACGGCGCTCTGCGGCGGCTTGCCCGGGCTGTCGGGGCGCCTGAAGGTCAGGATCACGCGCGTGCCTTCGCCCGACTCGCTTTCGATGCGCAGCGCGCCGCCGATGCGCGCGGCGCGTTCATGCAGGATCTTCAGGCCCAGATGTTCCCCGGGCCCGCCGTCGGCCGGTTCCTGGATGCCGATGCCGTCGTCCTCGACCAGCACCATGAATTCGTCGTTGGGGCGCGCGCGCATGATGATGCGTACGGCGTTCGCCTGGGCGTGCTTGCGGATGTTGGCCAGCGCTTCCTGGATGATGCGCAGCACCTGGATCTCCACGTCGGCGGGCAGTGCGGCGTTGTCCCATTCCATCTGCAGGTAGGCGTTGACCTGCGAGTCGCGGCGGAACCGCTCGATGGTCTGCTGCACCGCCGGGATCAGGCCGCGCTTGTCGACCGGCGCGCGGAAGTGCGCGATCAGCTCGCGCAGTTCGGTATAGGCTTCGTCCAGGCTGTTTTCGATGCGCTCCAGCTCCTGCCACAGGGCCGACTCGTCGCCGCTGTGCAGCGTCTCGTCGAGCACGCGCACCTGAAAGCGCAGACTGGCGAGACTCTGCGCCAGCGAGTCGTGCAGCTCGTTGGCCATGCGCGTGCGCTCCTCCATGATCGACAGCAGATTGGCTTCCTCGTCCAGCCGCGACTTCTCGATGGCCATGCCCAGGTGGTGGCCGATGCTGGTGAGCAGCGCGCGCATGTCCTCGCGTTCGACCAGGCCGGGCTGCTCGGTGAACAGGTTGTACACCCCCAGCGTCTTGCCGCGGTAACGCAGCGGCACGGCGATCATCTCGACGTTTTCGTCCTCGAAGAACGGCTGGCCGGCATAGAACCCGCAGCTCTTCAGATCGGGCAGGGCCTGCACGTCGCCTTGGCGCGCGACCTGGCCGCACAGGCAGCGCTCGACGCTGACCAGCTTTTCCTGCGCGACGATTTCGGGCGACAGGCCGCTGCTGGCGATCAGTTGCATCTGGCCGTCGGCGTTGAGCATGCGCACCATGCCGCCGCGCGCGCTGACCACGTTCTTCAGTGTGTGCAGAAAGCGCGTCAGCAGGTCTTCCAGGTCGCGCGCGGCGTTGATGCTGGCGGCGACGTCGTAGAGTATTTCCAGCGAGTTGGTTTTCTGCTGGATGCGCTGGGTCTGTTGTTCGACCTGGCTCTGCATGTCCAGCGACAGCGTCTGCAGCCGGTCGCCCAGACCGTTGATGTCGCGATACAGATCGCGAAACTCGATGTGGCCGGTCGCCGGCAGGCGCACGTTCAACTGGCCCTGGCGCATGCGCTGGGCCCAGTCGCGCACTTCCGCCAGCGGCCCGAGCAGGTCGCGGCGCGCGGTCTGGTACGCATAGACCAGGAATAGAATGCCGATCACCAGCAGGATGCTGTTGGCCAGTTGCAGCCAGTGGCGTTCGCCGGCGCTGAAATAGAACCAGAGGTTCGCCACGCCCAGCGCCAGCAGCAGACCGCCCAGCGCCGCGAGCAGGGTGATGAACGGCTGGTTTCGCGCCCAGTCGCGCGGGTGCTGCCGCGACGCCTGTACATCCGCGCGTTCCGCTCCCGATTTGGTGTCGATGTCGGTGGTCATGGGCCGCATACTGAGTGCCAACAGCATTTCAATATACCACCGAACGCACCGGGCGACAGCCGCCGGCCGCGCGTATTTCCCCGCTGATCGGGGGGATTGGCCGGCCGGGTCAGCCGCCGGAACGGTCCTGCCGGGCGGGGTCGTTGGGGTTGACGAATATAATCTCGAACCGGCCTGGCTCGAGTTCGACATAATCGATCACGGTGCCGTTGAGCAACGGCAGGCTCGCGTCGGCGACCACGACGTCGATGCCCTCGGACTGGTAGGTCTGGTCGTTGTCGCGCGTGGTATCGTCGAAACCCAGGGCATAGTGCAGGTTGCCGTCGGGCTGACGCATCGCCGCGATGCGCAGCGGCATGCCCTGCGTGTTGCCCTGTTTCGCGGATTCCTTGATGAACTTGGCCGCCTCAGGTGTCACACTGATCATGGGTCGGATCTCGGGTACGTTGTCTCGGATTTTGACGCGGCTTCGATTGTAACCGATGAGGGAAGAGGGTGCGAGGCGAGGAGCGGGGTGCCGAATCACCTTTCGGCTGCGGCGTTTCATCGCACCTCTGCTACACGCCGTCATTCCCTGGATTTGCTGCGTTGCCTGGAATTACCCCGTCATCCCGGCGCAGGCCGGGATCCCGCACCAGGCGCCTCCGGCGCGCTCGTATTCCGGTCGTGAACAGCCGGGCTCTGGAAATTCAGTCCGATCCGCGCCTGTTTCGACGCGCGGGCGGCAAGGTAGGGGATCTGTGGAGAAGTCCGTCAGACGCGTGCAGGTCGTCGGCATCGGCTCGGGTATCGGGCTCGATGAAATCGGCTGGCGTATCGTCGAGCGGCTGGCCGGCATGGACCTCGGCGCGGTGTTGCCGGGCGTCGAGCTGACGTTCGATAACTGTGCAGTGCCTGCGCAGCTTCCGACGCTGGTGCGGGATGTGGAAGTGCTGGCGCTGATCGATGCGATGCCGGCGGCACAGGGGTCGGTGCAGCGGCTGAACTGGCGCGACCTGGCCGATGCCGCCGGCCGGTGTTCGTCGCACGGTGTGGATCTCCGCCAGGCGCTGGAGCTGCTGGTGCTGATCGAACCTGATTTGCCGGAGATTCGTGTTTACGGCGTCGGTATCGGCGACCACGTGTCACCGATGGCTGCGCAATCTGAACTTTTCGATCTGGTCAATGGGACGCTGCCCATGATATTGGACCGGTTGAATGGCGATCTGCTTTGACCGCGAACTGAGGTCAGGGGAAAAGGGCGCGCAGGGAGCATTTCCGAATCTCTCGGTCCCCACGTCTTCCCTTGCGGACTTGGCTCAGCGCGGCGTCGGGTTCAGTTGCCGGTAGAGACGCACGGCGAAAAAGCCCAGCACCAGCACACCGAAAATCAGGCTCGACCACAGCAGCCAGTTGCGCCAGGGCAGCGGCGATAGCGGCGGCATCAGCGCGTCGGCACCGCCGGCGTGCAACGCGCGGCCCGCCTGCGCCGTGCCCATCGGCAGGGTGTCCATCGCTTTGTTCAGTTCGTCCAGCAGTTGCCCGACCGGCGCCTGCCGGGTGCGCGCGCGGGCGCTGCCGTAGGCCAGCGTATAGGGACCGCTGCCGCGGGCGAGGAAGACCAGCCGATGCGGGGTCCAGCCGACGTGCAGCCAGGGCGCTTCGCTGCCGAAGCCGGCCTGTTGCGGATCGTAGGTCACGCGCCAGTACCGATCGGTGGTCGGCCGCACCGCGATGTCCGGGTTGGTCATCTCGGTATCCGCTAGCTGCACGCGATAGAAAAGTTGCTCGCCGCGCGCATGCCACGGCCGTTCGGGGTCGTCGCGCGAATAGATCCTGCCCTGCAGGAGGCTGTTGACATTGCCCAGCGCCAGATTGATTTCCGCGATCGGCAGATGGCCGGGACTCTCGTATTCCACGGCTGGATTCGCTTCATCGTCGTTGTAGTGGCCGGCGATAGTCTTCCACTGCCGCTCGACGGCGCCAGGGCGTTGGGCGAAGACAGCGCGGACGGCATCGATGCCGGCGCCGGCGCGTCCCGCGGGCCACAGGATTCTCAGAAAGCGGTCCGGCCGCTCCGTGAGTTCGACGCGATTCTGCTCAAGCTGCCGGCCTGCGTAGCTCAGGCGCGCGAGTGCTGCGTCGCGCCTGATCGGCACCCAGTGCGCGAGATCGGCGCTCGACTCGATATCGATGTGAGTGATGAAGCTGTCGCCGGTGTTGCTCCAGTCGATCACCAGCGCTTCGATGTCGGGGTCGAGCGTCCGATCGCGCTTTCCGCTATCGACGATGTAGGCGATGACGGCGCCGCTTTCGGGGGCCGGCTTTTTTTCCAGCTCGACCGACGCGCTTGCAAAGTCGGCCAACAGTTTGATGGTCAGTTGCTCGGGGATCTCCGCTTTGTTTTCATACAGCGGAAAGTAGGCCAGTTCGACCGGCGCCGGCTTCGTGGCCGGTTCCGGCGGCGGGTTCTGCACAGCGTGCGGCACCGTTTCGCCCGCGGCGTTGAACACCGCCACGTCGCTCAGGTCGGGCGTGAGCGAGCGGGTGTACACGGCTTCCGGTAACGGCAGCGCATAGACGCCGGCGGGCTGCTGTGTTTCCAGTTCGAAGGCATAGGCGAAATCGTCGAGCGCGGGCGCGGCACCGACCGCGTCGTTCAACAGGAACAGCGCAAGCAGGCTCAGCGCCCGCTTCACGCGCTGTCTTCCAGGCCGCGGCGCGGCGGCAGCGGCGAAAAATAGCCGATCACGAGCATGAAGCCTCCCACGGCGAGAAACGAAACGATGCGCGCAACCGTGCCCGAACTCGACAGGTCGATGACGAACAGTTTCGCGACCACCAGCGCCAGCACTGCCGAGCCCGCGAACCACAGGGTGCGCTGCACACGGCGGCTGGCATAGACCATGACCAGCAGCGCGACCGTGCTCCACAGGATCGAAACGGACGCCTGATAGACCATCGAATGATGCAGCGCCGGCAGGGTGAAGTCGACCCCCGACCAGAAGTGAACCGTGCGGGCGACCAGCGCGTTGAGCCAGGCGAAGGCGGCCAGTGCGACGGCGGCCGGCAGCGCCGGGCCGAGCGCGGCGACCGGCTGGCGGCCGCTGTCGGGCGTCTTCTTCCACCAGACGATCAGCGCGTAGAGGCACAGCAGTTCAACGAGGTCGAGGGGGTTGACGACCGGCAGATAGGGCAGGGGCGACGGATCGCCTTCCTGCGTGCAGCCGTAGAGTATCCAGACCCAGATCGCGGCCGCCAGCGGCACCAGTCCCGCGCCCAGGTAGGCATTCGGGACCCTGCGCACGGGCGCCGCCAGACGCTGTCCCAGCTTCACCAGGAGCAGCAGCGACAACGCCGGAACGGAGCCCCACGCCAGCAGTGGCCAGCCGCGGCCGCCGCCGGCCAGTTGATCGACGCCCCAGGCGCATTGCCAGGCGAGCAGAAACACCAGCCACAGCAGGCCGCCGGCGTGCCACGGCAATTCCAGCGCTTTCGGCCAGTACGCTGCGCCCGCGCGCAACACCCACAGATGAGCGATCAGCGCCGCCGGGAAAACCCACCAGCCCCAGTATTGCGCCGGATGCCGGGACAGGTGCAGGTCGTACAGCGCCAGCGACACCAGGATGCCGAGCGGCAACAGCAGCGGTTGCGGCGCGCGCCAGCCAGGGCCAGCGCAATCGCGCGCCGATCCAGACGGCCAGCAGTGCGCTGACGACGCCGAAGGTCAGGATGCCGTAGGGCAGATGCAGATTGGACAGGGTCAGGTCGAGTTCATGCAGTCCGTCGCCGGACCACCAGAGCAGACCCCAGGCAAATACCGGCAGGGCGAAGCGCGCTTCGAACGCGACGAGCCGCTCCCGGTGCCGGTACAGTTGCCAGCTCGAAAACAGCGCGCCGAGGCTGATCGCCAGCGCACCCAGGAAGGGACCGTTGACGAAGGCGTGCAACGGCTTTGCGTGCTCGAACCCGGCCAGAAAGGCGCAGCCGGCGCCGAACTGCAACAGCAGACCGAACCCGCGCGCAAGCCGGCGGTTCTGATGGATGCCGACCCACACCAGCGCCGCGCCTTCGAGCGACCAGGTCGCCGCCGTCCAGTGCCCGCTGAAGGCGAAAGGAACGGCGAGACTGCCGAACACCACCCCCAGCGCGAGGAACGCCTCGGTCAGCAGCCGCATGCCGGTGCCCTGCCGCTTCCAGAGCGCGCGCGCCAGCGGGATATAGAAGGCGCCGAGCGCCAGCGCGCTGAACGCCAGCCCGTATTGCAGGTCGTAGACCAGCGCGCTTTGCAGCGTGAAGCCCGCCAGCGGCACACCGAACACCAGGCTGCCGTCGATGTAGCCTTTCAGTTGCGGCGGCTGGCGCTGCGCGAACAGCACCGAGATCGCGGCGTAGAACAGGAAGAACAGTACGAGGAAGGGTTCAGTCGTGTTGAAATACTCGGGCCGGTAGCTTTCGTAGCCCCAGGCCGCGCCGATCACGAACGTGAACAGGAACCCGACGAGGTTCAGTTCGCGCCAGGACTTGAACCAGGCGATGCCGAGGATGCCGGCGTTGAGCAGCGCATAATAGGAGAACAACGCGACGTGATTGCCGCTGCCGCTGGACAGCAGGATGGGCGTGATGAAACCGCCGGCGGCGCCGAACATCGCCATGACCCGCGCGTCCTGCAGCACCGCCAGCACGCCGGACAGCGTGACGAGGCAGGTTACCAGCGCGAACGCAAGGCCGACCGGCACCAGGTTGTAGAGTTTCGCCGTGCCGAACGCCGTCAGGTACAGAACCGCGACCGCGCCGCCCTGCAACACCAGGCCGTAGGCGCCGGGCCGTTCGCGCAGCCGCCAGCCGACGACCAGTACGCCGGTCGCCGCTAGCGCGACGGCAGCCAGGCGCAGTTCGATCGGAAACACATTGCGTTCGGCGGCGTACTTGACGAGAAACGACACACCGAAAAACAGGATGACGACGCCGATGCGGACCACCGGGTTGCCCTGCGTGAACGAGGCCGCGACCTTGCGGCTGAGTTCGTCGACGAAGTCAGGCGGGCGTTTGTCCCCCGGGCGATACCAGCCGGCGCGCGTTTCCTCTTCGACGGCGCGCGGGCTTCACCGGCGCCGCGGCGGGCGGCGTTGAGCGCGCGGCTTCGCCCCGAAGCGGCCGTGTCGGTGATGTCGATGGGTGCCGGCGCTTCCTCGTGCGGCGCGACCCCGTCCACCTGACCGTGGCGGCTTTCGAGATCGGAGACCCGGGCCTTGAGGCCCGAAACCGAGACCTTGAATTGCTCTTCCAGTTTCGCCAGTCGGTCCTGAAGCGTGCTGACGCGGCCAAAAAGCAACCCGGCGATGCCGCCCAGCAGCACTCCGGGCAGTTCGAATATCAGTCCGCCCACTATCGCGCCGACGATCGCCCAGAGTGCGGCACCCATGGTTCCGAATCCTTGCGTTTGGAATTATCCGCTTTCTTTCGGCATCGGCTGGACAATACTAAGGCGCCCCGGATCGAGTCCTGAACCCCCACCTCGGCGAAAGCCGGCCTGCAGCGCACTGACGCGAAGGGATCACCCACGTCGCCCGCCGTTCGGGCCACGCTTCGTGGGTTCAACGCGCTTCGCGCTGTTGTGCGGCTGCGCCGGCATGACGGCCTGGTCCGAAGTTCTTCAGGCGGTCCTGTCCGCTTTGGGGTCGTCGTTTTTCTTGTCTGCCGCAGATCCGACACGATAGGAATCGACGATGCCAACCAGCCAACAGATGACCAATGCGATGGTGGCAACATTCAGCAGTTGCGCATCGGCGCCGGCAGGTTGTTGTGACAGCATGGCCGTGATGCTGTCGATATCAGCCGGGGCATCGCCGCTCTGGAGTTTGTCCACGATCTCGAAAGCCTTGTCCGTGGCGTCCGCAATCAAATAGTAGAGCGCGGCAAACGACGCGCCGGCCAATACCAGTCCGGGCAGGTACTTCTTCAGGTAGATGTGCCCGAGGCCCGGAAATACCAGCGCCGATAGGAGCGCGGCTTTGGTTGACTTTTTCAAGAGGTCTGTCGCTGTCCGGTGGGTGAAACGAATGCCCGCCTATTATAGGCGACAAAATCGAAGGGGGCATGCCAGAGTTCATCGAGCCGGGAGATTCGCATAAACCCTGGTCTTTCCCGCTGTTCCGGCAGCGACGCGCGATGCGAGGACCTTGCATGGCGCGGTGACCGCCGGGATCCTGAACTACACTTCAAACCGAAGCGATGAAGAGGATGTGGCAAATACGGCACATCGACAGTCGATTTGACGGATGTCAAGACTTCTGTCAAGACTTCGCAGGATGTCAAGGTTAGTATTGGACCAAGGAACGTTTGATCAATTCGTCACCCCGGCGCAGGCCGGGGTCCAGGTGATTGATCGCCTCGATTCCGGCGTTCGCCGCAATGGCCGAAACGGGTTTGTTCAGCGCTTTGTTAAGAATCAAGACTGAGACCAACACCAGGAGATCTCAGACAGGAGAGGTGTCAGCCATGTATCACTTCGATCGAATTTCACAGGCGGCGTATTCAATCGCTTTGTTGCTGGTGGGCGGCCTGTTCATGTCCACTCCGGCGCCAGCGGCGGAAACGCTCACGGGCATTGACGTCACCCCGGCGGATCCGGCCATTAACAACGGCCAAACGCAGGCCTTCAAGGCGATCGGGACGTTCAGCGACGGGTCCATAGTGCAACTGCCGGGCTCGCCCGTCACGGCGCTGGCGGCGGGGTGGAACCACACCTGCGCGCGGCTTGCCAATGGCGCGGTGCAATGCTGGGGGCATAACCCCTATGGCCAACTGGGCGATGGTACAGCGATCGATTCCAATATCCCCGTCACCGTGAGCGGCATCAACACCGCCACGGCGCTGGCCGGTGGGGGCTATCACACCTGCGCTGTGCTCGCCAGCGGCGCGGTGCAATGCTGGGGGTATGACGACTCTGGTCAGCGTGGCGGTGGCACTCGCTTTATCCGTACCCCCGTCACGGTGAGCGGGATCAGCAGCGCCACGGCGGTGGCGGCCGGGACATATCACAGCTGCGCACTGCTCGCGAACGGTACGGTGCAATGCTGGGGGGATAACAGCTATGGCGAGCTGGGTAATGGCACGACAACCGATTCCCGCGTCCCCGTCACGGTGAGCGGGATCAGCACCGCCACGGCAGTGGCGGCGGGAGGAGTTCAGACCTGTGCGCGGCTCGCGAACGGTACGGTGCAATGCTGGGGGGCCAACAGCTATGGCCAGTTGGGCAATGGTACAACAACCGATTCCAACATCCCCGTCACGGTGAGCAATATCAGCAACGCCAGCGCTGTAGTGGTGGGGAGCAATGACAGTTGCGCATTGCTTGCCAGCAGTGAGGTGCGATGCTGGGGGCGTAACCTGACCGGCCAGTTGGGCAATGGCACGACAACCGATTCCACCACCCCCGTCAGGGTGAGCGGGATCAGTACCGCTACGTCGCTGGTTGCCGGCGCCCACTTCAATTGCGCGCGGCTCACCAATGGCGAGGTGCAGTGCTGGGGTACGAACGGCTTTGGCGAATATGGCAACGGCACGTATTCAGATACCAATGTGCTCCCCGTCGTGAGCGGGATCAGTTCTCCCGCGGCGCTCGCGGCGGGAGAGCAGCACACCTGCGCGCTGTTTGCGAGTGGTGAGGTGCAATGCGCTGGACTGAATCAGTTTGGCCAGTTGGGCAATGGGAATGGGACGACGGCATTCTACTCGGCGACGCTGGTCTCGGTCATCGGCACGCCGAGCGTGCCCATAGTATGGGACAGCAGCGACCCGACCGTCGCCTCGATCGACGACTCTGGCCTGGCGACCGCCCTTGCGCCGGGCAGCACGCTCATCACCGCTGCCGCCGACGGCGCCATGGGCAGCACCTCGCTCAGGGTGAACGAGGCGGTTCCCAACACCGCCGACCTGGCGGTAACGCCGACCGACGCCCCCGATCCCATCGCGAAGAACGGCACGCTGATCTACACGCTCACCATTACCAACCAAGGGCCGAGCACCGCCAAACGCCTGCGGCTGAACGACACGCCGCCGTCGAGCGTGGTCATGCAGGGCATCGAGCCCGACAAAGGCACCTGCGGCTTCTGGGGCGGCGTGGTCAAGTGCTGGCTGGGCAACCTGGCGAGTGGCGACTCGAGGACCGTGGTGATCCGCGTGCAGCCCAAGAGCGGCGGGTGGATCCTCGACTACGCGACCACCTGGTCCGACACGGCCGATCCGCGTATGGGAAACAACAAGGCCAAGACCGGGACCTGGGTGCGGAAGAATTAGCGACGGTTACGACACCTGTAGGAGCGGGCTTGCCCGCGAAGGCATAGCTGCAACCATACCCTTCGCGGGCAAGCCCGCTCCTACGGAAGGAATAGCCTTTTCCTACCGGCTGAGCGCAGTGTTATGCAAGCACGGTTGAAAGAGCCTGCATCATTGTTTGATTAGCCTCACAAGAACTTCGCTGGATGAGTAAGCAGTGGATTCGTTGCCTCATCCGTATTCATTCGAAATGCCATCCCTGTGAAATGTGCGAAGGCCAAACCAAGGCATTCTGGCGCATCTGGCTGTGGATAGGAATCTCGCAGCATCCGCTCAAATTCTAGAGGCGGCATATTGCCGAGCACAGCGACGGGCGACGATCAGACGGCATGCCTATGTCGACCGGAACGCTTTGGAGGCCGCGGTCTCGATGGCTGTCGTCCAGTTGTTGAATGGATTCCGGCCTACGCCGGAATGACGGCGCGGTGGACGGGCGGGCCTTCACAGGAATGACGGCGCCGTGGTCGGGTCAGCCTTCGCCAGATGACGGCGCCGTGGTCGGGTCAGCCTTCGCCAGATGACGGCGCCGTGGTCGGGTCGACCTTGGTGGCAACAACGGCGAGGACATCGGTGTCGCCTTCGCGGGAATGACGCCGAGCGAATCGGTGAGGCTTTCGCCGATCGCTTCGTGCCCTTCGTGCCCTTCGTGCCCTTCGTGTCCTTCGTGGTTAAGTGGCATTCCTTAGCGTCGTTCGCATCCTTTGCGGCTAAGCATTCAACCCCGCTTCCCCATCCACACCAACATCACAGCACCTTGACCTGCACAAGCTCCTCCCCGTCGGGATCCACCACATGCACCGCACAGGCAATACAGGGATCGAAACTGTGTATGGTCCGCAAAATTTCCACCGGCTGTTTCACGTCGAACAGCGCGTGATTGTCCTGCAACGCCGCCTCATACGGCCCCGGCTGGTTTTCCGCGTCGCGCGGTCCCGCATTCCAGGTGCTCGGCACCACGGCCTGGTAGTTCGAAATCAACTCGTCCTCGATCACGACCCAGTGGGCGAGGCCACCGCGCGGGGCTTCCATGAAGCCGACGCCTTTCGCCTGCTTCGGCCAGGTCGAAGGCTCCCAGCTCTTTTCGTTGAAGGTCCTGGTGTCGCCGGCCTTGATGTTGGCGATCAGGTTGTCGTACCAGGTCTGCATGGTGTCGGCGATGACCTTGGTTTCCAGCGTGCGCGCGGCCGTGCGGCCCAGCGTCGAGAACAGCGCGCGCACCGGCAGGTCCAGTTTGCTCAGCGTGCTGTCGACCAGTTCGCGCGTCTGCGGGTGCCTGTTGGCGTACAGCATCAGCACGCGCGCCAGCGGTCCGACCTCCACGACCTTGCCTTTCCAGCGCGGCGATTTCAGCCAGGAATAGGATTTGTCGACGTCCAGGTGATCGTAGGGCGGTTTCGGTCCGGTATAGTTCAGTGTGGTCTCGCCGTCGTAGGGGTGCAGCCCGGTGTCCTTGCCGCCGGAGTAGTCGTACCAGGAATGCGAGACAAATTCCTTGATCTGGTCGGGCGCGTTCATGTCGATCGCGTGCACCGTGCCGATGTCGCGATCGAGGATAACGCCGGCCGGGATCAGGTAGCTTGAAGGATCGTCCATGCCTTTTTCCGGGAAGTCGCCGTAGGTGAGAAAGTTGCCGACACCTTCGCCGCGCTGGCCCCAGTCCTTGTAGAAGCCGGCGATCGCCAGTGTGTCCGGCACGTAGACCTCGTCGACGAAGTTGCGCATCCGGTGAATGATGTCCTGCACCTGCGCCAGGCGCTCGGTGTTGATCGCCGAGTCGGAGTTGAGATCGATCGGGCAGGGCACGCCGCCGACGACGAAATTCGGATGCGGATTCTTGCCGCCGAAAATCGCGTGCAGTTTGGCGACGTCGCGCTGCCAGGCCAGCGCTTCCAGGTAGTGCGCCACGGCCATCAGGTTGGCTTCGGGCGGCAGCTTGTAGGCCGGGTGGCCCCAATAGGCTTTTGCGAAAATGCCGAGCTGGCCGGATTCGACGAAGCCTTTCAGCTTTTTCTGCGTGTCCGAGAAGTAGCCGGGCGAGGATTTGGAATAGTTGCTGATCGACTGCGCGAGTGCCGAAGTCTTGGCCGGATCGGCCTTCAACGCCGAGACCACGTCGACCCAGTCCAGCGCGTGCAGGTGATAGAAGTGCATGACGTGGTCGTGCACGTACTGGGCGGCGATCATCAGGTTGCGGATCAACTGGGCGTTGGGCGGGATCTTGTAGTTCAGCGCGTTTTCGACGGCGCGCACCGACGCGATGCCGTGCACCAGCGTGCACACGCCGCAGATGCGCTGGGCGAAGGCCCAGGCGTCGCGCGGGTCGCGGCCGCGCAGGATGATCTCGATGCCGCGGACCATGGTGCCGGACGAGTACGCCTGTTTGATGCGGTCGCCGTCCATCTGCGCCTCGATGCGCAGATGGCCTTCGATGCGGGTGATCGGGTCGACGACGATGCGTTCGTTCATGGGCGGTGGTCCCGTCAGGAGCGTAGGAATTCGCTGAGGATGCGATACTGCGTCAGCGCCGTCTGTTCGGTGACGTCGGTGCCGCTGGCGATGGACTCGCTGGTGCGGGCCATGCGGCTGCTCATCGCCGCCTGCCACGCGGGCCCGCCGGGGATCGCGTCCTTCGGCGTCAGCGCCGCGATGGCGGCGCGGGCGACGAAGTAGCCGGTCGAGTCGGCCCAGTCGCCCTCGGAGCCGCAACGCGTGTGGCTGTCGATCGCGGCGGCTTTGACCGCCCACAGCGCTTCGTCCAGATCGGCGCGGGACGCGCCGGGGTCGGCGGCGACGTCGATGGCGCGTGCCACGCGTGCGTCGTCGCACAGCGGCAGCACCTGTTCGACGAAGCGCGCGGCCACCAGCCGCTGCCGGGTGGCGTCCAGTTTGTCGAGCGCCTGTCTGAACTGGGTCTGATTGGTGATTTCGGTCATCGCAGCAAGCTCCGCCCGGCCGTCAATCGGCCAGGTGTTCGGCCAGGGTTTCGGTCAGACTCAGAACCGGAATGTCCACGTGGTTCTCCTCCAGGCCTTCTTCCAGGTAGATGCGGCAGTTCGAGCAGGCCGACACCAGCCCTTCGGCGCCGATGTCCGCGAGCTGGGTCTTCTTGCGGTTGAAGGCGATCAGGCGCAGCGGGTCGGCGCGCTCGTTGGCGCTGACGCCGCCGCCGGCGCCGCAACACCAGTTCATCGAACCGTGTTCCGGCATTTCGACGAAGTTGTCCGCGATCAAGTTGAGCAATCGTCGCGGCTGTTCGATGACGCCGCCGCGGCGCGCGATCTGGCAGGGGTCGTGATAGGTCAGGCGCAGGCTTTCCTTGCCGGTCGTCTTCAGCTTGCCTTCCTCGCGCAGCCTGTCCAGCACTTCCAGAATGTGCATGACCTTGAACCCGAACGGCCGCTTGATCAGGTTGGGGCCTTCCCAGCGAATCGCCATGTAGGCGTGCCCGCACTCCGGACTGATGACGGTCTTGACCTTGAGTTTCTCGGCGGCTTTGACGATGCGCTCGACCAGTTCCGCCGCCAGGTCGGAGACGCCGATCTGAATGCCGCTGTTGGTCGCTTCGAAGGCTTCCGACGAAATGGTCCAGGACACGCCGGCCTTGTGGAATATCTTCGCCACGCTGCCGATGAATTCGGGGAAGTTCATGATCTCCATCGACGACAGCAGCAGCATGTAGTCCGCGCCTTCGACGTCCACCGGGATCGACAGTCCGACTTCCTGTTCGGTGTGCCCGATCTGCGCCCGCAGCGCCGGCAGTTTCACGCCCATCGGGCTGCCGATGGTGATGGCGCGCGTGGTCGCGCCCACCAGGCCGGCCGGTGCGTGACCGGACACCGCCATGCCTTCGCGCAGCTTGCGGATCATGTAGGCGAGGTCGTTGCCCACCGGGCAGACCATCGAGCAGCGGCCGCACAGCGTGCAACTGTCGTAGACCAGCGGCTCCCATTCGGTGAGTTCGGCGTCGGTGACCGGCTTGCTCAGGTGCAGCAGGCTGGCGAGCCTGCCGAGGAAGGTGTACTTCTGCCACCACACCTTGCGCAGCGGTTCCAGCTTGTGGATCGGCGTGTATTTCGGGTCGCCGGTCTCGGTGTAGAACAGACAGGCGTCGGCGCACATGCCGCAGCGCACGCAGGCGCTGAAGAATGCCGCCGTCGGCGCGTCGATCTGTTCGGCCAGCGCCTTCAGGCCGCGTTCCAGCGAAGCGCTCATGAGCGAACCCCCCGATAACCCGAAATGGCGCCGTTGTACCAGCGTGCCAGCACCAGCGTAAACGCGTGCATCAGCCCGGTGAAGGGAAACAGCACCAGCATCAGCTCGACGCTCATTAGGTGCACCGCCAGCAGCGTGTTCGGCGCGAACGTCAGCCGGTGCACGGCCAGATAGCCGGTCAACACCGGCAGAAACGTGAGCGCCCACACCAGGTAGTCCTGGCTGCGCGACAGCAGGCGCAGGACCGGGCTGGCGATGCGGTGGAACAGCACCGCGAGCAGGGCGACCAAGGTCACCACCGTAAAGGCGTCGATCACGGGCGAGGGCAGGCCGGGCCAACGCACGCCGAGCAGTTGGTGCCACACCAGAATGTGCGGCGAGAAGAAGAACACGACGATGAACAGGCCGACGTGAAACACATACCCGGCGGTCACCGTGAACATAGACCGCGCCAGCGTGCCCGCGTCGGGCACCGCACGGGTGACGAGGGTGCGCAGGCCGCCGGCCATGGCCGAGCCGCGCGCTTCGGCGTAGTTGGGCTTGCGCCCCAGCAGCAGGATTTCCAGCAGGCGGACCAGAACGCCGACCAGGAAGATGGCCAGCGCGTAGTGGAAGGCGGGGCCGCGGACCCACAACAGCAACTCGGTTCCGTTCATTGGCCGTCCCCTTTGCTGAGGTCGTCCAGCGTGACTTTGTGGTGGCCGCGTTCGGCGCCGGCGCGACGCGCCCGATTCAGCGTCCCGATCGCCACCCCCGCCGCGAGGCCCGCCGCCGCCCCGTAGATCAGGGGCTTTTGCAGGTCGCCCGTCGGCGTCGAGATGGACTTGTAGAATCCGCCGGCGTCCCAGAAATCCGGTTCCGAACAGCCGAGGCAGGGATGCCCCGAGCCGATCGGGAAACTGGTGCCGTCGTTCCACTTGGTGGTGGCGCAGGCGTTGAAGGTCGTCGGGCCCTTGCAGCCGAGCTTGTACAGGCACCAGCCCTTGCGCGCGCCTTCGTCGTCGAAGGTTTCCGCGAACAGGCCCTTGTCGTAGAACGGCCGGCGGTAGCAGCGGTCGTGGATGCTCTTGCCGTAGAAGGCCGCCGGCCGGCCGAGTGCGTCGAGCTGCGGCAGGCCGAAGGTGAGGAAGTGCGCCAGCACGCCGGTGATCACCACCGGAATGGGCGGGCAGCCCGGGACGTTGATGATCGGTTTGTCTGTGACCAGTTCCGCCACGGAGCGTGCGCCGGTCGGATTCGGATCGGCGCGCGGTATGCCGCCGAACGACGCGCAACTGCCGACCGCGACGATCGCCGCCGCGCCGGCGGCCGTTTCCATCAGCATGTCGAAGTTGCTGACGCCGGCGATGGTCGAGTAACCGGGGTTGCCTGTGGGGATCGAGCCGTCGACGATCAGCAGGTACTTGCCCCGGTTTTCGTCCATCGCGGCCTTGCGCGCCGCCTCGGCGTGATCGCCCGACGCAGCCTGCAGCGTGTGGTGATAGTCCAGCGAGATGACGTTGAAGATCAGGTCTTCGAGGGTGGCCGCATGGCTGCGGGTCAGAGACTCGGTGCAGCCGGTGCATTCCTGGAACGAGAGCCAGATCACCGAGGGCCGGCGCGCCTGCTCCAGCGCAGCCGCGATCGCCGACGCCATGGTCGGGGGCAGGGCCATGACCGAGGCGATGGTGGCGCAGTATTTCAGGAAGCCGCGGCGCGATACGCCTCTCTCGCGCAGCAGGTCGCCGAGTGACTTGTCATTATCCTGCATCGCCTAGACCCTCCGCCGGATCCGGCCGGTTTGTCGTACTTTCAAGACGTGCGTAACCGGGCAGCACCCGTGCAGGCGCGGCCCGGGCCGGTGCTGCACGCCATCCTCCAGCCTTCGCCCGCGCAGCTCACTCGTCGAGCAGGCGTTGCAGCCGCTGCGCGCCGGCCGGCAGGTCTTCTGCCTGCGTCTGCAGAAGCCACGGGCAGCGCGTCACCTCCAGGCACTTGCCGACGATGTCCCCGTTCTCATTGTAGTGGGTGATCATCCAGATGCCAGGGACCGACGTCTCGCGCACCTGGCTGTTGCCGAGCGTTTCGATGTCCGCGCGCACCTCGCCGGTGCCCAGCAGGCGGTCGAGGCGGGTTTCCTCGGCGGCGGTCAACGGAAGACTGCGCAGGTCGATGGCGTGCTCGGCGCCGGTTTCGATCAGCGCCTTCAGCGCGTGCAGCAGTTCGTGCAGCAACGGCCGCACGTTGCCGGTCGCGCGATCGGCGTCGTCCACCGGAATGCGGTTCAGCAGCTCCTCGGGTCGCACGGGTTCCTCCTCAGGATAACCGGGGTCAGAACACAGTTTTCTCTAAAATTCGCTGAAAAAGCGCGTTGACAGCCTCATTGCCCGAAAACTGATTCACGCAATATTAGAGAAAACTGTGTTCTGACCAGAATGGCACTTACTTAACTCTGAATTCAGGGGTTTCGTCATTCCGGCGAAGGCCGGAATCCAGGAAAACTGCCACTATTGTGGACTCTGGATCCCGGCCTTCGCCGGGATGACGGCAGTTCTGGGCTTAAGTAAGTGCCATTCTGTTCTGACCCCGGTTATCTACCCCGATGATCGTCGGCTGCCAGGCGCCGAGCAGCAACTGCACTTTGTGCATGGCCAGGGGAACGGCGTCGGCGACCGCCGGCGAGAGTTCGCAACCCCAGTCCAGTTTGCCGGGCTGTATCGCCACCAGCGCCCGTTGCGGCGGCAGCGACTCGGTCAGGCGGGCGATGTCCAGCAGATCGATCAGGCCCACTTCGTGCACACTGCGCTTGCTGATGCCGACGAAGCGGTCCATGTCGGCGCCGGCCAAGACGCGCACGCTGCCGGGCGGCGCCGCCAGTTGCGCGGCATCGACGACGATCAGGCCGTCGGCGGATTCGATCTCGGCCGCCAGGGTGAAGCTGAGGGTGCCGCCGTCGAGAAACCGCACACCGGCGCCGGACATGCACTCTTCCAGGCGGCGCACAACCTGCACGCCGACGCCTTCATCGGAGAGAATGGTGTTACCGATTCCGAGCACCAGTATTCGTGGCATCAATCGATTTCCGCTGCTGAATCAACCCAATTCGTTGCATCGACGCGGGTTGGGCTTCGTGCCTCGGCCCAACCCACGCACGCAGCCCCACCGCACCCGTGTTGAACTCCACCCGCAGCACCGCTCCTCGCCGTACAAACCGGCAACAACAATCCTCGGCCGAATCCCGGCGGGTTCCGGCACGCAACTGTCGGGTTAAAAAAGCACCCCACGATATTGATCTTAGTCAAGCTATCTTAGATATCAATGTTTTATAGTTTGGGCAGTTTCGATCTTAATCATTGAACCGTCGTGGGCAAGCCGCCGGAAGCTTGGCGTGTGTCATCCCGGTAGAGCCCGACAGCGAGGATCGTCGTTCCGGCAAAGGCCGGAACGACGGGAATTCGGATCATCCGGCGCGTGCCGGGTGAGGGTGGGCGCCCGGGCACTGCTTCGGGAGTTCGCCGCAACGACGCCGAAACATGCTATAAGAACAAAGCAGGGCGCGCCGCGCGGGTCGCGCGCCGTCAACGGAGGCAGGAGCGAGTCATGTGTCTGGGCATTCCAATGCAAATCGAAGCTATCGAGGGATTCGTCGCGCGCTGCCAGGCCAAAGGCATCGCACGCGACGTCAATCTGTTCATGATGCAGGGCGAGGACCTTACGCCGGGCGATTACGTGGTCGTGCACGTCGGCTACGCAATCCAGAAAGTCACGCCGCAGGACGCGCGCACCGCCTGGGAACTCTTCGACCAGATGCTGGCGGCCGGAGGGCCGTGACGTGCACGAGCTGTCGGTCTGCCAGGCACTGGTCCGCCACCTGGACGACCTGGCCCGGGAATACGCCGCGCGGCGCGTGTGCAGCGTGACGGTGCGCATCGGCGTTTTGTCCGGTGTCGAACCCCAAGGCTTGCGACAGGCCTATCCGATCGCCTGCGCCGGAACCCTGGCTGAGGATTCCCGTTTGGTGATCGAGGACGCGCCGGGGCGCGTTCAATGCCCCAGCTGCGGCGCGGAAACCGAAACGGTGTCCGTCCATAGGGTGTGCGGTCTGTGCGGGAACTGGCGCGCGCGTCTTGTCAGCGGCGGCGAACTGGTGCTGATCCACGCCGAATTCGAAATTGCGGAACGAGGAAGCGATTCATGTGCGATACCTGCGGGTGCAATGTAACCCACGGCAACCGTCATCTTCTCGAACCCGGCGGCAAGCTGGAGAAGACCGGGGCGGGCGGCGAAGCGGTCACCGTGCTGCGCAACCTGCTCGCCGAAAACGATCACATGGCCGCGCACAACCGCGAGCACTTCGATCGTCACCGGGTGCTGGCCCTTAACCTCATGTCCTCGCCCGGATCGGGCAAGACCGCGCTGCTGGAAGCGACGCTGGGCGCGCTCGCCGGCCAGTACCGCATTGCCGTGATCGAGGGTGACCTGGAAACCGAGAACGACGCCGAACGGGTGCGCGCCAAGGGCGCGCGCGCCATCCAGATCACGACCGGCAGCGCCTGCCACCTCGACGCGCACATGGTGCACAACGCGCTGCACGATTTACCGTTGAACGACATCGACCTGCTGTTCATCGAAAACGTCGGCAACCTGGTCTGTCCGGCGAGTTTCGACCTCGGCCAGCACCGCAACGTGGCACTGCTGTCGGTGCCCGAGGGCGACGACAAGCCGGCCAAGTATCCGGTGATGTTCCGCGGCGCCGACCTGATTCTGCTGTCCAAGGCCGACCTGCTGCCGGTGCTGGACGATTTCAGCCCGCGGCGCGCCCGCGACTTCATCCGGCAACTGGCCAACCCGGCGCCCGTGCACGAAGTCTCGGTCAAACGCGCCGGCGGCATCGACGCCTGGCTCGCCTGGCTGCGCGCCGAACTGGCCGCGTACCGCGAGCAGCTCGGCCAGGGCGCGACCTTCCGCCCGGTCCTGCACCCGGATGGCATCCGCCTGCACGGCCTGCACCGCTAAGAGAGCACACCATGACGACCAACGCCGACTGGCTCAAGAAAATTCACGCGCTGGCGGACGAGCGCAGCGTCCGGATCATGAACGTATGCGGCGGCCACGAGCGCTCGATCACCCTGGCGGGGTTGCGCGGCGCGCTGCCCGCGTCGATCGAACTGATTCCCGGACCGGGCTGTCCGGTCTGCGTCTGTCCCGAGGAAGACGTCTTCGAAGCCATCGCGCTGGCGCTCAACGAAGAAGTGATTCTGGCCACCTTCGGCGACATGCTGCGCGTGCCGGTGAACGTGCCCAAGCGCGAGCCGCATTCGCTGGAGGAAGCCAAGGCGCGCGGCGCCGACGTGCGGCCGATCGCCTCGCCGATGGAAGCGGTGCGCATCGCGCGCGACAACCCGGCGCGCCAGGTGGTGTTCTTTGCCGCCGGTTTCGAAACCACCTCGGCGCCGGTGGCCGCCATGCTGCTGGAAGGCGTGCCGGAGAATCTCTCGCTGTTATTGTCGGGGCGCCTGACCTGGCCGGCGGTGGCGATGCTGCTGGCCTCCGAAGAGGCGGGGTTCGACGGCCTGGTCGCGCCCGGCCACGTGTCGACCGTCATGGGGCCGGAAGACTGGCGCTTCGTGGTCGAACGCTACAACATACCGACCGCCATCGCCGGCTTCAGCCCGGACAGTCTGCTGGCGGCGCTCTATTCGGTGCTGCGCCAGGTGCAATCGGGGCAGGCGTTTCTCGACAACTGTTATCCGGAACTGGTGCGCGCCGGCGGCAATCCGACCGCGCGCACACAGCTCGCCGATGCCTTCGACGTCGCCGACGCCAACTGGCGCGGCGTCGGCACGATTCCGGCGTCGGGCTTCGTGCCGGCGCAGCGCTTCAAGGCGCAGGATGCGCGCGTGCGGTTTCCGTCCTACGCCGACAGCGCCCGCAAGCGCGCCGGTCAGATGCCGCCCGGCTGCGACTGCGCGCGCGTGGTGCTGGGCAAGATCTATCCCAACCAATGCCGCCTGTACGGTGCGGCCTGCACGCCGCGCCATCCCATCGGCCCCTGCATGGTTTCCGACGAGGGCGCCTGCCGGATCTGGTGGGCCGGCGGTATCCGCCAGTCGACGGTCGCGCAGGACAGCGTCGCCGATACGCCGGTCCGGCTGAGCGACGTATGACCGCTGCGGCGGCGGGCGATTGATGCTCGCGACGCATATCTCCCTCGCCCACGGCAACGGCGGCCGCCACATGCGCGAGCTGATCGACGGGTTGTTCGCACGCCACCTGTCGCACGGCGCGCTGGACACGCACGCCGACGCGGCGTCGCTGACGCTGGCCGACCCGGACATCCTGTTCACCACCGATGGGTTCACGGTGCAGCCGCTGGAATTTCCCGGCGGCGACATCGGTTCGCTGGCCGTGCACGGCACCACCAACGATCTGGCGGTGGCCGGCGGCGAACCGCTGTATCTCAGCCTCAACGCCTTCGTCGAAGAGGGCGTCGAGATCGCGCTGCTCGACCGCGTGATCGCGTCGATGGCGGCGGCCGCCGCGGCGGTCGGCGTGCAGGTTGCGGCGGGCGACACCAAGGTGCTGCCGCGCGGCCAGGGCGGCGGCATCTACCTGGCGACGACCGGCATCGGCAGGCGGCTGCCGGGGCCGCCGCTCGGGATGAATCGCATCCGGCCCGGCGACGCGATCCTGGTCAGCGGTCCGGTCGGCGATCACGGCATCGCGGTCATGCTGGCGCGCGAACAGTTCGGCCTGCGCGGCGACGTGCGCTCCGACGCCGCGAGCGTAATGCCGCTGACGCGCGCGGCGCTTGCCTTCGACGGCCTGCGCTTCATGCGCGATCCGACGCGCGGCGGGCTGGCGACGGTCTGCCACGAACTGGTACACGCGACCGGTCTGGCGGTGCGCCTGGAGCAGGTTGCCGTGCCCGTGCGCGACCCGGTGCAGTCGGTGTGCGACATGCTCGGTTACGATCCTATGTTCCTGGCGTGCGAGGGCCGCGTCGTCGCGGTGGTCGATGCGCACGCCGCCGATGCGCTGCTCGAGCGCTGGCGCGCGCTGCCGGAGGGCGCCGGCGCGCAGCGCATCGGTCATCTGGAATCCGGCGAGCCGCGCGTGCTGTTGACGACCGAGCTGGGCGGGCAGCGCATGCTCGACGAACTGGAAGACGACCCGCTGCCGCGGATATGTTAACGAACCTCTGATCAAGTGAAAAAACGTCATCCCGGCGAAGGCCGGGATCCAGTCGCTTCAAAACGCGGGATGCCGGTTTTCGCCGGTATGACGGCTGTCTCAGAGATTCCTCAGGCGAGAATGGGTTTCTGACGGTGCCATGCGGGAGTGGTTGCGATGCATTCGGAGCGGTTGAATCCGGCGTCGGCCGATGACGCCCACACCGCCGCAATGTTGGCCGCGCTGGCGCGGGCGGAGGCCTATCCGCACGCCGTCGATGGGGTGCGGCGCGTCGAAACCCATATCTCCTGGGTGTTTCTCGCCGGCGAATTCGCCTACAAACTCAAGAAGCCGGTCAATTTCGGCTTTCTCGATTTCTCCACGCTCGAACGCCGTCACCAGTTGTGCGCCGAGGAATTGCGGCTCAATCGGCGCTTTTCGCCGGAACTCTATCTCGACGTGGTGCCGGTGACCTGCGCGCAGGGCCGGTACGCCGTCGGCGGCGCGGGCAAGGTCGTCGAGTATGCCGTGAAGATGCGGCGCTTTCCCGACGCTGCGACACTCGACCAGGTGGCGCGGCGCGGCGCGTTGACGCCTGCGCTGCTCGATGCGATGTGCGACCGGATCGCGGCGGCGCACCGCGCGGCGGCGCCGGCGGCGGCCGCCAGCGGCTTCGGCGAGCCGCAGCGCATCCATCATTGGTTTACCGAGAATTTCGATCACATCCGGCCGCGCCTGGCCGACGACGATGAGCGCGCCGCGATCGAGCGTATCGCGCGCTGGGGCGAGGCCGAGTTCGAGCGGGTGCGCGCGGCGATGAATGCGCGCCGGCGCGACGGGTTGGTGCGCGAGTGCCACGGCGATCTGCACCTGGGCAACCTGGTCGAAATCGGCGACCGCGTCCGCCTGTTCGACTGCATCGAATTCAATCCGGAACTGCGCTGGATCGACGTGATGAGCAACGTCGCCTTTCTGTACATGGACCTGCTGGATCACGGGCTGGACGTCGAGGCGCGCCGTTTTCTCAACCGGTATCTGCAGGCCACCGGCGATTACGCCGGTCTGGCGGTGCTGCCCTATTACTTCGTCTACCGCGCACTGGTGCGCGCCAAGGTCGCGGTGCTGCGGCTGACCGACGCGGGTACGACGGCGGCCGACGCCGAGCCGCGCGCGACCTGCCGTACGTACCTGGCGCTGGCCGAGCGGCTCATAACACGGCCGAGACCGGTGTTGATGATCACCCACGGACTGTCAGGCTCGGGCAAGTCGACGCTTGCGGCGCAACTGGTCGAACGCATCGGCGCGGTGCAGTTGCGCTCCGACATCGAGCGTAAACGGCTGTTCGGCCTCGAGGCGCTGGCGGCGTCCGCTTCCGCAGTCGCGGGCGGCATCTACACCGCCGCTGCGGGCCGCCGCACCTGCACGCGCCTTGCAGAACTGGCCTGCGCCGCGCTGGACGGCGGTTTCTCGGTCATCGTCGATGCAACCTTTCTCAGTGCGCAATGGCGCGATCAGTTCGCCGCCGTGGCGTCGATGGCACGCAGCGGTTTCGTCATTCTGGATTTCGCGGCGCCCGACGCCGTGCTGCGCGCACGCATTCGCGCACGCCTGCACGCCGGCGCTGATGCATCCGAAGCCGACCTGGCAGTGCTGGATGCGCAAATTCTTAGCGCCGACCCATTGACGCCGGACGAGCAGGCGTCAACAATCCTGTTCGACACCACCGATACCGCGGCGGTCGAACGGAATACCCGGCTGCTCGAAGGGCGCCTGTCTTCATGACCATGGAAAACGGATTTCTCGCGCGCGCCGGATTCCAGCAGTTGCTGGACACCCTGCGTGCAAGCGGTTACCGCTGCGTCGGACCGACGGTGCGCGACGGCGCCATCGTCTTCGACGAGATCAACGATGTCAGCGAGCTGCCGGCCGGCTATCGCGACCACCAGGCGCCGGGCGAATACCGACTGACGCAGGAGGGGGGTCAACGTCTGTTCGCCTGGGCCAACGGCCCGCAGGCGCTCAAGCCGCGGTTGTTCGCGCCGCGGGAAGTGCGCTGGGAGGTGAACTTCGCCGACCGCAGCGCGCCGGAATTCCGCGCCGTGGAAGCGCCCGTCGAAGCGGCGGCGGTGATCGGCGTGCGCGCCTGCGATCTGGCGGCGCTCGATCTGCTGGATCGGCATTTCCTGGAAGGCATGGCCGACGTGCCGTACCAGCACCGCCGAGCGGCGCTGCTGCTCGTCGCGGTCAACTGCACGCACCCGGCGGCAACCTGTTTCTGTGCGTCGACCGGCGACGGGCCGGCGGCGACGCGCGGTTACGATATCCTGCTCGACGAACTGGATACCGGCTTTATCGTGACCGCCGGCTCTGCTTCGGGCAGAAGTCTCATCGCCACCCTGCCGCTGGGGCCGGTATCGGCCGAACAGCGGGCCGAAGCCGCTGCCGCGACCGACGCGGCAAGTGCCGCGCAGACGCGGTCGCTGCCGTCGCGCAATCTGAAGGAGAGTCTGTTTGCGCGCCTGGACCATGCGCGCTGGGCCGAGGTTGGCGAGCGCTGCCTGGCGTGCGGCAACTGCACCTCGGTCTGTCCCACCTGTTTCTGTTTCAGCGCCGAGGACGAGGTTACGGCCGACGGCACGCACAGCCGCCACGTCCACCAGTGGGACTCGTGCTTTACCGCCGGGCACAGCTATCTGCATGGTTTCATCCTCCGGTCCGACGCGCCGTTGCGCTACCGGCAGTGGCTGACGCACAAGCTGGGCGGGTGGCACGACCAGTACGGGCGCAGCGGTTGCGTGGGCTGCGGGCGCTGCATAAGCTGGTGTCCGGTGGGCATCGACATTACCGAGGAAGCGGGGGCGATCTGTGGCACGGACTGATGCGCTGGCACCCGGTGTGCCGCTGCGCGCACGGGTCGTCGACCGCATGCAGGAATCGCGTTTGATCGTGACGCTGTCGCTGGAGCTGCTCGACGGCGCCGACACCTACCAGTTCAGCCCGGGCCAGTTCAACATGCTCTGTGTGCCGGGTGTCGGCGAAGTGGCCATTTCCATCGTTTCGGACCCGGATGAAACGGGCGTGCTGCGCCATACCATCCGCAAGGTCGGGCGCGTCACCACCTGCCTGCACGACCTGCAGGTCGGCGACGTGATCGGGTTGCGCGGGGCCTTCGGGCGCGGTTGGCCGCTCGAGACGCTCGCGGGACAGGACCTGCTGGTCGTCACCGGCGGGTTGGGCTGCGCGCCGGTCGTTTCGGTGATCAACTACGTACGTAACCGCCGCGAACATTTTGGCTTTCTGACGGTGATCCAGGGTGTGAAACACGCCGACGATCTGCTCTGGCGCGAGCAGTACGAACGCTGGACGCGCGAGGACGGCATCCGCGTGCTGCTGGCCGCCGACGTCGGCAATGCGCAGTGGCGCTGGCACGTGGGGCTGGTGACCGAACTGCTCGACCAGGCGGAATTCGACACGGCCCGCACCGGGGTGTTGATGTGCGGCCCCCAACCGATGATGCTGGGCGCCGCGCACATCCTCGCCGAACGCGGGATTGCGCGCAAATTCATCTGGCTCAGTCTGGAGCGCAACATGCAGTGCGGCGTGGGCTGGTGCGGCCATTGCCAGATCGGACCGCACTTCGTCTGTCGAGACGGTCCGGTGTTCGCGTACGCCGACGTGCAGAAACTGCTCGGGCGAAAGGGGTTTTGACATGAAACGGTCCGCTGCGCCGTCCGTCCGCGTCGCCGTCCACAAGTTCAGTTCCTGCGACGGCTGTCAGCTCGCGTTCCTGAACATGGGCGAGGCGCTGCTGACGCTGGCCGGGCGCGTGCAACTCGTGCACTTCGCAGAGGCCGGCATGCTCGACGCCGACGCGCAGGTCGACGTCGCCTTCATCGAAGGCAGCATCGCCACGCCGGAGGACCTCGAACGCGTGCAACGCATCCGTGCCAACAGCGGTTACATCGTCACCATCGGCGCTTGCGCCACGGCCGGCGGCCTGCAGTCGCTGCGCAACTTCGCCGATGCGAAGCGGTGGATCGAAGGCATCTACGCCAGCCCCGAATACATCGCCAGCCTCGACCGGGTCACACCGATCAAGGATCACATAGCGGTCGATCTCGAGCTCTGGGGCTGTCCCGTGACCAGCCGCCAGGTGCTGCAGGCGGTCAACTCGCTGCTGGCGGGCACGCGGTTGAACCCGCTGCACGAGAAAGTCTGCCTCGAGTGCAAGCGCGCCGGCGCCGTGTGCGTGCTGGTGACGCAGGGAACGCCGTGCATGGGGCCGGTGACCGAGACCGGCTGCGGTGCCATCTGCCCGCGCTACGGGCGCGACTGTTACGGCTGCTTCGGGCCGGCGGAAAGTGCCAACACCGCCGCCTTGAGCCGGCGCTTCACGGGGCTGGGTCTCATGCCCGCCGACATCGCCCGCCGCTATCTGTCCTTCAACAGCAACGCGCCGGCGTTCAGCGCCGAGGGAATGAAATGGAAGGCCGGCGATGAGTGAACAACGTGACATACGCATCCATGTGCCCGTCCTGGCGCGCGTCGAAGGCGAGGGCGCGCTGGAACTCGAAATCGAGGCGGGTTCGATCCGTCATCTGCAACTGCGCATCTACGAACCGCCGCGACTGTTCGAGCAGTTTCTGATCGGACGCGACTGCCGCGAAGTGCCGGATATGGTCGCGCGCATCTGCGGCATCTGTCCGGTCGCTTACCAGATGAGCGCCGTGCAGGCGCTGGAGTCGGCGTTCGGGGTGGACGCCGGCGACTGGGTGCGGCGCATGCGCCGGGTGTTCTATTGCGGCGAGTGGATACAGAGCCACAGCCTGCACATTCATCTGCTGGCGGCGCCCGATTTCTTCGGTTACACCAGTGCCGTGGCGATGGCCGCCGACTATCCGGACGAAGTGCGCCGCGGTCTTTATCTGCAAGGGCTCGGCAACGACCTGATCCGCCTGCTGGGCGGCCGGTCGGTGCACCCGGTCGGCGTGCGCGTCGGCGGTTTTCATCACGCGCCGCGCCGGAGCGAGGTGAGCGTACTGGCGACGCGCTTGCGCGAGGCGGTTCCGCGCGCGGAAGAACTCGTGCGCTGGGTCGCCGGCCTGGCATTGCCCGACGACCGCCAGACGTTCACCAGCGTCGCGCTGCGCGATCCGCGGGAGTACGCGATGGCCGGCGGGTGCATCGTATCGAGTGCCGGCATGGCGATCGATCGCGCCGAATACGAACAGCACTTCGAGGAATTCCAGGTGCCGCATTCGACCGCGCTGCACGCCCTGCACGCAGGGCGGCCGTATCTGGTGGGCCCGGTCGCGCGGCTCAACCTGAACCTCGATCGCCTGCCACCGGAGACGCAGGCCCTGCTGGCGCGCCTGCCGACGGCGTTCCCGAGCACGAACATGTTTCACAGTATCGTCGCGCGTGCCGTCGAGATTCATGTGGCGCTGGTCGAGGCGATTCGGCTGCTCGCAGACTACGCGCCGCCGGCGCGGCCCTTCGTCGACATCCGCCCGCGCGCGGGCGTCGGTTTCGGCGCCACGGAAGCGCCGCGCGGCCTGCTGTGGCACCGCTACGAAACCGACGCAGCCGGTCGCATCGTCTCGGCGCGCATCGTGCCGCCGACCAGTCAGAACCAGGCGCGCATCGAAGAGGATATCCGCACGTCGCTGCAGGCCTGTGGACTGGACCGGCCGGACGACGTGCTGAGGCAGCGTGCCGAGATGGTCATCCGCAACTACGATCCCTGCATTTCCTGCGCAACGCATTTTCTCAGGCTCGCGGTCACGCGCCGGGCGCCGTCCGGCGGTTGAACTACGCCGAAATAACCCTTGGATTTCAGGGTAACAGCCGGGTTATCCTAACGCCCATTCCAATGAAAGGGCCTGGAGATGACCTCGGTTGACGCATTGAACAAACGCTATGGATTTGCCGGCGAGCTGGTGTTCGAGGCGGGCTCGGGCGGTATGCCCGTCGCGCGGATAACCAACGACTACGGCGATGCGACCATAGCCTTGCAGGGCGCGCAGGTGCTCCAATGGCAACCCCAGGACGAGGCGCCGGTGATCTGGCTGAGCACCGCTGCAAAGTTCGCGCGCGGCAAATCGGTGCGCGGCGGCGTACCGGTCTGCTGGCCCTGGTTCGGCCCGCACGCCGGCGAGGCCGCGTATCCCGCGCACGGGTTCGCGCGGACCACGTCCTGGTCCGTAATCGCCAGCGAGCAGCGGCCGGATGGCGGGACGCAGATTACCTTCCGGCTCGACGCGACCGACGCCACGCGCGCGCAATGGCCGCACCGGACCCCGGTGGACAACGTCATCACCGTCGGCGCGGCGCTCGATGTCGAGCTGGTCACCCGCAACGAGGGCACCAAGCCGGTCACCATCAGCGAGGCGCTGCACACCTATTTCAACGTTGCCGACATCGAGACCGCGAGCGTCACCGGGCTTGAAGATCGCGAGTACCTCGACAAGGTGCGCGCCATGGCGCGCGACCGCCAGAACGGACCGGTGCGGTTTTCCGGCGAGACCGACCGGGTTTACCTCGACACCGGCGCCGTGTGCGCGATCGAGGACCCCGGGTTGAAGCGCCGGATACTCATCCGGTCGCGCGGCGCTCGCGCCACCGTGGTCTGGACCCCCTGGCGCGAGAAGGCCGCCGCGATCGGCGACCTCGGCGCGGACGGCTGGAAACACATGCTGTGCGTCGAAACGGCGAACGCGGTGGATCATCTCGTGACCATCGCTCCGGGCGGCGAACACCGAATGGCGGCGGCCTATACGGTGGAGGCGCTGTAGGGGGCAGGGCGGCGTGAACTGTCGGGATCAACCGCGAAGGACGGTAAGGTTATAAATGCCTTAACCACAAAGGACACGAAGGACACGAAGGACACGAAGGACACGAAGGACACGAAGGACACGAAGGACACGAAGGACACGAAGGACACGAAGGACACGAAGAAATCGGTTGTTGGTCCGCAGAAGGGTGCAGGTTGGCGTACTTTCCGGTTGACGGCATTCAACCCCAGGCTTGCACAATTGCCTGACACCTTCGGAAAAGCGCACTTGACCACGACGACAGAGGGTGGCGGGTTTATACGGGTAAAAACCCGGCCCCGGAAGGGCTGGCAGGTTGCACCTGTGACGCCCTGGGGAGCGCGGCCCTTGAAAACGAGTAAATTACGCTCTGCGGGCAAAGAAACGATTTCTTCGTGTCCTTCGTGGTTAAGGCATTTATAACCTTAGCGTCCTTTGCGTCCTTCGCGGTTGGAAACAACCAACCCATCACCTGAACTTCGCCACGCCGATTTTTGCATTCGGATAATGCTCCAGGATGGTCTTCTTCCACCGCTCGACCTGCGGCTTGGGAATGTCGGCCAGCAGCAGCAGTCTGCCGCGTGCCAGATCCCCTTCGAACGCCGTCAGTTTCCGGTTATGGGCGTCCTTCGATATCAGGCCGGAGGCCAGCGCGCCGAACACCGCACCCGCCAGGGCCATGCCGACGATGGCCTTGAGGCTCAGGTCGATCCCGGGCGTCGGCAGGTGCTCGGCCATCAGGCTGCCCAGGTATCCTGCCAGTGCGCCCATCGAGGCGCCGACTTCCACACCGTGGCTGAACTCGGTCTTTTGCAGCATGCTGGCTTCGGGCAGGCCGGCCAGCGAAGTGCCCATGCTGGCGATGACGTGCAGGTGACGCTCGGGAATGCCGGCTCTTTCGAGTTCGGCAACCAGCGCCGCGCAGGTGGATTTGTCGGGCAGAATCAGGTAAAGACGTCTCATCAGGGTCAGGTACCGTTCGTGACAGTCGAGAAGTGCCGGCAAGGATACCGCGAACGAACGGCCGGTGTAAAAATCCAGGTCAAGTTCCGCTGACTCGCCGTTCACGGGGCGGCCGGTGACCTCCGCGCGCGCCGCCAATTTCAGGTCTTGAGACCCACCGCGCGAATGAACAGCGCAACCAGGTGTTTCACCAGGTCGCGCAGGCTGTAGTCGCGGTACCGGTCGGCCTGGTAGATGATCTTGGCATAGAGCGCTTCGCGCACCATGCCCTGGAACATCAACGCGTCGACGCGCGCGTCGACGGTCTTGCCCGCCGGCGAGTCCTTGCACAATTCGTTCAATCCGAATTCGATGTAGTCGGCGAATGGGCGCCAGCGGTTTTCGAAAAACTGGCGTGGCGCCTGGCTGCCTTCGAGCGCCGCGTGCAGTTCCATGCGCAGATAGTCGGGGTCGCGCGCAACGCTCTCCACGTACATCAGCGTCATGCGCTCCAGCATGCCGCCGAAATCGTCCGGCCCGCGCACCACGACGTTGACGTAGCTTTCGCGCTTGCAGGCGATTTCGCTGAGTACGGCCTCGTAGAGTGCCTGTTTGGAGGTAAAATGACGGTAGAGCACCGCCGGGCTCACGGCCAGCCGCGCGGCGATCTGGTCGATCGACACACCGTGATATCCCTGGTCGGCAAACAGCACCTTGGCGACCGCGAGGATGGATGCGCGACGTTCCGCCGCCTGCAGCCGTTTGGCCATGGAGCCCGGCGGGGCGGGGGTCAGCCTGCCTTGCGAATGAAGAATTCGTAGGCGCCGTCGTTCTGGCCGGTCGAGATCAGCGCGTTGCCGGTCTGCTGGCAGAACGCCTCGAAGTCTTTCACCGAGCCGGGGTCGGTCGCCAGAATCCGCAGCACCTGGCCGCCGCCGAGGCCGTTGAGGGATTTCTTCGCGCGCAGGATCGGCAACGGGCAGTTCAGGCCGCGGGCGTCAAGTTCTTGATTGAATTCGGTCATTCTTGCTTCTCCTTTAACTAAGTGAACGTTCACTTATGCTAAGGCCGCCGGTCTTCGCTGTCAATACCCAGGCGGACCGGTCCGGGGTTGCGCGACGCGGGGCGCCGGAATCGCTTCGCGGTGCCTGCGCGGCCGGGTAGTATCCGCGCGTGTTCGGCAACGGTCGTTCCACCGGTATGCGGCTGGTTTCCTTCGGGGCATCGTCCACGCGGGCACCCGTCTCGGCGGCGGCTTCCGGCGGCTGCAGGCGCCGCAGGGATTTCACAACAATGTCGCGCGCGGCGGTGCTCGCAGCGACCCGGATCGTTGGAACGTCAGGGTCCGCCGCCGTTCAGTTGTTCCTCGCGGCGGCGCGCATTCGCCTCGTCGCCCGATTCGCGGTACAGCGCGGCCAGCGCGGCGATGATATTCGCGTCGCGCGGGAAGCGTTCCCAGGCTTGCCGCAGCACGTCGATCGCGGCGTCCGTTCGTCCGGCCGAATGCAGGGCGACGCCATAGACATAGGCGTACCGCGCATTGCCGGTGTCGAGCGTCGCCGCGCGCTTCAAGTGCTCCAGTGCTGCGTCGGGGCGTTTGGCGCGAATCAGCGCGAGGCCCAGGGCGTGCTGCAGATCCGCGCTGTCAGGCTGGCGCGCGACAGCGCCGCGCAGCAGCGCCTCGCCCTCGGTGTCCCGGTTTTCGCGCCGGTAAAGATCGGCCAGGTCGACCAGCGCCGGAACGAAGGCCGGTTCCAGTCCGATTGCGGTCTGAAAGGCCTGCTCGGCGGCCTGGTTGCGTTTGAGCTGCAAGAACAGATTGCCGAGATTCAACTGCGTCGCGGGCCGGCCGGCGCTGGCGCCCAACGCGTGAACGTACTCGTCGATGCCGGCATCCAGCATGGCCTGCTGTCGGCCGTCCAGACTGTCGCGCGATGTTCCGGCGAGAATCCGTGCGGCTGCCACGCGCACCGAACGCACCGGGTCGAGCAGCAGCGGGAACGCACGCTGCGTACGGATGGATTCCGGCACGCCTTCGAGTGTCGCCACGGCAGCTCTGCGGACCAGCGGACTGCCGTCGCGCAGCGCCCGATCGATCAACTCGAGTGAGTCCGGGGCGAGATAGGCGCCGAACTCCGACAACGCGGTGGCGCGCGCGATGGCGGGTGCACCGGCATCGTCGACCAGCGCGGCCAGGTCGGCGGCGGCGCCGGGCTTTCGTTTGCGCGCCGCATCCAGCGTCACGGCGTAGCGCTGGAAGCCTTCGGGCACATGACCGTACCAGTGCGCCAGGGTCTGCGCGGCCCATTCCGCGCTGCGGTCCGAATGGCAGGCGTTGCAGGTGTTCGGCACGTCCAGCTTCGTCGACAGATCGGGACGCGGAATACGGAAACCGTGATCGCGGCGCACGTCGACGCCCATGTAGGTGCGCGCCGGCATGTGACAGGCAATGCAGCGCGCGCCGGCGGACTCCGGGTTGTGGAAGTGGTGTGCGGTCGACGCGTACTTGTTCTCGGCATGACAGCGGAGACAGAGTGCGTCGCCCGCCGCGCGCAGGGTCAGGCTGTGCGGCTCGTGGCAGTCGGTGCAGGTGACGCCGGCCCGATACATGCGGCTCTGGATGAAGGAACCGTGCACGTAAACTTCGTCGAGCATCTGTCCGTCGGAATAGTACAGGCCCTCTTCGAGCAGTACCGGCGCGTAGCGATCGAGGTAGGTCTCGCCGGGCCGGTCAACGTCGCCGATTGCGGTGCGGCGGGAGTGACAGCCGGCGCACGCGTCGATCCCGCTTTCGGCGGCTTGCGTGCCGGGCCTGGCCTTGCCGGTCGACGGGTCGATGGTCCAGTGCCTGCTCTCCTGATGCTGGAAGTGTACGGACAGCCCCTTGGTCGCGTCGGACGCTTTCACATGCGAATCCCCGGCGGCCCAGGCGACATGGCCGGCGCCCGGTCCGTGGCAGGCCTCGCACGCAACGTCGAGTTCCGACCAGCGCGTGTCGAACGAATCCTTCCGCGGGTCATAGCGGATTTGCAGATGAGTGGAATGGCACTCCGCGCACTGGCTGTTCCAGTTCTGGCTGAACCGCGTCCAGTGCAGCACGTCGTCGTGGTCGACCGCCTGGTCGGGATAGAGGTGAAACCAGCGTTGTCCGCCAGCCGCTTGCGGGCGGCTGTCCCAGGCGATGCCGAGCGCAGGGTTATGGCTGGGCGGCATCGCCGTGCGGTGCTCCCACGTATAACGCGGCGACTCAGGCGGGCGTATTCCTCTGGCACGATTGCCCGTCCGGTGCCTGGCACGCACGCTTCACTGCCGGTCCGGCCTATATCAGGTACACCGGCGATCTGGTTTCCGGCGCAGCGTTCACGAACGTCGCCCCAGTCAGCCTGGAGGCGCGCGACAGCCTGGACTATACGACCGATCCGCGCCGCATTGCCTACCAGCTCGGCATGCGCGTCTATGAAGACGGCTTCGATTTCAGATTCCCGGCGACGGCGAACGTGTGTTTCCAGGTGCAGAGCCCGGCGAATGCGGCCGTGTTCGTGGGCGCCAACCGCGCCAGCGTCGACGAACCGCTGGACCTGAATACGCTGGGTCCCTGCGGAACGGCGCAACCGGCGCTATCGGTCAACGACATCACGCTTGCGGAAAACGCGGGAACGGCGACCTTTACCGCGACGCTTTCGCGCGCCAGCAGCGCACCGGTTTCCGTCGACTATGCAACGGCCGACGGCACCGCGGTTGCGGGCAGCGACTACCTGGCGACCAGCGGCGGATTGACATTCAGCCCGGGCCAGACGAGCCGGCCGGTGAACGTCAGAATCCTCGACGACAAAATCGCGGAGGGTACGGAGACATTCAGTCTCTCGCTGAGCAATGCCATCAATGCCACGCTTGCGGATGCGAGCGGAACGGCGCGCATTATCGACAACGAACCGTCGGCGCAGAAGCTCAATTTCGTGGTCGTACTGACGGACGATCAGCGCTTCGACACGCTGTGGGCGATGCCGACTGTCGAGAATCTCGCATCGCAGGGTGTCCGCTTCGACAACGCGTTCATCTCGACGCCGGTCTGTTCGGCGTCGCGCGCGAGCCTGTTGTCGGGCGGCTTCTATTCGCACGATACCGGTGTGCTGAAAAATCACGACAGCGGCGATCCGACGCCGCCCTACAATGGCGAGGTGGAAAAGTTCAAGGACTCGGACACGCTGGCTCTCGCGCTGCAGCGGGCCGGCTACCGCACCCTGTTTTCCGGCAAGTACATGAATGGTTACTACCGCATCGCGCCCTATATTCCGCCGGGATGGACGCGCTTCGTCGCCGACATTTCGGGCGGCAGCACCAACTGGCTGACCGGCTACAAATTCGCGATCGGCAGCAGCGGCGAGCAGGCGGGGTCGGGCACCAGTGTTGGACCGGTCGGCCGTTACGTGACCGATTATCAGCGCGACGCCGTACTCGATTTTCTCGATACCGTGCAGAACGATCCGTTCTTCATTCTGTTCAGCACCAGTGCGCCGCACGAGCCGGCCACGCCGGCGCCGGGCGACGAGAACCTGTTCAGCGGCTATGTCTATCGCGGCCGCGGCTACGGCGAAACCGATCTGAGCGACAAGCCGCGCTGGGTTCGCGATCCGAATTCGATGAAATGGGCGAAGAATCCTTTCCGGTGGGACCCGGCGGGCAACGACGAGTTCTATCGGGATCAGTTGCGGACGCTGCGTTCGGTCGACCGTGCCGTCGCTGCGATCGTCAGCAAGATCGACGCATTGGGCAAGCTGAACGACACGGTGATCGTGTTCATGTCCGACAACGGCTTTTTGTGGGGTGAGCACGGGCTGCACGAGAAGTACATGGGGTACGACGAAGCGATCCGCGTACCGCTGGTCGTCCTGATGCCCGGCATCGCGCCGCGCGCGGAGGACAACCTCGTCAGCGCGGATCTCGACGTACCGGCGATGCTGCTGGACCTGGCCGGTGTCAGCAAACCGGCCGACGGCCAGAGTCTGCTGCCGTTGCTGCAGAATCCGGGCGCGGCGTGGAACAATGCGCGTCTGTTCGAAGGCTGGGGCTATCACGTCGGTGTTTTCGGCGTATGGGCTGCGCTGCGCACCGATGCCTGGAAGTTCGTGGAATATCCGACCGGTGAAACGGAACTCTACGACCTGGTCAACGATCCCTATGAATTGAACAGCCAGCACGCGAATCCCGCGCGCCGGTGGATTCTCAACCAGCTCAGGACCCAGCTCGACGCGCTCAAGGGCCTGTCCATCACCAACTACTGGTTCCCCGCCGCAAGTGTCGGCAGGGCGTACACTACCCAGGCAAAGGCGTGGGGCGGCAGGACGCCCTATCACTGGACGCTGTTGGGCAAGTCGCCGGTATTGACCTGCACGCAGCGCAAGTCCGTGCTGGCGCCGCTGCAACTGGGTAACCTGGTGCCCTGCGGAACCGGCGCGCCGAGCTACAACCCGGCGACCCAGGCCGGCCTCTATCTCTGGAAGACGGCGGCGGGCTCATGGCATCTGCGTGCAGCGGCGGGCGGCGGCAGCCGCGTCTATCGCGGGCGGTTGATCGCCGACCGTAGTTTCCAGAGCGTGACCGCCAGCGGACTCGAAGCGAACGATGCGCTGGATACCAGCAAGGCGAACACCATCGGCTTTACGTTCAACACCAGCGGCGCCAACGAGGACGGTGTCGATTTCACCTTCAACGCGAGTGCCAATGTGTTGCTGATCGCGGAGGACCCGATGCCGGCCGGACTGAGTCTCAACGCCGCCAGTGGCACGATCTCGGGAACACCGCAGAACACCGGCACGTTCGCCTTGAATCTGATGGTGGAGGATTCGTCCGTGGCCGCGTACACGGGTCTGCCGCAGCGCTACATCGTCCCCTACAGGCTGACGGTCAGACCCTGAGAAATCCAGGCCGGACCGGCGTCTCGCTACGCCGGAGTGCGGCTCGGCGCAGCCGCGCTGCGCCGGGCGCGGACGAACGCAAGAAACTGCGCCACCCAGGGATTCTGCCGGGTATTGCGCTGGTGCACGTAGCAGGCGAGCAGGTTCTTGTGGATGAAACCGTCGTGCCGGCCGTCGATGCCGGCGCCGCGCCGCACGTCGAAGGCGAACGGAGCGGACGACGCAAGGTTTTCCAGCGAGGAGTAGTGGAATTCGTGCGCGCCGAATTCGGCGGCCCGGCCTTCCGCCGGCGGCCAGGGGAACGCGTCGGTGGGCGCCAGGCGCACGTAGCCGCGGCCCTGCGGACGCTCGTGCATCCGGTTGTCGGCCGGTATCAGGCCGACCATGGCGTGGGTCGCGCCGCGCCAGCTCAGGCTGCGCGACAGATACATCAGCCCGCCGCACTCCGCGTAGGCCGGCAATCCGGTTTCGATCGCGCGGCGTATGTCCTCGCGCAGCGAACGGTTCGCCTCCAGGGCCTGCATGTGGCTTTCCGGAAAGCCACCGCCGATGAACAGGCCGTCGATCGCCGGCAGGCGCGCGTCCTTGAGCGTGTCGATGAAGACCAGTTCCGCGCCCTGGTGTTCGAACGCCTCGAGATCGTCCGGGTAATAGAAACCGAAGGCCGCGTCGCGAGCGACGCCGATTCTCACATCGGCTCGACGGTCTGCATCCGTGGCTTCGGTCCGGGCGACGGGCGTCAGCGGCGGTGCCTGCGCGGCGATGTCCCGCAACAGCGTCCAGTCGATCTGTTCGCCGACCCGGCGCCGGATGTCGTCGATATAGGTGTCCGCGTTGCGTTCCTCGTTGCTCGGTATCAACCCGAGGTGACGCTCGGCGATTTCAAGCCGGGGGTTGTGCGCCAGCGCGCCGATCACCGGCACGTCGGTGTAGTGTTCGATGACGGCGCGCAACTTGGATTCGTGGCGGCTGCCGCCGAGCTGATTGAGAATGACGCCGGCGATCCGGATCGCCGGGTCGAACGCCTGGTAACCGAGGATCAGCGGCGCGATCCCGCGCGTCATGCCGCGCGCGTCCAGCACCAGCACCACCGGTGTTTCCAGCAGCCGGGCCAGCGCGGCGTTGCTGTTGCTGCCGTCGAGATCCAGTCCGTCGTACAGTCCCTTGTTGCCTTCGATGATCGCGACGTTGGCGCCGCGCGTCTTGTCGGCGGCCAGGGCGACGATCTCCTCGTGGGCCATGGTGTAGAAATCGAGGTTGTAGCAACTGCGCCCGGCCGCGCGGCCCAGCCACATCGGGTCGATGTAGTCGGGCCCCTTCTTGAACGGCTGCACGACGGTCCCGGTCTCGCGCAGCGCGGCGCACAGGCCGAGCGTCAGGGTGGTCTTCCCCGAGGACTTGTGCGCGGCGGAAATGAAGAGACGAGACATGGGATGATGGCCGGGCTGCAGGCGTTATTCTAACCGCAAAGGACGCGAAGGACGCGAAGGGAAATACCTCTTGCCAAGACCTCTTGACCACAAAGTACACGAAGGACACGAAGAAATCATTTTCGAATTCCCACCCGCCCGGGCGTCGTCAAGGTCGATCTGAAACAACTGCAATGCGTCTTTGTCGACTTTCGCGATCGAATATGGAAGCGTCGATTGGCCACGCAATCTCAACTGGACCGAAGCCGAGCCCAGTCCTACGCCGTCCGACAGCGAAAACTCCCCGCTGACTCGATACAGTTTTCCAACGGAATCTACCCTTTCCGGACCAAGGGATGGTTTCTTCGTGTCCTTTGTGGTTAAGAGCTGTTGGCAAGAGGTATTTCCCTTCGCGTTCTTTGCGGTCAATCAGGATCGGCCAACAAAAAGCCGGCGCGCGGCCGGCTTTGATGCTTCCGCCACCGGCACCGCTCAGCTCGCGTGCGGATCGACGCTCTTGTCGTCCAGCGCGTCGGGCATGAACCGCAGCACGCGCACGCCGAGGGTGACCAGCAGCATCGCCAGGGCGACGCCGCCCACACCCAGCGTGATTTCCCAGAGGCTCGGGCTGTAGCTGTTGACCACGCCGTCGAAGAACGCCGAGTCGGTGACTTCGTAGTTCGGGAACAGCACCAGCGGGTAAGCCTGGCCGCCGATCAGAATGACGTAGAGCTGGGCGAATGCGCCGACGATCACCAGCATTGCCGCCGTCGCGATGGCGCCGCGGTTCTTCCCGATCGTCGGGTGATAGATCATCGCCAGGGGCAGCAGGCTGCCGATGCCGATCTGCACGATCCAGAACAGTTTGGTGTAGATGTTTCCACCCGCGAGGATGAACTTCTCCACGCCATGGTGTTCGGTCATGTAGAGGTTGGTCAGGTGGTAGACCAGGACGAAGTAGAGCACCGCGGCGATGAACACGCCCAGCAGGTTCTTCAGGCGGAACAGAAGCGCGTCGCCGAGCGGGCGCTGCGTCCACTTGTAGGCCGCCATCAGGACCAGGATGAAGACCGCCAGTCCGTAGGAGAAGGACATGATGACGAACATCGGCGCCAGCAAAGCGGTGTCATAGGCCTGGCGGGCAACCAGGAAGCCGAAGATGGAACCGGTACCGGTGGTCAGGATCAGGCGCCAGACAAACGCGGCGAAGCCGGCCGGTTTGTAGTACCGGTTCATCTTGCGCTCCATCATCATCCACAGATAGATCGCGGTGACGGCCAGGAACCCGATGTACAGAATGATGTTCCAGGCGAAGATGGACTTGAAGTTGTAGTAGGTCATGGCCACGATCAGACGATCGGGGTGGCCCAGGTCGAGCACCAGGACGGCCAGGCCGCCGACCAGCAGCGACATCGCCAGCAGCCCGGACAGGCGTCCGAGCGGCTTGTACAGGGGTTTGCCGAACACGGTGCCGATCGACGCAACGTTGAGCGCACCGGACGCGGCGACGATCAGAAAGATCGCGAACACGTGCGGCATGCCCCAGACGATCTGGTTGGACATTCCGGTCACCCAGTGACCTTCGCCCTCCATGTACAGCGTCGCGCCCAGCGCCAGCAGAATCATCAGCGCCAGACCGCCCAGCAGCACCCAGAAGCCTGCGCTGGTGCCTCTAGTTTCCCGATAGGTCATTTCCAGTTTCATAGTCGGTAACCCGTGTGTTACAGGCCGTTGTAGCGGACGCCGGTGTTCAGGCCCAGGTCGGCGCGGATCTCGTCACCGCCATAGGTACGGAGCTGCTGCGAGATTTCGCTGTTTTCGTCGAGCAGATCGCCGAAGACCATCGCGCCGTGATTTTCCGCGTTGCAGGCCTCGACGCACGCAGGGGTGCCGTCGCGGTCGACGCGGTGCACGCACAGCGTACAGGCTTCCACCGTGCCCTTGCCGCGCGGCGCCCAGGGCTTCTGATCCTTGAGGTCCTCGTGGACGAAACTGCGCGCCTTGTAGGGGCAGGCCATCATGCAGTAACGGCAGCCGATGCAGATATGCTTGTCGACCAGCACGATGCCGTCGGCACGCTTGAACGACGCGCCGGTCGGGCAGACGTCCGCGCAGGGCGGGTTTTCGCAGTGCTGGCACATCAGCGGCAGTGCGACCACGTGACCGGTGGACTTCTCCTTCAGATGAACCTTGCGTATCCAGTGCGCCTTCTGCGCGGCGCTGGAATGCGCCTCGGACTCCGTCGCCCGGCCCCAGCCGTTTTCCTCCTCGCACGCGGTCACGCAGTCGGTGCACCCTTCCGCGCACTTCTGCGTGTCGATCAGGATACCCCAGCGCTTGTCGCCGGTGACTTTCTGATCGGCGGGCCTGGCCCGCGCCGGCGCCGTCAGAAAGACGCCGGGGGCGATGCTCGCCGCGGTGACCGCCGCCGCTGCCGTGGCTTTGCCGAGAAACGCGCGGCGCGCCTCGTCGAATCGGATGTTTGTTTCGCTCATTGCACCCTGGCCTCCGCAGCAAGTGGCTGAAGCGTCTCGGTTGAATGCCGGGCGGACAGCGCGCCGCCGCCGGTCGCCGCACCGGATTGCGATGTGCTCAGCAGCGACGGGCGCACCGGCACGTCGGAGTGACACTGGAAGCAGTCGATGTGCACGGCGGCGTAGGTGTGACAGGTGGCGCAGAAGTGCCGCTTGTCCTCGATGCGGACCCACTTGCCGGTCGCCTCGTCCTTGCTGGCGTGGCAGTTGATGCACTCTTCCAGCGAATACTGGCGGGTGCGGATGCCTTCGTGCACGGTCTGGTCGCGCTGATGAAGAATGTACTTCATGTGGTTGCGGCGCATTTCCTCTTCGGGCTGCACGCACTCCTGCGTCGCGCTGAAGTCCCTTTGCGGCTCCGCGATCTCGAGGTTCGAGAAGGGGAGCGTTTCATCGCTGGACGCCGCCACGGGCAGCGCCAGCCATGCAAGCAGCGCGACCACGGAGAGGCGGCGAAGGACGTTCGAATGATGCATCTCCGCCGGACTCCGCTTATTCGCCCATGGCCATGTCGATGTAGCCGGTCGGGCAGACATCGGCGCAGATGTGACAGCCGATGCACTTGGCATAGTCGGTGGCGACATACCGGCCCATGGTGCGCTCGTCTTTCTTGACGCGGTACACGGCGATCTGCGGGCAGAAGATGACACAGTTGTCGCACTCGAAGCACATGCCGCAGCTCATGCAGCGCTCGGCCTCGGCAACGGCGTCTTCCTCGCTCAGGCCGATGACGCGCTCCTCGAAATGATCGAGCACCTCGGAGGCGTCCGGCACCACTTCCTGGCGCTTGTGGCGCGGGGTGTATTGGAAGTGGCCGAGGAACAGCTTTTCCGACGAGATCACTTCGTTCTTGGAACGGTCTTCGTAATTGTGGATGGCAAACGTCTCGTCGTCGGTGCCGCGGGTTTCGCCCTTGGTGTAGGGCGTGGGCTCCAGACCGGCTTCCTTCAGCTTGTCGAGCAGAGAGAAGTGGTGTTTGTCCACTTTCGGGCGCTTCGCCTGTTCTTCCCGCTTCAGGTAGTGCTCGATCGACTCGGCGGCGATGGACGCCTGGCCGATCGCGGTGGTCAGCAGATGCGGGCGCACGATGTCGCCGGCGACGAAATGGCCGGGGCGATTCGGTACCTGGTAGTACTTGTCGGCGTCGATCAGACCGCGCTGGTTGCCGTATTCCTCGACGCCGGTCATGTCGCCGCCCTGGCCGATCGCCGACACGATCAGGTCGGCTTCCAGCACCTGCTCGGTGCCTTCGACCGGCTTCGGCGTATTGCCTTCCCACACGCACTTGGCGATCTTCAGGCCGGTGGCGCGGCCGTCGGCGGCGCGCACGACTTCGAGCGGGATCACACCGTCGAGGATGGTCACGCCTTCCTTCAGCGCGTCCATGACTTCGTGTTCGGCGGCGGTCATGTTCTCTTTCGGGAACAGCGAGGTCAGGGTGACATCGGCGCCTTCGCGATGGGCGAGTTCGATGGTGTCGTGGGCCACGTAGCCCAGCACCGCGGCCTCGGCCGCTTCGTTGTCCTTCGGATGGGTGTGCTTGATCTTGCCGAGACGGCGCGCGACCGAGACCACGTCGATGGACGTATCGCCGCCACCCACGCAGACGACCCGCGCGGCGGTGACTTTCATCAGGCCCCTGTTGAAGGCTTCCAGGAACTGGACGCCGGTGACGCAGTTCGGAGCGTCCGCGCCGGGAACGGGCAGGGGGCGGCCGCTCTTGCAGCCGATGGCCCAGAGGATCGCGTCGTAGTCCTTCTCGAGCTGCGCGACGCTGACGTCCTTGCCGACGCGCGTGTTCAGTTTGATCTCGACGGCACCCATGTCGACGATGCGCTGGATTTCATGGTTGAGCACGTCGCGCGGCGTACGGTAGCCGGGAATGCCGTAGCGGAACATGCCGCCCAGTTCCTCGTGATCGTCGAAGACGGTCGAGGCGATGCCGCGGCGGCGCAACTGGTAGGCCGCGGCCAGGCCGGCGGGGCCGCCGCCGATGATGGCGACTTTCTTGCCGGTCAGCGGGGCGCCGGCCTCGAACTTGAAGCCGTTGGCCTTGGCGGTGTCGCCGATGTACTGTTCGACTGCGTTGATGCCGACGAAATCCTCGACGTTGTTGCGGTTGCAGCCGTCCTCGCAGGGCGCCGGGCAGACGCGGCCCATCATCGACGGAAAGGGGTTGGCGTCGGTCGAGCGGCGGAACGCGTATTCCTGCATGCTGACGCCTTCCGGCGGCGTTTCGATGCCGCGCACGATGTCGAGCCAGCCGCGGATGTCCTCACCCGACGGGCAACTGCCCTGACACGGCGGCGTGCGTTGCACGTAGGTCGGGCACTTGTGCGAGTGGTCGCCTTCGAAGATCGCACGCGTCCATTTGTCCCACTGGTCGTCGCCGTCCTTGAACTTGCGGAAGTTCAGCTTTGTGTCATCGCGAGAAGTAGCCATGCCTATTCTCCTAGTCAATCGATCTCGTTCGAGAGAGGTTTAAATTCGTTGGGTCCCGAAATCCGTTAGGCCGCTTCGTCTTCGTCTGCATCCGAATCTGAGCCGGTCAGCACGATCGCGTTGCTCACGAGCTGGTGCAGGCTGACGATCTGGTCGAGCCGGAAGCCGTAGTAGGGCATGACCTTGGTGAACTGGCTCTTGCAGATGGCGCAGATCGCGGCCATGTGCGTCACGCCGTGGGTGTCGATGACGTGCTTCAGGGCCTGCATGCGCGGCATCGCGCCCTTGACGCGGATCTCCATCAGATCGTCGGTCAACAGACCGCCGCCGCCGCCGCAGCAGAAGGTGCTCTCGCCGATGCTGTCCTGCGGCATGTCGTGAAAATGATTGCAGGTCGCCTTGATGATTTGGCGCGGAATCACGAACTGGCCGCCGGGCATGTCGCCCATGCGCGAGGCGCGCGCCACGTTGCACGAGTCGTGGTAGGTCAGGACCATGTGGTCGTTTTCCGCCTTGTTGAACTTGAGCCTGCCTTCCTGGATCAGGTTCCAGGTGTACTCGCAGATGTGCTGCGGCACGGGGTAGCGCGGGTCGAGGAAATCGAACGGGCCGGCCAGCGTGTTCAGAAAACTGTAGGCGACGCGCCAGGCGTGGCCGCATTCGCCGAACACGATGCGCTTGACGCCCAGGTCCAGCGCCGCTTCGCGGATGCGCAGCGACACGCGGCGCATGTTTTCGTAGGAACCGATGAACATGCCGAAGTTGGCCGCTTCCGATGCCTTGGAACTGATGGTCCAGGATGCGCCGGCTTCGTGGAACACCTTGCCGTAACCGATCAGGCCGTCGACGTGCGGCTCGGCGAAGAAGTCGGCCGAGGGCGTGACCAGCAGAATGTCCGCGCCTTTCTCGTCGAGGGGAAAGCGCACCTTGACGCCGGTATCCTCCTCGACTTCCTCTTCCAGGCCTTCGAGTGTGTCGCGCAGGGCCGGTTCCGGCAGACCGAGGTTGTTGCCGATGACGAACACCTTGCCGATGATCTCGTTGCAGTACTTCTGGCCCTTGCCGACCGTGTCCATGATTTCGCGCGCCGCCATGGAGATTTCGGCGGTATCGATGCCGTAGGGGCAGAACACCGAGCAGCGCCGGCACTGCGAGCACTGGTGGAAATAGCTGTACCACTCGTCCAGCACGTCCTCGGTCAGGTCCTGGGCGCCGACCAGCCTGGGGAAGTACTTGCCGGCGAACGTGAAGTAGCGGCGGTAGACCTTGCGCAGCAGATCCTGGCGCGCCACCGGCATGTTGTTGGCGTCGGAGGTGCCCAGGTAATAGTGACACTTGTCGGTGCAGGCGCCACAGTGCACGCAGGCGTCGAGGAATACCTGCAGCGAGCGGTATTTGCCGAGCAGTTCGCCCATCTTGTCGATCGCGACTTCCTTCCAGTTCTCGAGCAGTTCGCCCGGGAAGCCGAGCGGCTGCTGGAATTGCGGTTTCGCGACAAAGGGCGCGGAGTGGGCCATCACACCGATCTTCAGGTGCGGGATGACCGGGTATTCCTTGAGTTCCGGTACCTCGAAATCGGCCACGTTATCGTCCTCCCGAATACCTGTCAGTTGTTGCCGGCTTCAAGCCGCTTCGCCCAGGCGGCGATGTGGCGGCGTTCGCGCGGATTGTCCACCTGGTTGCGGGCCGGGCTGAAGAAGACGCCCGGCGCGTGCAGCAGCTTGCTGATCGGGAACACGATCATCAGCGTGGCGACCAGTCCCAGATGGATCAGGATCAGTGGATCGGTCGGCAGTTCCCGCGGCGACAGGCGCAGCAGGCCGAGGATGAACGCCTTGACCGAAATGATGTCGGTGTGATCGACGAAGGTCATGCTCATGCCGCTCATCGCGATGCCGACCAGCAGTGCCAGCATCAGGTGGTCCGAGGGCGTGGAGATGTAGCGAATCCGATCGACCAGGAAGCGGCGCGCCCACAGCCCGAGCAGGCCGGCCAGCATGGCAAAGGAGGCGTACTTGCCGAACGGCTGCACCCAGTTCACCCAGAACCAGACTGGTTCGGTGAAGTACCGCAAATGGCGCAGCAGCACCACCAGCATGCCGAAATGGAACAGATAACCGAACAGCCATATCCACTTGTTGGCCTTGAACAGGCTTTCGAAGAAGACCAGTTCGCGGAACATGCGCAGGACGACGCCGGTCTGTGTCGTCGGCGCGGGCGTGGTCGGAATCTTGAGCGGCGCGGGCGTTTTCGCGTACTTGACCACGCGCATGCCGACGCCGACCACCAGAATCAGGGTCGCAGCATAAAAGAGTATGACGTAGATCGCCGTGAGGGTGGACACGTTCAGCTCCTTCGCCGGATGAAAACTCAAGGCACGGGGGGCTTTGCTCGAAGCCCCCTCAAATACCTGGCTTGCCGAGACAGCGGGCCGTCAGACGCAGCCGGTCGGCTTCGGCAGGCCGGCGTATTTGCACGCCTGCTTGGCCGGACCGTAGGGGAACAGCTCGTACAGGTATTTGCTGTTGCCCTTGTCCTTGCCCAGCTTCTTGCCGATGGCCTTGGTCAGCACGCGGACCGCCGGAGCGATCTGGTATTCCTCGTAGTACTCACGCAGGAAGTTGATCACCTCCCAGTGGCTCTCGGTCAGCTCGGTACCGTCCTCGCGCGCCATGAGGGTGGCGACTTCCGGCTCCCACTCGTTCAGATTGGCCAGGTAACCTTCTTCGTCGGTTTCCAGCGTCTTTCCGTTTACTTCGATAGGCATGGGGTGTCTCCTCATCTAAAAGAAAATAATCAATAACCGTTCACAGCCAGGACTGAACCCTGTCGTTGGCTTCGACCAGATCCACGAACCCCGCGTAGTCGACGATACTGACGCCTTCCACCAGTTTGTCTCTGGAAATACCGCGGGCGTCCAGGTCCGGACCCAATACGGATACCTTGCGTCCCTTGAGCAGCGCCGAGGCTTTTCCGCTTCTGATCGCGGCGAAGACGCCGTCCTCGATCAGCAGCAGCTCGTCGCCGTCGGCCATGTAACCGGTCGCTGTTTCGAGGTTGACGCGCTCGTAGGGAGACTTGTTGACGACGTGCAGCATGGACATCGAACTCACCTCACCGGGTTAAAAGTTGAACAGCACTTCCTGGTCGGCCAGGATTCCGGCAAGTTCGGAGCGACTGACCAGGTGGATCGAGTCCTTCTCCGCATAGTCTTCGTCCTCGTCTTCCCAGACCAGGTGTTGCAGGTCGTCCAGGGTCAGACCGCGCTCGTCCAGCGATTCCTTCTCCACGTAGATCTGCTTGACCTCGTAGTCGCCCAGCGCGGCATAGGTCGGCGAAAAGTTCTTCATGCCGATGCCGGCGGTGTTCTGACCCTTGACCAACTGGTAAACGCCGTCGTCGATGAACGCCAGGCTGACGTCCTGCTCGAACGCCGCGCCGATCAGCACGACTTCCAGCGATTCCCAGGCATAAATGGTTCCGTAGGGCGCCTTGCGGTTGATGTACATGAATTTCTTGATTGCAGACATAGGTGCGCGCTCCCGCTCAATCGCCGAACACAACCAGACGGTCGCTCTGAATGCCGCCTTCGACCAACTGACCCAGGCCCGAGATGCGGAAGCCGGGCGCGATGTTGGTCGCGTCCTTGCCGTTGCGCTGCGCTTCACCGTCGTCGACGATGCCGCGCCGCTGGGCGGCGGCGACACACAGCACCAGATCCAGATTGTGCCTGGCGGCCAGTTCGCTCCAGCGGCTGACGATGTTGCGATCGTCCTGCGGCGGCGTGGACAGCCGGGTGCCGTTGTTGACGCCGTCGTGGTAGAAAAAGATACGGAATATCTCGTGACCTTTTTCCAGCGCGGCCTTGGCGAAGTAGTACGCCGTATCAGCACTCTGGTGCTGATACGGCCCTTCGTTTACCTGAATAGTCAGCTTCATTCACGGACTCCTTGGGATCCAACGGCTCAGAAGCGGATGTGAGTGGAAGCGTTCAGGCTGGCACGCGCGCCGCGCCAGTTGTCGATGTGGTACTTGGTGAACGGCAGACCGGTCTTCTCGAAGAAGCGCGGCCAGCCCACACGCTCGATCCAGTCGTTGATGCGCTCCCAGTCCTTCGCGTCTTCCTTGTAGGCCTGGAGGATGCGCTTGACGATGGCGGTCGCCTCCGGCCAGCGCGGCGGATTGTTGGGGATGCCGGAGGCCACCAGCTTCTGGAAGGTCGGTTTGCTGCGCGCATTGGAGTGGTTGCCGCCGACCCATACCGCGAGCTTGGTGTGCTCGGCATCGTTGATCTGCATGGGCGGGCAGGGCGGATAGCAGGCGCCGCAGCAGATGCATTTCTTCTCGTCGACTTCGAGCGACGGCTTGCCGTTGACCAGCGCGGGGCGGATCGCGGCGACCGGGCAGCGGGCGACCACCGAGGGACGCTCGCAAATGTTGGAAACCAGGTCGTGGTTGATCTTCGGCGGCTTGGTGTGCTGAACGTTGATGGCGATATCGCCCTGGCCGCCGCAGTTGATCTGGCAGCAGGAGGTGGTGATATGCACGCGGTTCGGCATGTTCCAGCCTTTGAACTCGTCGATCAGCTCGTCCATCATGGATTTCACCACGCCCGACGCGTCGGTGCCGGGGATGTCGCAGTGCAGCCAGCCCTGGGTGTGCGACAGCGAGGCGACGGAGTTCTTGGTGCCGCCGACGATGAAGCCGGCGTCGGTGAGCGCCTTGATCAGGCCCGCGACCTTGTTCTTGTCGGCCACCAGGTACTCGATGTTGGAGCGGATCGTGAAGTGAATATAGCCTTCACCGAACTCGTCGCCGATGTCGCACAGCTTGCGCAGGGTGAAGACGTCCAGAATGCGCTGGGTGCCGGCGCGGACGGTGTGGATCTCGTCGCCGCTGTAGGCGACGTGGCGCAACACGCCCGGCTGCGGATCGTCATGGTATTTCCACTGGCCGTAATTCTTGCGCATCACGGGATGCATATACTGGAAAGCGTCCGGGCAACCGGATTCGATCGGTTCCCGCATGTCAGCTAAAGCCATGATTCTCTCCTAAGACTGAAAATCGTGTAGCGAACCCCCGGGAGCGGCTGGCGCCGCCCCGGCGGGTCCGGATTGCCAAAGATCCGGTCGGGATCAGGCGCCGGCGGCGGCGCGTTCCTCGGCCTTGCGCTCGAACCACTTCTCGGCTTCCTCGTCCCAGCCGTCCATGCGGACATACGACGACTGGCGCGGGCTGTTGACCATGTTGGGGTCAACGTCGATGCCGATGCCTTCGAGGAAGTTCACCAGGCCGATGCGTTCGATCATCTCGCCGCAGCGTTCGTGCTCCAGGCCGTTCTCGGCCCAGAAATCGATGATGTTGCTGCCCATCTCGACCAGGGACTCGTAGTCCTCCTCGGTTTCCATCTTCTTGAACGGAACGACCACCGTGCCCATCAGGTCGCCGATCTTCAGGGTACGCTTGCCGCCGATCAGAATGGTCACGCCTTTGTCGTCGCCCGGGTGCAGCGCTTTCGGCATGACGTTCAGGCAGTGCATGCAGCGCACGCAGTTGCGGTTGTCGACGTTCAGGGTGTCGTCATCGTTCAGGGACAGGGCCTGGGTCGGGCAGCGGGTGACGACATTGTCGAGGATATACTGACGGCCCTTCTTCTTGACGTAGGCCTTGACTTCGTTCTGGTCGACTTTCATGTCGTCGCGCCAGGTGCCGATGACCGCGAAGTCGGAACGCTCGATCGCGTTCTGGCAGTCGTTCGGGCAGCCCGAGACCTTGAACTTGAACTTGTAGGGCAGGGCGGGACGGTGCACGTCGTCGGTGAAGTTGTTCACCAGATGGCGGTGGATGGCGTGCTCGTGGCAATTGGACATTTCACAGCGCGCCGCGCCGATGCACGACATGGCGGTGCGCACGCACGGACCGGCGCCGCCCAGGTCGAAGCCGTACTCGTTGATCTCGTCGAAGAAGTGCTGGGTGTTCTCGGTGGTGGTGCCGATGAACATGATGTTGCCGGTCTGGCCGTGGAAGGTCTGCAGGCCGGAACCCCATTTCTCCCAACTGTCACCGAGCTGACGCAGCATGGCCGTGGTGTAGAAGTTGCCAGCCGGCGGCTGCACGCGCAGGGTGTGGAATTCCCTGGATTCGGGGAAGGCGTTACCGACTTCGGAGAAACGCGGGATGATGCCGCCGCCGTAGCCATAGACGGAAACCGTGCCGCCTTTCCAGTAGCCCTTGCGGGTTTCGTAGGAGTGCTCGAGCTGACCGAGCAGGGAGTTGGTTACCTTGCGGATGCGCTCGTCCGGGTGTTGGTCGCGCAGCCGTTTGATGCCGGAGATGAAACTGGGCCAGGGGCCGTTCTCCAATTCGTCCAGCATGGGAGTTTCATGGTGCTTGTCAGCCATGGTCTTCTCCTTACCAAATTTGTCTGGGGCGGTTTCGCATGGTGATTCTTCAGGATCCGCCTAAATACCTGAAACACCAAATCCCGTCGGTCGCAAGTGAGCATCAACTCCCGTATCCGAACCACCGTCGGATAGGTGGAGTTCTACCCAGCCTGCGAAAGCAAGTCTAGGAGTCTGGACAGTGTCTTAGAACCCTACCCATGGGGTGTTTGTGTATCCCGGCACTATCCCCTTTGGGGTAGAGACAAGAGACCGTGACTTGCGCCGCCGTCCCGGTCCTATGTGTCGCTTTTGCCAAGCATTGAAGTAAATTGATATATTAGCAAAGAATCATAGGAAGCGCACGGCTTGCGCGCCGCGACGATGACGCGGCAACGCGGCCTCCCCGGGAATAAACCGGGGCGTCCGGTGCCTTTCCCGGAAATCGATCTGATAGACTTTTGAAATTGCGACGCGCGGAATTCTATGCATGGTCACTGCGGCATCACAATTCGACCTCGGCCGATCGTCACCCTTCGACCTCGGTGACGAACAAGCCTACCTTGCGTGGCGCGGCGCGAAGCTGGCGGCGGCGCCAGCGGAAGCGCTGTTCGTCGACATCGACGATCCGTTCGCTCTGACGCACGCCGAGAAGCAGCGGATCGCCGCCGCGCTGGAGCGGGCCAACCTGGCCATCTACCGTCTCTCGAAGCCCTGCGACGAAAGCGCGATGGTGCGTGCACTCGGACGGCAGCTCGGCCTGCACCGGCTCGACGGCAATCTCTGTGCGGACGAGGACAGTATCAGTGCGATTCGCGTGGTCGAAAAGCGCGCGGTCGGCGAATACATCCCCTACACGGACAAGCGCCTGAACTGGCACACCGACGGCTACTACAATGCGGCCGACGCCCAGGTGCGGGCAATCGTGATGCATTGCGCGGTGCCCGCGGCCGAGGGCGGCGAAAACGCGTTCCTGGACCACGAAATCGCCTATATCCTGCTGCGCGACGAGAACCCCGAGTACATCGCGGCGCTGATGGCCGCTGACGCGATGACGATTCCGCCGAACGTGCAGAACGGTGAAACGCTGCGGCCGGCGCAGAGCGGCCCGGTGTTTTCGGTCGACGCCGAAGGCCACCTGCACATGCGGTATTCGGCGCGCGGACGCAACATCGAATGGCGCCCGGACCCGCTCACCCGCGCCGCCGCTGCGCGCCTGCTCGACTTGTTTGAAACCGGCTCGCCTTTTATAGTCCACCACCGTCTGGCGGCCGGCGAGGGCGTGATCAGCAACAACGCGCTGCATTGCCGCAGCGCGTTCCGCGACGACGCGGCGTCCGGCCAGGTGCGGCTGCTGTACCGCGCGCGGTATTACGACCGCATCAAAATCGGGGCGGACTGAACAGTGCTTTACTTGAGCGAAATTCTGCTGCAGAACCAGGATCTGGAAAACTTCGACCAGCTCGTCAAGCTGGTCGAAGCCAAAGCGCGGTCCGGCGAGCGGTTTTTCCAGATGGACGTGCGGCCGCCATTTCCCGACACGCCCGAGGGTTGGGAAGCGCGCCTGGAGGCCGCATTTTCAGTGGTAAACCGTGGCTGAAGCGTCGGCCCGGACCGAATGAGTGCTGCCATGTTCTGGGAAGAGGACAAAGACGAAAACACGCCGTACGTCGTGCCCGACGACGTTGTCGATCTGGTGTACCGCATCGACTGCCGCACGCTGCCGCTGGATCACGCGCACGCGCTGTCGACGGCGGTGCGCGAGCGGCTCGACTGGATCGATCGCGAGCCCGCGGCGGGTATCCACTTGGTGCACGGCGCGGAATCCGGCAACGGCTGGCTGCGTCCCGAGGATGCCGCGCACGAACTGCTGCACCTGTCGAAGCGCGCGCGCATGACGCTGCGCGTGCCCAGGCACCGGATCGACGACGCCCGGCGCTTGACCGGCGAAACGCTGGATATCGCGGGGCACGCGCTGGGCGTCGGCGAAGCGACCGTAAGATTGTTCAGCACCCTGCCGACGCAATTCGCACGCTATGTGGCCGCGCCCGACGGCGTCGATGACGACGACGAGACGGCTTTTCTCAAGTACGTCGTGGCCGAACTGGACACGCTGGACATCAGGGTGCGCAAGATACTCTGCGGCCGCGCGCACAGCTTTGCGCTGCCGGACCGCACCCTGTTCTGCCGCAGCGTCATGCTCGCGGATCTGGACGCCGCGCAGGCGATCCGCGTGCAGCAGCAGGGGATCGGCGATCGTCAGAGGTACGGTTGCGGGCTCTTCATTCCGCACAAGGGCATCCGCGCGGTCCACGAGACGGCGAAAGACAAGGCCGGCTGAGACCGGTCTTGCTTCAAGTTATATTTGAAATAGTAATTTTAACTTGTTGATAATACGGAGACTTAATAATGGCACTCAACGTTGATGGCAAAACCGTGGAAACGACTGAAAACGGTTATCTGGTGAACATGGAAGACTGGACGGAAGCTGTCGCCCAGGCAATCGCCGACAGCGACAAACTGGAGATGACCGACCAGCATTGGGATATCGTCAAATACCTTCGCGACGAACAGTTCAACAACGGTGGCAACGAGCCCAACGAACGCACCATTCTGAAGGACATGGCGAAGAAATGGGGTACCAAGCCGACCAGCAAGGATATGTACAACCTGTTTCCCGGTATGCCCAGCAAGCAGGGGCGCAAGATCGCCGGTCTGCCGCAGAGCACGCGCAAGGGCGGCTATTGAATTTCTGCGCCTGCCCATAGGGGATATGGATGCCCCGGGTGGTGCGTACTATAGTGCGGGACAACCGGTTTTCGCGGCACTTGGCTGAATTCAAGCTTTGGAGGCAATAACCATGAGCGACAAGCAAGAGATGATCAAGAAGATGTTGGAGATGCAGAAAAAGTTCATGAAGTACGAGCATGAACAGGGTGTCGATCCGGAAGATTACTGGATGGCCGGCGAAGGGCACCCGCTGCACAACTATCGCCAGGAATACCGGGACCTGGCCATGAAAGTGATCGATGCCGCCCATTCCGAAAAGGGTTCGCGCCGCTGAGAGCACGCTCGCGCGTTAAACCCCCAAACGGGCCGCAGTGGGAACACGCGGCCCGTTTCCATTTGTGGAAGCAAAACCGGGGTCAGAACACAGTTTTCACTAATATTCATTTAGAAGACCTGCGAACAGTCCTGTTATCGGCGATTGTATTCGCGGAATATTAGCGAAAACTGTGTTCTGACCCGAATGGCACTTACTTAAGCCCAGAACTGCCGTCATCCCGGCGAAGGCCGGGATCCAGAATCTACAATAGTGGTAGTTTTCCTGGATTCCGGCCTTCGCCGGGATGACGAAACCCCTGAATTCAGAGTTAAGTAAGTGCCATTCTGTTCTGACCCCGGTTTTGTTCAGGGTTCCGCCCACATCCGCACGAGATTCACGTACGCATGGTCGACCTGGGTGGTCTCCTCGCCCTCGGGGCGCGTGCGCAGCAGCGTCTCCCGGGCCCGGTAGAGTTGGTACAGCAACGCCCGTTTGTCCGCGTCGCGGACCATGCTCTGCGCCCAGGTTACGGCGACCAGGCGTGTTCCATCGATCACTTCGGCCACCCGGTGCAGGCTCGCCGAGGGGTAGGTCACTGCGGTGCCGGCGTCCAGCTTGATGCGCTGATCGCCGTACGAGGTGCGGATGACCAGCTCGCCGCCGGTGTATTCGTCGGGTCCGCTCAGAAACAGCGTCGTCGATACGTCGGACCGATACTGGCCGCCGGGCGGACCCATGACCGGGTCGTCGACGTGATCGCCATAGCGCATGCCTGCGGTGTAGCGCGCGTAATAGGGCGTCGCCACGCGCGAGGGCATGACGGCCGCCTGATACAGCGGATGGTGCAGCAGCGTGCCCATGACGGCCTGGTTGAGTTGTTCGAGTTGCGCCGTGCCGGCGTCCAGTTCCTGGTTGAATTTCACTTGGCGCGCGCTCTGGCCGGCCGAAAGCTTGCCGTCCACGAAGGTCGCCTTGGCGAGGAACGCGCGCACGTCGCGAATCTGCCCTGCATCGAGCACATCGGGTATGACGACCAGCATGAGGCCACCCCGTCCGGGTAATGAGGAGAAGGCGTGATGATATTGAAAATCCGTTTCGATGAGCAAACCTTTGACGTTGAAGTGCCCGAGCCGCTGATGGAGGATGCCGCGGATTTCTTTGCCCGAATGGATCGGGACATGGACCGGGGCTGGCAGATGAGTCGATCCTGGGTCGACCGGCCCGATAGCCACCAGCGTTGCCAGATCGTCGCCGACAAGATTCTCGGGTGTTTCCACTCCGAGAACAAAAAGCTGCTGCTGCTGATGGCGGGCTATATCCTCACGCGGGCACCGGGTGTGCGGGAAATAATGATCGATACAACCGGTGACATGACTTTGACACAGATCAATGTTTAGCGGATCCAGGCGCCTGTGTCCTTGACAGCGCGTCCGGAAAGTTCTAATCGTTTCAGTTTAATAGAAGAAGAGAAGCGGTATCGTCGGTACTCGGCACAGCCGCGTGCATTTGGTGCGGGACAACCTGCCCCGCGCTGTTTCAGGAGGATAGGAGACTTATGGAGGCGCGCACCAGCGAACGCGTGAAGCTTTCCCTGCCTGTCGGCATGTTCGCGACCGGCCAGCAGGTAATCATCAAGCGGCAGACCGGCGACATCAGCACCGGCGGTCTGTACGTCCAGGGCGGCGCCTGGGGCCGCACCGGCACGGAATTGCAGATTGTCATCGACCCGGACGGACTGAGCGGAGACCATTCCGCACCGATGACCGGCGAAATCGTGCGTCAGGGCGCGAACGGCTTCGCGGTTCGGTTCAAATACCTCGGTGAAGCGCACGTGCGCCAGCTCGAGGACCTGATCTGGCCTGAATGGAACGGCGAGAATCTGTTCGAGGGCATGATGATCGTCGTCACGCGCGAGCAGGTGACCGATCTCGCCACCTGGATGCATCTGACGTCCATCCTGTGCAGCCATTACAAGAGGCTCTGCGCGTTCAAGTCGCTGGCCAAGGCGGTTTGATGCGCGGGCTAGAGCCGCTTTTCCATCAACAGGTGCCGTACCTCGCCGAACAGCACGTGTGACGGTCCCAGGGTTCGGTAGCCGCGGCGCGCATAGAAGGGCGCCGCGCCTTCTCGCGCGTGCAGCCGTATGGATCGCAGACCCGCGTCACGCGCCGCGTCTTCCAGAGCGAGAAGAATGCGCGTGCCCACGCCTTGACGCTCGCAATCCGGCTCGACCGCCATGTAGCGGATCTGTCCGGTGCGGTCGTCGAGGCGGTGCAGCCGGCCGACGCCGATCACACGACCGTCGGCGTCGATCGCCAGCCGGTGGCGGCTGTCGTTTTCCAGGTCGTCACGCTCGCTGGCGTGCGGCTGTCCCCAGGGCGCGCGCAGCACGCGCCAGCGCAGATCGAAGCACGCCGCCCATTCCGCGTCGGTGCGCGGTTCGCGGATCTCGATGGCGCCGCCGCGCCGCTCAGGCAAAGACAACCCAGGTCGTGGCGATGTACTTGACACCCTGTTGCAGGGTGGCGCCACGGTGTTCGTGCGTCCAGAATGGCGGGAACAGCGCCAGCTTGCCTTCCTCGGGCCGGACCTTGACGTCCTGAAAGAGGAACTCGGTTTCGCCGCCGGGACCGGGTACGTCGTTGAGGTACCAGACCGCCACCAGTTGTCGCTGGCTGAACTCGTGACTGCCGCCGTCGATGTGCCAGTGGTAGTGTTCGCCGGGCAGGGTGCGCTGAATGGCATAACCCATGTCCTTGAAGGGCCCCTTGAAATAGGGAAACGCCTCGCGGAATTCCAGTATTGCGCTGCCCATCGATCGAAACAGCGCCTGGTCGATGTCTTTCCAGTGCGGTTTGCCGCTGACGACCAGATCGGTGGATTTCTTGATGCTGCGATCCTTCTGCGCGAGCTGCCCGATGCGTCCCTCGTAGTGTTCGTCGGCGTGCGACTCGAACCGGGCAACGGCGTCGCGGCAGAACTCTCCGGACAGCGCATGCCGCTTCTCGAAAATGAACGTATGCGGCTTGATCTCGCGAATCGTGCGCAGCGGGGTAATGGTGCTCGGTTCGGACATGACGGCGTTTCGGTTGGCGCGAAACCCGATTGTGTTACAGATGACCGGCGTCGATCAAGGCTTCGATGGCCGCATGGCCGGACCCTTCGGGCGTCGTCTCGTGCACGGACAGAATCCGTCCGGCCAGGTCGAGCCAGTGCTGTCGGCCTGCCTCGGCCTGAGCCTGCATCGCGGTCGTGTCGCCGGTCCGCACCCAATGGTCGTAGGCCGCCATCAGGCCGGGAGACAGCGCCTTGCGCATACCGCTCAGGTTGGCGAAATAGAAGTGCACGGAAGCGGGCTGCCGGCGCTCCAGCAGCGCCGGCAGCGTCGAAAGCGCATCGGCCAGGTGGTCACGCACGGCGCGCGCCATCAGTTCCACGCGCGAGCGCGGGAAGCTCTCCAGCAGGGCGTGCCAAGCCGGTCCGAGCAGATCGCCGGCCCGCACTTCGCCGATCTCGTGCAGCACCAGCGTCTCGATTTCGTCGTCGGTCATCCGGTCGAGCGCGCCGTGCAGATCGCCGTCGAAATCGTAGCAGCCGACGGCCCGGCCCAGTGCATTCTCGAGCCTGCTCCAGCGCCATTCCTCGAGCTTTTCCCAGATCATGCGCCGCAAGGATTCGCGCCGCACGAAAATCGCGCCGCCCAGCGACATCGCCGGCGGCGCCGTGAGATCGCGCGCCAGTTCGCGCGCCGCGATATAGACGCGAAAGCCTTCGTCCTCGACGATGCTTTCCAGTTCGGCGAGGAAGAACAGCGGCTTCGATTTGGCGCCGTAGCCGCCGCTGTAGACCAGGCCGGCCGGCAGCAGCGCCGCATTGATGGCGTCGGTGTGAAAGGGATCGAAACAGTCGCCGTTGACCCGCAACGGATTGAAATCGGACGTCTCCAGGCTTTCCCAGTACTGTTCGCGTTCGGTCAGCCAGTCGCCCACGGCGTCATTGGCGAGCGGCTCGCCGAAGCGCATGCCCTTTTCCCAGCGGTAGTATTCGCGCATCTTCAACAGGTAGACGCACAGCGTGTAGTCGCTGGCGAAGCGGGCGTCCGAGATGTGGCAGTTGGTCTGCACGACGTCGCGCAGGTGGTGCAGGTCCAGATGTGGCGGTAGTGGGTGATTCATGCGCTCGACCGGCCGAATACCTGACTATAATACTATGGTATTCGATGCTAGCATGATGTATCCTCCTGCGCCAGTCTTGAAGGGGGCCGTCGTGCGGGTAAAAAGTCGCTGGAATCTGCAAGGCCGGGAACGCAGCCCGGAGGAGGTGGCCGGGGCGCTGGCCTTCATCATCTGGCGCATCGCCGGCAACGTGGTGCTGAGCCTGGAGAACGAGGGGTTCGAAACGGTCAGCAATTCCCAGCGGCTGGACGTGTTCCAGGAGTTGTGCGCTTTTCTGATCCACGTCACGGACCGGCTGGTTCACGCGGACATGAGCGACGAGGAGCGCCAGGCGTTCATCATCGCGCTGGCGCTCAAGACGGCCACCATCTATCACGACAACCGCATCGACGCGGACGGTGCCGGGCCCAACTACGGCAAGCAGTTCATCGCGGCGCTCAATCCGCGCATGAGTGACTACGCCGAATTCAGTTTCGCCGACGGCGAACCCGGCTACGCGTTCAAGCGCTATCTGGGGGATGCGGTAACGCGCGTGATGGGGGCGAAGGACAGCAAGTGGATTTGCGACCAGGTGATGGAGATCGAGGTTCCGAAAATGCTTAAGCCGCTGAAGAAGAGCCTCAAGGATCTGTTCAGCACCGAGGAAACCGAACGCAGCCGTAACCCGGCGCTGCCGGATCCGTAGGTATGCGAAGTCGTCTGTTTAACCGCAAAGGACGCCAAGGGAAACCCCTTTTAACCACAAAGGACACAAAGGACACGAAGATAGAGATTGCTTCACCTTTGCGTCGGGGGACGACCTGCAGGAGCGAGCTTGCCCGCAACCCCGGTAGGCTGGGCTGAGGAACGAAGCCCAACACGGCCTACGTTGGGCTTCACATCCGTTCGGCCCAACCTACCCCGGCTACGGCTGCCTGGTGTCCTCGGATCGTTCCTGCCGGTTAGGCGACGCCTTGATACAAAAAACGACTTAGCGACCGGAAGCGGGGTGAATCCGGCCTCGGCACATGGCGCCGAATGTCAGACCAAAATTGAACCACGACAAATGAGGCGCGCAATCTCACCGTAGTGTGCAAAGGTCCAGGCAACGGTCTACTTCGCATCCTGTGTGTCCTTTGTGGTTAAAAGGGGCTTCCCTTCACGTCCTTGGCGTCCTTAGCGGTTAAAGACGCAAACCCGAAAAGAAAAAAGGCACGCGGCTGACCACGTGCCTTTTCGTGTTACCTTGTTACCTTGTTACCGCCTGAGCGCGGAACGCGGCGGAGGCTCAAGCGCCCCCTTCAGGCTTGGCGGGTTCGTCCGCTTCAGGCTTGGCGGCTTCGTCCTTCGCGCCTTCGCCGCAGCGATCCTTCATGCGCGCGTCCATACGCTCTTGCATCTCTTTCATGTGCTGGTTCATGCGCTCTTGCATCTCTTTCATGTGCTCGTTCATGCGCTCCTGCGCGGCCTGTTCCATCTGGTACTCACGGCTGTTCTTGTAATTTTCGTACGCCTCGGCCTGACGCTTCTGGAAGTCTTCCATCATGGCCTTTTGCTGTTCCATCATGGTTTTCCGCTGCTCTTCCATGGCCTTCCGCTGGTCTTCCATCGCCTTCTTCTGCTCGTCAGTCAGTTCCGGAGCAGCCGCCGTCGCATTGTCGTTGCCGTACGGGGCGGTATACGGCGCGCCGTAGCCGTAAGGCGCACCGTAGCCATATCCGTAAGGCGCATCGTAGCCATAGGGACCGTCGCCATAGCCGTCACCCCAGCCACCGTTGTTCCAGGGACCACCCCACCAGGCGGAGGCGGAAGCGGAAGCGGCCGTCAACGCCAGCGCGGCGGCGATTTTCGTAAGTTTTTTCATTCTAATGTTCTCCACTTGAATTGTTACGTTTTGAGTCCTGTGGACTTACTTGCTGGCCGGCTTCGGCGGTTCGGCGGGCAGCGCGGGCGCAGCCGGCGGATAACCGTAGCCGTACGGAGCGCCGTACCCACCATAAGGCGCACCGTACCCATAAGGCGCACCGTAGCCGTAGGGACCGTAGCCATAGTAGGGGTTGTCATAACCATAGCCATAGCCACGGCCATAACCGCGACCGCTGCCATGGCCGCTGAAGTTCATGTTGAACCCACCGTCCATATCACCCAAACCATCCCCCCAGCCGTCGCCCCAGCCATTGTTGCCCCAGGGACCGCCCCACCACGCCGACGCGGAAACGGAAACGGCCGTCAGGGCCAGCGCAGCAGTAATTTTCGTGAACTTGTTCATTGATCAGCCCTCCACAGGCTACAAATATTTATACGCTAACTTCTATGATGCGTCATCAGACAGCCATAACATGACGCTAGTATTATAATATAAGAATAGTCTGAAATAGATATTCAGATATCCTTATGTTCGGAATAAGGATCTATTATTGCTTCATAAAATCGACTTAAATTACAGATAGAAAACTACGATTATTAACGTAGATAGCCACTTTGGAAACTCGGCTTTCGTTGACCCTGATCAGGCCAGGGATGCCCGGATAAGCGCCGGGAACACAGACGACAGTTGCAAAAAAACGGGCCGTTCGGCCCGTTTTTCGTGCCTGCGTCAAAGGCAAGCCGTGTCGGCCTATTTGTTCGCCCAGTTCATAAAGTTGTCCACGTTGTGGGCCTTGCCGTCTTCGTAGCCCGCCTCGTAGGCCTCGGTGCTGTGCTGCTCCTCGCGCGGCGGATTCATGACGTAACCGCTCTGCCAGCCTTCGATGTACTCGTCGTTGACCGATGCCTTTTCCATCTTGGTGGTGAAATCGTAGTAGCTCTGGTTCATTGCTGTCTCCTTCGAGAAAAATTTAAGCGGGCGTGGGCGCGTCACGTCACTCCACCCGGAAATCAGTCAATTCAGGGGGCATCACGCACCTATTCCGGGAACCAGTGAAAAATGCCTTGCGGGCTGGCCTGTTACCTAATCCGCGCCCCTCTGGAAGGGCCGCAAGTATACCGGCGGCGGGAGTAGGATCAATATATCCCCATGGAGGGGGTCGGATCGGGGCGTCCCGCTCGCCTGTCGGCGGTGTGCTGAACTGGATCGGATTAACCCTTGGTTCCTAGTAATTTAGTAAGAATTGCACATGCCCTATAATAAAGAGTTTGAACCGGGGACACCGACGATGAATGACACTGAAGAGGTTGAATTCGCCAGCGGCATGGCCGCTTTCGAAGCCAAGCATTTCTCGCGCGCGGCGCAACTGCTGTCGCCGTTTGCCAATCAGGGCAACCCCGAGGCCCAGCACCGCTTGGCCATCATGTACCAGAACGGTCTGGGCTTGGCCCAACACGACGCGCTGGCGCTGCGCTGGATGAAGGCTTCCGCGGAAGGCGGTTACCCGCTCGCGCAGCACGGCCTCGGTTTCATGTACCTCGAAGGCGAATGCGTCGAAAGAAATCCCGCCGAGGCGGTGCGCTGGTTCGAAAAAGCCGCCGAACAGGGGCTGGCCGGTTCGCTGACCACCCTGGCCCTGATGTACGAGGAAGGCAACGGCGTGCCGCGCGACATCGACAAAGCCAACGCGCTTTACCGCAGGGCCGGATTCGAGCGCTGATGGAGCTTTCCGCCGAAGATACGCTGCGGCTGAACGTGATGCTGGCCAACCCGCTGCAGGCGGTGCGTATCGACGAATCCTCGATGGTCGTGCACGCGTTGTCCGGCGACGACAGCGTCAGCGTCAAGTTGAACCCCCGCGGGCGCGACGATCAGTACCTGCGCAAGGTGCGCGAACTGCTGTCCAGCCAGGTGCTGGGGTCTCCGGGCGGTTATCCAGTCTACCTGCGCCGCTGGACGCGCATGGGGCAGGCGCGTGACGAGAGCCTCGAACACCTGCTGTTGCTGGGCGAACCGGAGGCTGTGGTCGCCGTGGTGCACGCGCGCGGCCTGACCGACGAAATCGCGCGCCGCGCCTGGTGGGCCATGCCGGTGGCGGACAACGCCCGGCGCATGCTCGAGCGGGAGTCAATCGTCAAGGGCCGCATGGGCCCGGTGCTTGCCGAGCACCTGATCGACTATCTGCCGTTCGAAACCGAGCACCGCGCGATGATCGAGACCGTGCGCCTGGTGTTGCAGCCCGGCCTGATCGCCGACGAAACGCGCGAGCGGCTCTGGAAAGCCGCCAGACGCAGGAACACCTACTACGTCGGATTTCTCGCCGCGCTGCCCGATGCACTGCCGGAGCCGCTCGGGCCGCGGACCGACTATGAGCGCCTGCGCGAAGCCCTGGGGCCGCTGGCTTCCGCTGGCAATCCCGTTGCGGCGCAGTTGCTGCGTTGCGCCGGCGCGGCCGGCCAGACGTTCCTCGGCGTGGCGGAGACGGTCCTGAACAAGCCCAACAATCAGGACGTCGTGGTCGAGCTGCTGCAGACGGTCCAGGCCTACTTCAGCAGCGTCTGTCCGTCGGGCGACGTCCGTTCCGATATCGACGCCGTCATGCGCGAAGCCGACGACCTGTGCGATCTGCCGGCGGTGTGCGCGACGACCGCTGGGGTGCGCGAGCTGCTCGACGCCGCACCCGGGCTGCGCGCTCAAGTCGCGGCCTGCGTCGCGCTGGCCTGGACCGGCGAGCACGTGGTCAATCCGATCTTCGCGCGCACCGATGCGATCGGGTCGGTGATGCGCAAGAAGATCGAACCGGTAACCGGTGCAATCCTCGCCCGGTTCACGTGCCTGCGCGGCGCCGCGGGTTGACGGTGGCGCCGGTTGCCGGTCCTGCAGGCGTACAAGGCGACAGTGAGTGCGGTGGTGCAGGTGCCGGCGGCGGCCATCGCGCGTCGCTCGCCGCATTCACCGGCGCAGGTCGGCGCGGCGCTGGCGCGCGCGGTCGACGCCTGGGTGCGGAAGGAAAATCCGGGGTATTATCCCGCGCTGGGTTTTTTCGCGGGCCGGGACGTGCTCCCGGCCGGCGCGGTCGAGGCGTTGGATCAACTGGCCTGGCTCGCCACCGGCTTGGTGCGCGAGGAAACGCAGGCGCGCCTGCGGCCCATTTTCGCCGGTGTCAGCTTCCAGTCGGTGCAGGCTTTGGCATACAGTATGCCGCCGGCGCGCCCGCATCAGCCGGGGGCGCTGAACCGGCTGGCGACCCACTACACGCCTGATCGGGTGAAATTCAATTTGCGGGTGACGTTATTCAAGCGTTCGATTCAAAGCGACGAGGTTTGCGCGTTTGCACGGCAGGTGGTGTACAGGCACCTGAAGCCGGCGTTCGAACGGATAGAGATTACCAGTGTGACTTCCGTGGAGTAGGGATCGATTTGTTTATGCCTGACGTTTACATGTATTGCACGAGGTTCTGCCCGTACTGCATTCGCGCGGAACAACTGCTCGCGCGCAAGGGAATCAAGGTGCGTCGCATCGGCGTGGACGGCGACGCGGCGCTCTGGAACGAAATGGAGCGAGTGACCGGCTGCAACACCGTGCCGCAGATATTCATCGGCGACCGGCACATCGGCGGCTACGACGACATGGCTGAGCTGGACATGGAGGGTCGGCTCGACCCTCTGCTCAGACCCTTCCTGGGAAAATCCCGCAGCGGAGCCGACTGAGCGTGGATTATCTGCCGATCTTCCTGCACCTCGATGACCGGCCCTGTCTGGTGGTCGGCGGCGGCAAGGTTGCGGCGCGCAAAGTCGGTTTGCTGCGGCGCGCCCGCGGGCGGGTCAAAGTGGTTTCCCCGGCGCTGCACGCTGAGTTGCGGCGACTGGCGGATGCGGGCGACATCGAATACGTATCCGGCGAGTTCGAGCCGGCGCAGATGGACGGCTGCGTGCTGGCGATCGCCGCCACCGGCGACGAGGCGGTCAATCGCCGCGTGTCCGATCTGGCGCACCAGCGCGGGATCCCGGTCAACGTGGTCGACCAGCCGGAACTTTGCAGCTTCATCATGCCGTCGATCATCGACCGCTCGCCGGTGCAGGTGGCGGTTTCCACCGGTGGCGCCTCACCCGTGCTGGCGCGACTGCTGCGCGCGCGGCTGGAAAGTTACGTGCCCGCCGCGTACGGCCGGCTGGCACGCTTGGTGGAGAGCTTCCGTGACCAGGTCAAGGCACGCTTCAGCCGCATGGATCAGCGCCGTCAGTTCTGGGAGAACGTCCTGCAGGGCGAGGTCGCCGAACTGTTGTTCGCCGGTCGCGACGAAACCGCGCGCCGGTTGCTGCAGGACGCGATCGACAAGGCCGAGGACGAGCCGCACCCCATCGGCGAGGTCTATCTGGTCGGCGCCGGGCCCGGCGACCCGGATCTGCTGACTTTCCGCGCACTGCGCCTGCTGCAGATGGCGGACGTGGTGGTTTACGACCGTCTGGTCGCGCCGCCCATCCTCGACCTGGCGCGCCGCGACGCCGAGATGATCTACGTCGGCAAGGAGCGTGACAAGCACACGCTGTCCCAGGAGAACATCAACCAGCTCCTGGTGCGGCTGGCCAAGGAAGGCAAGCGCGTGGTGCGCCTCAAGGGCGGCGACCCGTTCATTTTCGGGCGCGGCGGCGAGGAGATTTCCACGCTGATGGACAACGGCGTGACCTTCCAGGTGGTGCCCGGCATCACCGCCGCGTCGGGCTGCGCCACCTATTCCGGCATACCGCTGACGCACCGCGACTATGCGCAGTCGGTGGTGTTCGTCACCGGTCACCTGAAGGACGGCAGTGTCGATCTCAACTGGAAGGCGCTGGCGCATCCCGGCCAGACCCTCGTGTTTTACATGGGCCTGCATGGCGTGGGGGCGATGTCGCGGCAGTTGATCGCGCACGGGCTGCCGGCGACGACGCCGGTCGCGCTGGTGCAGCAGGGCACCACGCAGAATCAGCGCGTGGTGGTCACCGAGCTGGCGGATCTGGAACCCGCGGTCAGGAGATCGGATATCAAGCCGCCGACCATCATCATCGTCGGCGAGGTGGTGCGGTTGCACGAAAAGCTGCACTGGTTCGAGCCGATTCCCGGCGCCGATCCCCGCCCGTTCGGCGGCACGGCGCGCAACTGACGCATTCGGAGGAACACCCGATGGAACCGGATTTCTGGCACCAGCGGTGGCGCGACAATCTGATCGGCTTCCACCAGACCGACATCAACGAGCACATGCAACTGTTCTGGGAGCGCATGCACCTAACGCCCGGCGCGCGCGTGTTCGTGCCCCTGTGCGGCAAGAGTCTGGATATGCGCTGGCTGCGCGACCGGTTTTTTGAGGTGATCGGGGTGGAAATCAGTCCGCTGGCGGTCACGTCGTTCTTCGACGAGAACGGTCTGACCCCCGAAATCGTCGAGCGGAATCACTTCGAGATCTATCAGACGCCGGGCATCAGGGTCTATCTGGGCGACTTTTTCGACCTGACGCCGGCGCACCTCGACGGCGTGCGCGCCGTGTTCGACCGCGCGTCGTTGATCGCGCTGCCGCCGGCCATGCGCGAGCGCTACGTGCGTCACCTGTTGTCGCTGGTGGGCGCCGACGTGCCGATTCTGCTGATCACACTCGAATATCTTCAGAACCAGATGGACGGCCCGCCGTTTTCCGTGCACGAGGACGAGGTGAACGGGCTGTACGCGGAACAGCGCCGGGTGGAGCGGTTGCTCGATCTCGACCGGCTCAGCGACGAGCCCCGGTTCGCCGAACGCGGCTTGACCGCGTTGCACGAGAAGGTTTTTCTCATAGCGTGAGGGGGCTGCCTGGTTAACCGCAAAGGACGCGAAGGACGCGAAGGAAACCGCTTTAACCACAAAGGACACAAAGGACACGAAGAAAACCACTGTTTGTGGCCCTTGCACATGATGGTTGGGCGGCATGCCTGAGCGACCCTGCGGAACCCCGGTCCCTCTTGGCAGGCGTTAACGCCGGCTGGTTAACCGCAAAGGACGCGAAAGAAACCGCTTTAACCATAAAGGACACAAAGTGCACGAAGAAAACCGTTGTTTGTGGCCCTTGTACATGATGGTTGGGCGGCCTGTGCAAGGGCTACAAACAAGGGTCTGTTGCGTGTCCTTTGTGCCCTTTGTGGTCGAGAATTTCAAAAGGGTTTTTTCCTTCGCGTCCTTGGCGTCCTTTGTGGTCAGTCTCAATCGTTCAGCAGCTCAGTAAAACGAACCCACTCCGACCAGGCGCGTTCTCCAGTAGGGTTCGCTGAGTTTCGACATCGTCACTTCTCCGCCTGACGATGGCGCGTGGATGAAACGACCCCTGCCGACGTAGGTGCCGACATGGAAGATGCGGCCCTTGCGGTCGGCGAAGAAAACCAGGTCGCCGGGTAACAGCCGCTCCGGCCGTTTGCGGGCCGCCACCCTGAACTGCTGCGCCGCGGTTCGCGGCACCCGGATACCGGCCTGGCGGTATGCATACCAGACCAGGCCGCTGCAGTCGAAGCCGCGCGGCGAGCTGCCGCCGTACCGATAGGGTACCCCGACCATGGCGCGCACCGTTTTCATGACGCTGTTACGGGCGTCGCGCGCTGCCGGCCGCGCGCGCACGGACTCCGGGCTGGCGACCGTGGCGGATTCGACGGCCGGTGGCGGGGCCTGACCCGCGCAACCGGCCGCCAGCGCCAGCGACAGGATCAGTGCGGACCGGGGAAGGATGCGACTCGGTGGCTGCAACGTTTTGCCTCGCAACGGTATACTAGCGAGGTATCGGCCGCCGCCCGTCACGATGCAATACCCCTCGTCCCGCGGCCGTTCGACCAGGCAGCGAAGGACTTCATGGCCCGAAACAAGCGCGGTTCGCGCAGGCGTACGACCAAAAAACACAAGACGACCCGTGGTTTCCCCTGGCTGAAGCTGGCGCTGGCGCTGGTGGTGGTGCTGGCCGGTTATGTCGCGTGGCTCGATTTCAAGGTGTATCACCAGTTCGAAGGCAAACGCTGGTCGCTGCCGGCGCGGGTCTATGCACGCCCGCTCGAACTCTACATCGGCCAGCACATCAGCGCCGACAGCTTCGTCGCCGAGCTGACCGGCCTGGGATACCGGTTCACGACCAGCGTCAAACGTCCCGGCGAGGCGTCGCGCGACCGCAACCGCTTCAACGTCGTCACCCGGCCGTTTCGCTTCTGGGACGGCGATGAACCTTCGCATCAGTTGCGCGTGGAGTTCGACTCGGACCGTGTCAGCCTGCTGCGCGACCGCGCCGGCGGCGGCGACCTGGCGCTGGTACGCCTGGACCCCATGGAAATCGGCAGCATCCACACTGCGCGTCAGGAAGAACGCATTCTGCTCAAGCTGGTCGACGTGCCGGAGAAGCTGACCAATACGCTGATCGCGGTGGAGGACCGCACCTTCTACCGGCATCACGGTGTCTCGCTGCGCGCGATGGCGCGCGCACTTTACGCCGACATCAAGGCCGGTGGCGTCGTGCAGGGCGGCAGCACCCTGACGCAGCAGTTGGTCAAGAATTTCTTCCTGACCAACCAGCGCAGCATCTCGCGCAAGTTCAACGAAGCGCTGATGGCGCTGCTCCTGGAGCTTCGCTACAGCAAGGACGAGATTCTCGAAACCTATCTCAACGAGGTCTACCTGGCCCAGGACGGCCAGCGCGCCATCCACGGGTTCGGTCTGGGCAGCCAGTTCTTTTTCCAGCGCCCGCCGTCCGAACTGAGCGACGCGCAGATCGCGCTGCTGGTGGGCATGGTCAAGGGGCCGTCCTACTACGATCCGCGGCGTTACCCCGACCGGGCTCTGGAACGCCGCAACCTGGTGCTGCGCATCATGCGCGAGACCGGCATCCTCAGCGACGCCGAGGAGCAGGCGGCGCGCCGCGAACCGCTGGGGCTGGTAAGCGCCGGCAAGCGGACCAGCACGACCTTTCCGGCTTTTCTGGACCTGGTGCGCCGGCAACTGCGCCGCGACTATCAGGAGGCCGATCTGACCACCGAAGGTCTGAAGATCTTCACCACGCTCGACCCGCAGGTGCAATGGGCGCTGCAGACCGGCATCGGCGAGCGCCTCGATGCGCTGGGCGCCGGCGCCGAGGCGATGCAGGCGGCCGGTGTGGTTACCAGTGCCTCCAACGGCGAGGTGCTGGCCCTGGAGGGTGGTCGCGTACCGGGGTTTGCAGGTTTCAACCGCGCCCTGGACGCCGAACGTCCGATCGGCTCGCTGGTCAAGCCGGCGGTTTACCTGACCGCGCTCGAGCATCCGCAGCAATTCACGCTGGCCACCCTGATCGAAGACGAACCCTACCGCGTCGAACAGCGCGGCGCACCGCCCTGGGAGCCGCTCAATTACGACAAGCAGTTTCACGGTGACGTGATGCTCTATCAGGCGCTGGCGCAGTCGTACAACGTCGCGACCGCACGGCTGGGCATGACGGTGGGGCTGGATCAGGTGATCCAGACGCTGCGGCGTCTGGGCGTGAGCGAGCCGCTCAAGGCCTATCCGTCGCTGTTGCTCGGTACCGCCGAACTGAGTCCGCTCGAAGTCACGACGTTCTACCAGACGTTCGCCAGCGGCGGGTACCTGACGCCCTTGCGCAGCATCCGCGCGGTCATGAACGCCGACGGCGAACTGCTGCAGCGCTACCCGTTGAAGGTCACGCGCGTCATCGAACCCGGCCCCGCGCTACTGATCACCCGCGCCATGCAGGGTGTCGTCTCGCAGGGCACGGCGCACGCGCTGAACCGCTACTTCTCATCGGAGTTCGGGCTGGCCGGCAAGACCGGCACGACCGACGACCTGCGCGACAGTTGGTTCGCCGGGTTCGACGGTGACCGGCTGGGCGTCGTCTGGATGGGCCGGGACGACAACCAGTCCACGGGATTGAGCGGTTCGACCGGCGCCATGCAGATCTGGCGCGACCTGTTCGAACGCATCGGCGCGGCGCCGGTGTTGACGGTGCAACCCGAAACCATCGAGTGGCGCTCCGTCGACCTGGAATCCGGCGGTCTGGCAGACACGCAATGCGCGAATACCGTACAATTACCCTTTCTCGTCGGGAGTCAACTGCCCGAAACCGCGCCCTGTGCCGGAGGCAATCCGTCATCGAAGTGGTTCGAGGGATGGTTCAAATGAGCAAGTACAGGTACGCATTTGTTTTATTGCTGTTGACCTCGTGCGCGACGCCGCGCGGCGGCTACCGGCCACCCGTGGTCGACAGCACCAGCCAGGCCGGCACACGGCTGCCCGGCGCGGATGGCGCGGGCGGGGTTCAGACGTTCCCGCTGCCGGAGGCGTCGACCGGCGACGCCGTGCCGCTGCCCGACGCGACACCGCGTTCGCAGTCGACCAACAACGCCGTGGTTGCGCTGCTCGATCGCGCGGACCAGCAGTCCCAGGCGGGCGAAGCGGATGCGGCGGCGGCCTCGGTCGAACGCGCGCTGCGCATCGAGCCGCGCAACGCCGCGCTCTGGAGCCGGCTGGCGGTCATCCGGCTGGAACAGGGGCAACCCGACCAGGCCGAGCAGCTCGCGCTGAAATCCAACAGTCTGTCGCCCTACGACAATGGCTTGCAGGCGCGCAACTGGGACACGGTCGCCAGGGCGCGCTGGGCGCGCAACGACGGCAACGGCGCGCGTGCGGCCGAAACCAAAGCGGACGAGTTGCGCCGGCGGCGGTGAGCGGAGGCGGATCGGTCAGGCACCGCTACACCTGGATTGCGCGCCTGCAACAAAACGCATGAATCTTTGGCTGGCTGGAGTGTTGCAGTCATTGCGAGCGTAGTGCGGCAAAGTCCTTGTCGGAACCCAACCGCCGAGGGGATCGCTTCCGTACTTAGCTGTTCACGATGGCGGGTCAAGGTGCGTTAACAGGAAGTTCGCTATAACAATTAGGAGGCGCTGTGGGCGTATACTCGGTCGACAAACTGATCGCGGAGGCGCGCCGGCTGGCGATGGAATTCCGGCGTACCACGGGAAAACCCCTGCCGGGTGTTTCCAGTGAGATCGCCGAGTACGACGCGGCACGGTGTCTCGATCTGGAGCGGCTCGAGCCGAAACCCGGCGGCTACGACGCCATCGGCCGCGGCGCGCGCGCGGGCAAACGCATCCAGATCAAGGGCCGGGCGATTCTCGATGAAGGCAAATCCGGACAGCGCATCGGCCAGCTCAAACTGGAACAGCCTTGGGACAGCGTCGTGCTGGTGCTGCTCGACGATGCCTATGAAGCCTATGAAATCCACGAAGCTGAACGCGATGACATCGTCGCCGCACTGGACGAGACCGGCGAGAGTTCGCGCAAGAAGCGCGGCGCGATGTCGGTGGCGCGCTTCAAGAACATCGGCCGGCTGGTGTGGACGCGCGAACTCGGCGCGGTCGACGACGGAATCTGGGACAATCAGTCCGGGCGCAGCTAGCGCGCCGTTGCGAGGCGTTGCGGTGCGTGCGAAACAATGCGCAGACCTGTACGAGTGTGCTGCGCGCAGCCCGTGCCTGGGCCATGTGCGCCGCGTTGCACCGCCAGTCTGCGCCGGTCGACAATCCATCGGTGTCGGTACCCATGCGCGCGTCTGAGTGGCTCGCCGACGGCGGACCGCTGGCGCGTCAGGTCGATGGATTCGCGGCGCGAGTCCAGCAGCAGCAGATGGCCGACGCCGTGCAGCACACGCTCGAATCGCAGCACACACTGGTGGTGGAAGCGGGCACCGGCACCGGCAAGACCTTCGCCTATCTGGTCGCCGCACTGTTGTCGGGCCGGCGCGCGCTCGTGTCCACCGGCACCCGGCATCTTCAGGACCAGCTCTTTCACCGCGATCTGCCGACCGTGCGCAAGGCGGTCAATCTGCCGGTCCAGGTCGCCCAGTTGAAAGGCCGCGCCAATTATCTCTGCCACCACCGGCTGTCGGTCGCGCGCGCCGAAGGGCGCTTCGCGGCGCGTGACGAACTCGATCAGCTCGCACGCATACAGGACTGGTCCGGCCGCACCCGCAGCGGCGACATCGCCGAACTGTCCGGCGTACCCGAAGACGCGACGATCTGGCCGCGTGTCACCTCGACCACCGAGAACTGCCTCGGCCCGGACTGCGACTGGTACAGCCAATGCCACGTGCTGGCGGCCCGGCGGCGCGCGCAGGAAGCCGAACTGATCGTCGTCAATCACCATCTGCTGTTTGCCGACATGGCGCTCAAAGAGGAAGGCTTCGGCGAACTGCTGCCGGCGGTCGATGCGTTCATCATCGACGAGGCGCACCAGTTGCCGGATACGGCGTCGCAGTTTTTCGGCGTCAGTCTCGGCAGCCGCCGGCTGACCGAACTGGCGCGCGATGCGGTGGCCGAGTACGTGCGCGAGTGCGGCGAACCCACCGGGCTGCCCGATGTGGCACGCCGTCTCGAGCACGCGGTCAGCGATCTGCGCGTCGCCATGGGCCGCGGCGAGCAGCGCGCGGCCTGGTCCGGCATCGCCGGCAGTGACAGCGTGCAGCGCGCCGTGGCGAATCTGCGCGAACGCGTCGATGACCTGTGCGCCGCGCTGGAAAGCGAAGCGTCGCGCGGCCGCGGCCTGGAAAATTGCTGGAAGCGCGCGTTGGCGGCAAAAGCCCAGGTGCGCGAAGCGACCGAACCCGCGACCGATCAATACATCCACTGGTTCGAGACCTTTCGCCAGTCGTTTCGCATCAACCTGACGCCGCTCGACATCGCCGGTCCGTTTTGCGAACGGCGCGCGCGCGCTGGCGCCCACCTGGATCTATACCTCGGCGACGCTGGCGGTCAACGGCCGCTTCGATCATTTCGTGCGCCGGCTCGGCCTGGCCGAACCGGCCACGCTGCAACTCGACAGCCCGTTCGACTACCGGCGCAATGCGCTGCTGTATCTGCCGGCGGGCATGCCCGAGCCGAACAGCGAGGCCTACGACCAGGCCGTGCTGGAGGTCGCGCGGCAGGTGATCGAGGCCGCCGGCGGCCGCACCTTTCTGCTGTTCACGAGTTATCGTGCGCTCAACCGGGCCCGTGCGGCGCTAAAGGACGGCATCGCTTACCCGCTGCTGGTGCAGGGCGACGCGCCGCGCAGCGAACTGCTGACGCGCTTCCGCGAGCTGGGCAACGCCGTGCTGCTCGGCACCGCAGTTTCTGGGAGGGCGTCGACGTGCGCGGCGAAGCGCTGTCGTGCGTGCTGATCGACAAGCTGCCGTTCGCCGTCGCCCGGCGATCCGGTGCTGCAGGCGCGCATCGAGGCGCTGCGCCGGCAGGGCGGCAATCCATTCGTGGACGTGCAGTTGCCGCAGCGCCGTGATCACCCTGAAACAGGGCGTCGGGCGCCTGATCCGCGATGTCAACGATCGCGGTGTGCTGGTGCTGTGCGATCCCAGGCTTGGCACCAAGAGCTACGGCCAGGCCTTTCTGCGCAGTCTGCCGGACATGCTGCGCACGCGCGACTTCGAGCCCGTGGCGCGGTTTTTCGCAGCCGGCGGACCCCTGCCCGCCGGCGATGCGGCGGCCGAACCGCGCGAAGCGGGGCGTGCGCCTTGAAAATACTCGCACTCGATGCGGCCACCGACGCCTGTTCCGCGGCGCTGCTGATCGACGGCAAAGCGCGCCAGGATTTTCGCATTGCGCCGCGCGAACACGCGCGCCTGCTGCTGCCGATGATCGAGGCCTTGCTGGCGGCGGCCGGACTGGCGCCGGCGCAACTCGACGCCATCGCCTTCGGGCGCGGACCGGGTTCCTTCACCGGGCTGCGCATCGCCGCCGGCATCACCCAGGGCATCGCGCTGGGCCTCGACCTTCCGGTGGCGCCGGTCTCGACGCTGGCGGCGCTCGCGCAGGGCGTGATGCGCGAACGGGGTGCGGACCGCGTGCTGGCGGCGCTGGATGCGCGCATGCAGGAAGTCTACTGGGGCGCGTTCCAACGCGGCAATAACGGGCTTGCGCAGGCCGCCGGCGACGAGATCGTCTGCGCGCCGGGCACCGTGCCGGTGCCCGCAGGCGACCATTGGACCGGCGCCGGCAGCGGCTGGGAAGCCTATGGCGAAATCCTGAGACAGCGTTGCGGCGCAACGCTCGATGCCGTATATCCGGAGCATCGACCGCAGGCGCTGGACATCGCACTGCTGGCGGCGCCGGTCGTCGAACGCGGCGAAGCGCTCGCACCGGAGCTTGCGCTGCCGGTCTATCTGCGCGACCACGTCGCCGACAAACCCGCGGCACGCAGGGGTCGATGAGCGACACACTGCAACGGACGCTGGCCGTCATCCAAGCCGACCCGCGAGGCGCCGAGGGCCTGCTGCTGTATGCGCTGGTCAGCACGCTGCGCATGGAAAAAAGCGGGTATCTGTTCATCCTGCGCAAACTGCGCGACCTGTCGCCCGCAAACCGGCAACTGGCGTACGGGCTGATGGAACTGATGGCGCGGGGCGGCAACGAAGGCGATGGCTGGGAGCAGGCGGTCGCGGCGATGGATGCGGCGGTGCGCGGCGGGCAGGGGTTTCCGGTCTGACTTGCGGAACTTAACCACGAAGGACGCGAAGGTAAAGCAAGAGAATTGACCGCATCGGCAGTCTACCTCTGAGCGTTCACTTACTGTCGAAAGTTGGAAAACACGTCCCGCATGACGCATCGCGACGCTAGTTATATAGACGGGACGAGATCATCCCATTGCGAATCGGCCCCGGCCAATTTTCGCCAACAATAGCCGACAAATAACAATAATAAAAGCATACAGATATCATAAGTTCTTTACTGTTTACTTTTGGTCAGTGTTGGGGGCTTTTTGGGCTTGAGTGCGCCGTGAGTGCGCCGCGAAAAGGCCCGGGAAGCGGGGCGTGCGCACGCGCGTGCTGGAAGGCAGGCTGGGCGGATAGGGGTTCAAGTTGCCGGTCGAGCCCCCTATGCTCGGGTCGCTAAAGACGCTTGCCCACGCCGGAGACGAGGGGCGACAGTACAGGTACCGGTTTGAACTCCAGTCTGCCCGGCGCAATTCTGGCAGACCCAGCCACGGTAAAGGACCTGCTTAGTGTCACAAGATGAAAAGCTTGAACTTGCCGCCTGCAATCCGGAGCCGGTGCGGATTCAGCACTTCAACAGCAAGGCGGTCATTCCCTACGGTCTAACGATCTAGCAGATTCAGGCTGCCATGAACGACTTTGTCGAGTTCATGCGGATGGTGAACACCCGGCTGCACGAGAACTCAACCCCACGGTTTGAGTCCATGCTGATGCCAGCCAACTTCAGCAGCATGGCGGGTGAGTTCATGGGCGCCAATCTACCCAAGCATTGCCCTGGCATTGTGAAGAACCACTACCACAATGGTCATCCCGATATGCTGCCCGCCGGTCGTTTCCCGAAAGACTCGGTTCAGTATGCGCACGACGGCATCGAAGTGAAAGCATCACGATACCTGAAGGCGTGGCAAGGACATAATCCGGAAAATATCTGGCTGATGGTCTTCATGTTCGACAGTAATCGTCCAGTGGACGTATCCAAGGGCATTGGACCGAAGCCGTTCCGGTTTCTTCGAGTCGTGGGCGCGCAGCTAGAGGAAAGCGACTGGGTCTTTGCTGGCCGGTCGGCAACCAGCCGCCGAACCATAACCGCTAGCGTTACCGACTCCGGGTATCGCAAGATGATGGCGAACTGGATTTACAACGCACCTGACCTCACCATGTAGTTAGATCAGGTGCAGTTGGGCTTCTATGTCGGCTTCTTTGGCTACGAAGGACCGCACGTCCGTCTGAGCAAGTTGGGGAATGGCCCCCAAGGCCATATCGTAATAATCCTGATAACGCTCCACCCCCACGCACCGGAGCCGCTGGGCTTCGGCAGCCGCTACGGTTGAGCCCGAACCCATGAACGGGTCAACGATGACGCCCTTGCCCAGAGGCAGGGCAGCTCGAACTATCTGACGCATCAGCGACTGCGGCTTAATGCTCGGGTGGTCGGCGATGTCCCGCTCCCTCCTAGGTGTTCGCTCGCTGACGAGCACATCACAAAAGGGGTTGCCGTCCGCAAGCCGACGTAGCCCGCCCGTTTCATACTCGCGTAGGCACTCGGCAACGGTCATCTTCGGAGGAAGTGGCTTGCGGAAAATTCCCCAAGGCTCATAGCATCCTCGCGGCATCGAGCATACATCCGGGAATTCATCTTCGGCGTTCTTCGGACGATCCCCCCCACGCATCGTGCGGACAAGCCGAATTAGCTCGCCCCGAAACTCCAGCCCACTCCGGACGAGCGCACTGAAAACCAATTGAGACAAGAAGGAGTTGCTGGCCAAAAGAACGTGTCCGCCCGGACGCAGGGCGTGTACAGCCTGCTTCCCCCACTCAAAGAAGAACCGGTCAATGGATAACCGCTCCTTTTCATTCAGCGCCGTAAATCTGGGGAGCGGTGACCGCACGTGGCCGTCAAACGAAGGTGGAATACGCCAGATTCCTCCGTTGCCGTTGTCCCTTTTCTCTAACTGATCGAAATTGTATTCCTTCACTCCATAGGGCGAATCGGTGACAACGGCATGAATGCTATCTGCCGGAATTCGGCCAAGCCACTCGAAGCAATCCGCATGCACAGCAAGGGTTGTCCTGAACGACTGCGACTGATAGTCAAGGCTAAAGTCTTGTGGCACTGGAGAACGCTTTCCGAGCGGTGTCTGGGTGTACTGCGGCCATATTGTATGTTACCTCCGATCCTGCGTATAGTCGGGGCACGTCACCAACAGGTGGCTTTTCTTGTAGTCTTGGCTCGACTCATAGACGCTATCGGTTGGAAAGCGGCTCCCCGCTATCGATGGCGGCCCGGATGGCCGACAGGTTGTCGGTGACGGGGATCGATCCGAACATAAGCCGGTAGTCTTCGTAGGGGCCGCGCGTTCTGGGTCTACCTCGGTCTCCGGCATTTCGTGTGGGCGGATGATGATGAGCATATCGAGTACCTGTTGCTTGGGTGATGCTCATATACTCGCCCGCACAGTGCGCAGGTAAAGTGCTTTTTTGCCTCAGTCGCGGCGACCGGCTCGGACCGATGGTCCCGCATCAAATGAGCCTTCGCGCCACGTCCCATATCGCTTCGTATGCCTCGATCTTCAGCTCTGCCGTATCGTCAGCCCGGACGATCTCTGCGTGTGAACGCGCGGCGAAATCCTTCAACGACTGAGTGAGCGTCCAAGCCGTGCGCTGGTCGATGAATATGGCTCGGTCATGTAGGGAACGTGGCGGCGCCAGCCCGACCGAAAGCGGCCGGCCGTCACCGTACTGCTCCACCCACCTCTTGGCAGCGGGCTCCAGTGTGGGCTTGTGGCTCTTCTCGTCGGACAGCAATCGAAGCATCACCCCTTCAGGCACCGCAGCCGCAAACTCGGTCAGTACCGTATCGTCCATGTAGGGGTCAACGATCAGCACGTCCTCTGTCGCGGTCTTCAGTATCTTGGATATTGCCGCGTACGCATCTAACCCATCCCCGGCTGGAATGAAGGCACCAGCAGCTTCCGGAGGTGCCATCCTTTCGGCCTTGGCGAAAGCTCGGTAGACCGCAGCCCTCATAGGGTTCGCTGCGGTCCGAACCATGCCCAACTGATCCATATTGATCGAAAACTGAGCCGCCGCAACAGGCCCCAAGACTTCTTCCACTAGCGCATAGGCGCCTGAGGCCCACTCATCTACTTCCGGTGGCACCGGTTTCTGGGTTAGGTCGGGCATCGTCTGAATGAGCCGGCCCAATTGGCGGTAGAGCGCTTCCGGATCAGTGATCGTGGCCGACAGTATACAGGCCCACCAATCGATGGAACATGTCGCTGATGGCCAGCGCGATCCATTGGACGTTGACGGAAGCAGTTGCTACGTCAGTGCGTTTCCAGCGCGGTCCATAAACCGAAACTCATTGTGTAGTGCGGATGTACCGGTGCAGGCCATCGCGTTATTGATGCGAAGCGCGGGCAACATACCTAGAAGTTGTGTGCCAGCGGTGGTTCGTGCCTCAGGATAACGACGGGGTAAGGACCGCCCAATCCGGGCTCGTATGAACGGCAAACTGATCCGGCCCGCATTCTCTACGCCGACACAGGCAGCGAGAAATCGAAGCGCGTGCCGGCCCGCAGTGTGCTGTACACGTCGATGGATACGGCGTGCAGTTCGAGGATGCGCTTGACGATGGCAAGGCCCAGACCGACGCCGCTGCCCGCTTCGCGCTGGCTTTTCTTGACCTGGTAAAAGCGGTCGAAGAGGTGCGGAAGTTCGTCCTCGGGAATGCCGTCGCCGGTGTCGGCCACCTGCACCCTGACCCGGCCGGCGTCGGCCGCCAGCGTCACCGTCACGCGGCCGCCGGCCGGCGTGTGGCGGACGGCGTTGTCGAGCAGGTTTTCCAGCACGCGTTCGATCAGGCCGATGTCGGCCTCGACGAACGGCAGGTCAGGCGGAATGTCGGTTTCGATGCGCACACCCGCCGCCCGCGCGGGCAGGCGGTATTTGAGCACGACGTCCTGCACCAGCTCGCCCGGCGCGAACGCCTCGCGATGCAGGCGCGTGTGACCCGACTCCAGCTTGGCGAGTTCGAACAGTTCGGCCACCAGCATGCCCAGACGCTGGCTGTGACGCATGGCGATGTGCAGATACTGGCTGCGCTCTTCGGCGCTCAAGGTGTCGGCCTTCATCAGCAGCGTTTCCAGATAGCCCTGCAGCGAGGCGATGGGCGTGCGCAGATCGTGCGAGACGTTGGCCACCAGTTCGCGCCGCAGTGCGTCGGTCTGCTTGAGCGTGCCGACCTGCGCGGTGATGCGTTCGGCCATGCTCCTGAAGGTGCGGCCCAAGCGACCCAGTTCGTCCTCCGAACCGGTGTCGAACTCGTCCGGCGGCGGCAGGCGGGTGAAGTCGCCGGCTTCGAAGGTGCTCATGGCGCGGTCCAGACGGCGCAGACGCCGGGTGATGCGGAACAGCAGCCAAAGACCGGCGAGCACGCCGAACAGCGCGGCGCCGGCCACGCCGTACAACGCCACGCGCAGAATGTAGCTGTCGCGCAGCATGGCCGCGGCCGAGTCCAGTTGTTCGCCGGCGAGCACCACGTACAGATAGCCCTGCGGATCATCGAGGGGCCCGATCGGCGCCGCGGAGAACACCTTGCGGCCGTTCGGGTCGCGCGGATCGTCGCCGACGATCGGCAGGTGGCGGCCGCTGTCCAGGAAGGCGCGCACCGGCGCGAGGTCGACGTGCTGGCGTTTCACCTTGTCGGCGGGTGCGGAGTAGGCGAGGATGCGTCCGCCGGCGTCCAGCAGATAGACCTCGATGCTCGGATTCACGACCATGTAGGTGTGGAAGATGGGCTCCAGCGCCGCCGGATCGAAGCGCCCGTCCTCCACCCGCAGCTTGTTCTCGGCGATCAGGTTGGCGGCCAGCGTGCGGTTCAGGTGCTGGTTCAGCTCCTGCAGATACAGCCGTCCGGCGTGCAGCATGACCGTCAGGTTCAAAGCGCCGAGCAGGACCACCAGCACCACCAGCCCCAGCGCCAGCCGCGCGTACAGACTGTTGATAACGGACGGGCGTTCCGGCGGGTCAGCCATCGGCGTTTTCCGCGAATTTGTAGCCGATGCCCCAGACCGTCAGGATGTAGCGCGGTTGCGCGGGCGTGCGTTCGATCTTGGCGCGCAGGCGGTTGATGTGCGAATTGACCGTGTGCTCGTAGCCGTCGTGCCCGTAGCCCCACACCAGGTCGAGCAGTTGCGCGCGGCTGTAGACCAGTCCCGGATGGCTGGCGAAGTGCGCGAGCAGGTCGAACTCGCGGCCGGTCAGGTGAACCTCGGCGCCGTCGAGCGCCACGCGCCGGCGTGAGGGATCGATGGTCAGGCCGTCGAAGCGCAGCACCCTGTGCGGTTCGGCCGGCGCCTCGGTCATCGCGTCCACGCGGCGGAACAGCGCCTTCACCCGGGCCAGCAGCTCGCGAATGCTGAAGGGCTTGGTCACGTAGTCGTCCGCGCCGACCTCCAGCCCCAGCACGCGGTCGAACTCGGTCGACTTGGCGGTCAGCATCAGAATCGGCAGATACTCCGGGCGGGCGCGCAGGCGGCGGCACACATCCAGACCGTCCAGGTCCGGCAGCATCAGGTCGAGTATCACCAGGTCGACAGCGTCGCCGGCGAGCTGCTGCAAAGCGCTCCGGCCGTCGCCGGCCTGCTGCACGCTGTAACCGGCATCGCGCAGGTGCATGACCAGCAACCCGGCGAGGTCCGGATTGTCCTCCACCACCAGAATACGGCGCGCCACGTACTTCTCCCGCATTGCGATGCACTCATTGGACAAGCAAATCATACGAATGTCACGAAAATATCCCGATCCGCACGCGGGACACTTTTGTAACGAAATCGCAAGGCTTTCGCGAGGACCGCGGCCGGCATTGTTGCAAGACTTGGCCAGGGGCGGGAAGCCGTGTTCGTGGCGCAGCGCCCTGGAGCGGCAGTTCATTTTTCTAAGGGAGTTCTGATCGATCCGTCATACCGGCCGGGGCCGCCATCCAGCGCATCGCATCGACTGGATTCCGACTTGCGTCCGACCGGCGAAAAGTGACTCGATCAGAGGCTCTCTGCATCAGACAACCCAGTTGAGGAGTAACGTCATGACACACTTGCGAAGATTCATTTTCCTGTCCCTGTTCCTGTCGATGTGCGGCTTCGGTCTGCCGGCCTTGGCCGGCGGGTACGACACCGGGCGCGTATTCACGATGACCAATGCCGCCGACGGCAACGCGGTCATGGTCTTTGCCCACCGCCCGCACCAGGGACTGGTCGGATTGGGCAGCGTGGCGACCGGCGGCAAGGGCACCGGCAGCGGCCTGGGCAACCAGGGCGGGCTGATACTGAGCCGGCACCACCGCTGGCTGTACGCGGTCAACGCCGGCAGCGACAGCCTCTCGGTATTCCGTGTATGGAAGGGCCGGCTCAAACTTGTGGACACGGTCGATTCCGGCGGGCAGCAGCCGGTCAGCCTGACGCGTCACGGCGATCTGCTCTATGTGCTGAACGCTGGCAGCGATTCCATCGCCGGGTTCACCATTGGCGACAACGGCAAGCTGAGTCCGCTGGCCGGTTCGGTGCGCAGCCTGAGCGGCACCGGCACGGGTCCGGCGCAGATCAGCTTCACGCCCTGGGGCGACGCGCTGGTCGTCACCGAGAAGGCGACCAACCGGATCACCGCCTTCGTCGTCGACGAGGACGGTCTGCCGGGTTCGGCCGTCGTCAATCCCTCGGTCGGCGCAACGCCGTTCGGTTTCGCCTTCGATCGTTTCGGTCATCTGCTGGTGAGCGAGGCCAACGGCGGCGCGGCGGATGCCAGCAGCCTGTCGTCCTATGATGTCGATGAGGATGGTTCGCTCAACGTCCTCGCGTCGTCGGTGCCGACGACCGAAACCGCCGCCTGCTGGGTCGCGATGTCGCGCAACGGCCGTTACGCCTTCACCACCAACGCGGGGTCGTCGAGCATTTCGGCGTTCCGGAGCGGACGCGACGGCAAGCTCACGCTGACCACGGCTGACGGCGTCGCCGCCAGCACCGGTCCCGGCAGCGCGCCGATCGACATGGCCTTGTCGAGCCGCGGCAACTATCTGTATGCGTTGAGCGCGGCCAACGGCACGATTGCGGCGTTTCGTGTCATCGGTAATCGCAGGCTGGTGGCGGTGCCGGGTGTCAGTGGATTGCCGACTACGCTCGACGGGCTGGCGGCGTACTGATGTAGATGTAAAAGGGGTCGGTGACAAATGCTTATCATTCTCAGTTGTCACCGACCCCTTTACCGCGCTCTGACGGTCACTTGAGACCTTCGTGTCCTTCGTGTGCTTTGCGGTGAAGAAACGGTTGCCCGAATCCATTTCAGGTGGGGGCAGTCCTGGACGCGCAGACTATGAACTTGGCTGTTGTTTGACCGATTCGATCAGCGAATGAATCTCGCTTCTTGCCGCTTCTCGATCCTGTCCCATCGCGAGGAGCAGGCCTTCGTGGTTACGAAACGCAGCTTCCAGGTTGGGATGTTGATGCCCGGTGCGTACCGTAAATAGAATGAGAATTTCCAGATTCCGGCGACTCAAGGGTTCGGCCTCGGCGAGCCAGTTGGTGGCTTTAAGCAGTGCCGCGAGGTTGTTGAGTCGAATGGCGACGTTGGGATGCTCGCTGCCGAAGCTGGCCTCGTCGATGGCGAGCGCGCGGCGCATGAGGGGTTCGGCCTCGATCACCAATCCCTTGGCATTCAGGTATAGCCCCAGTTCGTTCAGCAGCCGCGTGGTGGGTTCGGCCACGCCGGCCTTGTCGGCGGCGTCGACGAGACACTCGATATGAGGCCGCAAAGGTTCTATGACCGGCCATGCGCGGACGTCATTGGCCGGCGGTTCGTATGGAACGGCGTTATCGATCAGGCCGAGGGCGACCGCCAAAGTGATACTGCGCTCGTCCGCTTCGAGTCGCGCCTGCGCGACCTCCTGCACCAGCCGGTGCACGCTGAAGGCGCTGTTGCCGGTCTCCCACGTGAGCAGGGACAGGCTTTCCAGTTCGGCAAGCAGGTCTTCAGCCTCGGGCGGCGGATCGGCGCCGTCAGTCAGGTCGCGCAACATCGTCGGCTTGAATGCAACGGCGAACGTATCCCGCGGAATGGGTTCGGGGGCGAACCAGCTCAGCACATCGAGCAGCGCCTGTGCGCCTGGGGAAAGCTGCTCGAAGCTGGTTTCCCAGGTGACCGCCAGGCTGCGGGGATAGTGCATCGCCTGTTCGTCGTGCCAGTGGCGCAGCTTCTGTTCCTGCGCTTGCCAGCGTTGCCGGTAGTCCGCCAGGCTGAGCCGGTATCTGGTGATGAAGGCACCGGCCTGTTCCAGCGCCAGCGCCAGACCGTCGAGCATCTCCGCCAGTGCGCGGGCGGTGTCCGCATCGGTTTGCGTGGCCCGGCGCCGGTCGCCGGTCCTTTCCAGCAGAAAGGCGACGGCATCGTCTTCGTCCAGCGTATCCAGCGCCAGCGTCCGGATGCGGTTGCCCCATTCGGTGCGCCGCGAGGTGATGAGTACGTGACCGTTCTGCAAACGGGGCAGCAACGCGTCGACGGCCGCGGCGGCTTCGGGCGTATCGACATTGTCGAGTATCAGCAGCCAGTCCGCACGTCGATTCAGCCAGCGCAGGACGGCGGCCGTCTGCACCTCCTGCTCCGTCGCCGTCTGCTCGGGCAGGTCAAGGAGCCGCGCGCCGCACCGGTCGGCGAGGTTGCGGTCGAGACTTGCCGGCGAATCCGAGATCACGAACAGGCAGGCGGCGTAGTCGGCCAGGTAGCGCCAGGCGTATTCCACGGCCAGACAGGTCTTGCCGACACCGCCCAGTCCGTGGATGGCCTGCTTGGCCACGATGGCGGTCGCGTTGCCGACAGCGGACGTCAGGTCCGTCCGGATTTGTTCGATCACCGGGTCGCGGCCCTTGAACAGCGTTCCCAGCGAGTCGTAGGGCAGGTTGTGCAACTGGTATTTGTGTGCGTCGGCCAGTCTGAAGCCGTCGCGCAGCACCAGCCGCGCCAGCTTGTCGATCGAATCGAATTCGTTGCGGTCCTTGCCGCTTTCGACGATGTCGTCGATGAACCGCTGCTGTCGTTGTGCGTCGTCGTCCGGCTGTTCCACCGGATGCTGGTCGAGATAGCCTGGCGTGGCGAAGTAGACAAAGATCGGTTTGGCATCCTTCCGGCACCCGTCCAGCCGCCCGCCCTGTGCGAACCGATACTCCCACTGGGTGTAGGACCGGGGTGGTGCGCTTTCAGGAATCTCGGCGTCTTTGGGCGCCCACCCGTACGCGCTGCCGACCAGCGCGATGACGCGGTCGCAGCCGTCGATATAGTTTTCCAGCTTTTGCAGCAGGGTTCCTCCGCCTTGCCGGAAATCCTCCTGCACCACCACCTCCGCTCACACGGCTGCCAGATCGCTGCGCAGCACGTCGCGGCACGTCCTGAACTGGGCGGAGACGGCTGACAGAAAGATGCGTTGATTCGGCACTCTGGCTCTCGTTATCGGTGTGATCTGTCCCTGCGCCGGTCTCGACGGCGAAATCGGATTCTACTCTTCGGGACCTCAGGGCAGCCAATATGCTGACCAGGTTTCCGCGGACCTGTCATTCCGCGTCTGGGTTCGGAGGTGGCGGCAGTTTTCCGACGCCGGGACAGACCGCCGCTGCGCGAGGGGGTACCGCGGCAGCATGCGGCAGACGCATGCCAAGGAATCTCTGATTCATTCGTCCTTTCGCCGGCATGACGACCTGCAAATTGTTCAGAGCTTCACTAAGTGATTGATTTCAGATGCTGACCGTAGCCGACGACGTGGGAGGTTTGCGGGTACTGCTCCGAACGCTAAGGGCGTCGATCCACGGGTGCCGCTGGTTTACAGGGTTTCAATCCCGGCCGCAGCGGTTATCATGCGTACCGCAGCCGACCGACTAAACGAATCTGAAACCGACATGTGCGGCCGAACGAACACCAGCAGTCTTCATCCGGATTCATCGACCACGCGTTCGTGTACCTGGTCTCGGAATGATGCCGCCGGTCACGCGTGCCGCTGGCGGCGGCGCTCGATGCGGGGCGCGTGAGTCGTCCGCCATGTACACCGCCTTCTACGGCCTCAAGGAAAAACCCTTTTCGCTGCTGCCGGACCCCGGCTACCTCTATCCGCGCACCCAGCACGAGCGCGCGCTGACGCTGCTGCGCTATGCGCTGGCCAACCAGGCCGGCTTCAGCGTCATCTGCGGCGACACCGGCGCGGGCAAGACCACGCTGATCCGCTGCCTGCTCGACGAACTCGGGCCGGACACGACCGTCGGCCTGATCACCAACACGCACCGGTCGTTCGGCGAATTGCTGCGCTGGGTGTTGATGGCCTTCGGTCTGCGGGCCGGCGCCTCTTCCGAGGTGCAGATGTACGAGCGCTTCCTGGAATTCGTGATCGGGCAGCACGCACAGGGGAAACGCACGCTGCTGATCGTCGATGAAGCGCAGAACCTGACGGTGGACACGCTGGAGGAACTGCGCACGCTGTCCAACGTCAATGCGGACAAGCATCAGGTGTTGCAGGTGATCCTGGCCGGCCAGCCCGCGCTGCGCGAAACCCTGAAGCTGCCGCAGTTGACCCGGTTCGTCCAGCGCATCAGGGTCGACTACTACCTGGACTCACTGAACGCGGCGGAAACGCGCGCCTACATCGAGCATCGCGTGCAGGTGGCGGGCTCGACTCGCACCCTGTTCACGCCGGCCGCCTGCGCAGCGGTGCACCGCGCCACGGGTGGTACGCCGCGTCTGGTCAATTTGCTGTGCGACACCGCGCTCATCTACGGTTTCGCCGAACAGGCGCGGACGATCGACGCCACAGTGATCGCCGTCGTGCTCGATGACCGCCGGCGCTGCGGCGCGCTGCCCTTGTTCGGGACCGTGACGGACACCTTCGAGGACGCGGTTGACGCCGCACTGATCGCACCGTCGGACATTGTCCGGCCATTTGACCCGCCGCGCTGCGCGGTGCATGCGGATACTCCGCCCGCCGTCGCGCATGGCAGGGTGGAACCGGGCACGGCCGGATCGGAACCGGCGACGCCGGCGGCCCGGGCCGCCCATCGGGTGGCGGTTGCTCCGCACACTGTCCCGGAAACGAACGCCGGCGCCGGACAGGAGGCCGTGTGGCGGACCGTCACCGCAGCGGCGCCCGCCGTGGAACCGGTCGAGCTATCCGGTCTTTCCCTGAACGCCTTCGCCGCCGCACGGACCATCGAACCTGCGCCGCTCGTGATCGAAACTCAGGAGGCATCGCCGCAGCCCGCCGGGTGTTCGCACGATGTCGAAACCGCAAGCGCCTTCACGCCGGCGGCCGAAATGACCGGCGCTCCGGAGCCGGCCGAAACCGGGTACGCGGCCGCCCTCCAATCCGCGAGTGCGGAGACGACAGACGATGCGGCGGATGCGGTCGAGTCGTCGGCCGCTGCGGCGGCCGGACACGACATGCAGTCTACTCCGGCCAACACTGTTTCGCCGACGCTTGACGCAGTTCTGCCGACCGACAGATTCGAGGTGATGTATGAAGCGCTATCCGTGCCGGACAAGGTCGGCGCCCTGGAACAGGTGGACTCATATGACGCTATCCATGACCCGGCCCCGACCACTGACCGAGGCAACGCCGAACCGGAACAGGGGCCCGCGCGCCGGTCGGGTCACTACGCCGCGTTCGAACGCGCAGACCGGCGGCGCGACATGACCCGCGATGGCTGGCTCCCCGCAGTGTCCGCCGTGCTGCTGGTGGGCGCACTGACCGCCGGCTTCGTCGGCTGGACGTACTACCTGCGGCCATTCGGTCTGTCTGAACCGGTGGCGGCCGTGATGGCGGGCCGCGCCGCGATTCAGGAAACACCGCCGCAGGGAGCGGGCGCCGCCAACGCGCGACCGTCGGCCCTACAGAACGAGCGTGCGGCCGGGCCGGCCCCCAGCGAGGCGCCGCAACAGGAAAGTGACGCGGATTCTGCGGAGACGCAACAGCACCAGCCGCCGCCGGCCGAACAACAGCCTGCCGCCGAACCGGGTCAGGTCGGGCAGGTCACGAAGGACCGGGCGCGGCAGCAACGTCTGGCACAAGAGCAGCTCGAGGCGGCCCGGCGCGCGGCCGAAGCGGCGCGCATTGAAGCGGAGAAACTGGTCGCAGAGAAGCTCGCTGCTGAGAAACAGGCAGCCGAGAGGCAAGCAGCCGAGAGGCAAGCAGCCGTGAAAGAGTTGGCCGAGCAGCAGGCAGTGGACAAACCACCGCAGGAAAAGCAAGCGCTGGAAAGGCAGGTTTCCGACCAGCGACCAGCCACTCCCGAGGCCGGTACGCCGCTACCGGCAACGACATCGGCGGTCACGGGGCCGGCACTCCAGTCGATCCAGCCATCGAGGCCGAAGTACCAGAACGCCGGGGACGAATCGCCGTCCCGCGCCAATCCCTGCGCCGGTCCGTCGGCGCAATTCCTGCCGACGTGCCGCTGAGGTGTCGTAATTGTCGAGTGCCGTACCCGTGCGATGAAGACGCGCGGCTACGTCAGGAAACGCGAATCGCGCCGCCGCGCGGCGATCGGAACGATCGAATCTAAATCGCCTTCTGCAACATCCTTCGCCGCAGCGTGCCGATGGCCTTGGTCGGGCTGAGTATCCCTGGGGCAGACCTCGACGCAGCTCATGATGGTGTGGCAGCGGAACAGCTTGTAGGCGTCGTCGAGTTGATCGAGCCGTTCCTCGGTCGCCTGGTCGCGGCTGTCCTCGACGAAACGACAGGCCTGCAGCAGCGCCGCCGGTCCCAGGAACCGCTCCGGGTTCCACCAGAACGACGGGCACGCGGTCGAACAGCAGGCGCACAGGATGCACTCATAGAGGCCGTCCAGCCGCTCGCGGTCGTCCGGACTCTGCAGGCGCTCCTGGTCGGGGTCCTGGTCCTGGGTGATCAGCCAGGGCCGTACGGCTTCGTACTGGCGGAAGAACGGCGTCTGGTCGATGACCAGGTCGCGGATGATCGGCTGTCCGGGCAGCGGCCGGACTTCCACCGGCTCCTTCAACGAATCCAGCGGCGTCAGGCAGGCCAGACCGTTGCGGCCGTTGATGTTCATGCCGTCGGACCCGCACACGCCCTCGCCACAGGAGCGGCGGAAGCTCAGCGTCGGATCGCGGGTCTTCAACAGCAGCAGCGCTTCGAGCAGCATCATGCCCGGCTCGATCTTCTCCAACTCGTAGTCCTGCATGTACGGCCTGTCGTCGGTTTCCGGGTTGAAGCGCTGAATCACGAATTTCATTTCGTCTCTCCGGGCCTGCCTACCATCAGTATACGCGCGGTTTCGGCGGAAACGCCTCGACGCTGAGCGGTTTGAGCCGCACCGGTTTGTAGTCCAGCCGCTGGCCGTCGCGGTAGTACAGCGAATGCTTCAACCAGTTCTGGTCATCACGTTCGGCGAAGTCCACGCGCGAATGCGCGCCCCGGCTCTCTGTGCGCCCGGCCGCGCTGACGATGGTCGCCAGCGCGAGGTCCATCAGGTTTTCCAGTTCCAGCGCCTCGATGCGCGCCGTATTGAAAATCCGGCTGTGGTCGGCGATGCGCGCATCGGGCAGCCGCGCGACGATGGCGCGCACCTTGTCGATGCCCGCCGCCAGCGTGTCCGCGTCGCGGTAGACACCGCAATAGTCCTCCATCGTCTGCTGCAGTTCGGCACGCAGCCCGTCCACGCTTTCGCCGTTGCCGCCGCGGTCCCAGCGTTCCAGCCGGGCCACGGCCTGCTGCACGCTGTCGTCGTTCAGCGGCGCATGAGCGCGGGTCTCCTGAATGTACTCCAGCATGTGATTGGCCGCCGCACGGCCGAACACCAGGATGTCGAGCAGCGAGTTGCCGCCGAGGCGGTTGGCGCCGTGCACCGACACGCACGCGCACTCACCGGCGGCATAGAGTCCCGGCACCGGTTCCTCGGGCCCGGTGCCGACCGGCATGACCACCTGGCCGTCGCGGTTGGTCGGTACGCCGCCCATCATGTAGTGCGCGGTGGGGTAGACCGGAATCGGATCGCGCGCCGGGTCGATGCCGAGGAACGACTGGCACAGGCTGCGGATGCCGGGCAGCCGTTTCTTCACGACGTCGTCGCCCAGGTGATCCAGCTTGAGCCAGACCAAATCCTTGTTCGGCCCGCAGCCGCGGCCCGCCTTGACCTCGGTGTAGATCGCGCGGCTGACCACGTCGCGGCTGGCGAGGTCCTTTGCATTCGGCGCGTAGCGTTCCATGAAGCGTTCGCTTTCGCCGTTCACCAGCCAGCCGCCTTCGCCGCGCGCACCTTCGGTGATCAGCATGCCCTTGCCGGCGATGCCGGTCGGGTGAAACTGGAAGAACTCCATGTCCTGGATGGGCACACCGGCGCGCAAGGCCATGGCGACGCCGTCGCCGGTGTTGATCAGGGCATTGGTGTTGGTGCGGAACATCTGGCCCGCGCCGCCGGTCGCCAGCAGCGTGGTCTTGGCCTGCAGCAGCAGGGGTTCGCCGGTTTCGATGCACAGGACCAGCGCGCCCTGGATCGCGTCGTCCTTGGTCTTGAGCAGGTCGATGGCAAAGTATTCGTTGAAGAAATGCGTCTGCGCGCGCAGGCTCTGCTGGTACAGCGTGTGCAGCACCACGTGACCGGTGCGGTCGGCGGCGGCGCAGGTGCGCACGGCCTGCGATTTGCCGAAGTTCTGGCTCTGGCCGCCGAAGGCGCGCTGATAGATGCGGCCGTTGTCCAGCCGCGAGAAGGGCACGCCGGCGTGTTCCAGTTCGTAGACCACCTGCGGCGCGATCCGGCACATGTATTCGATGGCGTCCTGGTCGCCGAGGTAGTCGCTGCCCTTGACCGTGTCGAACATGTGCCAGTGCCAGTTGTCGGGCGTCACGTTGGCCAGCGCGGCGTTGATGCCGCCCTGCGCGGCGACGGTGTGGGAACGCGTCGGGAACACCTTGGAGACCACCGCCACCTTGGAGTCGCCGCGCGCCAGTTGCAGCGCGGCGCGCATGCCGCCGCCGCCGGCGCCGATGATCAGCGCGTCGAACTGTCTGACGGGCACGGACGGCGTCGGGTTCGACATCAGTGACCACCCAGCGGCCGCAGCAGTACCTGCGCCGCCCACAGGGTGCAGCCGGCAAGGAATGCGGCGAACAGACCGAGAAAGACCAGGCGCAGTCCGGTCGGGCGAAGGTAGTCGATGGCGATGTCGCGCACGCCGACCCAGGCGTGCATGACCAGGGCGATGACGAACAACTGCGCGGCGACGCTGACCGCCGTGCACGACCAGAGTGCGCGCCAGTCGCCGTAGCTGGCGGCCGCGCCGGTTGCCAGTGCGCCGACCGCAACCAGCACAAAGCCGGCGATATACACGGCAGTCAGCCGCTGCACCACCCAGGCGCGCAGTCCGGACAGCCGGCTCACCAGAGCACCGCGCCCGTCAGGACGACAATCAGCAGGGAAACCGCCAGCACCGCCCAACTGCTGGCGCGTGCCTTGCGCCGGGCGATGCCGATATCCAGATCCAGCAGCAGAAACCGGATGCCGGCCAGCAGGTGATGCGCCAGCGACCAGACCAGCAGCGGCACCGCCGCGCGGACCAGGGGATTTGCCAGAAAGGCACGGGCCTGATCGAAACCCTGTGCGTCGCGCAACGACAGATCGAGCAGCCAGATCGCGACGGGCATGGCGGCCACCAGCAACAGGCCGGAGGCACGGTGCAGGATGGAAACCAAACCGGGCAGCGGCAGCCAGATCTTGCGCAGGTCGAGGAAGCGGGGCCGGTGAGTCGTCCGCATGCCGGTCAGCGCTGATTTCCGATTGTGAACATGGCCGGACGAGGTCCTTGAGGTCGCTGCATCGCTTCGGTGCGCAGCGTTGTGAATCCGGTAAGGAACCTCTGGTCGGGTCGTCACGCCGGCAAAGGCCGGCATCCACGGCCCTGGAACTGCTGGATTCCGGCCTGCGCCGGAATGACGTTCAATGTATTGGTCAGAGGGACCTTAACGCTTCAGCCGTTGGCTGCCGCGTTGACAATAATGAACGCAAACAGCGAATGTCAAGCTGTGCTTTTTGTGTTGACAGTCCGGCGCTAACTGCCGACAATTTTTTCAATGGCCTTTCGTCTGTCCGAGCCTCGGCTTTCGCCACTGCGGAGTCCAACTGTTTTCCCGCGGCGGCCGGCCGATGCGACTGTCCCGTCAGCAGCCTGCTGAAAAGCGTTCAGGCGAGTGCGAGACAAGGCGAAAACCGGCGAAAAAGCGCAGTGTACCTGCGGTACATGAGCATTTTGAGCCGATTTTCAACGCCGGATCGTGCCGCATGAACGTTTTTCAACAGGCTGTCAGGCATCCATCCAGGACCTTTCCACTGAATACACCCGGCCGGTATCAATTGCTCATCGTCGGCGGCGGCATCGCCGGCACGGCGCTGCTGTACACGGCGGCGCGTTACAGCGCGTTGACGCGCATCGCCCTGTTGGAAAAGGCGCCGCGCCTGGCCGCCGTCAATTCCAGCACCGGCCACAACAGCCAGACGCTGCATGCCGGCGACATCGAAACCAACTACAGTCTGGAAAAGGCGCTGCACGTCAGGCGTTCAGTCGACATGATCGTCAACTTCGCCGGCCGCCGGGAGGGCAGCGACCGCCTGATCTTCAGGTATCCGAAAATGGTGCTGGGCGTCGGCGACGCCGAATGCGCGCTGTTGCGGCGCCGGTTCGAGGCGTTCGCGCCGCACTACGGCAACATGCGGTTGTTGGAGGCGGCCGATATTGCGCGCCAGGAACCGCGCGTCGCGTTGCTCGACGGCAGGCCGAGACCCGAGCCGATCGTCGCGCTGGGCACGGCCGACGACTGGTCGGCGGCCGATTTCGCCGCGCTGTCGCGCGTTTTCGCGCGCGCCGCCGGCGAAGAATCCGGCAAGACGGTCGACGTGCGGCTCAACGCGCGGGTGCTGGACATCGAGCGGCGCCTGGACGGCTATGACGTCCATACGCCGCAAGGCCGTCTGGCCGCCGACGCCGTGGTCGTGTGCGCCGGCGCCCACAGTCTGCTGCTCGCGCAGCGCGCGGGCTACGGGCTGCACTGCTCGCTGCTGCCAGTCGCCGGCAATTTCTATCTGGGCTCGAAGATCCTCAACGGCAAGGTCTATACCGTGCAGAACGACAAGCTGCCGTTCGCGGCCATCCACGGCGACCCGGACATCCTCGCCGGGGAACGCACGCGCTTCGGCCCGACCGCGAATCTGGTGCCCATGCTGGAACGCTACGACTGGCACAGCATCCCCGAATTTTTCCGGGTACTGCACCCGGACCGGGCGCTGCTCGCGGTGTTCGGCCAGTTGCTCGGTGTCGGCGACATCCGCCGCTACATGGTCCGGAACCTGCTCTACGACGTGCCGCTGCTGGGCCGCTACCTGTTTCTGCAGAGCGCGCGCAAGATCGTTCCGTCGCTGCGCTTGCGCGACCTGGAGCCGGCGCGCGGATTCGGCGGGCTGCGCCCGCAACTGATCGACAAGGACAAGCGCCTGATGATGCTCGGCGAAGCCAGGATACCCGCGTGCGACGGACTGATCTTCAACGTCACGCCGTCGCCCGGCGCGACCAGTTGTCTGGCCAACGCGCGCGAAGACGCGCGCGCGGTCTGTACTCATGTGAGCGTCGCGTTCGACGAGCAGCGCTTTGCCGACGAACTGGATTCCAGTCCGTGAACGCCGGCGCCGCCGCGCAGTCGCGTCTGGTCCTGTTCGTGTCCGACCGGACCGGGCTGACCGCGGAGGCCTACGGCCGCAGTCTGCTCGCGCAGTTTCCGGGGCTGACGTTCGAGGGGCGCCGGTTCGCGTTCATCGACAACCCCGGCAAGGCCGGCGCGGTCGCCGCGCAGATCGGACAGATCATCGACGAGACCGGTGTGCCGCCCATCGTCTTCATGACCCTGGTCGAGCCGGCCACGCAGAAGATCATCGGCGCCAGCGGCGGTTGCGTGATCGATCTGTTCAGCACCTTCCTGGCGCCGCTGGAGCACGCGCTCGGCGTCGAATCCGCGCACAAGCTCGGCCTGTCCCAGCGCATCTTCGGCACCCGCGGTTATCAGACGCGCCTGAACGCGATCGAGTATGCGCTGAATCACGACGACGGCGTCCGCCCGGACCAGTATCCGGAGGCGGATGTTATCCTCATCGGTGTCTCGCGCTGCGGCAAGACGCCGACCAGCCTGTATCTGGCCATGAACTTCTTCATCAAGGTGGCCAACTATCCCTTGACCGACCACGAGCTGGAGCGCGACAGGCTGCCCGATCTGCTGGCGCCGCTGAAATCGCGTCTGGTCGCGCTGACCATTGCGCCGAAGCAGCTTGCCAACATCCGCCAGCAGCGCCGGCCGGGCAGCAGCTACGCATCGACCGAGGTCTGCCAGCGCGAAGTCCGCGCCGCCGAAAGCATCTATCGTGACGCGGGCGTGCCGATATTCGATGTGACGGATACGTCCATCGAGGAAATCGCCGGCTGGATCATGAAGGAAAAGGAATTGACCCAGGTCTCCGGCTGAGGGGCGGCGCGGGCGCCTGGTGGCGAACGAAAAGCAATCATCCGGCTGGTCCGGTTGATTCGTCAGCGATGGATTCCGGCCTTCGCCGGAATGACGAACACAGTACCGGAGTGCCGACGGCGCCCGAAGTGACGGCCGTCGACGTTGCTTCGTCATTCCGGGCGCAGCGCATTGGAGACCCGGAATCCAGGGTGCGTCGTGCAGGCGCGCATGGATTCCGGCCTTCGCCGGAATGACGGGGTCACACCGGAATGAAGCGCTCACACGGGAATGACCAGCGCACGCCGGAATGACGGGCGCGGACCGGCGCGGCGAACGATGAATTGACCGGAACCTTGCGAGGACAGGATGGAACACATGAACGAACTCGTCGTCAATCTGAACGCGCTGTCCATGCACGATGTCGGCCGGGTCGGCGGCAAGAACGCATCGCTCGGCGAGATGATCGGCCATCTCGGCGCCCTCGGTGTGCGCGTCCCCGGCGGGTTCGCGACCACGGCGCTGGCGTACCGCCGCTTCATCGCGCACGATGGACTGGACCGGAAAATCCAGGCGCGCCTGAAACAGCTCGACGTGACCGACGTGCGCGCCTTGCAGGCCGCCGGCACCGAGATTCGCGGCTGGTTCGCCTCGATTCCCGTTCCCGCCGACCTGGATGCGGCGATCGACGACGCCTATGCCGCACTCGAACGGGAATATGGGCCGGACACTTCCTGGGCGGTGCGTTCGTCGGCGACGGCGGAGGATCTGCCGGAAGCCTCGTTCGCCGGCCAGCAGGAGACCTTTCTCAACGTCGCCGGGCTCGATGCGGTCAAGCGTGCCATCCGCGACGTGTTCGCCTCGCTGTTCAACGACCGCGCCATCGCCTACCGGGAACACCAGGCGTTCAGCCACGAGGAGGTCGCCCTGTCGGCCGGCGTCCAGAAAATGGTGCGCTCCGACATCGGCGCCAGCGGCGTCATGTTCACCGTCGACACCGAATCCGGATTCGAGGACGTGGTGTTCATCACCGCCAGCTACGGCCTGGGCGAAACGGTGGTGCAGGGCAGCGTCAACCCGGACGAGTTCTACGTCTACAAGCCGGCGCTGGCCGCCGGGCGGCCGGCCATTCTGCGCCGCAGCCTCGGCGGCAAGGCGATCCGCATGGTTTATTCCGGTGACCGTTCGGCGCCGGTGAAAACGGTCGAGGTCGCCGCCGCCGACCGGTGCCGCTTCTGCATCGACGATGCGCAGATCAGCGAGCTGGCGCGGCACGCGCTGGCCATCGAGCAGCACTACGGGCGGCCCATGGACATCGAATGGGCGCTCGACGGCGACGACGGGCGGCTGTACATCGTGCAGGCCCGGCCGGAAACCGTGCAGAGCCGTCAGGGGCAGGTGATGGAGCGCTACACGCTGCGACAGACCGGCGCCCCGTTGTCGCAGGGCCGCAGCATCGGCCAGAAGATCGGCGCCGGCCGCGCGCGGGTGCTGAAGACGCTCGACGAAATGGACCGCGTTCAGGCCGGCGACGTGCTGGTCACCGACATGACCGATCCGGACTGGGAGCCGGTCATGAAGCGCGCGGCGGCGATCGTCACCAATCGCGGCGGCCGCACCTGCCACGCCGCGATCATCGCGCGCGAGCTGGGCGTGCCGGCGGTGGTCGGCTGCGGCGACGCCACGCGCGCGATCCCCGACGGCGCCGCGGTCACCGTGTCCTGCGCCGAGGGCGAGAACGGTTTCATCTACGCGGGCGAGCTTGCCTTCGAGGTGAGCCGCATCGAACTCGACCGCATGCCGCCGGCGCCGGTGAAGATCATGATGAACGTCGGCAACCCGGAGCGCGCTCTGGGCTTTTCGCGCCTGCCCAACGCCGGCGTCGGGCTGGCGCGCCTGGAGTTCATCATCAACAACGAAATCGGCATCCATCCGCGCGCGTTGCTGAATTACGCGGAGCTGCCCGCCGAGCTGCAAGGCGAGATCGACCGGCGCGTGGCGGCTTACGGTGGTCCGGTGGACTTCTATGTCGGCAAGATCGCCGAAGGTGTGGCGACCATCGCCGCCGCCTTCGCGCCGCATCCGGTCATCGTGCGCCTGTCCGACTTCAAGTCGAACGAATATGCGAGTCTGCTGGGCGGCGCGCAGTTCGAGCCGCACGAGGAGAACCCGATGATCGGATACCGCGGCACGGCGCGATATCTGTCGCCGGCGTTCGAGCCCTGCTTCGAACTGGAGTGCCGCGCGTTGAAGCGCGTGCGCGACGACATGGGTCTGACCAACGTGCAGGTCATGGTGCCGTTCGTGCGCACGCTCGACGAAGCGCGCGGCGTCGTCGACCTGCTGCAGCGCTTCGGCCTGCGCCGCGGCGAGAACGATCTGAAGCTCATCATGATGTGCGAAGTGCCCAGCAACGCCATTCTGGCCGACGAATTTCTCGATCACTTCGACGGCTTTTCCATCGGCTCGAACGACATGACCCAGCTCACGCTGGCGCTCGACCGCGATTCGGGTCTGGTGTCGGGTTTGTTCGACGAGCGCAACGACGCGGTCAAATTCATGCTCGCGCGCGCGATCCAGGCCTGCCGCGCGCGCGGCAAGTACATCGGCATCTGCGGCCAGGGCCCCTCGGATTACCCCGACTTTGCCAAGTGGCTGGTCGACGAGGGTATCGGCAGCCTCTCGCTGAACCCGGACACCGTCATCGCCACCTGGCTGTACCTGGCCGGCGCCTGAACGGCGCGAGTGAAAGGCGTATAATGGAAGCCTTGTGCGGCGTGTCCGTTCGTCATATCCGCACACCGTCATCGCCACCTGGCCGCATCCGGTCGGGTCCTGAACAACCCGGGTCAAAGCCGTATAATCGAAGCGTCGTGCGGTGCCTCCGTTCGTCAAACCCGGACAGGGTCGTCGCCACCTGGCCGCATCCGGTCGGGTCCTGAACAACCCGAGTCAAAGCCGTATAATCAAGCGTTGCGCGGTGCCTCCGTTCGTCATTCCGGCGAAGGCCGGAATCCATGCGGACCCGCGCGATGCCCCCTGGATTCCGGCCTTCGCCGGAATGACGGGAAGACCGGCTTGCGTGATTCGGAGGAGCCTCAATGATGTCGGTTGCTAGTGAAACAGGGCGCGCTCGGCGCGCGGCCGAACCATGACCTGGTATGCAGCGGTCAAGCAGTTCCTCGGCGTCGAAACCGCCGCCGTCGGCCACACGGAAAAGTGGGTATCGGCGCTCGGCGGCTTCGTCGGCATCGGCGTCACGCTGCTGGTCGCGATCGGATCGCCGCACGCTGCCGCGACCCCGTTGCTGGTGGCGTCCATGGGTGCGACCGCCGTGCTGGTGTTCGCCGTGCCGCACGGTGCGCTGGCGCAGCCCTGGCCGGTGCTGGGCGGCCACGTGATCTCGGCGGTCGTCGGCGTCCTCTGCGCGCGCTGGATCGCCGACCCGCGTATCGCGGCGCCGCTGGCCGTCGGTGCCGCCATCGGCGCCATGTACTACCTGCGCTGCGTGCACCCGCCCGGCGGGGCCACGGCGCTGTACGCGGTCACCGGCGGCGCGCCGGTGCACGGCCTGGGCTTCGGTTACGTGCTGGCGCCGGTGCTGGTGAACGTCTTTGCGATCCTGGCCGTGGCCTTCCTGTTCAACGCGCCCTTTCCCTGGCGCCGGTATCCGGTTTACTGGCAGATTCTCAAGGAACGGCGTGCCGCGGCAGCGCGTGTGCGCGAGCCCGACGCGATCTCCCACGAGGATTTCGTCTATGCGCTGAGCGAGGTCAATTCGTTCATCGACGTTACGGAACACGATCTGCTGCGCATCTACGAACTCGCAACGCGCAAGCACACCGCTGGCGCCTTCGCGCCCGACCTGATCCGGCTGGGGCGTTGTTACAGCAACGGAAAATACGGCGAGGACTGGGCGGTGCGCCAGGTCATCCAGGAGCCCGAACCGAGCAGCCGCAACGATCTGCTGGTGTACAAGACCCTGGCCGGCCGCGGCCGCCGGCAGACCGGCGTGATGCCGCGTGCGGAGTTCGCGCAGTGGGCCAAACACGAGGTCTTCAGGGAGGACGAGAACTGGCGTCGCGTGGACCGGACCCTGGATGGCTGACCGGCGGGTGCACCGGTCGTCGCGCGCGCTCGCGCACCGGCGCCGCTTGCCGCATCTGCACGACGCGATGCGGGTAACGGCCCGGTGCGTGGCATTCACAGCGGGTGACATTCAACACGCGGACGCAGGTTGGCGCTGAGCGCAGCGAAGCCCAACAATCGGCGGCCCGGCGTTGGGCTTCGTGCCTCAGCCCAACTTGCATTGATGCAATGACCGGATTTACTTCGTGCGCCTTCGCGCGCCTTTGCGGTTAAAATGTTTCCCTTCGCAGGCGTTGGGCTTCGTGCCTCAGCCCAACCTGCATTCATGCTGGCCGCCGAACGCCCGCGGCCGACCGCCACGCAAGCGGTGCGCGGCGCGAGGCAGGCTGCCGATGAGACCCTGCCCGGGGAGATCGTAGTATAGTGACTGCATAACGGCCGCAGCGAGACAGACGCATGACCGACCGCGCCCGGGATCAGATCGACCGCCGCAAATCGATGCTCGATGAGGATCGGCATTCGCTCGGAACGCACGCCGCCGACGTGCTGTTCCCCGGTGGCGCGCGCGATCAGCACCGGCGCGGCATCAGACACCGGGTTCCCCCGGTCTTCTTCGCGGCGATCGCGCTGCTGATCGGCTACAACGAGGTGCCGGCCGTGCGCGACTGGTGGGACCGGATGTTTACGCCGGAACAATGGTCGGCCCGCCAAGTCTGCCAGAAGTCCGCGCTGGCGCGCGCGCCCAACAGTGCATTCGCACGGGTCATCGAGGGCGGCGACGTGCACCGCACCAACGACGGGCTGTACATCGACGGAATCGTGCTCGGCGAAATGGGCGAAGCGGGGACGGAAGTGCGCGTCGACTACGCCTGCTACCTGAACGCGGCCGGCGAACTGGCTAGGCTGACCCGCACGCGCGTCGAACCGGCGCCCGATGTGGCCGCGCAGACGCCGCCGTGACACCCGAAGGGACGGGCCTGTCCGCCGACGACAGGGCAGCGGTTCGACACTCTGTCAGCAGCGTGCCTGCTTGCGAACTTCGCACAGTCAAAGGGTTCGCCGACAAGCGGATTCCCGCGGCGGGCGTCCGATCATCAGGCAAGGCGCAGGCGCCGCCGATGCGCAGGACCGCATGACCGCGTCCAACAGCGCCGACTTTGAATTCTCACTGGTGTGGGACAGCCGCGCTGGCCGCCACACCGAGCGACTGTTCGCACCCGCGCTGAATCCGCAGGTCGACCGGTTTCCGCCCGAACTCGCCCGCCGGTTCCAGCGCGCGCCGGCGGGCGAATGGGTCGGCCGCGTCTTCGGCCCGGGCGAACTGGTGCCCGCGCGGCGCGACGACGACGTGCGCGAATTTCACGCGAAGTGGCTGCCTGTGTCGTTCGGCGGCCAGCCGCTCGACTGGCGCGCCGGCCGCTTCTACCCGCGCGCGGTGCTGGCCCGTTTCGAGGAATTTTCCGAACAGGACTTGCGACCGTTCCGTGTCGTCGATGTCGATCGCGGGCGCGTGTTGGCCGATCTCAATCACCCGCTGGCCGGCCGCGAGCTGCTGCTGAAGGGCCGCATCGTCGCCGGTGCCGTCGATCGCCCGGTGGCCGCCGGCGGCGGGCGCGAGGTCGCTGCGCTGGTCACGCACAACGGACCCGGCATGCAGGCGCCGCTCGAAGGGCGGCCGGAACCGCCGCTGGCGGACGCCGATTTCGCGCGCGCCGACGAACAGCCCGACGCGGACTTCTACGCCCAGCCGCGGCTGGTGCATCACATCGACACGACGGCGTCGGCCAACATCGCCGCGCTCTACGGCCGCCTGCTGGCGCCCGGCATGCGTGTGCTCGACCTGATGACCAGTTGGGATTCGCACCTGCCCGAGGGACTGGACGTTGAGGTCACCGGCATCGGGATGAACGCCGAGGAACTGGAGCGCAACGCGCGGCTGTCGCGCCGGCTGCTGCACGACCTGAATCTGCAACCCGGGCTGGAGTTTCCCCGCGCCAGCTTCGACGCCGTGATCTGTGCGCTGTCGGTCGAGTATTTGACCCATCCGCTCGCGGTGTTCGGCGAAGTTGCCCGCGTGCTGCGGCCGGGCGGTGTGTTCGTCAGCGTGATATCCGAGCGTTGGTTCCCGCCCAAGGTGATCGACCTGTGGACGCGGCTGCACCCGTTCGAACGGCTGGGCCTGGTGCTGCGCTACTATCGCGACAGCGCGGCGTTCGCCGAACTGCACACCGAAAGCGTGCGCGGCCTGCCGCGCCCGCCGGACAACCGCTACGCCGACCGGCTGCCGTATTCCGACCCCATCTACGCGGTCTGGGGTCAGGTGGCGGGCTGACCGGCGGGCGGGTTCACCGCAACGAACAGCGCTTCATGAATGCTCGTGGGGATGTCCGACATGAGCGCCTGATCTGCATGGGTCGGGCTTTGGTCCGAAACAAGCGATGCCTGTCGCGGCGGAACCCGGTGAGAAATGCGTGCTAGCCGCTTTCGGTGAGCCGGGTGACATCCACGTACAGGGTCAGGTGTTGGCCCGGTTGCAGGTAGGCGTCCACGTCCAGGTCGTTCCACTGTGCGAGCTGACGGACGGTGACGTTGAAGCGCCGGCAGATACGCGCCAGCGAGTCGCCCGGGCGCACCACGTAGTAAATCTTTCGCTCCACGGTATGGCGCGAGGGGGCGTTGAACAGCGCCGTCTTCGTCAGCTTCCGCTGCTGCCAGACGACCAGTTTGTGTCCCGGGTGCAGGTGATCGCGCGGGGCCATGCCGTTCCAGCGCGCGAGGCTCTCCACGTTGACGCCGTAGCCGCGGGCCAGGTCCCAAAGCGTGTCGCCGGGACGTACGCTGTGGATCACCTTCACCGCGCCTTGTGGCGTGCTCTGCACCGCTTGGAGCCGCGCCGACGCCGTCAAGGTGTATTCCGAGAGGTTGCGCGTCGCCACCGGGACGATGAGGTGATGGCCGGCCCGAATGACGGATCCGCTCAGGCGATTCACCTGGCGCAGCACGGCGGTGGTGGTGTCGTAGTGCACCGCGATGTCGCTGAGGGTCTCGCCACTGCCGATACGGTGGCGTTGCCACTGCACCCGCTCGGACGGAGGCACTTCGGCCAGCTTTTCCTCGAAGTGGTCCGCTTGGGCCAGCGGCAGCACGAGATGATGAGGTCCCTCGGGGTCGGTGGCCCAGCGGTTGAAACCGGGGTTGAGGCGGTAGACTTCCTCCAGGTCCAGACCGGCGAGCCTGGCGGCGAGGGCCAGGTCGATCTGCGAGTCGATGTCGACCACCCGGAGGTAGCGGTCGTCGGCGATGCTTTGCAGGCTTACGCCGTATCCGGCCGGGGCGGCCACGATGGAGGCCAGTGCCAGGAGCCGGGGTACATAGTGCTCGGTCTCCATGGGCAGGTGCAGGGACCAGAAGTCGGTGGGTCGTCCGTGACGCGCGTTGTACCCTATCGCCGCGCGTACCGTCCCTTCGCCGGCGTTGTAGGCCGCCAGGGCGAGGAGCCAGTCACCGTCGAAGGTCTCGTGCAGGTAGGAGAGATAGTCCAGCGCGGCCCGCGTGGAGGTGACGATGTCGCGTCGGCCGTCGTACCACCAGCTCAGGCGCAGCCCGTAATGGCGGGCCGTGGCGGGTATGAACTGCCACATGCCGGCGGCGCGGCCGGACGAGTAAGCGAAGGGCTCGAAAGCGCTTTCCACCGCCGGCAGGAGGGCGATCTCCGCCGGCATGCCGCGGCGTTCCACCGCCTGCACGATAAAGTACAGATAAGGTGCTGCCCGCTCGGAAAGCCGGCTCAGGTATTCCGCATGTGAGGTGAACCAGGCCCGTTCCACCTCCACCCGCTTTTGGTCGCGGTCCTGCAGGGCCAGGTGACGGCGGATTCGTACCCAGAGATCGTCGGCGGGCTGCGCCTGAGCGTCCGTTACGATGTCTTCCGTCCCGGTACCCGTCGTTGCAGCGGCTTCGTCTGTTGTCTTGGGCATTTCCGGCGCGGCAGCCCCGTCGACCGCGTCGTCGGGCTCAAGCGCGTCGACAGTGCCTGCGGCAGCGTCGGTCTGCGGTGTTTCGTCGGCGTCGGCGTTGGCTGCCGGCGCCGCGTCGGGACCCTCCGCGTCCATCGCCGAAACCTGAACGGCGTTGCTGACAATACCCGCGTCGCCGTCGTCCTGAGGCTCCCCCCGGGCAACGTCACGCAGGGACTGCGGGCTCAGCAGCGTCTGCCCCTGGCTGGCTGGAGGTGGTGTCTGAACGGTCGCCGACGCTACGGAATGATGGGCAGGGAGCCGTGCCGCGGGCGTCGTTGCGCAGCCGCCAAGGGCGGCCAGACAACAGAACCCCAGGCCGATGCTGACGGTTCGCCGGGCTTTGTCCTGTTTCGCAGTTGGCACGGATATCCTCCCTCGATCTGCGACTGATCGGCAGCAACGAGGCGTTCTTTGAACCGCTCCAGGGATTCGAAGAGTGGTGCGACGGTGCCCTTGCACAGGTGCCCGCAGCTACCGGCGAACAGGCTGTCGCCGCAGACCGACAGAATCGCCAAGGGCTGAACGGCGGGAAACGACCCCTATGTATAGTGTTGAACTATGTATAGTTGAGTCAACGGGTTACCCGCCAGCCCCTGTTTCAATAGACCTCAGGGCCGGCGGCTCTATACATAGTTACAGCCCCTGAAGGAACTGCATCAGGGCGTCAGGTGGGCGGTAACGGTGGATCTTCATGTCGGGTTCCTGAAGCCGGGCCAACGCCTTATCTTTCATCGCCAGATCAGCCTCGACGTACCGGTGCGTGGTGGACATGTTCTCGTGTCCCAGCCACAGTGCGATCACACTGAAAGCCACGCCGGACTGCAGCATATGCATTGCTGTAGAGTGCCGGATCGAATGCGGCGATATGTGCCGCTTGGCGAGGCTACGGTGCACTTCAGATGCACGGCCAACAGCGATATTGAGTCGTTGATTAACATTGGCACGTGTCATTGCTTGCCCTGTCCGATTGGGCAGCAAGGGCGCGTCGGGACCCAGCGTGGGGGTGCACCGTAGCCAGAACCGGATCTCCCGAACCGTGGACTTCCACAATGGCACCGCGCGCTGCTTGCGACCCTTACCGCGCAGGTGAACACAGGGCGAAGCCTCTAGTACGACATCGGCAACACGCACAGCGATAATCTCCGAGACACGAGCCCCGGTGTTGTAGAGCATGGCTAGCAGCAGATGGTCGCGCTGCGAAGTCCATGTGCTGCCCGGCTCGCCGATCACTGCCAGCATCTCCTCGCGCGAGAGGAACCCGAGCATCGGGCGCTCGAAACGCTTCATTGGCACACCCAGCGCACGTTCAATGGCATGCAATGACGAGACATCGCGACGCGACGCAAATTTCAAGAACGCACGCAGCGCCGTCAGCCTCAGGTTGCGACTGCGCACCGCATTGTTGCGCTGCTGCTCCAGGTGGTCCAGGAACGCCATGATCAAGTCGGGTTCGATATCGGCTAGACATAGCTCGGTTGGCGCCTTGCCCAGGCGCACATGTGCGAAGTCCAGGAACAGCATCAAGGCGTCGCGGTAGGAGGCAACAGTGTGGGGGCTCAAGGCACGCTGCGTGACCAGATACTCCGTGAAAAACTGCTGGACCAACGATGGGAACGAAGGTGAGTGTGCGGTGGCTTCAGACATGATGCACCGCCGAGGCTGGCATGAGAGACTCGAACTTACCCGCAGCCACCGCCATCAGTTCGGGCACGCCGGTCAGGTACCAGTAGGTATTGGTCACCATTGCGTGGCCGACGTAGGTGGACAGGGACAGCATCGCCTGATCGATGTCCACACCTTGGGCATGCCAAAGCAGCACGCGACGAACGATGAAGGTGTGACGAAGGTCGTGGATACGCGGCGCAGCGTGGGCGCCACGGTTGACCCAGCCCAATTGATCCCGCAGGTGCTGGAAGACCCGATTCACCTGACGCAGGCTCAGGGCGAACCCCAGACGCTGGCCCCGCGTGCTGATGAAGAACGGCGTCTCGTCCGTGACCGTGATATGGCGTTTGCACAGCCCGCGGTACCGCCGCAACGCATCTACTGTGCTAGGATGCAGCGGTACATAGCGGGATTTGGCAAACTTGGTCTGCTGAACGGTCAGCATACCCAACTTCAGGTCGACATCCGCGTCCGTCAGGTGCCCTGCCTCGGAGATCCGCAGACCGGTTGCCGCCAGCAAGCCGAACAGGGTCTCGTAGGTTGCTCCGCGCAGTGCCGGACTAAGACGGCGAGCCGCAGCCAGCAAGTCGACAATCTCCTGCTCACTGTAGATGTGAGGTGCCAGTCGCTGACCGACCCGGCCGAAGACGGTGTGATCCGGGACCTCAGTACGCGGATCGAACTGCTGCAGATAACGGGCAAAGGGACGCAGCTTCTTCAGCCGCCGTGCCCAGGTGATGGGTGAATCGCCGTTGGCCTTGGCGCATCGCGCCCATGCGCCCATGACCTCAACCGTCAGCGGCCCTTCGTAGCCAAGACCATCGACGTAGTGTGCAAAGCTCCTGACGGCATAGCCTGTAGTGCGCGAGCCATAGCCGAGCTGGTGGCGTTCATCCAGGTAGTTCTCGGCGTGTGATTGCATCGTGACGGGCGCGTTCATGCTGCACACCCCGGCCACGGCAGGGCGACCGCTGCCAGGTTCCGGCTATCGAGCTTGGCGTAGATCAGCGTTGTGTTCAGTGAGCGGTGGCGCAAGACATCAGCCACCTCCTTGAGCGAGCTGCCGCCGGCCAGTAGGCGGCTGGCCATGGTGTGACGCAACAGGTGTGCCTGAGTGTAAGGTAGACCAGCGCGGGCATAGGCTTGGCGGATTGCTTTGCGTACACAGTCGGGGCCGATCGGTTGATCACGTGGGGCGATGTGGCGCACGAATACCGCCCGGCTGGTGGTCTGCGGACGTTCGAGCTTCAGGTAGTCGACAATGGCACGACCAGTAGCCTCCGGCAAAGGCAGAATGTCTTCACGCCGGCTTTTGGTTCTGCTTAATGTGATCGTGCCGGCACGCCAGTCGATATCGTCCAGGGCGAGCTTGGCGATCTCTCCGCAGCGCAAGCCGAGGTCCAGGGCGCAGCGCACCATGGCATCGGCGCGGCGTGCCGATAGACCATCCCAGCCGAGGGAATCCACCAGGCACCCGACCTCGGTGCTGCTCAGGGCTTTCGGCAGGGAAGCCAGTTGCCAGTTGGCCGGATAGGACACCACGCCGATCAGAGCATGCATCTGATCACCACAGGTGATACGGAAGCGGAAATAGCCACGCAACGCCGAAACCAGCGAGCCGGCGCTGCCCGGTGTGCTGTAGAGTTCGCGCTGGCCGGCAACGAATCGACGTACATCTTCGGGTATGATCGCCGAGAGGACAACGGGCCGACTCCCGAATTGCTCAAGGAGCAGGCGACGTACTGTGCAGAGATACATGCTGCGCGTCGCCGGGGCGAGTCCGCGAACATGGTTCATATGGTCGTCGAAGCGACGCAGTTCCTCATCTATCGGGGTCGTTCCCCCTATGGGTTCGGTGATAACCGCCTCGGCACGCAGGACGACAAGCAGATGCCTGAGCGCCGCGCGCAGGTTATTGCGAGTCCGGTGTACCGGTCTGGTACAAGCACACTGCGGTAAATGGTTTTTGAGAAACCGCTGGACCACATCCTCGTCGATACAATGGGCGTCCAACCGGCACTGACTCATCCAGCGTGCAAAGTGGGCAATGCAACTGAGGTAGGTGTCGATGGTGTGGGGCGCATAGCGGCGCTCGGACAGGTAATGTGTGAACGCATCAACGTAGGGCGCTAACTGGCCCTCGTGAAGCCAATCCGTCGGTCTGCTGTGAAGTTGTCGCGTCGAGTTCATCATGGTCTCCTGAAGTAAGGGAATGACACTTCAGAAAACCAGAAAACTATGTTTAGTTCACCATCACCCCAATCTGATCAAACCCAGGAAACACGCTGCTCGCCGCTGTCGGGCACCCATAAACTATACATAGTTCAACACTATACATAGGGGTTGTTATGTATAGCTATACATAACGACCCTGAAGAGACATTCGAGCGTGTTTTCAGGACGGCAAAAATCGGGCGCAAAGCGGACGTTAGAAAGCTAAGGGCAATGGGAGCCGCCACGCAGCGAAGAGTCCTAGTGAGTGAATCGATCCCTAGGCTCTGTTTGATCTGATGTCGTGGAGTTTTTCTATAGACCCTCTTTCAACACCTCACCTTTTCCCAATAGAAATAGCGCATTGCGTCGATACGCTGGCCGACAATCCCTACGGCTGCTAGTCTGAAGCATAAGACGGACTCGCAAGGACGCGATCATGTTGCCGTTGCCGGTTGGCAGGGAAGCCAGTGCGGGCATTGGTGCACGCGAGTATGTGCGCCATCGCCCAGAACGAACCCTTCTTTACCAGCTTGTCGAAGCCTACTACCCGGTTTTCCTGTCCCAGCTCGCGGTACAGGGTACGGCGTTGCCAGGCTATGTTGAGCGGGAGTTCGAGGAGTACCTCAAGTGCGGCCGCCTCGAGCATGGTTTCCTGCGGGTGCGCTGCGACACGTGTCACGCCGAACACCTGGTGGCGTTCAGTTGCAAACGCCGCGGTTTCTGCCCCAGCTGCGGGGCGCGGCGCATGGCCGAGAGTGCGGCCCTGCTAGTCGATGAAGTCTTTCCCGAACAGCCGGTGCGCCAATGGGTGTTGAGCTTTCCGTATCCCTTGCGTTTCCTGTTCGCCATGCGCCCGGCCATCATGGGCCAGGTGCTCGGCATCGTCTACCGCTGCATTGCCACGCACCTGATTAAGAAGGCAGGGTTTTCCTGCGAGACGGCCCGCACCGGCGCTGTGACGCTGATCCAGCGCTTCGGCAGCGCCTTAAACCTCAATATTCACTTCCATATGCTGTTTCTCGACGGCGTGTATGTCGAGCGACCTGACGGCTCGCTGCGTTTTCGGTGGGTGAAAGCACCGACGAGTGCTGAACTCACTCACCTGACCCATACCCTCGCGCAGCGCGTCGGCCGTTTCCTGGAGCGGCAGGGATGGTTGCAACGGGATGCCGAAAACAGCTATCTGTCCGGGGAAGCCGTCGGCGCAGCGCCGATGGATCCGTTATTGGGTCATTCGATCACCTACCGCATCGCGGTGGGACCTCAAGCGGGCCGCAAAGTGTTTACCCTGCAAACCCTGCCGGCCTGTGATGAGCCGTTCGATGACTCGGTGGGTAAGGTAGCCGGGTTTTCGCTGCATGCCGGGGTGGCGGCGAGGGCCGACGAGTGCAAGAAGCTGGAGCGGCTGTGTCGCTATATTGCCAGGCCGGCGGTTTCTGAAAAGCGGCTGTCGCTGACGCCGAATGGAAATGTGCGTTACCAACTCAAGACCCCGTACCGTGATGGCACCACGCATGTGATCTTTGAGCCGCTCGACTTCATCGCAAGACTGGCCGCCCTGGTGCCGAAGCCGCGCGTGAATCTGACGAGATTTCACGGCGTGTTTGCGCCGAACAGCAAGCACCGAGCGTTGGTGACATCGGCAAAGCGGGGCAAGGGCAACAGTGCCAGGGTATCCGATGAGCCGCCAACGTCGGTTGAGCGTCGGGCGTCCATGACTTGGGCATCGCGCCTGAAGCGCGTCTTCAACATCGATATCGAGACCTGCACTGAATGCGGTGGGCCGGTGAAGGTGATTGCCTGCATCGAAGACCCGGTGGTGATCAAGCAGATCCTCGATCACCTGAAGCACAAAGCTGAAACCAGCGAGCCCAGCCCGCTGCCTGAGAGCCGGGCGCCGCCGGCTGGGCTGCGGCAGGGGCTGTTTGACTGACGAGCCCAAAAGCCAACGGTTCAAATCAAAATGCTGCGCTCACACCGGCAGGGACTCGCCGTGCCGGATGGCGGGAATGGAGCCGACTGTGGAGAAAAAGTGGGCGTGTTTACAGCGACGCGAGTGGCATTCATGCCCATTCGGGGCTATCGAACGGTTGCCGGGCGAGTCATTCGCGGTCAGCGCGGCTGCTGGACCTGGGTGAAAAGGGTGTTTATTCTACCTATACACAGACGGGGCTGGCGGCCGATTCGAAGGCTTTGGAGCAGCATGTCGCCAGAACAAGCGCTTAAACCGCTACCGCCGGTTGCAGGGTGAAGACCGGCTACGACAAGCGCCTTGCCCGTTTCAATTTTGCAGCTGACACCTTCACCAATTCGGCCCTGCGCGCGCAACGTGATGAGCGCCGACTCGGACGCTTCACGATAGTGCTCTTTTAGTGGCGCTTGAACAGCCCGTAACTCTTCAGTATTCATGATGTGGCGGTTCAGTAGGCTAAGAGTGAAGGGCTGCCTATTTTACCGGTGAAGCGGACCTTGAAGTACCACTCCAGGACACCCATCTGTGTGCTGGCGCACAGACTCAACAGTCAAACTGTCTTAGCTTATCACCGTGGTTGGCAGAAACGTGACAGCACCCTCAGGCCCATTGGCGTAAAGGGCTGGCAGTCTACGTTTCGATAGTGGCCCAATGAGGGAATTCTTGGTGTCACATCTCTGTTTTCCAATCCTCACGTACGGCGCGCCGGCCGTTTACCGGCATACGTTATATGGTGCAAATTATGAACATCAACAAAGATCAAGTTAAGGGCCGGGTCAAAGAAGCGAAAGGTAAGGCCAAGGAAGTTACCGGCAAGCTCGCAGGCAACGAGAAACTGGAAGCTAAAGGCAAGGTTCAGAAAATTGTGGGCAAAGCTCAAGCAAAGTCTGGTGACCTCAAGCAAGACCTGAAAGACGTAAATAAGGGTGCCTGACTTCAGCCCATCTTGTTCCGCAAGAAGAGTACCGAGCTCTGTGTTGCCGGTGAAGGGTGTTTGGTGGAAGCGCTGCTATGCGCCATGGCGCAATAGATGAACAACGCTTTTATCCAAGTGTGCTGCCGTGCCGTTCTCACATAGTCCTGTCCAGATTCTTGCTAAAGCCAGCGTTGGAAACTTGGCAGTACGCTCAAGTCAATTGTCGAAATGAATTAACAGGAGATAGTTATGAACTACGAAGATCGCGATACCTATGGCATGTACAAAATCAATACCAGTGGTGGGCCCGGCCCTGGCCTGATGGGTGCAGACACCCTCAATGGAAACAACGTCTACAACAAGGACGGCGAGGATCTGGGCGACATCAAGGAATTCATGATTGATATGGCTTCCGGCAAGGTCGCGTATGCGGTGTTGTCGTTCGGCGGACTGTTGGGCATGGGCGATAAGCTGTTCGCCGTGCCTTGGGCAGCGCTGACGCTGGACACGCTGAACAAACGCTTCACGCTCAACATCCAGAAGGACGCTCTGAAGGACGCTCCAGGCTTCGACAAGGAACATTGGCCGTCAATGTCAGATAGTACCTGGGCCAGCGGGGTGCAAAAGTTCTACTCGATACATTAAGCCGGCGCAAATCCTTGCCCATCTGCGGCTCTTGATTACCGCTATCGAGGCGATCTCGTCTTGCGGTGACCGATTTGCGAGGTGCAAGCGCCAAGGTGTCAACCAGCCCCAAGGCAATGACAACGACTTGGGGGTCGCATCGAAGGCCATTTGAGAAGTTATTCTTTTTTTTGATAAGGGAAGCTCGGACATGAAACAATCTATCCTCGTAGTTGCAATGGTTGCGCTGGCCGTTAGCGCATGTTCCAAGAACGACGACCGCGCTTCGGCGCCTGGTGCTCCCGCCGCTGAACAGAGAGGCATGAACGGCATGCAGGGCGGCCAGGGTGGCATGCAGGGCGGCCAGGGTGGCATGCAGGGCGGCCAGGGTGGCATGCAGGGTGGCATGCAGGGTGGCATGCAGGGCGGCCAGGGCGGCGGCCAGGGCGGCGGCCAGGGCGGCGGCCAGGGCGGCATGCAGGGCCAGGGCAGCATGCAGGGCGGCATGAAAGGCCAGGGCGGTCAGTGATAGCAATGTAGTCTCATCGACCTCGACGTTGCCTTTTAGCCGTTCGTGCCCGGGACGAGCCATCGAAGGTCCGCCCAAGGCGGCCTGCGATTATCGCAGGCGTGATCCCTGGCAAGAGGCGGTGCTTTTTCCAGACATCGCGCCTATACGACTTACCAAGAGGTTCAACGATGAAAACATTCAATGAACCTCTTGATCAACCTGCTCATGCTGGTAATAAAGCGAGGTGATTAGCGCCATTCCTCAGCCAGCCGCCCAGGGCGCGAGGGGCTGAGGCAGGCTCACGTTTTGAGCCTCCCCGGGGCTGACAATGGGGGCATCCACCCGTTGAGGATGCCGCGATGCCCCAGAATCGGATCCAGTTTCAGGCCGGCCAGTCGTTGTCGGAGTTTATCGCCCACTACGGCACCGAGGCGCAGTGCGAGGAAGCGCTGGAACGTACGCGCTGGCCCGCGGGGTTCGTCTGTCCGGACTGCGGTGGGCAGGCACACTCGACGTTTTACGTCGAGGGGCGCCAATATTGGCAGTGCTCCCACTGCCGCACCCAGACCAGCTTGCTGAGCGGGACGGTCTTTCAGGCCACCAAGCTCCCGTTAAACAAGTGGTTTTTGGCCGAGTATCTGATCGGCCAGAACAAGAACAACCTCTCGGCACTGTCGCTGAAGCGTCACCTGGGGGTCTCCTACCGCACCGCTTGGCGGGTCAAGCACAAGCTCCTGGAGGCCATGATCGAGGCGGAGTCCGACCGCCAGTTGCACGGCGTCGTGGTCGCCGACGACGCCTACCTGGGCGGCGTGCATGCAGGCAAGCCTGGGCGCGGTTCGCAGAACAAAGTGCCGTTCATCGCTGCGGTAGAGCTGAACGAAGAGGGCCACCCCTTCACACGGCAGGGGTCACTGGTTCAATCCCAGTATCGCCCACCATATATTCAACAGGTTACGCGCGGCGCCGAACAAGACGAGCCAGTTTTGCTCCAGTGCCGAGGTAGGCTCCCACCCATCCATTCGCTACACGCCTTGTCTTCAACCGAAAACAAGGAGCCACCGAAGAGAACAACCGCCGTCGCACCTTGGCCAGACATCCAACGGCTGCGCTACCCGTGGCCCATCTAGGCGCGGCGGTCATTGAAGATTACATCGAGGCGCGGACGGACGACGTGATGGCCGCCACCATGAACCGCGAGCTTGGTATAGTGACCCAAGTCCTGAAGCGCGCGCGCAAGCGTGGATGGATGGTCCAAAATTGGATGCTCGACGTCGCTTCGTCATATGTATCACGATTCAGAATCAGGACGCCTGTCGGTCCGGCGGTTTCTGAAAAGCGGCTGTCGCTGACGCCGAATGGAAATGTGCGTTACCAACTCAAGACCCCGTACCGTGATGGCACCACGCACGTCATCTTCGAACCCCTGGATTTTATCGCCCGGCTGGCCGCTCTGGTACCGAAGCCCCGCGTCAATCTAACCCGTTTTCATGGTGTTTTCGCACCGAACAGCGAGCATCGTGCGGCGGTGACGCCGGCCAAACGGGGCAAGGGCAACAAGGCCAGGACAGCGGATGAAGGGCAAGACCAGGCGCCCGCCGAACGGCGGGCAGCCATGACCTGGGCGCAGCGCCTGAAACGCGTATTCGGCATCGACATCGAAACCTGCCGGGAATGCGGCGGCACGGTGAAAGTCATCGCCTGCATCGAAGATCCAGTGGTTATTGAGAGAATTCTCGCCCATTTGCAGGGAAAAGACGCCTCGGTTCCAACGAATCTGCTGCCGGCGAGCCGGGCGCCGCCAGCCGACCTGTTTGGCTGATACCATCAAATCCTTCACCTCATTCCAATGGCGGCTACCCAAGGGGCAGCCAGGCTGCCGATTGGCCTGACGCCCGCGATAGCTGCGTAAGTGGTACGGGCGAAGGTGAATGCTTGGAAGGTGAGTGCGGAAAGAGGCGTGATTTGGGGGTTATGGCAGGACGTAGATTCCTTCGTTCCCCTTGGATGGTCCGTTGACGAGTGATGAAAAGGGCATTCGCTGCGCGCCATGGAGAGCGAAGCGAGGGCGCATAGTCCCCGTAGGCGTAGGCGTAGGCGCGGGCGTATGGCCGTAGGTGTGAGCGACAGCGAACGGCGAAGGTCGTATACAAGCGCATCCGACACGCCGTCAAGCCATTGGCGGGAGTGCTGCGCAGCCGGCGCCGAGCGTGCGATGGTGTGGCGAAGCGGCACGGACGCAGGGCGGCCGGGGCACCATAGGCTGTCGTGACAAGCGAGGGCGAAACGGCGACTGGGATGTCCCGTTTCGCATCCTGAGCGTCACGACACTCTTGTATTTTTCCTATACTCCGCCTGTCGACAGGCACATCAATGTCTGGAAACCGCGGTGAACCTGCCGTTCCCACGCATTGCGTGCATGTCTCTTAATGGCCGGTTTCTGACCGTCCCGGCTTTCACCAAAACCCGAATGGCGGATGCTGCCAACCCACTACCTTGTGGCCGTCCCGGCCAAACATTACCGAGCCGTTGCCGACACCGGGGTAGGTGTAGTACCAAACGGGTTGTCCGTTGAGCGTGAACTCGCGCGCAGGTGCGCCGAGCAATTGCCTGATCTGCTCATCGCTCATGCCGTTCTTAATGCCACCCCACTGATCCTTGACTGCTTCGCGCCACCGAAAGGCATCCGGGGCGGCCGGAGGCGCCGGAGCTTGCGCGGCTTCCACCGGCACCGATGCGGGGGCTGCGCTGCCGGCAGGTGCCACCGGTGCCCCCGCGCCGGGCACGGCAGATGTTACCGGCGCGACGCTGCGGTCTTTCTTGAGTCGATCCAGCTCGGTCTGCATGTCATCGAGCCGTCGGTTAATGGCCTCGATCTGTTGTCTCAACGGGGCTTGGTCGGCTTCGTCGGCCCGCACCAGTGAAATTGACGACACCGGCACCACCAGCGACAGCACCACCATGACGACCCAGGCTTGTCCGATTTTCATCCCGCCATCCTCGCCTCGTTATCGACTTCGCAAAGCATTATCGCCCAAGGGCGACCAACTGGGGAATACGCTCCGCTTGCCGCCCAGGCAGGTCAATTCGCCCCCGTCGACGAATCAACCGAGGAGGATGGCGGGATGAGAATTTGACCGTTCCCCCTGTCCTTCGCTTAGCCGCACCCTGGATGGTCAGGTACCGACCCAACCCTGACGTACAGCGTTTTGGGCTTCATGTCGTGTTTGTACTGAAAGTAGCTTTTACGTCCCCGGCTTTGGTTAGAGCCATTTGATGTCTTGGATGTGGTTCGACGAACATCACCCGAAGGGACTCCGATCCAACGAACATCACGTTCAGGCAGATCCCGTTGGCTCACATATCGCTTAGGTATGACTTGGCCTCTTCGCCCGGGTTCGGCAATCCGGCCACTCGCCAGGCAACCAGGCAATAGCCGAAGAGCTTGTTCACCTGCCGCCGCTCGATGTTAGCATCTCGGCAGACTCGATGCATGGCCGGCGCCGCCCCGAGCTTTTTGTAATGCTCGCGCATTGCACGGATGATCTTCCAGTGCTCGTCGCTGAGCGGACCGATGCCTGTTTCCTGCGCAATGTACTCCGCCAACGGTTCCGTCCACGATGTGAAGTCGCGGATCAGGCCATCTTCGTCAAAAAGTTCCCGTGCCGGGATGCCAGTCGGAGCAGACACACTCATCACCTCACCACGCGTGCTCAATTATAGGTCGAGTATAGAGGATTTCCCTCACGACGGAGTGATCTATAACTCCACGGTTTATCGTTCATGGCCGAAATTGCTGCGTTCCTGCCGCTCCCTATTCGTCTGGGAAGGGCAGGAGTTGGCCGCACTCGGAAGTACTTGCTGATTTGTGGCAACGGCAACTCCTGCGGCTTTTTCACCGTTCGATAGCACAACGTGAACGGCAGAAGTTGGCCGCATGCAGCCACTGGCAAACCGGGCTCTGGTCGGCTGGTTTCGGCCCGGTCTTGCACGGGCCGGCGCGTCACGCGCGGCTCACTTCATGTTGCACCTGAAGAAGCGCACCAGACGCTCGTACGCCAGCGCTTCGTTCGCCATCCGGGTAAAGCCGTGGCCCTCGTCGGGATAGACGCAATACTCGACGCTGCGGCCGAGCCTGCGCAGGCGCTGTACCAGCCAATCCGACTGCTGGCGCGGAACGCGGCCGTCGTTCGCGCCCTGGTGGACCTGCAACGGAATCCGGATGCGGTCGACGTGGTAAATCGGTGACAGTTGGTAGTTGCGCAGCCGGTCGACGCGCGGGTCGAAGCCGAGCGCCGTCGCCGGGTGGCGCTGCAGGAACAGTGGCCAGTTGTCGACCAGGGTCGCCAGTTCGGTGAAGCCGAAGAAATCCACCGCGGCCCGGAAGCTGTCGGGAAACTGCGTGATCAGCGACATGACGCTGAATCCGCCGAAGCTCATGCCGGTCACGAACAGATTGTCGTCGTCGACGAAATCCAGCGTGCGCACGGCATCGGCGATGGCAACCGTGTCGCGCACGTGCGCGCCGCCCCAGTCGCCGTCGTCGAGCGCCGCATAGCGTTTGCCGAAACCCGTACTGCCGCGCACGTTCGGCACCACGACGATGAAGCCGCGGTTGGCGAGGAACTGCACGTCGGGCAGGTAGAGCGGATCGATGTGATCTTCCGGTCCGCCGTGGATGAGGACGATCACCGGGCGCGGGTGGCATTGCGACGTGCCGTTGGGAATGAAGAAATGGACCGGTATCTCCAGGCCGTCGAAACTCGGTATCAGCAGCGAGCGCGCTTCGGCGAGCTGCCCGGACGTGATGCCTGACTGATTGGAATCGTAGAGCAGTTCGAACGGGCCGGCGCCGACGCGGTAGTAGCGCAGCGGCAGGGTCGCCGTTTCGATGAACAGGATGCCTTTGCGCGGATCCTTGTGGCTGAACACCGCGCCGACAATCGAAGCGGCCGGCAGGTCGTAGCTTTCCGGCGCGCTGAAAGCGTCGACGAACACGGCGGTGCGCCCGGACAGTCCGTCGCGGTAGTGAAGCACCGCAACCCGCCCGCCGGTGTAAACCGACAGCGATTCCAGGTCGGCGCGAAAGGGCAGTTCGACCAGCGTCGGCCGCTCGTCGCCGATGCGGTACCGCCACAGCCGGAAGCCGTCGGATCCCAGCGCACTGCGGTAATAGACGACGTCGTCGCCGGCAAAACTGCCGTCGTTGTTGTTGATGCCCGGCACGCGGCTGATGCTGCGCGTTTCGCCGCTGGCGAGGTCGATCAGGTTGAGGTACCGGGTGTCGAAGCCGATCAGTTCGCCATAGAGCATGTAGCGGCCGTCGGGGCTGACCTGGTCGCACTCGAAGGTGTGACCGTCGGGGGCCAGCAGTTCGCGTGCGCTGCCGCCGTCGCTGGAGACTTCCCACAAGCCCGCGTCGCTGCGGTGGCCTTCCGTCTGCGCATAGTAGACCCGCTTGTCGTCGGGCGAGATGCCGCACAACAGGCTGCTGTCGCCGGCATGGGCCTCGGTCAGGCGCACGACGTCGCCGGACTGCAGGTCGTAACGGTACAGGTCATAGTGTTCGTTGCCCTGCGTATCCTTGACGACGACCAGGAAGCGGCCGGCGTGGTCGACCATGAACGTGGACACGGCATTGTCGAAGTGCGTCACCTGGCGCGGTTCCCGCGCGCCGGGATCCAGCACGAAGACGTTGTTCACCCGCCCGTCGCTGGTCAGAAAGAAAACCGAGCGGTCATCCGCCGAGAACTGCACGTGCTCGAGTTCGCGCATCTGCGCGAAGCGCTCGTATGCGAACTCCGGCGGTTGCGGCCGCTCGGGGATGTCGCCGAGGTCGATGGACAGGGCGGTCTTTTCCGCGCCGGCCGCGCAGACGGGCCAAGTCGTGGCCAGGGTCAGGACCAGGAGGGCGTACCGTGCGATCGACGAGGACATGGGATCAAACTTCAGATTATCGACAATTCCGGATCGCTATTGTTAATACTTAGTCGGGGTCGGGTGCCGGTGCAAGTGCCGCGGCCTGACATTCCGCCGGCGTTCAGCCCGCAACCGGGGTTACCGTGTCGGCGCGAGCGACGCGGTAGGCCGCACCCCGCCCCTTCGGCCGGGCGTCGCCTTTACAGGCTCAGCGTTTCGGCGCGTCGCGCCCGGTCATTCCCGGCCTGCGCCGTTGTCCGGGTATGTCCCGGCCGATGGCGCCGGCTACCGCTCGATCGTAAACAGCAGATCCCCGCCGGTTTCGGTGCCGGCCTCGGTCTGGACCGACCAGTGATCGCTGAGGTCGTAGCGTACCCGCAGCCGGTTGATCGCGTCGATCAGGCCGACGCTGTAATCGAGGTACAGTTTGGGCGTGAGATACTTGCCCACCACGAAGGACGCATCGCGATAGGTGCCGCCGCTCTCGAAGTGCAGCACGTCGAAACCAAAGGTGCTGCCCAGTTGTCCGGCCAGGAGATTGCCGCCTTTCAACCCGATGGCCATCGCGGCGTTGGCCAGCATCTCGCCTTCCGGGCTGGAGGCCTGGTTGAGCGGACGGCCCAGCAGGAGATAGGACAAGGCATCCGACTGCGGCAGCGCGGGTTCGGAATAGAGTTCGGTGGACGGATTCTGCACGGTGCCGGTGACCTTGACGCCGGCCAGCACGTCACCGGTCTTGCGCGTCGCGCGCAGATCGATGCCGGGCTGGCTCAGCGGTCCGCCGGTGTAGAAGATGCGTCCCGATTCGATGGTGAGCTTCTGGCCGTAGGCTTCATAGGTGCCCTTCTTCAAATCGACCGTGCCGTTGCCGGTCATCAGCGCCCCCGGCGTCTGTGTGAGACGCAGATTGCCGGCGAGGTCGGTCGCCAGTCCGTAGCCCTCGAAGTGCACCTTGTCGTCCAGGATCACCTCGATGTCGGTGCTCACGCGGTAGGGCGTGCCCGGCACGGGCGCGTTTTCCCGCGGCTCGACGATGACGATGTCCGCCGACTCGGCGACCCGCTCGCTGTCGCCGTTGAGCAGCAGGCGCGCCTCCGGTATGCGCACCTTGCCGGTTATCACGATATCGCGCTGCTTCAGTTCGGCGCGCAGGTCGGGTGTTACCAGCACGTGCGCTTCGCGCAGGTCGACCGCGAGAAAGCCGCTGCCGGTCAGTGTCAGCGCGCCGGACAGGAACGCCGTGTCGTGCAGATCCAGCGCGCCGTCAAGGTCGAGCGTGCCCTCGCCGGAGCGGGCGTGACCGCTCAGCTTCAGGCGTTCCGAGGCCGTGCCCTCGACGCCGAGTTTTACCTCGCTGAGGTGGATGCCGGCGCGCGGGACGTCCATCTGTCCGTCGAAGCCGGCCACGCCGCTGACGTGCGGCTGGCCCAGCGTGCCGCGCGCGCGCAATTTGATCGTCGCGGCGCCCTTGAGCGCATCGATGCCGGGCACCCAGGCGTCGACCAGGGCCATGTTGCCCAGCGTGCCGTCCAGGTCCAGTTCGAGCTTCTGGCGCGCGGGATCGCGCCATTGAAACTCCGGCAGGCGCCAGCGGCCGTCGATCCGGTCCTGGTCGACCAGGTTCAGGCGCAACACGCCGTTCAGCGAGCCTTGTTCCAGCGCCGACTGCAGGCGTCCGCCCTTGAACACGACTTCCTGCGGTTGCAGGCTCTTGTCAAGGACGAAGCCGCCGGGACTCAGGAACAGATCGACACTGAGCTGGTCCGGCGCATCGGTCGCACCGGCGCGCCCGGCAGCGTGCGCGACGCCGCTGATCTTTCCGTTCGCCGCCGTGTCCGCCGGCAGCCAGGGTTCGATCTGTTGCAGCGCGAGGTTCGCGGTGCGCGCGTCGAGGCGCCATTGCTTTGCGTCTTTGCTGAAATCGGCGCAGACCAGCGCCGGCGGCGAGGCCACGCCGCCCGTCAGGCAAGTGTCGCTGACCGAGAGGCGGTCCTTGCCCAGGTCCAGGGCGATCGGTCTGGCGAGCGACCAGGCGCCGGTTTCGGCCGTGCGCAGCTTCAGCGCGCCGACCCGGCCCTGCCAGGCGCCGGCCGTCTCGTTCCAGCCGCCGTCGCCGTCGAGCGCGAACTCCGTTTCCGGACCGAGCCCGCGCAGGCGGATGGCGTGGCGCGCCGGCGTGCCCTGCACGAAACCGCGCACGTCGTTGAGGTGCCGCTGCGCGATGTCCAGTCCGGTCGCGTGCAGCTCGAGGTTCGCCGTCTTGTTGCCCAGACCCGCATTCACCTGGCTTTCCAGGCTGCCGACGGAAAATGCGCTGCCCAGTTTGAGACCGCTCACGTTCAGTCTGGCCTGAACGTTGGGCGCCGTGCGCGGACCGCTCAGCGTGCCGCTCGAATCCAGTTTTCCCGCAAGCCCCGGGCTGAGCCGATCGAGGCGGCCGGCCGCAAGCGTCCACCGCAGGTCCAGCGCGCGGTCGATGCGGCCCTGCAGCCGGGCCTTGGCGTCGCCCAGGCTGAGTTCGAAGCGGTCGATGTGCGTGACGCCCTGGTCGATGCGCACGCGCGCACCGCCGCCCAGCGGCAGGCCGCGCACTGTGCCCGAGACCGAGTCGAGCAGGGCGGTCAGCCGCGGCGGTGCCGCCTGCGCGAGCGCACCCTCGGTCTGTACGTGTGCCGAAATCCGGCCGGGATACGCCGGCCAGTGCGCGCCGGGGTTGATGCGCTGCGCGGTGAGATCCAGCGACCAGGCGGTTTGCGGCGTCCAGTCGACGCGTCCGGCGCCTTCGATCTTGCCGTCGAGCAGCGCGACGTCCAGCGTGTCGAGCGCCAGGTGATTCCTGTCGCCGCGCCCGTCGAGGCGGGCTTCACTCTGCGGTATGCGCGCGCCGCCGGCGTCGAAGGCGGCCGTGAGGCGATAGGCGTCCAGCGTCCCGTGCAGCGCCACATTGCCGGTATTCGACGTGACCTGCGGCGTCGCGCCCAGCGGCCAGGCGAGTTCGCGCCAGTTCAGATCGGCGTCGATCGCGCCGGCTTCGCGCCAGGTGCCGGAAAGCCTGAGTTCGCCCGGTTGTTCATGGCGGCGCAGCGTTACGCCCTCGCTGTGCCAGCCGGCGCCTCCGGCATCCGCAATCCGCTGCACCGCGCCCTGGAGATCGAACGCCTGCAGCGTGCCGTCCAGCGCATCGCTCAGCGCCGTGGCGGTGAAGGTCGCCTGTTCGGTGGTGCCCGCAGCGTTCAGATCCAGACCCAGCCGCTGCGCGGGCAGGCCGGCGCCGACGGTGTTCAGCGCGACCGGATCGAAGTGCGTCGCGAGCTTCCAGGCCGGCGCCTCCAGCAGCGCTTCGAACGTGATTTCGGTGACCGCCGGAAACGGCCGGTCCAGCCGGTTTTCGACCGACAGTCGTTCCCAGCCGCCGTGCAGCGTCAACTGCCCACCGAACTCCGCCGTCTCCGGCGGGCGCGCACGCCAGTCGGCCAGCACCGACGAGTTGCCGGCGCGCGCCAGCGCAAGATCGCCGCGCGCGTCCACGTCGAACAGCGGCGCGTGGATCGACAAGGTGTCCAGGCGCACGTCGCTGCCGCGACCGTCGGCCACCAGCCGCACGCGGTCGATGCGAAACGGCGGTCCCGGCGCGGCCGCATCGGTCCATTCGACATCGGTGATCAGAACGTCGCGCAGGCGGAGCGTGAGCGGCAGGCGCCAGCCCGGCGCAAACGGCTGGTTGCCCGGCGGCGTTTCGCGCGCCTTGCCGGGCGTGGCGCGCACCGCGTCGGCGTGCAGCGCCTCGATCAGCAGTTCGCCGCGCAGCAGGGCGGATGGCGACCAGTCCAGCAACAGGTGGCCGACGCGGTAGCTTCCGCTGTCGCCCTCGATGCTGAGTTCCGTCAGTTCGACGCGGTCCAGCCAGCGGCCGTTCGCTTCCGTCACCGCGAAGCGCACCGGCAGCCTGGCGGCGGCAAAGTGCAGCGACCAGCGCAGCCCGGATTCGGTGCCGAGCAGCCAGCCGAGCGCGACCAGCGCGAACAGCAGCACGGCCGACAGTATGCGGCCCGCGCCACGCAGCGCGCGTTTCAGCCGTACGCTCACAGATCGGGGCCCATGGTGAAATGCAGGCGGAACAGGTCCTTGCTCGAATCATGGACGGGAAACGCGATATCGAGGCGGATGGGGCCGACCGGCGAATTCCAGCGCACCCCGAAGCCCGCGCTCTGCTTCGGCTTGACCTCGAAGTCGTCGAAGGCGTTGCCCGCGTCATAGAACACCGCCGCGCCCCATTTGCCCCACAGCGTGCGTTCGAGTTCCAGCGATCCGAGCAGCAGGTTGTGGCCGCCGACCACTTCGCCGGCGTCGTTGGTCGGCCCGATGTCTTCGTATCCGTAGCCGCGCAGGCTCTGGTCGCCGCCGGCGAAATAGCGCAGCGAGGCCGGCACCGCGTCGAAGCTGCTGGCCCAGGTGGCGCCCAGCGTGCCGCGCGCCAGGAGCCGCGTGCGGTCGTCGAACGAGTGCACCCACTTGGCCAACGTCTCGCCCTGCACGAGGTTGGTGTCCGACAACAGCGCGGCGAAGGCGCCGCGCAGCGTGAACGACAGGCGCAGGCCGTTACGCGGCCGCAACGCGTGATCGGCGCGCGTGCGCGTCCAGTTGCCGGAAGTCAGGAGCAGCACGCTGCTCTCGATCTCGGCGATCTTGAAATCTTCGCGCTGATAGGAGATACCCAGGGTCTCGCGCCATTCGCCGCGACCGACGACGCGCGCCGTGCCGATCTGGCGCAGAAGGGATTTCGAGGTGTCGGTCGATTGGTTGACCACGCCGGCGTTGAGTTCGTAGCGGTCGGTGTGCGGATTGCGGATCGGAATTTGATAGGACGTTGACAGCGACTGCAACAGACTCGACGCCTGCAGATTGGCGGTGACGTGGTGGCCGGCGCGATTGATGCGGCGGTTCTCCCACCCCAACTTGATGCGCGGACCGGTGTCGGTGCCGTAGCCGGCGCCGACGGTGTACCGGTTGCGTTTGCGCTCGACCAGGCGCACGGTGACAGGGACGCGCAGGTTCTCGGCGTCCGCCTTCATCGGGACGACCTCGACGTTCTGGAAATAGCCGCTGTCCTGCAGCGCCCCGGCCAGCGCCAGCAGCTTTTCGTTGGAGTACGGGTCGCCCGGCGCGAACGGAACATACCGCTTGAGCAGATGTCGTTTGAGGTCGACTTCGTCGAAGTGCACCGCGCCGAAGCGGTAGTGCGGGCCCGTGTCCAGCGTCAGCTCGATGTCGGCTGCGCGTTGTTCCGGATGGATCGCGATCTCGTGGCGGGTGTATTGCGCGTCGAGATAACCCAACGCGTCCGCTTCGGTCAGCAGGTCGTCCTTGAAACTGTCGTACAGGCCCTGTTGCAGACGATCGCCGACAGTGAGTGGAAACTGTTTGAGCCGCGTGGTCAGCCGGGGTTCGTCCCTGCCGTCGCCGTCCAACGCCAGCGCGAGCCTGCGCACGCGGACCGGCTGACCGGCGTCGACCCGGTAGGTCGCCCGCCACTGTCCGTCCGCGACCTGCTCGAGTTTCGCCTCGACGCGTGCAGCGTAGTAGCCGAACGGCCGCAGGGCGGCCCGGATTTCATCGGAGGCGGACTTGTGCAGCCGCCTGATCTGCAGGGCCGAGAGTTTCTCCTTGTCGGTGGCCGCCGCGTTGATGTGCGCGAAGGCGCGGGCGTTGTCGAGATCCGCGCCTGCGAGACCCTCGATCGCCACGCTGACCCTGTCGGCGTAAGCAGGCAGGACGGCGAGAAACAGCGATAGCAACAGCCACAGGCGCCTTCCGCGCCGGCCGCAATGCAAAGGTGCCGTCGATGGTTGCGTCATGTGGAACGAAGCGGGTGCCAGGGGTTGCACCGCCCGGGCGGCGGGCGGATCCGAAGGGGTCACTATACCAGCCGCGGGAGCGGCGGGGCAGCGTGCGTGGTCAGTCGCGACCGGAGCCGGTACCGAATCCGCGCGCCATCATCGGGTCGACGGCCCCGTTCAACGACGCGGAGCTGCGGCGCTGAGACCGGGCGGCGCAGGATCTTCGGCAACCGATTGCGCCTGCGCGGTTTCCGCTACTTCAGTCGCGGCGCCGGCGAAGCGGAGCCGGCTCCCGCGTTCGGTTGATGGTCTGCGAACACCTGGGGCCGGAGGTCACTCGGTCTTCACGCCTTCATTTTTCAGCGCTGCAAGCCCGTCCAGATCGACGCCGTTCAGCGCGGATTTCAATGCGTCCATACTGTCCGCTTCGCCGGAGAGCTTGACGACAAAGCGTTTGCCCAGCACGGCGGCGTATTCACCCTGCCGGGTTCCGCTGTTCCACTCTTCGTGCATCATGCGGCCGTTCTCTTTGTAGGTCTTTTCGTAGCCCTGATCAGTGGTGCGGTCCTCTTGCATGACCGCCCAACTGGCAAAGGCCGTCAGTCCTTTCGCGGACCCCATATCGGTGATCTCCAGATGCAGCGACCGGCCGGTGCCGGCGTCGGTGTAGCGCGCCTCGGCCGTGGACACCTGCACGCCCAGCGCGCCGTTGCGCCCGGCGGAATAGTCGGAGCGCGCGGCGCCGGCCAGCGTTGCCGGCACGAAGGACCCGAGCCGCTCGGGCGCCAGCGATTCGACCTGATCGCCGCCGCCGAGCACCGCGCCCACCATTTCGCGCATCGCCTGTTGCTGTGCTTCGGCGTCGCCGGACTGCTGCGCGGCTTCCAGCTTCTTCGACGCCTGTTCGGCGTGTTTGCTCAACTGTTCCAGTTTGCCCAGCGGACTGTTCGGGTCGAAATGACTCTGCGTATCGCCGTGCTGGATATCCGGCACGGGCCTTCCGGACATCATCGAGCCCAACCCGGCGACGCTGCCGACGACAAGGCCCACCGCCCAGCTCACCAGGATGGCGATCAACAGGGCGACGGCGGTATAGACTTTCGCTTTTTCAGGCGGGCACTTCATGGTGTGCGGCAGACCGAGGTACAGCAGGTAGATGCTGTAGACGCCGCCGGCGATCAGGACCAGCAAGCCGATCCACGGCAGCAGTTGGCCGATCCCCGCGAGCCAGCTCGCCGTGTAGGCGTAGGTGACGGTCTTCAGCGCCTGCAGCGTGTTTTTCTCGCCGCCGAATTTCGTTGCGAGCGCGTTGATCAGCAGTGCCATCAGATAGACGCCGGCCAGCGTCAGCGCATAGCCGGCGACTGAAGCCGTGAGGCCGTGGCCGATGCCCGTGGTGTAGGTGCCCGCGAACGGAATGTGGTAGCCGATGAAACTCATCTTGATGAAACCGCACACGGCCGGCACGGCGGCGAGTATCAGGATGTAGTTTCTGTAGAGGTCGGACGTTGTCGCCGGTTCACCGGCGATCAGCGGCCATTCGGTGGCCGGCGCGGTCAGAATCGATTTGACGCGCGCGATCAGTTTATTGAAGTCCATGGGCTTGTCCTCACCGTCGTGGAAGGGCCGGCGTCGCGTTTCGACCCGGTTACGAGTGCCGCGCAAGCATAACCCGAGGGTTCCCGGGGAATCCAGATGGGGCGGGGTGGCCGGCGTCGGGAGTCGCCGGAACCGGCGTCCGGCCCGGTTTCGCGGAATGCCCCCCGACGGCGCGGCGGCAGGCACGGGTCTTGTCTTTGACAGGCTGCTGGACGGCGTTGAGGTGGCGGGCGGCGCGCTCGAAACCCGCGAACCGGCGTACTGCGCTCGACCTACGAAGGTGCTTCGAGCGTGTCTTCCGCGCGGGATCGTGCCGAGTCGACGAGCTGTAACCGCCGATTGAGCACTTGACCGAGGTCAAACGCCGGACGGGCCCGCTTTGTTAGCGTAATGCGATGTCCGACGACAGCGCTTTTTCCCCGCCCGGTCGCAGTGGGCGCAACCGCGCGCCGGCGCGCAGCGAGCGATCCTCCGCCCGCGCGGCGCAGAGCGCGGGTCGCATCGCCTACGCGATCCGCGACAGCCTCTACCTCAACGTGACCGACCGGTGCACGCTGGCCTGCCGCTTCTGTCCGAAATACCGCGACGGCGAGCGGCGGGTGCACGAGATCGACCTGACGCTGGCGAGGCTGCCGAAGGCGTCGGAAGTCATCGCCACCGTCGGAGACCCGGCGGCGTACCGCGAGGTCGTGTTCTGCGGCTTCGGCGAACCCACGTTGCGGCTGAAACTGGTGCTGGAGGTCGCGGACTGGCTCAAGGCGCGCGGCGCACGGGTGCGCCTGAACACCGACGGTCTGGCCAACCACGTGCACAAGCGCAACGTATTGCCCCAGATGCAGGGCCGCATCGACGCCGTCTCCGTCTCCATGAACGCGCAGAACAGCGCGGTCTACGACTACCACTGCCGCCCCGCGCTCGCGGGTTCGTTCGAGGCGATGCTGTCTTTTCTCCGCGAAGCGCCGCGCTATATTCCCTCGGTCACGGCAACGGCCATCGCCGGGCTCGAGGGTGTGGACATCGGCGCGTGCGAACGCCTGGCGCGCGAATGTGGTGTGGCGTTCCGCCGCCGCGAACTCGATGTGGTGGGGTGAGCAGTGGCGTGCGAGCGCCTGGCGCTCTATTCATTTAACCGCGAAGGACGCAAAGGATAATCCCCTTTCCACCGCCAAGTACCTTGCGTTTGCGGGTGGATCGGGTCTCTATTCGTAACAACCGCAAAGGACGCGAAGGAAAACCCCGTTCTACCGAAAGGTTTCGATCGTTAGTCCTGGAAGCCTTGCTGGAAACGGTTGCTGCTCATAAACCGTTGACTCTATGTCCCCTGCGTGGGGACTCGTTGCACAACGTGGCGGGCGACTGTACCCGCCGCGCGTCGAACGGCAACCGCACTTGAAAGCGCGTTACGAATACAGACCCGGGCCGCCCATAAAACGAAGATACTTTGCGCGCCTTCGCGCGCGTTTGCGGTAGAAAGGGGTTTCCCTTTGCGTCCTTTGCGTCCTTCGCGGTTAAATGAATAGAGCCCCGGGCCACCCGCAAACGGCAGGTACTTAGCGCGCCTTTGCGGTGGAAAGGGGTTTCCCTTTGCGTCCTTTGCGTCCTTCGCGGTTGATCAATTTGAAGCGTCCGCATCGGCACTCTTAACGCCACGCACCCACCAGCTTCGGCGTCTTGTCCAGCACTTCCAGCGCATCGTGGCGCACGTGGTTCTGCGCCATCTGTTCGCGGATCATCGCCTCGGTGACCGTGCCGTTCTCCACACATTCCTTGAGCAGGCCGAAGAAGAACCGCTCCTGGTTCGGATCGGGGTGCGGTTTGTAGCGGCCGAGCAGCGCGTACTCGCCGAACAGACGGCGCCGCGCGCGCATCAGCCAGCCGATCGGCGGAAAGGCGCGGAAGTTCTCGGCCGGGCGCCAGTCGATCGGCAGGCCGGCCTTCCAGGGCTGGGTGCGGCGCCGCGTGTTGTGGATCATCTTGGTGTTGTCGTCGAGCCTGTCGAAATCATTCCACTCGTCCTCGAGCAGTCCGATGGTCTCGCGCGGTTCGTCCTTGAGACAGATCCAGGGCTGGTAGTCCTGCTCGAAGCTGAACATGCGATTGAACTTCTCCTCGACGTTCCAGTGCCTGAGCTTGGCGTTGTCGAGCAGCATCACGCTGCTGGCCAGGCACCGGTCGACGACGCCCTTGGGCCCGGCGCGGCGCCGGCACATGATGGCCTTGCCCTGCATGTCGCGGGAGAGCAGATCCCAGACGTTGCCGACGGCGAAGATGTCCGGGTCGATGACTACCGCGCGGCCCTGATACCCCATGAGCTGCGGCGGCATGAACCGCAGCGGCGTGAAGGACTGTAGATCGTCGTTGAACCAGGGCCGCTTGACGCCGTCGCGCAGGTACAACTGGCCCTCGTGCGCCTGGAACAACGGATAGTCCCTGTGCTGAATGATGCGCACGTCGAACTTTTCGTTGTTCTTCGAGTTGCGCCGCAGCGCGTGCTCGGCGACCAGCGCGCCGACGATCTGCTTGTGGTTGGTGTGAATGAATACGCAATAGTCCATCGGACCGGTCCTCGTGCAGGCCGTGCGGCGGTCAGGCCGCGGGCGCCAGCGGCGGCGTGCGGTCCAGCACCTCGAAGGCGTCGTGGCGTACGTGGTTCTGGTTCATCTGCTCGCGGACCATCTGTTCGGTGACCGTGCCTTTCTCGATGCATTCCTTCAGCAGGCCGAAGAACAGGTGCTCCTGGTTCGGGTCCGGGTGCGGCTGGTAGTGACCCAGGAAGGCGTATTCGCCGAACACCTTGCGCCGCGCCATCATCAGCCAGGCGAGCGGCGGGAAAAGGGGTATTTTTCGCGCGGCCGGTGGTCGACCGCCAGCCCGGTCTTCCAGGGCTGGGTCTTGCGGTGCGTGGTGTGCAGCATGCGCGTCTGCGGCGTCAGCTTGTCGAAATCGTTCCACTCGTTCTCGAACAGCCCGATGGTCTCGCGCGGCTCGGTCTTGAGGCAGATCCAGTCCATGTAGTCGCGCTTGTACTCGAACATCTCGTGGAAGTTCTGCTCGACCTTCCAGTGCGTCAGCCTGGCGTTCTCGAGCAGCATGACGCTGCTTGCCAGGCACTTGTCGTGCAAGCCCTTGGTGCCGCCGCGCGGCCGGCACATGATCGCCTTGCCCTGCATGTCGCGGGTCAGCAGGTCCCACACGTCGGAGACCGCGAAGATATCCGGGTCGATGACCACCGAGCGTCCCTGGTAGCCCATCAGTTCCGGCGGCATGAAGCGCAGCGGCGTGAACGACTGCAGGTCGTTGTTGAGCCAGGGACGCTTCATGCCGTCGCGCAGGTACAGCTTGCCTTCGTGCGCGTTGAAGAAGGGGTAGTCCTTAAGTTCGATGAACTTCACATCGAACTTGTCGTTGTACTTCGAATACCGGCGCAGCGCATGTTCGGCCACATGGGCGCCGACGATCTGCTTGTGGTTGGTATGGATGAATACGCAATAGTCCATAGTCTTAAACCTCGTACGCTAGTGTCACGTCTGTCAGTCGGGCACACGGCAGGCCGGGACAAAGGCCGGTGTCTGGCCCAGTTCACGTAGTTTGCGATACACGCTGTTCAGATGGGTCTTCAGGGTCGCCAGCGAGATCGACAGCTTGCGGCATATCTCGCTGTTGGAAATTCCGCGGATCGTCAGCGCCACCACCTCGGTCTCGCGCCGGGTCAGGCCCTTGTCGCGGTACCAGGCCAGCGCGGCTTCGTAGCGGTCCTTGAGCGGCTGCAGCAGGGTGACGATGTGCTGTCCGCTGCACAGCAGGGTCACGTCGAAAAAACCGCCGTGAACGCAACTGTTCGGATACAGGCGGCTGCCCCAGTCCCGCCATTGATGCGCGTCGTCGGCGGCGTAGAGCGCCATGCAGCCGGTTGTGCAGGCCTGACCCACCCACTCGCCGCAAAGTGCGCGGCAATGGTCGTTCTGCATCAGGACCCTTTGCCCGGTATCCTTGACGCAAACCGCGATCTCGCCCGCCATGAAGGTTTCATCCAGCATTTGATTCTCACAGACTCCGATTTACCTGTGGCAACAATCCAACAATTGCGAGAGTCTATCAAGTGCTCGCACCCGAGAAAATCAACAGCCCCGGTTGATTTGGGTCAGTGAAATTGAGATTTGCAACGCATGACAGCCGGTTGACAGTTAAAAGCGCCGCTCGGAGGCCCGCTCGTCGGTGCCTCCGCAGCGCGTGGTCGCAGTACCTCTGGCGCCTGGATGGGGCAGGGTCTGTCGTTTCATTACAACAGGAGTCCGGTGTCGATGTGCCCTGTGGGACCTTCGCCGGGATGGCGCACGCTGCATCCGGCACGTGCGCCCGACGCGAGCCCGAAACTGCCGATGCGCCTACGACCATTGGGACAGGTGTTATAGAATTATTACATAAGTTTGAAATATAAATGACTTACGGCACTATCCTTGAAAATTAAGAATACTGTAATATAAATGCCCTTGATATTTCGCAATTATTGAATTTTCTATTGCGTTTTATAGACATACGGACCCTCGACAGTTGTCCAACAGGCTTTATCTTCCCGGGTTTTCCGCCTATAGTGCTCACCCGCCCGAGGGCGACACGGAGATCAGGGAACATGTCCAAGGCCGTTTTGTTTCTCCACACACTGGAAGATGTACGCAAGGCGGCCCAGGCGCTGGGCTATCCAGTCGACCTGGTCGCCCACCGCGGCACCGGCGGCGACACCACCTTGCGTGTATCGGTAGATGACGAACTGGAAAGTGCGTTCCGTCAGGTGCGCAGCCGCAGCTCGACGCAGGAACTCGCGGTGGTTCGTCACTAGCTGTTTGCCGTCCCCAGCGTTGCCGTAACGCGCTCCAATGACCTAGGGCGCGAAGGCGGGAGCCGCTTTAGCCACAAGATTCACGAACGACACCCCGCCCAGGCGCATTCAGCCGCCAACGGGGACAAAGACGCCGTCCGCACGTCAGCATCCTGTCTCGTCCGTAAGCAAGCATCCCGCAAGTTCCTCCAGCGTCATTCCGATAAACGCCGCGCCCGGCAACGCCGTGCATGCCGGGCGATCGGCGGTCGGTGTCGCCGTGCCGGGCGCCGCCCGCGCAGCGGGGAAAAGCCGCCAGTGCGGACGGGTGGTTGGGCGGACCGCGACGCCGGAATTCAGGTCAAAGGTACATCGGGCCGCAGATCGACGGCCGATCGGTGGCGCGGACGCCAGCACCCTGATGGTTTCAGCGGAGGAAAAGAGGGTTCATGCTGCCTAAACTTGTTGTTACGTAAAGATAGCGGTTGGAACCGGGACAATGGTTTTCTATACTTTCCAGCCCTTCCATGCCTTGACGGCAATTGGCGCTGGATAACGGATCATCCCGGGAACCGGGCATCAGAGAGCCACCACAAATGACAGAGATGGTCTATTCGCGAATATTCTTATACGCAGCTTCCTTATTGATGTTCATTGCCCTCACGGCGCATGCATCCACTGAAGCGCAGGTATTGAACTACCGGGTTGAGGGTATCTCCGCGTCGATGAGTCTGGACGAGATCAAGCAGACCCTGGAGTCCGCGGGCTACAGCACCCGAAGCAGCGGCTCATACACGACTGCAAGAATCCTGTTCACCAAGACTGGGAGCGATAACGTCAAACGAGCGATTATGGTGAGTAAGAACGGCGAGGCCCGGATGAATATTCGGGTTGAAATATCGCTGCCGCCCGGCGACTCCTATGATCCGGAGCATGAAGGACAGGAAATTCTGTCAAAGCTTGGTCAGCCGTCGTCCCCTTGCACAGCAAAAAAACAGCGATGGTCGTGTGACTTCTCCACGGAGGGTGCGGCGCCGGTCGCTCGAGTAAAGGCAAGGATATTGACAAGGAGCAAGGTAATCCAGGTGTTGGTGAATCGGGATGCGGAAAAACAACTCCAGGAGCTTGCCCAGGCGCGGCGCGACACCGGCATCGACTGCTTTGCGAGCGCCGATGCGACATCTTATGAGCAAGTGTTTAAGTGCATGTCCGGCTATAGATTCAGCACGGGAGAGAATGTCTTTGTAAACAATATCAGGACGAGTAGCTGTACCGACATAGTGCACCAATATGGCGACGCGCTGCGTAAGTCGGGAATCAGTGATCACTCGGAGTTTGTAAAGCTGACGCCTTCTTGCGAGATATTCGCGCACGTCACCCTGGAAATGACGGGGAAGCCCGCTTATTGGTCTGGCTGCCTGGGCTATCCGGGAACGTCGTTGAGCGATCATATCGAGCGCTGCCTGGAATCCAACATCGCCAATGCGGGCGGGCAGCCGGAAGCGGGACTGCGCAATTACAAGAGCTGCCCGCAGGTCATCAGCGAATATGAGAGGTTGCTCAGCGCCGCCACGCCAACCCGGCAACTGCCTCGTGACTATCAACAGCCTGATTGCGCCACTGTCAACGTACTTGTCGCCCAGTGGTCGGGCCAGGACATAAAAGAGGTAAACGCCTGTACCGGCTATGATCCATCCAATATGGAAAAGCATATGGAGTCATGCCTGGCATTGTCGGACCGGCAGCTTTTCTCATTGCATGACTGTCCTATGGTTCGGCAACTGTATGAACAAAAATTGATCGCCGCGAACGGAAAGCTGCCGGAGAACTACATCACGCTGCCGTGCAGCGAAACCAAGGGAATATTGACGCGCGCGGATCAGGTACGGGCGGAATATGCGGAGCAAATGGCCCAAGCCCGGAAGAAGCGTGAGGAGGAGATCGCGAAGCAGGCGCAAGCGGCCAATCAAGCGATGCGGGAAGAAATCGAGCGGATTCAGAAAAGCTGGGAGAGATGGGATGTCGGGAATGGCCAGATCATTCCCACAAGCATGTTCTCGAAAGAGGAAGCGGATTCATTCAAGGGGTACGAGCAGCCCGGGATTCTGCTGGCGCTTGCTCATGCCCGGCTGGAACTCCTGAACAACAAGCGTGAGGCGGTGCTCATGTATATGGCGACATTGCACGATACTTTCGCATCGGAGGAGATGTTGAAAATAGATCCCCAGTGTTACGCCATGCAAGACCCGGGTGTGAAACACGCCATGGATGACCATTTGATGCGGGAATTGGGCATCACGGATCTGCTCTCCGGCAATTTGAAGCAAGGCTCTGCTTTAGCGGTGGATATGGGCATAGCGCTCATAGCTCAAATCGGTTCCGGCGATTTATACACTCCCATCAGGAATATGGACAATATAGAGTTACTGCAGGACAGGGCCATGAAAGACGCCATGCTATTGGCCTTGAGACAAGGATGCGGCAGCGATAGCGTTAAATCAATCTATAAAAACATCCAACGCTTTGTTGCCGCGGAATAAGCAAACGGGTCAAGGGAACAGTGAACCTGGAAAATATCAGTCGATCCGCTCGAATGCACTGACACCTGGCAGATAGACCCGTTGAGTATAAGCCTTGATTCAAGAGATCAGGTCTCGTTTGCTAGATCATGAGCGGCCGGGTTCGGCCATTAAGAGACATGCTCGCACAGAGCGCCGGTGTGCGGCGGGTCTCGACCAGGGTACCCAGGCACAGGCAACGCGATGGATGGACTCGCCGCATCGCCCGGGCCGGTCACCCGGCCCCGGCTGACCCCTCTGACGTGCGCCCCGGGTGAGCCCGCAGTTGCCCCGGCGGCCCGTACCTCCAGGTCCATTGAAGGCGCCGCTCTGACGGCGCTCGTCGCTGCCTGCCACGATAGCCATCAGTCTGCGTCCACGCGACGCAACGGGGGCGCAACGCCGACGAAGCGCTTCAGCATCACCGGCAACAGCGTGAGATTGAAGATCAGGCCAATGGCTAGCGCCAGTCCCGTGAGCAGGCCGAACAGCATGCTCGGCTTGAAATCGGAAAAGGCAAGCAGCGAAAATCCTACAACGACGATCACCGTAGTGTAGACAATGGCGAAGGCCACGCTCATGTGACTGCGCTCGACCGCCTGGCGGGGCGAACCCTCACGCAATTCCTCCAGGTAGCGATGCGTGTATTGGATGGAGTCGTTGATAGCGATGCCCATGGCCACTGAGGCGATGGTGATGGTCATGAGATCGAGAGGAATCCGCAGCCAGCCCATCGCACCCAACACCACCGCGACCGCCAGCATGTTGGGCACCACACCAATCAGGGCAATCTTAAACGAGCGGAAGAGGACCAGGAGGGTGAACGACAGTCCCGCGTACACAATGCCCATGGTCAATATCTGGGAACGGAACAGACGCTGCAGGATGTCCTGATAGAGGACAAAGAGATTGCTCAACAGGTAGCGGTCTTCGCGGACGCCCGTTCGCTGCATGTCGTTGCGGATGTCCGCCAGCAATCGGGCCCGGTTCAGTCCTGGGGTGGAATCCTGGATGCGGACGCTGAAACGCACCTGCTCGTGCTGCGGTGAAAAGAACGAACCCAGCAGCGCGGTGCGCAGGGACTTTCCCATGGTCCAGTACGCCGCCGTGAGTTCATACTCGGTGACGGGCTTGTTCTGGTTCAACTGCTTGGCCAGCTCGGTGAAATTCACCACGGAGAGAATCTTGCCGACGCCGCGATGCGAGGCCAGTGACGCCTGGATGCGCTGCAGCGTCTGCACGGCGTCCGCCGTCAATACCAAATCTTTTTTCCGCTCGGAAGGGGCGACGGTATAGACGATATCCAACGGCGTCGATCCGCCGAACTGGCGGTCGATAAAAGTCAGCTCCTGATGCACGCGCGTGCTGTCCTTGAAATAGTTGATGAAGCTGTTCTCCACGTCCAGGCGCAACATCCCTGCGGCGCTCGCCGCCAGGACCGCGAGGCCGACGCCACCGACCGCGGCGGGATGGCGTACGCTCGCGGCGGCCAAGCACTTCAGGACCCGGCGAACCAGGCTGCGGCGGGCAACGGCCCGTTCACGCCCGAACATGGCCATCATGGCCGGAAACAGTATCAGACTGACACCGATCGAGAACAACGTGGCGATGATCATCATCCGACCGAAGGCGATGACCGGCTCGATGCTGCTGATCAACAGCGACCCGAATCCGACGGCGGTGGTGACGCCGGCATAGAATATCGGCCGCGCCTTGCGCGTCAGCGTCCTCTTCACCAGGTCGATCTGCCCGGATCGAGGCAGTTGTGCGTCGTATTCACGGTACTGCACGATCAGATACATGACCAGCGATAGGGTAAGAATGATCTGCAGCACCATGAAGTTCGCCGATATCACCGTGGCCTTGAAACCGAAGAGCGCAAACAGACCCGTCGTCGACAGAACGCTGCAGGCGCAGCTCACCACCGGGATGATCACCCAGCGCAGCCTTCGGAACAGCACATAAAGAATCAGACAGATGATCACGCCGATGGCGGCGCCGAAAACCGCCAGATCGTGCTTGATGATCCTGATCAACTGATACCCGACCACGTGGACGCCGCCAAGATAGATATCGGCGTGGTCGCGGTAGCCCGCCGCCATCTGGCGGATGCGTTCGATTTCGGCTTGCCGCTTGTCGTTCAAGTCCTGTTCAATCGGCGCGGCCTGTGCCCTGAGATCTGTCAGCGCCCGTTTGTCCGGATCTGACAGCGGCCCTTGCAGGGTTTTTTGCTCGATATCGAGAATTCGGCTGTTGATGTCATCGAGTCGTTTATCCTCTTTGAACAGCACCTGTATGGCGGTCGCGGTCTGCGCTTTGTTGATCAACAGGTCCTGGTATATGGGGTGATCTCTGAAGGCCTGTTGAAGCTGTCCGATCTCGAAATGCTTCTTTTCCTCGGTCCATTGGGACGGATCGGTCAGCGTGCTGAGATCGGCGCCGGCCAGTGACAACAGTGGGACGTTGAGAATTGAGCGCGTCGATTGCACGCGGTCCATCGCGTCCAGCTTGCGGCCCAATGCCTGCAGATCGCTGAAGGTCTGCGGCGAGAACACCGCGTCTGTTCGGGGTCTGTAGACTACCAGGAGAAATTCCTGCGGCGAGAAGCGGCGGTTCACGAGCAGCGTCTGGATATAATCCCTGTTGTCCTTCGTCAGCAGCGTGTCGGCCGAGGCGTCGATCGCGAAATGCCGCGCCTGCCAGCCGAGCACGGCGGTAGCGGCGAGAAAAATGAACAGCACCGTCCTGGGAAAGGAGACGATGCGATCCAGCAGGAACTGCGCCGGCCCTTCAATAATCCTCATTCCGCTGTTCCCCCTGCAAGTAAAGGTTGCGGAAAAAGAGGTAGGGGTCCTTGCTCTTGGTGCGGATGACCGTGTAGCGGTCCGCGCCCGGCGCGTAGTCCTGAAGATAGTCGAAACTCTGAATTTCGGTCGATTCGGGAAACTTAGTCAAATACGGAATGGGATTCAAGAGATAATCGCCAATCAGGGATACCCCGTTGCGTACGTCGGAAGGCCCGAAGATGGGCAGCACCAGATACACGCCGTGTCCGGCGCCATAGCCTCTGAGTGTATCCTCGAGATGGGTTTCCTCTCGATCGACATGAAGCCAGGACCGCGCCGGATCGAAGATTCCCAGTACGCCGACCGTGGTATTGATGCCGAACCGCAGCAAATCTTTGCCCAGGGACTTCGGCTGCCACTGCAGCAGATGGTTCACAGCATAGATCGGTGTCTTGAGGTTGTAAAAGAAATTGCTCACGCCTTTGCGCACCCCGGCGGAGGTGACCCGCATATAGCCGTGGCTCACGGGGATGAACAGATAGCGATAGGCGACATCGTTAAAGGCGAAGAACGCCCGGTTGATCCTGATGAGCGGGTCCGGGTAATGCTCATAGCCGACGACGGTGGGGCTGATGGTGGGCGCAGCGATTGTGGTTTGTGGGTGCGGTGCCGCCTCCGAGCTCGCTGCGGGAGGATCGCGGCCGCGCAACGCAGCGCAACCGTCGATGCCACCCGCGGCCAGAACAAGCAACAGCGCCGCCGCACGGCGGCCGGGAACGGCACCTGGGCAGGCCAAAGTATGCCGGGGTCGTCGCCTCAACATTGCAAGTCTTCCTTCACCGTCAGGCCGGAAAGAATTTCAATCCAGCGTCCGAAACGGTCAGTTTGAATAGAGTATAGACAACGGTTCAGACAGCCGGCCACCGATCGCCGCGCCGGCGTTGTCGCTGCATGAGTCAATGTTGCACCGGCTGCTTGTCGGGAACGCAGGGTAGGTCAGAGCGACACAAAATCGGTCCTGGTGCCTCTTGCGGTTGATCAGAAAACCTCAGGTCAAATCGCGTAATGCCAGTTCGGGAAGACGGTTATCGGGCATTGCAACGCGCCGGCCACAGGCCACTGCGGCACGAGGCCTGTTCGAGGTTCCATGGCAGAATGACCAAACCCCGCGGTAGTGGGGTTTGCCAAACCCGTCATCCGGCGACTTCTCGTTGTCTGCCGCGATGCGACGTGGCAACCCGCCCGCGGTGGCAGGCGGCGAACGCGGCTTTGGCCTCGGTGACCCCTGCGTCGATCCTGGTCCGGAAGGCCGCCCGATGCCTGCGGTCTTCCACCGGGTCCTTCGCCGCCTTCTTTCCAAGCGAATATTCGTAGCACATGTGAAACCTCCTCGCCCACAACCGCCAGCCATTTGCTTCGCCGTACCCGGTCAGGTTACCCGCAGGCAAGGCGAATTCAATTCAGACGATTTTATCTGGCGCGGCGGTACAAAGCGCGCCGACACGCGCCGCCTTGCTGCACTTCGCCGGCTGTTTTTCTGTAGCTGTGGAACGACCCGCAAAGTCGCGCATTTTCATGCAGATGGCGGAAGCGATGTGGAATGGTCGCTGCGGCACGACAAACGCAGTGGCGAGCAGCGCTGGCGGCCAACTGAGGGTGCGCCGTAACTGCCTGATTGCGCGCCGATAACCCGATGTGGCACGCAGTGTGCTCGGTTTATCATGTCGATCGTGTGAGGCAGTACAGCCTCGGAGGTCAATCGCTATGGCCGGTCCATCCAAGCCGAGAGGGCAGCACACGACACTGCATGATCTGGTCGCTGCCGGAATACTGGCAAGTCTAGGTGTTCATGCCTGGGCTATGCGTTGCGGAACCGAACTCGTCGACGAGGGTGACACCCCGCTTGAAGTCGCACTGAAATGCGGAACACCCACGTTCGTCGATCAGAACCGCTGGATCTACAATGAGGGTCCGCACCAGTTCATGAAGGTCCTTCACTTCGGAGCCGGTGAAGTGCAGTTCATCGAGAACGGGCCCTATGGCAGCAGCGACCGTTGGCCGCCCGCGCGCCAGTCTGCCCCCTGAGTTGAACCGGCAGGCCGTCGCAAGACCAGCCGGCTGCGCCGCGATTCGACGGTCGTCGTTCGCTGGTTGTCCTGATAGTGAGCGGCACAGTGCCCAGCCGTCCCGGCCGCGACGCAAGCTCGCGGGGGTGATTCGAAGTGAGCCAATGCCCGAAGGGCAGGAGGTAGTTATGAACACCAGGTACCGCAAGTCTTTAATCGCAGGCATGATCGCGACGTTGGCCGCTGCGCCCGGTTGGTTCGCCGCACAGCAGGCGCAGGCCGCGCAATCCGGCGCTGCGTCCGAACCGCCGACGGAGTACGGCCAGTCGGTGCCGGGCAGCGTGGCGCCGGCAACGGAGTCGGAGGGCAGTAGTCCGGCGGACGCCGCTCTGTCGGCGATGACCCCCGATCAGGTAAAAGGCATGGATGTCGTCGGCACGTCGGGTGACAAGATCGGCAAGATCGACGGCCTGGTCCGTAATCGCAACGACGGCCATCTCTATGCGGTGATCGCCTCCGGTGGAATCCTGGGAATCGGCGCGAAAAAGATTCCCGTTGCCCTGGACGCGCTGCAGCTGGAGGGCAAGACCCTGCACCTTCCTATGACGGTCTATGACCTGACGAGCAAGGCGGAGTACAAGGAAGACCAGTACGTCGCTCTGAAACCCGAGGACAAGCCGATCGGCGAGTTCGCGGCGTTCGAAGCGAATCCTGCCAAGGGAACCGGCGAAGCGCCTGCCGGCGGTGCCGAACAGGCTCCGCAGGCTGAGCCGTCTCCCACACAGTGAGTGCGACGCAAGTCGTGCCGCCTGGGCTGCGCTTGCCGCGCAGCCTTGGCGGCGCGGCAAGGGACCGGTCGCAGCCGCGCCATGGCGGTGTCGGAGCGGGTATCCTGCGATTCGGGAATCGTTCATCGCGACGGATGACGGAGAGCGTCCACCGCCGCGCGGCGCTGCTTCCAAGACCGCTCAGTGGGTGCTCTTGAACATCCCCGGCGACAGATGGTGGCGTTGCAGCAACCGGTAAAATTCCGTGCGGTTGCGCCCCGCGAGCCGTGCCGCATTGGTCACCCGGCCGTGCGTTATCTTCAACAACTGAATCAGGTAATCGCGCTCGAAGCGCTGCTTGGCATCCGCGTAGGAGAGGTTGCCCATGGGCATTGCGCGCAAGGCACGGAATACCAGGCTCGCCGGCACGATCGGTCCCGTGCTCAGGGCGCAGCACTGTTCCACCACGTTCATGAGCTGGCGCACGTTGCCCGGCCAGTCGCCGGCGGTGAGCAGCTCCATGGCATCGGCCGTGAAGTCGTTCAGAACGCGCCCGTGCTTCTCGCTCAGTAGCTTCAGGAAATGGTGTGCGAGCACCGGTATGTCCTCGCGGCGTTCCCGCAGCGGCGGAATGCGGGAGCTGACCACGTTGAGCCGATAAATCAGATCCTCACGAAATTCACCCGCGGCAATCGCCTGCGTGAGGTCCCGGTGTGTTGCCGAAAGGATCCGCACGTCCACCGCGACCTCCTGGCTGGACCCCACCGGGCGCACCTCCCTTGCCTCGAGCACGCGCAGCAGCTTGGCTTGCAGCGACAGCGGCATGTCACCGATTTCATCCAGAAACAGGGTGCCGCCGGCCGCGGTCTGGAACAGCCCCTTGCTGGCCGTGACGGCACCGGTGAACGCTCCTTTGGCGTGGCCGAACAATTCCGATTCCAGCAGTGGCTCGGGTATGGCCGCGCAGTTGACGGCGACGAACGGGGCTTTGTGGCGGGCGCTGGCGCTGTGGATCGCGCGTGCCAGAACCTCCTTGCCGGTACCGGATTCGCCCTGAATCAGCACGCTGGCCTCCGACTGCGCGACCAGCCGCGCTTCCGCCAGCAGGGCCTCCATCGCCGGGCTCACCGAGACAATGCCGGCACGCCAGGTTTCGTCGCCGTGCGCGTCGGGTACTGTCGGCCGGGGGCGCAGGGCAACTGCCTTCTCGACCACCGCCAGCAGTTCCCCGGTATCGAAGGGCTTGGTCAGATAGCTGAATACACCCTGCTGCGTGGCCTGCACCGCGTCGGCGATGGTACCGTGGGCGGTCAGCACGATCACCGGCAGCGTCGGGTCCTGGCTGTGGATTTGCCGGAACAGCGCCATGCCGTCCATGCCGTCCATGCGCAGATCGGTGACGACCGTCTGAGGGCGCGACATCCCTATCCTGACCAGGGCTTCGGAACCGCTGGACGCGGTGTGTACGTCGTAGCCGGCGGCCTGCAAGCCGATGGACAACAGACGCAGCAAATCGGGGTTATCGTCGACGATCAACACACTGCTACGGCGAGTGCGCATAGGACAGGGTTCCCGGGAAAGGGGCAGCAATACCACATTCCATGCTTGCGGAACGACTATCGAATAGTCTAGCAGATCGCCAGAATAGTTCGGAAAATCCATCCATAGAGTTTCTCTGGAACTCAAGGGGCACCCCTCATCGCGCTGTGGCCGGAGGAAGTCAGGGGATTCGGTCGGGCGACGAAACAGGGGGGCGAACGGAATGACTCCATCGTCACTGTGGGTCGCACACGCAGTCGCAGGGATTGGGATTGGGGGTCAGCCGTCGTGTTCAAACCGCTAACTGCCGGTGCGGCGATTGCGCTGTGCGAGATGCGCAGCGAGCGCATCGATACCGCCGTCGTGGATTTCGGCGGCAAAGGTGCGCCGGTTGTTGGCCACCAGACTGACGCCGTCGATGGTCACATCGTAGACTTTCCACTGGCCGGCCGTCAGATGCATGCGGTAGTCGATGAGTATCGCCGGCCCGTTCGCCTGGCGCACCTCGGTCTGGACGACCAGCTTGTCGGCACCGGCGGGGGCGTGCAGCGGTTTGTAGTCGATTTTCTGATCCTTGTATTGTGCGAGCGACACGGCATAGATGCGCACCAGGTAGGTACGGAAGGCCGTGACGAAGCGCTGCTGTTGCTGTGGGTTCGATTCGTTCCAGTAACGGCCGAGCACCAGCCTTGCCATGGTGTCGAAGTCGAAGTGCGGCGCCACGGTACGGTTCAGCAGATCGTAGACATAGTCAGGGTCGCGCTGCTCCAGATCCGGGTGGTCATGCAGCGCCTGTATGACCTGGTTCGAGACCTCGACCACCAACTGGCGCGCGGCGTCCGTGGTGGCAATTGCCGCACCGACGACGAACAGCACCATCGCCAATAACATCGTCACTCGTCTCATTTTCAGTTCACCCCGCGCGTTCGGATTCGTGCATGCAACTGCCAGCCGCTGCCGGCACCCCGGCCGGCAGCGGCTGCTTTCACGCGCCTACAGGTACGCAGTCCGTAAACATAGCCGGGCCGGTTTACATCCCGCCGCCGTACCCGGAGTCGCCAGGCGTTTTGCTGCTTCCGGATTCGTCGGATCCGCCGGATTGCTCCGGCTTGCTCTCGAAGGCGCTGAACTCGGCGCGCGTGATGGTTCCGTCCTTGTCGGTATCCACGCTGTTCCACACCTTGCCCAGATCGGCGTCCTTGGAAGCTTCCTCCGTGCTGAGCTGCCCGTCCTGGTTCTTGTCGAGGTCGTCGAAGCTGGCAGTACCGGCGGCGAAGCTGCTGCCCGCCGCGGGGATAAACAGCAGCGTTGCAAGTGCACCATATTTCATGTTCATCGTAGTCTCCTCGATCGGTGATCATTGACGAGACATTGGCCTGCAGATAGGATGCCAGCATTGGTCAAACCGCGAATTATCAACGAGATAGATCGCACAATTGGCGCCGTCTGGATAGTTCGGCCATGGGGTCCGGTCGTGGCGCGGCGACGTTCCCGGGCGCATTCGGCCAGGTGCTTGAAAGCACTGAAGTTCGTCTGTCTTCCCGCGGCGTCGGTCACGCGCGGATCGAACTGACCTGCGGTTATTGCGGAAATCCTGAAGACGCGACCTGCGGACGCCGCGGCAAGCCGCCGACGCGCCGCGCGAGGCGGATTGCGTGCGGGATACGCCGCAGCCGCCCCGGGCGAAACGCGGAAAACGCTACGGTCGCCGGCGCGTCAATGCAAAGGACCGTCCGGCGACGCCGTTACCTGCAACGACGATACAGCGGGATTTCCTTGAACGATTCGCTGATCCATTTCCGATAGAGGGGGTCTTTCCATGATGAAGCACCTGTCGAATCCGGCGATCCTGGCCGCGTTACTTTGCGGGACAGCCCCGCCGGTCAGTGCGGAACAGTTCGATGCCAGGATTCCCATGTCCGTCGGCTCCGCGGCGACCTACTACGTCCAAGCGCGCTTCGGCGCCCTGGAAGCGACAGACTTCCTGGTGGACACGGGATCCGGTTTTCTGACGATCAACCGGTCAACGGTCGACGCGCTGGTGCAGCAGGGTCTGGCGTCGTACAAGCGCGACCTTCCCGGTGTTCTGGCCGATGGTACCGAGGTGAAGGTTCCCGTCTACCGGATTTCGCAATTCAGCATAGGTCCCTGCCGGCTGCAGAACATCGAGGCCGTCGTATTTCCGGCCACCAACCGCCAGATCGTCGGATTGAACGTCCTCAACCGGTCCGCGCCCTTTATCTTTTCTGTGAATCCCCCCGAACTGGTGCTCAGTCATTGCACGGAGCAGGGACTGGCCGCGGCCGAGGTCATCGCCCCGCCGCGCTAGCGCAGTTTTCGCCGGACCCGCAATCCTTGACGAAGGCGCGCGGGTTGTTCACGAAAGGTGCTGGCTGACGCGCGCAGGCGATTCGAAAAGGAACTCGCGCGGCTAACTGACAAAGAAACCGCAGCAAGCTTCGTGGCGGCCGAAGATATGGATCAACGTTTTCTGCAGGAGACCTGCGCCGCCTTCACGCGCATCTGGCTCCTGGATACCCTGGAGCGTCTGCATCGACCGCTGCCTGAACTGGTCAACCGCGATGGCGAGGCGCTGGTGTTTTGCGAAACCCGTTTTCCATTCCTTGCCGAACACTTCGACGAAATCGCCCGTCGCCTCGACCATGCGCCCGGGTGGGATCGCCAAAGCCGGAACGAACACACCTGGCTCTGGCTGACGGAACCGCAGGCCATAACCAACAAGCCTCAGGTCGGCATGACGATCGATGCCCTGCAGGACGGCCAGCGTCCGCTCAGCGGTACGCTGGAATTGGCGCCCGGGGTCCTCGGGCTCACCACCAATTCCAGGGAACGGGCGCAACGCGGACAGACCGTGCTGGAAACACTCCTGGCAGGCCTCATCGGCCCGGCCCTGAGCAGGCTGCAGACGCCCGAGCAGATGCTGGCGGAACATGACGCGCACGCGAAGGACAGGCACCAGCAGGCGCCGGCAGACGGCATCGACCCCGAGGTGGCGGCCGGAATCATCCAGCACACCCTTGACCAGCACTACCGGCAGATTCTGGATGAAGCCATCCCCGCGCTCGGCAACAAGACGCCGCGGCAATGCGCCCGAAGCAAGAAGGGGCGGGAGCAGGTGATCGAGTGGTTGAAACACCTGGAGAACAACGAATTGCGCCGCGCCGCCCGCCAGGGACAGGCCGCCTACGACAGCCGCTGGATGTGGGATGAACTGCAGCTGGCCAAATACCGTGACGGTGAATAGCCGCCCAGCATACGGCGCGACGAACAGAACGGTCTCCTGTCGAGCTGAACTGGGCCTTTGTTTGCTGGCGAACTGGCCGTTCCCACCGGCCGACATCGGCCAAGAGTTGTCGTACAGCAGAAACAGAAAACCCCGCTGGTGCGGGGTTCCTGTGCTTCCTAGATTCCCACTTCCGGTCTTTCGGGGCTCCGCGCCCGGAAGACATTGCCACTGTTTTCAGGAAGGTCTCAAATGCAGCGCATCTGGATGCTCGCCAGGAAGCAAACCCTTGGGAAGGGCGTAGAGCATACCGCCGGCCAGGTTCGAACGCGGCCGCGACAGCCGGACGCGCGCACAACGGAACACAATCCCGCCGGTGCGCGGTCCGGCTACGCGCAACCGCGGACGGCTAGTGTAGTGCACCGTAAATAATGGAACAAATCATCGTGCATCCTGTCGAAGTTGTGAGACGTGTGACAGGAGAACAAAGATGCGCATTGCCCCGAAGATCGTGCTTACCACGGAAGAGGAAAAGGCATTGACCAAGCTGTCGCGCTCGAATACCACGAGTGTCAGGCTCGCGCGCCGCGCCAAGATTGTATTGCTGGCGGCACATGGCAAAGACAATCTGCAGATTGCCAAGGAATTGGGCGTGGGTCGCGTGCAGGTCGGACGCTGGCGGGAACGCTATGCCGCTGCCGGTTTGGCGGGGATTGAACAGGACTTGCCGCGTGGTGGCCGCCATCCCACGGTCGATGCGCAGGCCATCGTGCGCCTGACCACCCAAACCACGCCGGACAACGCCACGCACTGGAGCACACGCACCCTGGCCAAGGTGGCGGACGTTGGTGCCACGACCGTGCGTCGGGTATGGCGCGCGCACGGACTGAAGCCGCATTTGATGGAGACCTTCAAGGTCTCGCGCGATCCGCACTTCGTCGAGAAGCTGGAAGATGTCGTGGGCTTGTATTTGAATCCGCCGGAACATGCGCTGGTGCTGTGCTGCGATGAGAAAAGTCAGGTGCAAGCGCTCGATCGCACGCAGCCAGGCTTGCCGCTGAAGAAGGGTCGTGCTGCAACGATGACGCATGACTACAAACGCCATGGAACCACCACGTTGTTTGCCGCGCTCAATGTTCTGGACGGTAGCGTAATTGGTCAGTGCCAACAACGCCATCGGCACATCGAATGGCTGAAATTTCTGCGCCAGATCGACCGTGAAACCCCCAAGGATAAAATGCTGCATCTGGTCTGCGACAACTACGCCACCCACAAACACCCCAAGGTCCAACAGTGGCTGCAGAAACATCCGCGCTTTCACCTCCATTTCACACCGACCTCGGCATCGTGGCTGAACAGGGTCGAGCGCTTCTTCCGTGATCTGACCTGCGAACGTCTGCGCCGTGGTGTGTTTACCAGTGTGCCGGAACTCATTGGCGCTATTGAAGGCTACGTCGATCAGCATAATGAAAACCCCAAGCCCTTCATCTGGACCGCCAAGGCCAATGACATCTTGCAGAAGGTCATTCGCGCTAACAGCCGTTTAAGTTCCAAACAGAATGGCGCACTACACTAGCAACGCTGACCCCGCTTCACAATTCAAATAATCTATAACGCGGGTGTGTGTAGCCCGTCGGACGGCCTTTCACCTGCCCACGATGCGGTGTCTGGCCGATCAGCGGCGTGACGAAGCCTTTCGCACACTAGCTTGACCGACGCGGCGAAGGTGGGAATTGGAACCCACCGCGAATGCGGTGTTACCGTCTGAAACCATGGGGGCCGATTCGCCGGGTGGTGCGGCCTCGCGCCATTCGCGCGCCGTGGGGACAGGCGGCCTCAGTCCATGCGGTTGACCAGCGTCGGCCAAAATACGGGGACGAGATTACACAGACCCATACTGGTGATCAGATTGCTCCCATTGCAGGCACACTTCGTCCTGTTTCGCTTACTTCCAGACATTCAATCCAAGACGCTGAACGTCCGCAACGGGTGTGCGCCGTGCTTAGGCGGCGTTTCTCAGTGGGTGCAAGTCCCACCCGGCAACCGCTCCAGCCGGAAGCAATCGGAGCAGTCATGGAGGTAACGAAGTGGCTGAAGCCTCTGGTGTAGAGGGTCACGTTTGGTGACTTGGCGAGTGTGCAGGTCGTAACGGGAGTGAACGCTGAGCAATCCTCGAAAGGGACGTTGCACAGGCCAACCCGCCCACCCATGCGGGGAAGGCTGGTACGTCTGGTGAAGTGAGCGAAACAAGCAGCCAGACGCTGTGCCGGGGTAGTGGCGACAGCATACACACAAGGGAAACGCCGCCTTAGCAGGGCGCACGCCAAAAAAAGACATCTCTAGTTTTGCCAGGAACGTCTCAGGCTCCGCAGAATATGCCGTTCCCGAGACCTTAAGCGCGGCCAGCGCGCTTTTAAATGGCCGAAAGATTGTTGCACGGTATCAGCGTGTTTGGGTCGCGGTAAAGGCGAACCTCTGCGCCTGCCCAAGTCGTGGGCAGCATACAGTGCAACGACTTCGATCTCCGAGGCCGGAACCGTTGAGACATCCGAGGTCGCTAATTGCACCTATTGAGAGTTACATATCTACGTGACATTAAAACAGTTCCGCCTGCTTCCAGAACGCTGCAACCAACGTGGTGCGTCGCTGCGCGGATCTGAGCTTGCCACGTGTCGTGTGGGCCAGGTCTGCAATGGAATTCGGGCAGAAATTTGCAAGCGCGTGACGCTTGAGCCAGGCCCACAGATATTCGACGGGATTCAACTCCGGTGCATAGGGCGGCAGGAAGTCCATGGCGATGTGCCCGTCGAGGGTATCGACGTAGTCGCGCACCATCCGGGAACGGTGCGCCCGAAGCCCATCCCAGATGATCAGCAGTGGCTGCTGTATCTGCGCGACCAGTGCTTTCAGGAAGGCCACGATCTGCGGACTCTTGATCGTACCCGGATGCAGACGAAAGTAGGCGCTGGTGAAACTGACGCCAGCGATCATCGACAACTGTTTCCAGTTGAAATGGAACTGGATGACCGGCGTTTGCCCTCTCGGCGCCCAGGTGCGTACCCGCGTGGGTCGTTCGGACAGGCCCGACTCGTCGATAAAGATGATTACCCGGCCTTCGCGGCAGGCTTTTTTTTGAGTGCAGGCCACCTGCGCTTCTTCCAATGCACCACGGCCTCTTCGTTGCGCTCGATGGCGCGCTTCTCGGGTTTCTGGCTGGAGAAGCCCAGGGACCCCAGTATGCGCCACACATGGATATCGCTGTATACGATACCAAACTGTTTTTCGATCAGCAGGCGGACCCGCTTGAGTGTCCACAGATCGGTGCCATATCCATTGGCGATGGGTCCGGTTAGGAGCAACTCGCGCAGTTCGTCCAGTTGTTCGCATGTGATCCATGCTGGGCGGCCGCCCTTGCTCATCTCGCGCAAGCCCTCGATGCCGTGTTCCTGTAAAACACCGAGCCAGCGATACACGGTCTGCCGCGGCGCGCCAACGGCCCTGGCCACCTCGGGTGGTGTCTTGCCTTTCAACAGCAGACGACCTGCACGAACCCGTCGCTTGGTCGCCTCGTCCATCTTCACTGCCATGGCATACTCCCGATGTCAAACTGACACCGCAATTATACGCAAGCAGGCGATCACCTGTCATACGGTTATGTAATTCTCAATAGTAACTCTCGCTCTCATTATAGGTCTTATCCTGATCAAGCTTTCCGCTGAACACCGCATACTGGTAGGCGTTGTAGAAGATCATAATGGGAATAAAGAAACTGACGATCGCGAGCATGAACACAAGGGTGTTCGGCGCAGCTGCCGCCTCAAACACGGTAATCGCTCCAGGAACCAGGTAGGGGAAGAACGTGGCGCCGAGGCCCGCAAAGGAAGCCACGAAGATTACCAGGGTCCACACGAAGGGTGCCACGGGCCTGCGTTGTGCGAGACTGCGAAATAGCATGGTGAACGCGAACAGTGACAAGGCCGGGAGTGAGGCATAGTAATAGAAATTTGGCAGACTGAACCAGCGATTGAAGATCCACTCGTAGCGTAACGGACACCACAGGCTGACCACTGCGGCGACCGCTAACATGGCGGCTGCCAAATACTTGGATAACCAGTACAACCGATCCTTCAATACGCCCTGCATTCGAATCATCAGGTAAGTAGTTCCCAATAGGGTGTAACCAACGATGACACCACCTGTTGCTAGCAGGCTGAACGGTGTCAGCCAGTCAAATGGGCCACCCACGAACCGGTCCTGCTCGACAGCTGGGCCTTGTAGCAAACCGCCTAGCGCTAGACCCTGAGCGCCCGCGGCAATGAGGCTACCGACCCCGAAGGACCAGTCCCAAACCGCCTTGTGCTGAGCATGGTGACGAAACTCGAAGGCTACACCCCGGAAAATAAAGCCGAACAGCATCAGAATCATGGGGATGTAGAGCGCGTGGAATACAACCCCGAACGCCAGGGGAAAAGCACCGAACAGCGTCCCGCCGACGATGACGATCCACGTCTCGTTGGCGTCCCAGATGGTGCCGAGGCTGTTCATCATAACACCAGGTCGCGCCTCTTCCTTAACAAACAAGGACAGGATCCCGACACCCAGGTCGAAACCGTCGAGCACGACGTAGAACATCAAGAATAGCCCGACAATCAGGAACCAGATTGTGGCAAGCATTGGTAGTGTGGAACTGGCATCCATCAGTGTGCACCTCTAGTTCTCGGAACCGACTGTACTGACGGTTGCCTGTAGCGGTTTCGGCTCAGGTCGCCTCGGTAGCGAACTGTGCAAATCGGGCCCCTCGACAGCGATACGCTGTGCGAAAACGAATGCGGCAATACCAATCACCGCGTAGATGAGGATGAATCCCCCCAGCGACCAGAGCACAGAACCCGGGTAGAGCTCTGCAGCACCGTCAGAGGTACGCATCAGCCCATAGACCAGCCAAGGCTGACGCCCAACCTCCCGCACAAACCACCCGGCCTCGATCGCCAGGTAAACCGCAGGAATGGCCGTGATCCAGGCCCGCATCAGCCGGCGCTGGTCGCATACCCGTGCGCGCTCGAGGTGGCCCCCGCGCCAGAGAACGAGCGTCCAGATCGCCAGCACCGCAATAAAGACGCCGGCGGAAACCATGAGACGGAAACCATAGTAGGGAATCCACACAGGTGGCTGATCCGCGCGCGGGAACTCGCGCAACCCTTTGACCTCCCCGGTTATGGAATGAGTCACGATCAGGCTGAGGCCGTTGGGAATCTCAAGTGCCCAGCGATTCTCTTGCGCCGCGGTATCGGGCCAGGCGATCACTGACCAAGATGCTCCTTCTCCGGGCGCGTTGGTGTGCCAGTGAGCTTCGATGGCGGCCAACTTAGCCGGCTGATGCTCAGCCATCGCGCTACCTGCCAGGTCACCAATCGATATCTGCACGGGGGCGACAATCGCGGTTGCCAGCGACGCGGATTTGAACATCGGAAGGAAGAAATCGACGTGACGCTGTTTGAGGAGGTACCAGGCACCGAAACCAGCCATGACTACCGTGGTTAGCTCGATGCACGCCAGGAACATGTGGGTAAACGAGTAGAGGAGATCGGGAGTAAAGATCGCTTCCAGGAAGTCGGTGACGACAAATTTGCCATTGACGATGATCGCCCCGCGGGGCGTCTGCATCCAGGCATTCGCCGCCATGATCCAGAACGCGGAGAATACACTTCCCAATACCACCATTCCCGTGGCAAAGAGATGCATTGGCGGGGGCACGCGGTTCCAGCCAAAGATCATTATCCCGAGAAACCCTGCCTCCGTGGCGAAAGCAAGCACAGTTTCAAAACCGAGGATATTACCGATGAAATTTCCTGTGGCGATGGAGAACGGGCCCCAGTTGGTTCCGAAGGCGAATTCCATGGGAAGCCCCGATACCACGCCGACACCGAAGTTGAGAAGAAAAATGCGGGTCCAAAAGTGTGCCTGCCGATAGTGGTACTCTCTTCCCGTGCGGAGCCACATAGCCTCCCACCAGAAGAGGACCAGCGAGAGACCGATGGTGAGAGGTGGCCAGAGCATGTGGAAAGCGGCGATGAACGCAAACTGAGCCCGCGATAGCAGGATGGGATCGAGCAATGCGTCCATCGAATACCTCCCCCGGCCGCAACTCCGTTACGGAGCTTGAAGCGTTTTAATAAGGAACCAACCCGGCCTCTCACCTAACGCGCGGGGAACTCTCGGGTGCTGCCTTGTTCAAGCGCAAGAGGCTAATCATTCAAGCATAGGAAATCGAATAACATTTTTCCAGGCACACCCGCCTGCTCCGGGGGCAACTGGGTTGGATTCGATCCAAAGTATGCTCGACAGGCGGGAGTGAATGTCTCGTTTTCGCCGCATTCCAGACATTAAAGCTTAGACGCTCGACTTCCGAGAAGGGTCGTTTCCCGCCCGTTACCGAACGGGAACATTAGGATCAGCTAAACGACCGGACTGGGCCGCGCCCGTTTGGCATGTGCCGAATCTCCCAGTCCGACGAACAGGCGGAAGACGGCCAGGCGTCGCCATCAATACCCGCAGGTATGGGGTGAGGAAAAAGCAAAAAGGGGTCGGTGACCAACGGCACTTACTTAAGCCCGGAACTGCCGTCATCCCGGCGACGTGCACCGGTCACGGCATTTGGCGCGGCGTCCGTCACGCCGTCGGCGCTCAACCGGGCGATCGCCACCACAACGAGAAGACCGGCAAATAGGTGATCAACGCCAGCCACACCAGCATGATGGCGAGAAACGGCAGTGCGGCGCCGAACAGGGTCAGGACCGGTTTGCGAAACCGCTGGCTGGCGATGAACAGATTCAGCCCCACCGGCGGGGTGCTGTAGCCGATCTCCAGGTTGGCGAGAAAGACGATGCCGAGGTGCACCGGGTCGATGCCGAAGCGCTGCGCCAGCGGCAGGATCAGCGGGACCACGACGACGGTCGCCGAAAAGATGTCCATCACCGCGCCGACCAGCAGCAGGAACAGATTGAGCAGCATCAGGAACTGGAGCTGTGTGCCGACGCCGCCTTCCATCCAGTTCAATAACTTCATGGGCAGTTGCAGGTCGATCAGCAGATTGGTCAGGCCCATGGCCACGCCCAGGATGATCAGGATGCTGCCGGCCAGCACACTGGACTCGGTGAGCAATTCGATGAGCTGCTTTCTGAAATCGAGCGTGCGGTGGATGGGGCCTTCCAGCAGCAGCACGTACAGCGCGGTGAAGGCCGAGGCTTCGGTCACAGTGACGAAGCCGCCGAAGATGCCGGCGATCAGCAGCACCGGCAGCAGCAGATCGCCGGCGCTTTCCCGCAGCGCGGCCAGCAGCGCCGATGCCGAGAAGGCCTGGCGCGGCACCTTGGCGCGGACGCCGGTCACCGACGCGTACAGGCTCAGCATCACCAGCAGCAGCGTCCCCGGCACCAGCCCGGCGGCGAACAGATTGTCGATGTCGACGCCGGCGACGATGCCGTACAGCAGGATCGCCAGGCTGGGCGGAAACAACAGGCCCAGCGAGCCCGAACGTCGTCAACAGTCCGAGCGAAAAGCGCTGCGGATAGCCCACGCCGGTCAGCATCGGAAACAGCAGGCCGCCGAGCGCGAGAATGGTGACGCCGGAGGCGCCGGAAAACGACGTGAAGAACGCGCAGGCGGCGAGCGCCGCGCCGGCGAGACCGCCGGGCATCCAGCCGACCAGCGCGTTGAACGCGCGGATCAGGCGTTGCGGCGCGCCGCCGGCGGCCAGCACGATGCCGGCGAAGGTGAACAGCGGAATCGCGATCAGGTTGGGCGAGCCGGCCAGGCGGTTGAGTTCGATGATCAGCAGCGCGGGATCGAGCTGGCTCTGATGGGCCAGCAGCAGACTGCCGGCGCCCAGCGCGACGAACAGCGGCAGGCCGATCAGCGCCAGCAATACCAGCAGCGCCGCCGCGGCCGTCATCACGCGGCGTCGTCCGGTGCCGCGCCCGACAGCGCGCTGAGCGCAAAATGAACGGTGAGCAGCAGGAATCCGCAGGGAATGACGAGTTCGACCAGCGCCAGCCAGCGCTCGGGGTCCTGCGCGTAGGTCCATTCCTCGCGCCAGAAGCGCACGGCAGCCTGGGCCAGAATTCCGCATACGAGCGCGGCGAGCAGGTGCAGCGGCCGCGCCAGTGCGCGCCTGACGCGCCGCGGCAGCAGGACGTTGAGCGCATCGATGCGGATGTGGCGCCCGCGTTCGATGGCCAGCACGGCGCCGAGGAACATGACGTAGAGCACCAGGTAGCGCGCCAGTTGATCGAAGCTGGCAAAGCCCGTGTCGAATAGGTTGCGCGCCACCGCCTGCGCCGCGACCAGCACCAGCAACAGCAGGAGGCTGGCGGCGGCGAGCCAGGTTTCCAGCAGGATCAGCTTGTCGCGCAGAGCCCGCAGCACTAGCGGGCCGTGGCGTGCGCGGCGCGATACTGTTCCAGCAGTGTGCGGGTCTCGCCGACCAGCGCGCGCGGCAGGTAGTCGCTTTGCATCAACTGTTCGGCGGCCTTGTCGCGCAGGGCGACGAGGTCGGCCGGCTGCATGCCGGCGCCCGGCGGCAGGAACGCGAGCCCCTGTTTCTTCAGTTCGTCGACGCTCGCCTGATTGTCGGCGCGGGTGGCCGCGATCAACTGCTCGCCGGCCGCATCGCCGGATTCGCGCAGCAGCGCCTGGAGATCGGCCGGCAGGCCATCGAAGAACCGCCGCGACACCAGCAGCGCGCCGATGGCGTTGGTCAGCGACGCCTCGCTGACGTAGTGCACCTTGGTGAACCACTGCAGCGCGATCGCCGCCAGCGGCGTGCAGTACACCGTGTCGATCAGGCCGGTGGACAGGCTGGTGTACACGTCGACGATCGACAGCGGCACCGGCGTGATGCCGCTGGCGTCGAAGAACGCCTGGCCGAGCGGGTCGCCCTGCCACAGCCAGACGCGCTGCGCTTTCATGTCGTCGATCGAGCGGATCGGCGCGCGCGAGAACATGTGCACGAACCCGATCTCCATCCAGCCCAGCAATTCGTAGCCGTTGTCGTGAAAGCCGGCGCGGAACGACGGCATCAGTTGTGCGCGCACGAAGTCGATCTCGTCGTGGGTGTCGAACAGAAACGGCAGTTCCATCACGCGCGCCGGCGAGTAGATCAGGCCGATGCCGTGACCGGAGAAGGCGCCGCCCTGCAACTGGTCGAAACGGATCTTCTTCACCACGTCCGGTTCGTCGCCCTGGACGCCGCCGGGATAGAACTTGATCAGCAGACGGCCGTTCGAGCCGGACTTCACGCGCTCGCCCCACTGTTCCAGAATGTTCATCCAGGTGGAGCCGGCCGGCGCCAGCGTGGCGAACTTCAACACGTAGGGCGCAGCGTCGGCGTGTGCCGGCGGCGCGCGGCACAGCCACGCCAGGCCGATGCACACCAGTACCCGCAGGCGCCTTTCCAGAGGGGTCAGAACCATTCGCTCTCCCGCGCCAGCAGCGCCTGCGCGCGCTGCTTGGCAATCGCGTTGATCAGCGCCATTTCCGGCAGCACGTCCGCCGGCGTTTCGGCGACCCGCGTCAGCAGGCGGTGAAAGGCGTCGCGGTCGAAGCGCTGGCGTTCCAGATATTCGGCCTGCAGCTCGTCGACGATCAGCAGCCGGCCGCCGGTGACGGCGCGCGCCTGCGCGAAGTACTGCTCCGAGCGCGCGAAGTCGCCGCCCAGCACCGGCGAACGCGCGCCGAAGTACACGCCGTAGTAGAGGTCGACGCCGCCGTAGTAATAATCCGGTTGCAGTTCGTGCACCCGCGCCATCAGGGTTTCGGTCGCGGCGAGACCGGCGATGGCGGCAGGACTGTCGCGGTTGAGGTCGATGTGCCGCGCCCAGCAGGAGGCGGTCCAGAACAGCGCGCGGACGGCTTCGCGCCCGAGTCTGCGCACGCCGCCGGCCAGCTCCCCGACCGGGGTTTCGCGCGGATCCGATTTCAGTCCGAGCTGCCGCAGCGCGCGCCGGCCGTAGTCGAACCCGCGCTGATACAGCCGGTCGGCGCGCGCCCGGTCCTCGGGTTCGACGAAGCCGAACGCATAGCCGTAGAAACCCTGCGCCGCGTACGCGAGCAGTTGCGCGTTGTGCGGGTCCTCGACGATCAGGCCTTCGATCAGTTTGAGGTTGGCGGGGATGGCCGCGGCGGCGAGCTGCAAGTCGGTCTCGCGATTGAGCGCTTCCACGCCGCCGTCGAGGATGCTGGCCGACGAACGCGCCACTATCCGGCCCATCGAACACCCCGCCAGCAGCGGCAGGCCGATCAGGATGAGCCAGGCGAAGCGGATGCAGGCATTCATTGGCAGTCGACCAGCAGGATCTTCAGGATGCTCTGGTACACCCGGGTCAACTGCTCGAGCGCTTCGACGGCGACGCATTCGTCGACCTTGTGGATGGTTGCGTTGATCGGGCCCAGTTCGACGACCTGTGCGCCGGTCGGTGCGATGAAGCGTCCGTCGGACGTGCCGCCCGAGGTGGACAGCCGGGTCTCGAACCCAAGTTCGGTGCGGATCGCCGCGCGCGCGGCGTCGACCAGTTCGCCGGCCGGCGTCAGGAAGGGATGGCCGGACAGGTGCCAGTCGATGCGGCAATCCAGGCCGTGGCGGTCGAGCAGGGCGTGGATGCGCTGTTTGATGCCGGCCTCCGTCTGTTCGGTCGAAAACCGCAGGTTGAAGTGCACTTCCAGTGTGCCGGGTATGACGTTTTCGGCGCCGGTGCCGGCATGGATGTTCGAGATCTGGAAGCTGGTCGGCGGGAAGAAGTCGTTGCCGCGATCCCATTCGACGCCGATCATCTCGGCAAGCGCGGGCGCGGCGCGGTGAAACGGATTGTCCGCCAGGTGCGGATAGGCGACGTGGCCCTGCTGGCCGGTGACGGTCAGGTGTCCGTTCAACGAACCGCGCCGGCCGTTCTTGATCACGTCGCCGGCCTGATCCTGGCTCGACGGTTCGCCGATCAGACACCAGTCGATGCGCTCGCCGCGCGCCTGCAACGCCTCGACCACCTTGACCGTGCCGTCGACCGACGGTCCTTCCTCGTCGCTGGTGATCAGAAAGCCGATGGAGCCGCAGTGGTTGGGGCATTCGCCGACGAAGGACTCGCAGGCGATCACCATGGCCGCGATGCTGCCTTTCATGTCGGCGGCGCCGCGGCCGTAGAGCAGGCCTTTCTCGACCGTCGGGACGAAGGGATCGAAGCGCCAGGCGTCGAGCGGCCCGGTCGGCACCACGTCGGTGTGGCCGGCGAACACCAGCAGCGGACCCGCGGTGCCGCGCCGCGCCCACAGGTTGGAGACCGCGCCGAAGGGCATGGCTTCGACGTCGAAGCCGAGCGCGGACAGGCGCCGGCCCAGCAGCGTCTGGCACCCGGCGTCGGCGGGCGTGACGGAGCGGCAGGCGATCAGCGCCTTGGCCAGCGAGAGCGTCGGTGTCATTTTGCCAGTGTACCTTGTCCGCCGGGTCAGCCCAGCAGTTTGCGGTAAATTTCCGCGTCGAACCCGGCCACGCGCTGCGTGCCCGCATCCAACAGGGGGCGCTTGATGACCGCCGGGTTGTCCAGCATCACCTGCACGGCGGTCGCCGCGTCGATGCCCTCGCGCACGGCTTCCGGCAGCTTGCGCCAGGTCGTGCCGCGCCGGTTGAGCAGGGTTTCCCAGCCGAGTTCGTCGACCCATTGCCCGAGCCGCCTGCGGTCCAGGCCGTCGGCGCGGTAATCGTGAAAACGATAGGCGACGCCGTTGTCGTCCAGCCAGCGGCGGGCCTTCTTCACGGTGTCGCAGTTCTTGATGCCGTACAGCGTGATCACGTCGATGTCCTGTCCAAGCGGTGCTGAATATGAACCTTGCCATTGACGGCGTCGACCGGAGTGTCCGCCCGCGCCGTTTCCGCACCCCAATCCGCACCCAAAGCCGGTTACGTCTGGCTGCCCTGGATGCCGGCCTTGGCCGCCATGACGGATTCATCAAAGGTCATCCCGGCGCGGGCAGCCATCCAGTGTTGCGGGCGGCCGCATGCCCTGCCAGCGTCGCTGACCGTTCCGCAGCAATTCATCGATGCCGGCCTTGGCCGCCATGACGGATTCATCAAACGTCATCCCGGCGCAGGCCGGGATCCAGGTGTCGGAATCCGCCGCATCCCCAGAACAACCGTCGCTAGATGTCGCGCAGCAGTTCGTTGATGCTGACCTTGCCGCGCGTATTCTCGTCGACCTTCTTGACGATGACCGCGCAGTACAGGCTGTACTTGCCGTCTTTCGACGGCAGACTGCCCGAGACCACCACCGAGCCGGCCGGCACGCGGCCATAGATGATTTCGTCGCGTTCGCGATCGTAGATGCGGGTGCTCTGGCCGAGGTAGACGCCCATGGAAATCACCGAGCCTTCCTCGACGATCACGCCTTCGACGATTTCCGAGCGGGCGCCGATGAAACAGTTGTCCTCGATGATGGTGGGCGCGGCCTGCACCGGCTCCAGCACGCCGCCGATGCCGACGCCGCCCGACAGGTGCACGTTCCTGCCGATCTGCGCACAGGACCCGACCGTCGACCAGGTGTCGACCATGGTGCCGCTGTCGACGTAGGCGCCGATGTTGATGTACGAGGGCATCAGCACGGCGCCGGGCGCGATATAACTGCCGTGGCGCGCCGTGGCCGGCGGCACCACGCGCACGCCGCCGGCGCGGAACTCGCGCGCGTTGTGGTCGGCGTACTTGGACGGCACCTTGTCGTAGTAGTTGGTGAAGCCGCCCTTCATGAACGCGTTGTCCTCGATGCGGAAAAACAGCAGCACGGCTTTTTTGAGCCATTCGTTGACCGTCCAGCGGCCGTCGTGCCTTTCCGCGACGCGCGCCGTGCCGGCGTTGAGCAGACCGACCGCGTCCATGACGGCCTCCTTGACCTGGGTTTCCACCGTGCGCGGCGTGATGTCGGCGCGGCGTTCAAAGGCGGCTTCGATGATGGCCTGGATATCGCTCATGACAGGTTCTCCTGCGGATCAAGGTCTATGGATTTCACAGTCGTTCGACGAACCGCCGGATGCGCGCCGCCGCTTCGACGCATTCGTCGACCGGCGCGACCAGCGCCATGCGCACCTGGTTGCGCCCCGGGTTGCCGGCCGCGGTGGCGCGCGACAGATAGCTGCCCGGCAGCACCAGGACGTTTTCCTCGGCCAGCAGCCGCCGGGAAAAAAGCTCGTCGTCGACCGGTGTCTTCGGCCAGAGATAGAAGGCCGCCGGCGGCGCGGCGTACGGCAGCACCGGCTGCAGTATTTCCGCCACGGCGCGGAATTTCTCGCGGTAGAGGCGGCGGTTTTCGACGACGTGCGTCTCGTCGCCCCAGGCCGCGCTGCTGGCCGCCTGGGTCGGCGGCGGCATCGCGCAGCCGTGATAGGTGCGGTACCGGAAAAAAGCATCGATGAGGCCGGCGTCGCCGGCCACGAAACCCGAACGCAACCCCGGTGCGTTGGAGCGCTTGGACAGGCTGTGAAACGCCAGGCAGCGGCGGAAGTCGTCGCGGCCCATTGCGCGACAGGCTTCGAGCAGGCCCGGCGGCGGATCGTTTTCGTCGGCGTAGATTTCCGAATAGCATTCATCCGACGCAATGACGAAATCGAAACGGTCGGCTCTTTCCACCAGCCGTTGCAGATCTTCGACCGGCAGCACGGCGCCGGTCGGATTGCCGGGCGAGCAGATGTACAGGAGCTGTGCGCGCGCCCAGACCGCATCCGGCACGCCGTCGAAGTCCGGCCGGTAGTGCTGGCTTTCGACGGTATTGATGTAGTAGGGTTCCGCACCGGCCAGCAACGCGGCGCCTTCGTAAATCTGATAGAACGGATTGGGCATCATCACCAGCGGCCGATCGGTCAGATCGACGATGCACTGGGCGATGGCGAACAGCGCTTCGCGAGTGCCGTTGACCGGCAGCACCTGGCGCGCGATATCGAGATCGAGTCTGTCCAGGCGGAAGCGGCGCATCAGCCAGTCGTGGATCGCCTGGCGCAGGCGATCGCTGCCGCGCGTGGTCGGATACGTCGACAGGCCGTGCAGGTGTTCGATCAGCGCTTCCGTGATGAACGCGGGGGTCGGATGTTTGGGTTCACCGATGGACAGTGCGATCGGCGCCCGGTCGGCCGGCGGCCTGACGCCCGCGTGCAGCTTCGCCATGCGTTGAAACGGGTAGGGTTGCAGGCGCGACAGGTGGGGATTCATTGCGTCGGGCGGTCCTTGGTGAGCGGGTCGTCCAGGATCGTAAAGAGTGGAAATTATACGGGTTCCGCATGAGCGCGTCCAAGTTATCCAGGCAACTGCTGCCGGTATTCAGCCTGCTGCTGACGGCCATGCTGTGGGGACTGGTCTGGTACCCGTTGCGGCTGCTCGAAGACCGCGGTTTGAACGGGCTTTGGCTGACCATGACCAGCTACGGCGCGGTGTTGGCGCCGGGGCTGGTCTGGCTTGCCGGCCACCTGCGCGCCCGGCCGGGTCACGCGTTCGCGTTCGCGCTGATGACGCTGGCGGTCGGCTGGTGCAACGTGGCCTTCGTGCTGGCGATACTCGACGGCACGGTCGTGCGCGTACTGCTGCTGTTTTATCTGTCGCCGTTGTGGGCGCTGTTGCTGGGCTGGATAATCCTCGGCGAAAAACCGGGGCGTTCGAGCGCCTGGGTGTTCGCGCTCTCGCTCGCCGGCGCACTGATCATGCTGTGGGACGAGCGCATCGGTATACCCTGGCCGCGTAACCTGTCCGACTGGCTCGCCGTGTCCTCCGGATTCGCGTTTGCGTTCGGCAATGTAATGCTGCGCCAGATGGGCGAAGTGCACCTGGGCGTCAAGGCGGTCGCGAGCTGGTTCGGCGTGGTGTTCGTCGCCGCGATCTGGATTCTGCTGGCCGGCGTCCAAATGCCGGAGGTTTCCGCGCCGACCTGGATCGGCGCGGTGCTGCTGGGCTGGTTCGGTTTCCTGATCATGACGCTGTCGGTCATCTATGGCGTCACCCACATGCCGGTCCATCGGTCCGCGGTCATTCTGCTGTTCGAGCTGGTGGTGGGCGCCGTGTCATCCCTGTTGCTGACCGACGAAGTGGTGCGGGCCCGCGAATGGGCCGGCGGCGGACTGATTCTGCTTGCGGCGTATCTCGCGGCACACGAACAGGTGAAGAACGGATGAGCCGGTTTCTGGGCCTGCACCATGTCAGCTTCCTGGTGCGCGACACCGCGCGTTCACTGGCGTTCTATCGCGACGTGCTGGGCCTCGAACAGGACGGCGGCCGCCCGGACCTGGGCTTTCCCGGTGCCTGGCTGGCGGTCGGCCGGCAACAGATTCATCTGCTGGAACTGGAGTCGGTGGACCCGGTCGAGGGCCGCCCGCCCCACGTGGGCCGCGACCGCCACGCGGCGTTTCACGTGTCCGGACTGGATGAATTCGAACGCCGCCTGATCGACGCGGCCGTGGCGTTCACCCGCAGCCGCTCCGGAAGGCGCGCGATCTTCTGCCGCGATCCGGACGGCAACGGGCTGGAGCTGATCGACGTTGGAGACGTTGTGGGTAATTGACCGCAAAGGACGCGAAGGGAAACCCTTTGTGGTTAATTAATTAATATCTTCCTTCGCGTCCTCGGCGGTTAATCGAAATCGAACCCTCGACCGATCATCGCCGCCGCCCGCGCTGGCGGGCGATCACCGAGATGCCGACCAGGCCGCTGACGAACAGCCAGACCGCCGGGGGCAGCGGAATCCCCGACGTGTCGCCGGGATCTTCGGGGTTGGCGCCGGGCTTCCACGACGGCTGCGCACGCGAGGGTCCGGCCGTCGTCGCCGTTTTCGGCGCCGGTGGCGATAGTTCGGTCCACTGTACACCGGCCCGGCGGTAGAACGGCTCCGGATCCGTCAGCAGACTGGCTTTGTAGAAACCCTCGCTTTGCGCCGGAGCGTCGGCGACGTACTGGAATTCGACCGGTGACGCCAGACTCGCGGACGCGGGCAGCGCCGCCAGTACACCTGAAATCAACGCGGTTACAAGACGTGTCATCATCGCTGTGTCCTCCTTACAGCGGGCGGCCGGCTTCCCTGTTCCGGGGAACGCGGCCGTCGTCCGTTGAGACGCGGGTGACGGCTGGGAAAAAATGAATGCCTGACCTGAACCAAGCCTAGTTCACACTGCCGCAAATTCAATGGCGTAGAGACAGAATTTTTTGTGGTTCCGCAAGTGGGCGTCAGTCGTTCCGGTCCAGCAGCTCCGGCAGGCGCTTCGCCAGGCACGCTTCGTGCATGGGCGTCAGCGCCTGCTTGTCGACGTCGGTGAGGTAGAACACGTCTTCGGCCTGCGCGCCGAACGTGGCGATCTTCGCGTTCTGCAGCACGGCGCCGCATTCGTAAAACGCCTGCGCGATCCGCGACAGCAGGCCGGGGCGGTCGGCCGCGATCAGCTCGAGGACCGTGCGTCGATTGGCCTCGTCGTGGGTGAACGCGATCCGGGTCTCGACCATGAAGTGTTTCAACCGGCGCGGGTGCGGCAGTCTGACCGTGTCGGGTTTCCAGTCATCGCGCTGCAGCTCCCGCTTCATCAGCGTCACGATTTCGCGCGCCCGGTAACTGTCTTCGATCGGTTCGCCCTCGGCGGTCAGAATATGGTAGGTGTTGATCGCGCAGTTGTCCCGTGACGTGATCACGCGCGCGTCGGTGACGGTGAGTCCCAGCTTTTCGAGCAGCGACACCGTGCGGTTGAACAGGCCCTTGCCGATCGGCGCGTAGATGAACAGCGCGCTGCCGCCGCGCGCCGACAGTGGCCGCAGTTCGACGCGCGGCTCCTTCTTTTTCGGCGAACCCAGGATGATGCCGCCGTGCCAGACGACTTCCTCCACGTTATAGCGAAGATAGTATTCGTCGGGCATCCGCTCCCACAGCGCTTCGACTTCGTCCGCGTCGTGGCCGGCGTCGCTCAGCCGGCGCAGCGCCTCGGCCTTCAGATCGGCGATCAGTTCCTCGCGGTTGAGCGGGTTTTCCAGGCCGCGCCGCAGCGCGCGGCCGGTCGCGGTGTACAACTCTTTCAACAGTGCATCTTTCCAGTTGTTCCACAGCGTCGGGCTGGTGCCGCGTATGTCGGCGACGGTCAGCAGATACAGATGATCGAGGCGTTTGCGGTCGCCGACCTGACGGGCGAATTCGTTGACGACCTCCGGGTCCGACGTGTCGCGGCGCTGCGCCGTCTGCGACATCAGCAGGTGGTGCTGCACCAGCCACGCGACCAGGTCCTGGTCGTACTTGCTGAGGCCGTGGGCGGCGCAAAATTCATGCGCTTCCTCGGCGCCCAGCGTCGAATGGTCGCCGCCGCGGCCTTTGGCGATGTCGTGAAAGAAGCCGGCCAGATACAGCACCTCCGGTTTCGGAATCGTGGCGGCGATGCGGCTGCACAGCGGGAATTCGTGGTTGTGCTTCGGCATCATGAAGCGGCGCAGATTGCGGACCACGAACAGCGTGTGCTCGTCGACGGTGTACACGTGAAACAGGTCGTACTGCATCTGGCCCACGATTCTCCCGAACACGGGGCAGTAGGCGGACAGCACGCCCCAGCGGTTCATGCGGCGCAGCGCGTGGGTCAGCCCGCGCGGCTGGCGGAACATTTCCATGAACAGGCTGCGCGCACGGATGTCGGCGCGGAACCGGTCGTCGATCAGGTGCAGATGGCCGCGCACCCGCCGGATCGTCGCCGCGCTGACGCCCTTGATCTCGGGGTGCTGCTGCATGAGCAGGAACAGTTCGAGCAGGGCGAAGGGATTGCGCTTGAACACATTGTCGTAGGCCGTCTCCAGGAACCCGCGGCGCACGCGGAACCGCCGGTTCAACTTGTGCGGCTGGGCGTGGTCGTCGCGGAACAGGATCACTTCCTCGAACAACTGCAGCAGCATCTCGTTGAGCCGGCTCAGTTCCTCGATGGTGCGGTAGTAATCCTTCATGAACAGCTCGACACCCAGTTTGTGATCGCTCTGCCGGTAGCCGAGCAGCGCCGCGAGCTTGCGCTGGAAATCGAACAGCAGCCGGTCTTCGCGCCGGTCCGACATCATGTGCAGCCCGAAGCGGACTTTCCAGAGGAAATGCTGGCGGCCGATCAGCACGCCGTACTCGTGGCCGGTCAGAAAGCCGCGCGTGACCAGCTCGGCCAGCGTGTCGGAATTGAAATGGCGCTTGACCACCCAGCCGATCATGTGCGCGTCGCGCAGGCCGCCGGGTCCGTCCTTGACGTTCGGCTCCAGGTTGTACACGGCGTCGTGATAGCGCCGGTGGCGATCCGCCTGTTCCTTCAGCTTGGCCTGGAAGAAATCGCGCATCGGCCAGATGCGGTCCGGACCGACCCGCTCGCGCATCGCCTGGAACAGGTGTTGATCGCCGTGCAGCAGGCGGGCTTCCATGAGGTTGGTGGCGATCGTGATGTCGGCACGGCCCTGCGCCTCGCAATCGTCCAGCGTGCGCACGCTGTGGCCGACCTCCAGGCCGATGTCCCACAGCAGCGTGATGAAGGCTTCGATGCCCGCCGCCTGCCGCGCCGTTTCCTGGCCGGCCAGCAGCAGCAGCAGATCGACGTCCGAGCCCGGCAGCAGCTCGTGGCGGCCGTAGCCGCCGACGGCCACCAGCGCCAGCCCCGCATCCGCGTTGACCAGTCGTCTCCAACAGTAGATCAGTACCTGATCGGTGAGCCAACTGCGCCCGTAAACCAGTGCCTCGATATCGGCGCCGTCCCCGAATTTCTCGTTCATCAGCCAGCGCGCGTCGGTGATCAACAGCCGCAGCGTCGGCCGGAGTTCGGTGAGCGGCAGGTCTTCCGCCAGAATTTCCAGCGGGAACCACGTGCGGTAGTCCTGCAGCGGCGGGCCGACGAACGGCGGCTGAATGCTCAGGTGGTCGTCCCGCATCAGATGCCTTCGCCGCTTCTCAGCGTCAGCACGTCGTAGCCGTCCGGCGTCACCAGGATGGTATGTTCCCACTGCGCCGACAGGCTGTGATCCTTGGTAACCACGGTCCAGCCGTCACCCAGCAGCCGGGTGTCGCGCCGGCCGGCGTTGACCATGGGTTCGATCGTGAACGTCATGCCGGGCTCGAGCGCCAGGCCCAGGCCCGGCTCGCCGTAGTGAAGCACCTGCGGGTCTTCGTGAAACGCGCGACCGATGCCGTGACCGCAGTATTCGCGCACGATCGTGTAGTGATGGAACTCCGCATGCCGCTGGATGGCGCTGCCGATGTCGCCCAGCCGCGTGCCGGGGCGGACCATGCGGATGCCCAGCAACAGGCATTCATAGGTGACGCGCGCCAGGCGCGCGGCCTGCACCGGCGGTTCGCCGACGAAGTAGATCTTGCTGGTGTCGCCGTGAAAACCGTCCTTGATGACGGTCACGTCGATGTTGAGCATGTCGCCGGGCTTCAATTTCCTGTCGCCGGGGATGCCGTGGCAGACCTGGTGATTGAGCGAGGTGCAGATGGACTTGGGGAACCCGCGGTAATTCAGCGGGGCGGGAACCGCCTTCTGCTCGTAGACGATGAAATCGTGGCAGATGCGGTCCAACTCGCCGGTGGTTACGCCGCCCTTGACGTAGGGCTCGATCATTTCCAGCACGTCGGCGGCCAGCCGCCCGGCCACGCGCATTTTCTCGATTTCTTCCGGGGTCTTGATGGTTACGGCCATGATTCCTGTGTTTCCCGTGCTGGCCGGGCCTGTCCCCGTCAGACGTTGTTCTGGTTGTTCCCCAAAGGCGCCTCCGATCGGGTCCTGAAGCGTCATTCCCGCGAAGGCTGGGAGCCGTTCGATTGAAGGCGCCGGTCGCGGGCCTTCGCGGCCTTGACGACTCGATCCGGAGATGTCCTAAGTGGCGGTGGCGATTGCCGTTCGCGCTAGTGTATGGTATAAAACGCGGCTTGTTAAGGCGCACCGGGCATGATCGCCGGCGCCAATTCCACACATATGCCGGCACATGACAGTGGGGTGCCTTCGGGTTACTGCATGGGGCATATGGAGGCTTAACCCTGACCGCGGAGTCAATACTATGTCTATCGTAAGCATGCGCCAGATGCTGGAAGCTGGCGTGCATTTCGGCCATCAGGCCCGCTTCTGGAACCCGAAAATGGCCCCGTACATTTTCGGCGAGCGCGGTAAAATCCATATCATCAATCTGGAAAAGACCCTGCCGATGTACAACGACGCGTTGAACTACATCGGCAAGCTGGTCGCGAAGAAAGGCAGCCTGATGTTCGTCGGCACCAAGCGTTCGGCGCGCGACACGATCCGCGCCGAGGCGCAGCGCTGCCGCATGCCCTATGTCGACCACCGCTGGCTCGGCGGCATGCTGACCAATTTCAAGACGGTGCGTCAGTCCATCCGCCGCCTCAAGGATCTGGAGGCGATGGAAGAGACCGGCACGATGTCCAAGCTGAGCAAGAAGGAAGCGTTGATGCTGTCGCGCGAAAAAGCCAAGCTCGAGCGCAGCCTGAATGGCATCAAGGACATGAACCGCCTGCCCGACGCGCTGTTCGTGGTCGACGTTGGCCACGAGAAGATCGCCGTGAGCGAGGCGAAGAAACTCGGTATCCCCGTCGTCGCCATCGTCGACACCAACCATTCCCCGGACAACATCGATTACGTCATCCCCGGCAACGACGACTCGATTCGCGCCATCCAGTTGTACGTGCAGGGCGTGGCGGACGCCGTTGAGGAAGGGCGTGTCGCGCTGGCGCAAGTCGGCGGCGCCAGCGAGGACGAATTTGTCGAAGTCAACGCGGAAGACAAGGGCGCGCGCTGAGCGTGCGCCGGTCGCTCCGTTCGCAAGTCGAGAGGTAGCCAACGATGTCAATTTCTGCAGCGCAGGTCAAGGAACTGCGCGAACGCACGAGCTGCGGCATGATGGAGTGCAAGAAAGCCCTGGTGGAAACCGGCGGCGACATGGACGCGGCCGCCGAGGCGCTGCGCAAATCCGGCCTCGCCAAGGCCGACAAGAAAGCCGGCCGGGTGGCCTCCGAGGGGCTGATCCTGATCGAGGTCAGCGGCGACGGCAAGCACGCCGCGGTCGTCGAGGTCAACAGCGAGACCGACTTCGTCGCCAAGAAGGACGAGTTCGCCGACTTCGCCCGCGCCGTTGCCAAACGCGTGCTCGACGGCGCGCCGGCCGACGTCGAGGCGCTGCTGGCGCTGCCGCTGAAGGACGGCGCCGCCGAGACCGTCGACGAAGCGCGTCGCGGCCTGGTGGCGACCATCGGCGAGAACATCAGCGTGCGCCGCTGCGTGCGCCGCACCGCGAGCGGCGGCAACCTGTCGAGCTACCTGCACGGCAGCCGCATCGGCGTGCTGGTGGAAGTGCAGGGCGGCGACGCCGAGCTTGCCAAAGACATCGCCATGCACATCGCCGCCAGCAAACCCGTATGCACCGACGAGCGCGGCGTGTCGCAGGAGATGCTGGACAAGGAACGGGAAATCTTCACCGCCCAGGCTGCCGAGAGCGGCAAACCGGCTGACATCATCGCCAAGATGGTCGAGGGCCGACTGCGCAAGTTCCTCGCGGAAATCACGCTGGTCGGTCAGCCGTTCGTCAAGGACCCCGATCAGACGGTCGGCAAACTGCTCAAGAATGCCGGCGCCAGCGTGGTGTCCTTCACCCGGCTCGAGCTGGGCGAGGGCATCGAAAAGAAAGCCGAGAACTTCGCCGACGAGGTCATGGCGCAGGTCAAGGGCAACTGACCGGTGCCGGTTGCGCCGCCGGCGGGGCGTTACGAGTGTGATCCCGCGTCATAAAGCGGTACACTTTGCGGGGCAAAACCTGGGGTCGCGATGCGACCCCATTTTGCACGCGGACCCGGCGCAGGTTGGCGCTCGGCGGTGGCTGCGGGTATACTTGAAGTTCTTGATGATTTATATCCAATAAGGCATTGAATAAATGTCAAATAATGACTTTACACACCGGCGCGTTCTGCTGAAGCTCAGCGGCGAGGCGCTGATGGGTGACAGCGACTACGGTATCGACCCCGGCGTGCTCGGACGCGTGGCCGCCGAAATTCACGAACTGGTCGCCGCCGGCCTGCAATTGGGCCTGGTGATCGGGGGCGGTAATATCTTCCGTGGCGCGGGGCTGGCCGCGGGCGGCATGAACCGCGTCACCGGCGATTACATGGGCATGCTGGCCACGGTGATCAACGCACTGGCCATGGCCGACAGGCTGGAGTCGCTGGGCACGTCCGCGCGGGTGCTGTCGGCGCTGGAAATGAATCAGGTCTGCGATCAGTACACCCAGCGGCGCGCGCTTCACCACCTGGACAAGGGCCGTGTGGTCCTGCTGGCGGCCGGCACCGGCAATCCGTTTTTCACGACCGACTCGGCGGCCAGCCTGCGCGCCGTCGAGATCGGCGCGGGGCTGCTGCTCAAGGCCACCAAAGTCGACGGCGTCTACACCGCCGACCCGGTCAGGCACAAGGACGCCAAAAAATACGACCGTGTGAGCTACGACGAGGCGATCAGCCGGAAGCTGGGTGTGATGGACGCAACCGCGCTGGTTCTGTGCAGGGACAACAGGTTGCCCCTGAGAGTGTTCGATCTGCACGCCGCCGGGAACCTCGCGCGGGCGGTGCGCGGCGAGAACATCGGTACGCTGGTGGAGTGACCGAGATGATAGAAGACATCAAGACGGACGCGCGGCAGCGCATGAGCAAGAGCGTCGATGCGCTGAAACAGGAACTCAGCAAGATCCGCACCGGACGCGCACATCCCAGCCTGCTGGACCACATCCGCGTCGACTACTACGGCACCGAAGTGCCGCTGGCGCAGACCGCCAACGTTCACGCCGAGGACGCGCGTACGCTCGCCGTCACGCCCTGGGAAAGACAGATGGTGCCGGTGATCGAAAAAGCCATCATGACCTCCGACCTGGGCCTCAACCCCAACACCGCCGGCACCACGATCCGCATTCCGCTGCCGGCGCTGACCGAAGAGCGGCGCAGGGACCTGGTGCGCGTGGTGCGCCACGAAACCGAGGGCGCGCGCGTGGCCATCCGCAATATCCGTCGCGACGCCATCGCCGATTTCAAGGAACTGCTCAAGGAAAAGGAAATCTCCGAGGACGACGCGCGCCGCGGCGAGGACGAAATCCAGAAGTTGACCGACCAGTTCGTCGAAAAGGCGGACCAGCTCCTGGCGGCGAAAGAAGCGGAGCTGATGGAAATCTAGATGCGCAGGCCGCGCCGTCACCGTCACCCTCAGGGGCCGGATTCCGATCCGCCGACCGGGCTCTCGCGGCGGCTGCCCGGGCCGCGGGCGTGAGCGGGTGCGCCACCACGCCGGATAACCGGCCCGGCAACCGGGTGCCGCGGCATATCGCGGTGATCATGGACGGCAACGGCCGCTGGGCGAACCGGCGCATGCTGCCCCGGTACGCCGGGCACAACGAAGGCGTCAAGGCCGTGCGCCGCACCGTCGAGGCCTGCAAGTTGCGCGGCGTCGAGGTGCTCACGCTGTTCGCCTTCAGCAGCGAGAACTGGCGCCGGCCGGCGCTCGAAGTCAGCCTGCTGATGGACCTGTTCGTCAGAACGCTGAAGCGCGAGGTGAAACGGCTGGACCGCAACGGCGTGCAGTTGCGCTTCATCGGCGATCGCGAAGGTTTCGACCCCAAGCTGCGCGCGCTGATGGACGACGCCGAGAAGACCACCGCGCACAACGATGAACTCAAGCTGGTCGTCGCGGTCAATTACGGCGGACGCTGGGACATCGCGCGGGCGGCGCGCGGCCTGGCGGCGCGCGTGGCCGAAGGCGCGCTGGCACCGGAGGCGATCGACGCCGATCTGCTGGGCGGCGAAACGAGTCTGGCCGATCTGCCCGAGCCCGATCTGTTCATCCGCACCGGCGGCGAACAGCGGATCAGCAATTTCCTGCTCTGGCAGCTCGCGTACACGGAACTCTATTTCACCGACCTGCTGTGGCCGGATTTCAACGCGGCCGCGCTGGACGAGGCGCTGAAGTCGTTCGCCAACCGCCAGCGCCGCTTCGGGCAGACCGGCGAGCAGGTCGAGGAATCGCGCCGTGCTTAAGTGGCGCATTGTCAGCGCGCTGGTGCTGGTGCCGCTGGTGTTCTGGATCGTGCTGGGCCTCTCCAGCGCCGCGTTTTCGGCGGCGCTGTTGGTCCCGGTGTTTCTGGGCATGTGGGAGTGGAGCCGGCTCGTGCCGTTCGCCGCGCCGCCCGCGCGCGCGCTCTATCTGACGGTGGGCGCGGTCGTGCTGATCCTGTTCTGGTATTTCGCGAATGCCGAACCCTTCGTATCGATGGTGATCTGGCTGGCGGTGATCTGGTGGCTGATTGCGCTGTTCTGGGTTTCGCACCCCGCCTGGCTCGAAGGCAGCCGCACCCTGTCGATGGCGTTGCGCGCGGTGCTCGGCTGGCTGATTCCAGCGTCGGCCTGGCTCGCGCTCGTGGTGCTGCACAGCCGGCCGGACCACGGTCCCTGGTGGGTGCTGTTCGTGATCATGCTGATCTGGGTCGCCGACACCGGCGCCTACTTTGCCGGCCGCCAGTGGGGCGGGCGCAAGCTGGCGCCGCAGGTCAGTCCGGGCAAGACCTGGGCCGGCGTCTACGGCGCGCTGGCCGCGTGTCTGATCTTTGCGCTGGCCGGCTCGCGGATACTGGCCGTGAACGATTCCAGCCTGGCGCTGTTCGTACTGGTCAGCCTGGTGACGGTGCTGTTCTCGATCGCCGGCGACCTGTTCGAGAGTCTGCTGAAACGCGGGCAGGGCATGAAGGACAGCAGCCGCCTGATTCCCGGTCACGGCGGCGTGCTCGATCGGCTCGACAGCCTGCTGGCCGCCGCGCCCGTGTTTCTGTTCGGTTTACGCTGGATCAAGCTATGAACGCCAGAAGCGGCATCACGCTATTGGGGTCCACCGGGTCCATCGGTGTGAGCACGCTCGACGTGGTGGCCCGTCATCGCGACCGGTTCGACGTGATCGCGCTGACCGCCAACCGCGACTGGCAGGGCCTGCACCGGCAGTGCGTCGCCTTCGCGCCGCGCTACGCGGTCATGATCGACGCGGACGCCGCGCAGCAGCTCGCGGCGCGTCTGCGCGCCGACGGCGTGCAAACCGAAGTGCTGTGCGGCGGCGAGGCGCTGGTGCGCGTCGCCGGCCTGCCGGAGGTGGACTGCGTGATGGCGGCCATCGTCGGCGCGGCCGGTCTGCTGCCGACCCTGGAGGCGGCGCGGCGCGGCAAGCGCGTACTGCTCGCCAACAAGGAAGCGCTGGTCATGTCCGGCGGACTGTTCATGGACCATGTGGTTCACAGCGGCGCCGTGCTGCTGCCGGTCGACAGCGAGCACAACGCCCTCTTTCAATGCATGCCGCCGGGTTTTCTGCCGGGACGGGCGGCGCCCGAGGGCGTCGAGCGCCTGGTGCTGACCGCTTCGGGCGGCCCCTTTCGGCTGACGCCGCTGGAGCGGTTGAAGACGGTGACGCCGGAGCAGGCGTGCGCGCACCCGACCTGGGACATGGGCCGCAAGATCTCGGTGGATTCGGCGACGATGATGAACAAGGGTCTGGAGGTCATCGAGGCCTGCTGGCTGTTCGCGCTGCCGGCCGCCGCGATCGACGTGGCGATCCATCCGCAGAGCGTGGTGCACTCGCTGGTGCAGTACCGCGACGGTTCGGTGCTGGCGCAGCTCGGCGAACCGGACATGCGCACGCCGATCGCCCACGCGCTGGCGTGGCCGCAGCGCGTGGATTCGGGCGTCGGCGCGCTCGATCTGCTGGCGGTCGGCACGCTGGATTTCGAGGCGCCCGACGCGGGGCGTTTTCCCTGCCTGGCGCTGGCGCGCCAGGCCTGGCGCGCGGGCGGGACCGCGTGCACCACCCTGAACGCCGCGAACGAAGTGGCGGTGCAGGCGTTTCTCGACTGGAAGGTTTCCTTTACAGCCATTCCCGATGTCATCGAGGCCACGCTGGCGCAGGCGCCGGCGCGACCGGCCGCTTCGCTCGACGCGGTGCTGGCCGCCGACGCCGACGCGCGGCGGTTCGCCGACGAATACATCCGGGCTTCACAGCGGCAGGCAATGTCATGACGGGTTTCTTGGGTTCGCTTCTTGCTTTTCTGGTGGCCATCGGCGTGCTGGTGGCGGTGCACGAGTTCGGTCACTTCTGGGTCGCGCGCAAGCTCGGCGTCAAGGTGCTGCGGTTCTCGATCGGGTTCGGCCGGCCGATCTACGTGCGGCGCTTCGGGGCGGACCGCACCGAGTTCACCATCGCCGCGATTCCGCTCGGCGGCTACGTGAAGATGCTCGACGAGCGCGAGGCGCCCGTGGCGGAAGACGAACTCGACCGCGCCTTCAACCGCAAGTCGACCGGCGTGCGTTCGGCGATCGCCATGGCCGGTCCGGTGTTCAACTTCATTTTCGCGGTCTTCGCCTACTGGGTCATGTACGCCAGCGGCGTGCCGGGCATCCGGCCGGTCGTCGGCGCGGTGCAGGTCGGCTCGTACGCGGCGTCCACCGGCTTCCGGCCCGACGACGAACTGGTGGCGATCGACGGCCGCAGCACGCCGACCTGGGACGACGTCACCGTCGAACTGCTCGAGGCGGCGCTCGACGACTCGAAGATCGCGCTGCAGGTGCGCCAGCCCGACGGCGTCGCGCGCGCGCTGGTGCTGGATTTCGCCCAAGCGCCCGGGGTGCTGGACAAGGGCGGGTTGCTCGGCAATCTCGGTCTCAGTCCCAAGCGCCTGCAGGCGGCACCGGTGATCGACCGCGTGGTCGAGGGCGGTGCGGCGGCCGAGGCCGGTCTGCAGCCGGGCGACCGCATCCTTTCCGCCGACGGCCGGGCCATCGACGGCTGGGACGACTGGGTGGTGTATGTGCGCGCGCGGCCCGGACAAACGATCGTAACGCGCGTGCTGCGTGACGGCATGGACGTCGATCTGACCGTGCTGCCGCGGGCGGTCGAACAGGACGGCGCCACGGTCGGGCAGATCGGCGCGATGGTGCGCGTACCCGACACCCGCGACGATCCGCTGCGCGTCACCGTCCGCTATGCGCCGCTCGACGCCGGCGGCAAGGCGCTGGAGAAGACCTGGGAGGTCAGCGCGCTGACCCTGCGCACCCTGTGGGGCATGATCACCGGGCGGGCGTCGGTGGAGAACATCAGCGGCCCGATCAGCATCGCCCAGTACGCGGGCTATTCCGCGCAGGTGGGCTTTTCCAGTTTCCTCAAGTTCCTCGCCATCGTCAGCATCAGTCTGGGCGTGCTCAATCTGCTGCCGGTGCCGATTCTCGACGGCGGCCACCTGTTGTACTACGTCTTCGAATGGCTGACCGGCAGGCCGCTGTCGGACGCGGCGCAGATGGTCGGCATGCGCATCGGCATCGCCGTGCTGCTGGTGCTGATGGGGTTGGCGTTCTACAACGACATCAGCCGCGTGTTCGGCGCGAGTTGACGGCGCGCCCCGGTGCGCGTCATCCGATCCAGGCTGCTTGAACGAATCTAACGGAACAGGATGCTGATGAAACGGGTTCTGGTGCTGGCACTAGTGGCGGTGGCTGTCGCATTCCCGGCGTTCGGGTTCGACAGTTTCGTGGTGAGCGACATCCGCATCGAGGGCCTGCAGCGCATATCGCCGGGCACCGTGTTCAACTATTTTCCCGTCAAGGTGGGCGACCCGTTCGACGTGAAGACCTCCGAGCAGGCGCTCGCCGCGCTGTTCAAATCGGGATTCTTCAAGAACATCCAGCTCGGGCGCGACGGCAACGTGCTGGTGATCGCCGTCGAGGAGCGCCCCGGCATCGCCAGCATCCGGATCAAGGGCAACAAGGACATCGAAACCGACCCGCTGCTCAAGTCGCTCAAGGACATCGGCTTCGCCGAAGGCGCCGTGTTCAACCGCTCGCTGCTGGACAAGGTCGAGCAGGAACTGCAGCGCCAGTACTATTCGCGCGGCAAGTACGGGGTGCGCATCGACACCACCGTGACGCCGATGGAGCGCAACCGGGTCGGCATACTCATCGACATCTCCGAAGGCGCGGTGGCGCGGATCCGCGAAATCAATATCGTCGGCAACAAGGTGTTCGACGACGAGACGCTGCTCGACCGGATGGCGCTGGGCACCTCGGGCTTCTGGTCGTTCTACACCAAGAACGACCAGTATTCGCGCCAGAAACTGGCGGCCGACCTGGAGACCCTGCGTTCCTACTACCAGGACCGCGGGTATCTCAAATTCAACGTCGAGTCCACCCAGGTCTCGATCACGCCCGACAAGAAAGACATCTACATCACCATCAACGTCGCCGAGGGCGAACAGTACCGGGTCAAGGAAGTGAAGCTTTCCGGCGATCTGGTGGTGCCGGCCGAGGAACTGTATCCGGACGTGCAGATCAACGCCGGCGAGGTGTTCTCGCGAAAACGCGTCACCGATACCGTGGAGAAGATCAGCGACCGCTTGAGCAACGTCGGGTTCGCGTTCGCCAACGTCAACACGGTGCCGGACATCGACGAGAAGTCGCGCGAGGTCACGCTGACCTTCTACGTCGATCCGGGCAAGCGCGTCTACGTGCATCGCATCAACTATGCCGGCAATGCCAAGACGCGCGATATCGTGCTGCGCCAGGAAATGCGCCAGTTGGAGGGCGGCTGGTTCTCGGGCGACAAGGTGGAGCGCTCGCGCACGCGCCTGCAGCGGCTCGGCTTCTTCGAGGAGGTCAACGTCGAGACGCCGGCCGTGCCGGGCACCTCCGATCAGGTCGATGTGAACTATTCGGTCACCGAGCAGCCGTCGGGCAGCCTGTCGCTGGGCGTGGGCTATTCGCAGACCGCCGGATTTCTCATCAATGCCAGCATCTCGCAGCAGAACTTCCTGGGCACCGGCAAGGCGGTCAGCCTTGCGGTCGACAACAGCCGGGTCAACCGCACCTACAGTTTTTCCTATACCAATCCCTATTACACCGTCGACGGCGTCAGCCGCGGCTTCAGCCTGTACTCGCGTTCGACCGACGCCCAGCAGGCGAACATCACCAACTACACGACGGACACCTACGGCGGCAATCTGCGCTACGGCATTCCCGTCAACGAGTTCGACAACATCAACTTCGGTATCGGGGTCGAATACCTCAAGCTCAAGCCGGCGTCGCTGCCGTCGTCGGAGATCATCGATTTCATCGACCAGTACGGCAAGCGCTTCGCCAGCGCCGCGCTCACGGCGAGCTGGTCGCACGACACGCGCAACAAGGTCGTGTTCCCGTCCAAGGGCGGCGTGTCCAGCCTTGGCCTGGAAACGAAGATTCCGGGCTCGGACCTCGAGTTCTACAAGATCAACCTGCGCCAGCAGAACTACTTCCCGCTGACCCGGTTGCTGGTGCTGTCGCTCAACGCCGAGGTCGGCTACGGCGACGGGTACGGCAAGTTCAGCAGCCTGCCGTTCTTCGAGAATTTCTACGCCGGCGGCGTGCGCTCGGTGCGCGGCTACGAGGACAACACCCTGGGGCCGACCGACCAGTTCGGCGATCCGCTGGGCGCCAGCTTCCGCACCGTGGGCAACATGGAACTGGTGTTCCCGCCGCAGTTCGCCAGCGAAACCAATGCCGTCCGCCTCGGTCTGTTCTTCGACGCGGGCAACGTGTTTACGGGTGTGCGACAATTCAGCGTCAACGATCTGCGGGCGTCGTACGGCCTCTCCGCCACCTGGTTGTCGCCGGTCGGGCCGCTGGCGATCAGCCTGGCGCAGGCGATCAACGACCAGAAAGGCGACAAAACACAGGCATTCCAGTTCACGCTCGGTGTGCCGTTCTGACGTCCCGGCGCGCGCCGGACGCCCTTCGATACGATAGACATGAGGAGACTGACCTTGAAGCGTTCAAATTATCTGGTGGGAGCGGTCGCGGCGCTGGTGCTGGCGGCGGCGCCGGCGTGGGCCGAAACCAAGATCGGCGTCGTCAACATGGTGAAGCTGGTCGCGGAGGCGCCGCAGGCCAAGGCGGCGCAGAAGAAGATCGAAACCGAATTCGAACCGCGGCGCCAGGAACTGGTGGCGCTGCAGAAGAGCATTCAATCGCTGGAAGAGCGGCTGCGCCGCGACGGCGCCGTGATGAGCGACGACGAAGCGCAGAAGATCGAACGCGATCTGACCGGCAAGCGCCGCGACCTGAAACGCCGCAACGACGAGTTCCAGGAGGACCTGAACCTGCGCAACAACGAAGTGCTGACCAAGCTGCAGAACGAAGTCTACGACGCGATGACCTCGCTGGCCAAGGAAGAGAAGTACGACCTGATACTCGGTCAGGGCGTGCTCTATTCCAGCGATGCCATGGACGTCACCGACAAGATTCTGGCCAAGCTGAAGTAACCGGGCGCGGCGGGATTGCGGCGGGCAGGCGCTGATGCCGACGGTCGCTGAGCTGGCCGGCGCGCTCGGTCTCGAGTACCGGGGCGACGGCGACGCCTCGCTGACCCGGGTGGCCAGCCTGGCCTCGGCTGGCGCGGGCGCGCTCGGCTTTTACGCCGACGCGCGCCACAAGCAGGAACTGGCCCGGACTGGGGCGACCGCGGTCCTGATCGCGCCCGGCGACGCTTCGCGCTGCGGCGCCCCGGCGGTCGTGCTGAGCGACGCGCCCTATGCCAGCTTCGTGCGCGCGGCGCGGCTGCTGCATCCCGAACCCGCGCCGCAGCGCGGGCTCGATCCCGGTGCCCTGATCGATCCGGCGGCGACGGTCCATCCCGAGGCCTGGGTCGGGCCGCGCTCGGTGGTCGAGGCGGGCGCGCGCATCGGCGCCGGTGCGCGCATCGGCCCCGGCTGCCTGATCGGGCGCGACGTGGTCGTCGGCGCCGGTTCGACGCTGGTTGCCGGCGTCACGCTGTTGCACAATGTCACGCTGGGCGAGCGGGTGCGCATTCACCCGGGGGCGGTGATCGGCGCCGACGGCTTCGGCCTGACGCGCCACGGCGAACACTGGCTCAAGGTGCCGCAGTTGGGCGGTGTGCGCATCGGCGACGATGTCGAGATCGGCGCCAACACCACCGTCGATCGCGGCACGCTCGACGACACCGTGATCGGGCGCGGCGTGAAAATCGACAATCAGGTGCAGATCGCCCACAACGTGGTGATCGGCGAGCATACCGCCATCGCCGCCTGCGTCGGTATCTGCGGCGGCGCGCGCATCGGCGCCTGGTGCACGCTCGGCGGCGGCGTGGGCATCGTCGGCCATCTGGAGATCGCCGACCATGTGCAGATTACCGGCATGTCGATGGTGACGCATTCGCTGCGGCGTCCGGGAACCTATTCCTCGGGCACGCCGATCATGGCCAACGACGCGTGGCGGCGCAACGCGGTGCGGTTCAAGCAGCTGGATGAACGGCTGCCGCGCGAACGAGGTACCGGTGACAAGTGAAAGGCGTTGTGTCCGCCGGACCGTCATCCCGGCGAAGGCCGGGATCCAGGGCACTGCGATCCATGGATTGCGGCCTTCGCCGGAATGACGCACCGGGGCGTGCTGGAGAGACCGTCCGGCCGAGCGTTTCGGGGACCGGACTGACGAAGCAGTCGCCGGCGGGCAACTGCCGGTCGCGGGAACGCCGCGACTCGACCACACGGCGGAATGATCGCTATTGACCAAGGAAAATTAAACGACCGTGGATATCAATCAGATTCTAAGGCACCTGCCGCACCGCTATCCGTTTCTCCTGGTCGACCGGCTGATCGAATACCATCCGGGCGAATCGCTGATCGCGCTGAAGAACGTGAGTTACAACGAACCCTATTTTCTCGGGCATTTTCCGCAAAAGCCGGTGATGCCGGGGGTGCTGATCCTGGAGGCGCTGGCCCAGGCGACCGGCCTGCTCGCCTTCAAGAGCGTCGAGTGCCAGGCCGAGCGCGATTCGCTGTACTACCTCGTCGGCATCGACGAGGCGCGCTTCAAGCGTCCGGTGCAGCCGGGCGATCAACTGATGCTGGAAGCCAGACTGAAGCGCTACAAGCGCGGCATCTGGGTGTTCGATACGCTCGCGCGGGTCGGTGACCAGACGGCGGCGACCGCGGTGATCATGTGCACGGAACGCAAGATCGAAGGCTGATCCATCCCACCGCGCTGGTCGATCCATCGGCGCGCCTGGCCGGCAACGTCGAGATCGGCGCCTACAGCATCGTCGACGCGGGCGTCGAGATACAGGCCGGCTGCCGCATCGGACCGCACGTCGTGATCCGCGGGCCGGGCCGCATCGGCGCCGGTACGCGCATCTATCAATTCGCCTCCATCGGCGAGGACCCGCAGGACAAGAAATACCGCGGCGAGCCGACCCGGCTGGAGATCGGCGAGCGCAACACCATCCGCGAGTACGTCAGCATCAATCGCGGCACCGCGCAGGACGCGGGCGTCACCCGCATCGGCGACGACAACTGGATCATGGCGTACGTGCACATCGCGCACGACTGCAAGGTCGGCAACCAGGTGATATTCGCCAACGGCGCCACGCTGGCCGGACACGTCGAGATCGGTGACCATGCCGTGCTGGGCGGGTTCACGCTGGTGCACCAGTTCTGCCGCATCGGGCAGCACGCGTTCACCGCCTACGGCGCGCGCATCAACAAGGATGTGCCGCCCTTCGTGCGCGTTTCGGAAGGGCGCTCGCGGCCGCGCGGCATCAACGCCGAAGGGTTGAAGCGCCGCGGCTTCGACGAAGCGGCGCTCAAGCAACTGCGCGAAGCCTACCGGATTCTGTATCGGTCCGAGCTGACGCTGGACGCGGCGATCGAGCGGTTGCAGGCGCTCGAGGAGACCGCGCCGGTGATTGCGCCGCTGCGCCGGTTTCTGCAAGACCGCGAACGCAGCATCCTACGCTGATGGCGGGCCTGCGGCGTGTCGGTCTGTCGGCCTGCGAGCCTTCCGGCGACCGGCTCGGCGCCGGCCTGATGCACGCGCTGGCGGCGCTGGTCCCCCACCTCGAATGCCGCGGCCTGGCCGGACCGCTGATGCGGAAGGCCGGCTGTGATGGACTGGCGCCGATGGAAGCGTTCGCGGTGATGGGGCTGGTCGAAGTCGCCGCGCACCTGCCGCGGCTTTGGTGGCGGCGCAGGATCCTGAGGAAGCAGCTCGCCGCCGCGCGCACCGATCTGTTCGTCGGTATCGACGCGCCGGACTTCAATCTCGGACTGGCCGCCCGCCTCAGACAGTGCGGCATTCCCAGCGTGCAGTATGTCGGTCCCTCGGTGTGGGCCTGGCGGCCGGAACGCGTGCACCGGGTCGCGCGTTCGGTCGACCTGGTGATGACACTGTTTCCGTTCGAAGCCGCCTGTTACGCGGGCGTCGACGTGCAATTCGTCGGCCATCCACTGGTCGACGCGATTCCCGCGCCGCTGGATCCGAACGCCGCGCGCGACGCCTTGCGGCTCGACCGGCACGGACCGCTGGTCGCACTGCTGCCCGGCAGCCGCCGCGCCGAAGTCGAGCGCCTGTTTCCGCTGTTCCTCGAGGTCGCCGCGCGTTGTCATCGCGCCGAGCCCGCACTGCGCTTTGCGGTGGCGGCGGCGACGCCGGCATTGCATGCGTGGCTGCGGCGTTATCTGGATACAGCGGATCGAGACGTGCCCGTCGCGCTGTTTTCGGGCGACACCCAGCGCGTGATCGCCGCGGCCGACGCGGTGCTCGCCGCCTCCGGCACGGTGACGCTCGAATGTCTGCTTCTGGAGCGGCCGCTGCTGGTGGCCTATCGCCTGCATCCGCTCAGCCACCGGTTGATCCGCTCACGGCTGCGCGTGCCTTACGTCAGCCTGCCGAACCTGCTGGCCGGGCGTCAACTCGTGCCCGAGTTTCTGCAGCACGACGCGCGCGCCGACCGACTGGCGCCGGCGCTGCTGAAGCTGCTCGCCGGCGACCGCGAACGGTGCGCGCAGGTGGAGGGCTTTCGCGCGGTGCGTGCACAGTTTCCGGCCGGCGCGAGCCGGCGCGCCGCCGAATGTCTGCTGCAACGCTGGGGGGCACAATGACGCTCGAAGAAGCACTGAACGCAGCGTTCGAAGGGTACGTCGCCGGTGTCGACGAAGTCGGCCGCGGACCGCTGGCCGGACCGGTGGTCGCCGCCGCGGTGATTCTCGATCCGGCGCGGCCGATCGACGGGCTGGCCGATTCGAAGCAACTGAGCGAGCGCCGGCGCGAACAGCTCGACGTGCTGATCCGCGGACGATCGCTGGCCTGGGCCCTGGGCCGCGCCGAGGTCGAGGAGATCGACGCCATCAACATCCTGCAGGCCAGCCTGCTGGCCATGCGCCGCGCCGTCGAGGCGCTGGACATTGCGCCGTGCAAGGTGCTGGTCGATGGCAACCGCTGTCCGCGCGTCGCCTGCGAAGCCGAAGCGATCGTCGGCGGCGACGCGACGGTGCCCGCCATCAGCGCCGCGTCGATCATCGCCAAAGTCGCGCGCGACCGCGAGATGTGCGCGCTCGATGCCGTCTATCCCGGCTACGGCTTCGCGCGGCACAAGGGCTACCCGAGCAGACAGCACGTCGAGGCTTTGCACCGGCTTGGCGTGACGCCGATACACCGGCGGTCGTACGCGCCCATCCGCCGGGTCCTCGAACAAGCGGGATCATGAGTTCTTTACTGCCGATGCGGGTCGTGATTTGAACTTCGTAACCGACGGCTTCAGCATAGTGGAGGAAAACGGTAGCGGATGCGTTTTTTCGCAAGACCGCGCAGGGAGATCCGATGCGGTGACCGCGAGACGTTGTAACTTGGAAATGGGAGGTTTTTAAAGCTTATCATGTGGAGACGTACGCCTATCATCTTTTCAGCCGCGCTGGCGTTACTGATGAGCCATTCCGCATTGGGCGATTCGAATTTGTCAGCCGACACCAGGCCGCAACAGGAATCAAGCGAAACGCCCGCCGCCAAAGGCTCGATAACCGAAACCGCCGAGGCAAGAACAATCAAATATTTCATGCCCGAAGCCGGGGAAGTGACGCTCGTCTGGGGTGTCAATAACTGGGCGACGGTTCCCGAATTGATGCGTCCGACGGGTACCCGGGTGATCGACGGCGTGATGCGTTCGCCTATGAGGCGCCAAGATGGAACGTTCGAGGTGGGCATCAATGTGCCGGTCGGTTCGTCGTTGGATCATGGCTTTCTTATAACAGGTGCGCGCGATGGAAGGCCCGTGAATGTGTGGATTAAACATCCCAACGAGGGGATTCTCATTGCGCTGTTTGCGTTGTCGCTGATCCTGATTCTGATCGCGCCCCTGGTGCGTCGTGGTTATGCACCGATACGGCACTGGGTGATTCACATCGACAGCGCTCAGATAAAGCGTATCGCGCTGTGGTTGGGGTGCGTAAACCTGTTCTTGGTCGGTAGCACCGGAGTCTTCTCATACCTGGTCAGGCATTCCGAGGAACCGGGGTCTGCTTCGCCTTTTCTCAAGTACGCAAGTGTGCAGTTGAACCTTGGGGCGGAGAACAATCTTGCCACCTGGTACTCGTCAACGTTGTTCTTCTCCGTGGCGATTGTGGCGGTGTACTGCTGTATCGCAGACTATGGCGGTAAAGTGTCGAAAGTGCAGCGCGGGCCGGCTGCAGGCTGGTTGGTCATCGCCGCTATTTTTGCATTATTGTCGCTCGACGAAATGGGTTCAATTCACGAACGAATCGGCGTGATCTCGAGCAGCGCACCGGGCGGCGAGGCGCGCGGGTGGGTCGAGGCTCTGAAGGTTCCGATAACCCTGTGTGGAACGTTGATGATTCTGTATTCATACCTGCGTCTGGGAGTGAATCGCAAGGCGCTCGCGCTCGCAATTATCGGTACTGCTTTCTTTCTCATGAATCCTTTCCTTGAGATCGGCGAGTTTTCAATTCTTGAGTCGTCAAGAGCAATCTCTTATCGATGGCTGCATGACCTCTACCTGGCGGTCGAAGAGGGGGCGGAATTATTTGGGGCTCTGGCCTGGTTTACAGGCTTGCTTATCTATTTGAGCGCGCATACAACCTATTTGAACGTCGATGATACGACGGCAACGAAATGCGAATTGCAAATGCGGCGCGTGCTGACCGCAGTACCGGTCATGTACGTTGCTGTCCTTCTGGGTACGGAACTGTTTGTACGATTTACGCTGCCGGGTGACACGGGAATCCCCAGGGACTGGTTTGCGGCAACGCTGGTGTTGCTGTCTTTCGGTTTGTGGTGGTCCCGGTTTGGAAACGTTCAAGCGGTTGAAGGCGACAGCGCCGGTGCTGGATATTCGTCCTTTTCCGTCGCAGCCGTGCTGGTAACGGCACTGAGCATATCGGTCGCATGTGGTGTGAATTTGCCCGCGTATCTCCCCGATGGCACGCTGCCTGTTTACCTGTTTCTGTCGTTCGTCGCACTCCATGTCTTCTATCTCGGCTGGTTCGGCATGCGCAATGAGTGGTTATCGCGGCTTGTCATTGGTGTGATTCTTGCCTTGATTCTGAGCATTACATTGATCGTCAACGTGGACCTGTTGCCGATCCCGATTGGTCTGGCCTACGCCGTTGTATTCCTGTCTCTGACTTTCAGTCCATTTGGGCGCCAGCATGGCCGGGAGGCATGAGACGCGAACAATTCTGTTGGCCGTACACCGGACCGGCCGCGCAAGCAGGAACCGCGAACGGCCCGGCCTGGCGGAGCGAACGCCGGCCGGTACCGGTCGCCACGGCGTGTTACTGGACGCCGGCGGTCCGGCGTGTATATTAGCCCGGATGTCGGTCGCCTTCGCTTCCCGATGAAGTCACATCCGTTGCACAATACGGGCCTTCGGCCGATCTGGTCGAGCCTCTGGTTCGCGCTCAAGCCCAAGGCGACCGGCGTGCGCCATCTGCCGTCGGGCATGCCGCTCGACCGCTGGCTGCCGGGGCGCAACCTCGACCGTTACATCGACAACACGCTGGAGCGCGTCGCCGAAGTGCGGCAGCGTCTCAATCCGGCCATCGACGAAGCCGCCATCGCCGCCAACGCGCCGTTCCGGCTGGCCCCGCAAGGCAGCGGCGGGCACAAGCGCGCCGTGGTGATGGTGCACGGCCTGAGCGATTCGAGTTTCGTCACGCGCGACCTCGCGGCGTTTTTCAGCGCACAGGGCTTCGAGGTGCTGTCGCTGCTGCTGCCCGGCCACGGCACCTGTCCGGGTGATCTGCTCGCGGTCACCTGGCGCGACTGGCTGGGCGCGCTGCGCGCGGCCATCGATGCGCTGAGTCTCGACAACGACGCGGTCTATGTCTGCGGTTTTTCGCTGGGCGCGGCGCTCGGCCTCTATCACGCGCTGCTCGACCCGCGCGTGGCCGGACTGTTCCTGTTCGCGCCGGCGCTGCAACTGCCGCGCATCGCCGGTTTCGCGCACGGCCTGCAGAGCATCAGCCGCTGGCTGCCGCACCTGCGCTGGATCGACGTGCAGCCCGACGAGGATCCGTACAAGTACGAATCCATGTCGACCAACGCCGTGGTGCAGACCGCGCGCCTGGTCGAACGCCTGCGGTGCCTGCGCAGCCTGCGCGACCTGACGGTGCCGCTGTTCGTCGCCGCCAGCGAGGACGACCTGACCGTGATCGGCTCGGCCGCGCTGGATTTTTTCAGGGATGCGACCTCGGACGTCAAGCGCATGCTCTATTTCACGCGCAACGCGCCCGACGTGTCCGAGCAGGTGCACCTCATTTACAGCCGGATTCCCGAACGTCACATCGTCAGCGCCGCGCACACCGCCATGATCGTCGCGCCCGACAACCCGCACTACGGCGAGCACGGCACCTACAGTTTCTGCACCCACTACTACCGCACCGACCAGGCCGACTATGAGCGCTGCAAGGCGCGCCAGGAGGACTGCCTGGGCGAGATCGGCCAGCAGACCGAAAACCACCACATCCTGCGCCGGCTCACCTTCAACCCCTGGTGGGACGAGCTGCTCGATGAATTGAAGCGCTTTATCGAAAAGCTGCCGGAAGCCGAGGATCGGTCTCGCGGCCGGAGCTGAAACGTTATCCCGGCGAAAGCCGGGATCCTGTTTGGACCGTCATTCCGGCGAAGGCCGGAATCCAGCAACCACCTGGATCCCTGCCTTCGCCGGGATGGCGGCTTTGCAGGCACGACTCCGTTCATTGGATCAACCCTCGCCGCCGTTCGCGGCACGGCACGCCCGCCGGCCGCCGCCCCTTGTCAAGCCTTGATGCGTCCTCCCTAAAGGCGGAAACTGTCGGCCATGCCCGTACCGTTCGTCCACCTGCACCTGCACACGGAATATTCGCTGGTCGACGGCATCGTGCGCATCAAACCGCTGTGCAAGGCGGTCGCCGCTGCCGGGGTGCCGGCGGTCGCGGTCACCGACCAGAGCAACCTGTTCGCGATGGTCAAGTTCTACCGCGCGGCAATGGCCGCCGGCGTCAAGCCCATCGTCGGCGTCGATGCGTGGATGCGCAACCCCGACAACCCCGGCCAGCCGCACCGGCTGGTGCTGCTGTGCCAGAACGACACGGGTTATCGCAACCTCACTGACCTGGTGTCGCGCGGGTATAGGGAAGGCCAGCACCAGTCGGTGCCGATGCTCGACGAGGACTGGCTCGACGGACACACCGACGGGTTGATCGCGCTCTCCGGCGGGCGCGGCGGTGCGATCGGCGTCGCGCTGCTCGCCAACGACCGCGGCCGCGCCGAGCAGCAGCTTGCGCGCTATCTCGCTTTCTTTCCCGACCGCTTCTATCTGGAACTGCAACGCACCGGCCGCGAGGGCGAGGAGGACTACCTGCACGCCGCCGTCGACCTTGCGCTCGCGCACGACGTGCCGGTGGTCGCCACCAACGACGTGCGCTTCATCGAGCGCGAAGACTTCGACGCGCACGAAGCGCGCGTGTGCATCCACGAAGGCCGCGTATTGAACGACCCGCGCCGCGCACGCCGCTATTCGCCGCAGCAGTACCTGCGCACGCCGCAGGAGATGGTCGAACTTTTCTCGGATATTCCCGAAGCGCTCGCCAACAGCGTCGAGATCGCCAAACGCTGCAGCCTCGTACTGGAACTGGGCAAGAACTTCCTGCCGGACTTCCCGCTGCCGCAGGGCGTCGGTATGGAAGAGTACTTCCGCAAGCAGGCGCACGAGGGGCTGGCCCGACGGCTCGACGTATTGCTGGACAGGAACGCGCCCGACGATGCCGAGCAGCGCAAGGTCTATGAAGAGCGCCTGGAAACCGAACTCGGCGTCATCATCGGCATGGGTTTTCCCGGCTACTTCCTCATCGTCGCGGACTTCATCCAATGGGCCAAGTCGCACGGCGTGCCGGTCGGTCCCGGCCGCGGCTCGGGCGCCGGTTCGCTGGTCGCCTACGCGCTGACCATCACCGACCTCGACCCGATCAAATACGAACTGCTGTTCGAACGCTTCCTCAACCCCGAACGCGTCTCCATGCCCGACTTCGACGTCGACTTCTGCATGGAAGGGCGCGACCGCGTCATCGACTACGTCGCCGAGAAATACGGCCGCGAAAAGGTGTCGCAGATCATCACCTACGGCTCGATGGCGGCCAAGGCGGTGGTGCGCGACGTCGGCCGCGTGCTCGGCCATCCGTACGGCTTCGTCGACCGCATCGCCAAGCTGATCCCGTTCGAACTCGGCATCACGCTGGACAAGGCGCTGGAGCAGGAAGAAGCGCTGCGCAAGCTGTACGAGGAAGAGGAGGACGTGCGCGCCCTGATCGACCTGGCGCGCTCGCTCGAAGGTCTGGCGCGCAACGCCGGCAAGCACGCCGGCGGCGTGGTCATCTCGCCGACGCGGCTGACCGATTTCACGCCGATCTATTGCGAACAGGGCGGCGCCAACGTCGTCAGCCAGTTCGACAAGGACGACGTCGAGGCCGTCGGCCTGGTCAAGTTCGACTTTCTCGGGCTGCGCACGCTGACCATCATCGACTGGGCGCTGCAAACCATCAACAACCAGCGCAGCCTGGCCGGCGAGCCGCCGGTCGACATCGACCGGATACCGCTGGACGATACCGCGACCTTCCGCCTGTTGAAGGATTGCCAGACCACCGCCGTGTTCCAGCTCGAATCGCGCGGCATGAAGGACCTGATCAAACGCCTGCAACCGGACAGCTTCGAGGACATCGTCGCGCTGGTGGCACTGTTCCGTCCCGGTCCCTTGCAGTCGGGCATGGTCGACGACTTCATCGACCGCAAACACGGCGCCAAAGTCGAATATCCACACCCCGACATCGCGCCGATCCTCAAGCCGACCTACGGCGTCATCCTGTACCAGGAACAGGTCATGCAGATCGCCCAGGTGCTGGCCGGCTACACGCTGGGCGGCGCCGACCTGCTGCGCCGCGCGATGGGCAAGAAAAAGCCCGAGGAGATGGCCAAGCAGCGTGCGATCTTCACCGAGGGCGCGGTGGGCCGCGGCGTCAAGGCCGAGACCGCGACCCATATCTTCGACCTGATGGAGAAGTTCGCCGGCTACGGCTTCAACAAGTCGCACTCGGCCGCCTATGCGCTGGTTTCGTATCAGACCGCCTGGCTCAAGGCGCATTACCCGGCCGCGTTCATGGCTGCCGTGCTGTCGGCGGACATGGACAACACCGACAAGATCGTGCATCTCATCGACGAATGCCGCACGATGAAACTCGCCGTGCAGCCGCCCGACGTCAACCGTTCCGGCTATGCCTTCACCGTCGTCGAGGACACGACCATTCTCTACGGCCTGGGCGCGATCAAGGGCGTCGGCGCCGCCGCGGTCGAGATTTTCATCAACGAACGCCTGCGCAACGGCGCGTTCAAATCGCTTACGGATCTCTGCAGCCGCATCGACTCGCGCAAGGTCACACGGCGCGTCTACGAAGCGCTGATCCGCTCCGGCGCACTAGACAAACTGGGTGCGAACCGCGCGAGCCTGATGGCGCAACTGCCCGACGCCATCAAGTCCGCCGAACAGCACCTGCGCGACGCCGACGCCGGCCAGACCGACCTGTTCGGTGGCTCCGTGGTCGAAACGCGCAAGGCCGCCGCCGCGATCGAACTGCCCGAGTGGAGCGAAGACGAATGGCTGGCCGGCGAAAAGAGCACGCTGGGCCTGTACCTGACCAGACACCCGATCGACCGCTACCGCGCCGAACTCGAACAGATCGTCTCCGGCAGCCTCGCCGACCTGTCCGAATCCGAGGCACTGTCCGGCGCCACCGGCGGCGGCTTCAACGGCCGGCAGCGCGAACGCAACGTCGTGGTCGCCGGCCTCGTGGTCGAAGTGCGCACGCGCCCGACCCAGTCCGGCGGCAAGATGGCGTTCGTCACGCTCGACGACCGCAGCGCGCGCATGGAGATTCGCGTGTTCCAGAAGGTGTATGGCCAGTTCGAAGCGCTGCTCGCCAACGACCGGGTGCTGGTAGTGCAGGGTGGACTGGGACTGGATGATTACTCCGGGCAGATGCGGATGAATGCGGAGCGCATCTACGACATCGACCAGGCGCGCGAGGCTTATGCGCGGCAGTTGCTGTTGGACGTGACGGCCGAGCAGGCGGGGAACGGGTTTGTCCGATCGCTGGGGGCGGTGCTCAAGCCGTTTACCGAGGGGCGGTGTCCGGTGTGGGTGCACTATCGCGGGGGGTCGGCCGAAGCGCGGCTGACGCTGGGGGAGCAGTGGCAGGTGCGGCCGACCGATGAGCTGTTGCATCGGTTGAGGGAGTTGGCGGGGGAGGAGGCGGTTAGGGTGATTTACTGAGGCAATGGATAATGATTTTCATTGCCGAATCCGTAAAACGTGGTCAACGATTGCTGTGCGGGCGGCGTTTCAGCCTGTCTGCGCGGGTTATCACGAGCCACCCCCGCTGCGATTTGCCGCGCCGGGTTTCTGGCATTACGTCGTAAATGGGCGATAATGCCTATCAGTGGGAAGATGCGTGGCTGGAACGACAAGTCCGAGGGAAGCCTCGGGTAGTTGGTTGGATCGGCGATTGCAGACAGAGAACGGCACCGCCAGCGTACCGGGCTCTGCGATCCGTGTGCTCGGTCAACTTGTAGGATATTCGATACAACGAACAAGGAGAGAGCTACGTTGCCTCACATGCTATGCCGAATCGGCCAATCGCACGCTAGGCGGAATCCGCCTATCACCCAATGCTGGGTAATCCGTCTAACATATAAGCATTTATCCGTCATGCCGGGCACGACGGATAAATGCTTATATGTTCTGCCGCTTGACCACCATCGCCGCTAAACGAACAGACTGGATGTCCGAGAAGGAAGCCATCATGTCGCCCTGGCCTGCGTCCGGGGAGAAGTAACAGGAGATGGGTCGAAATGACCGCACCTGAACGAAAGACAGTAGGTACTGCATTTCGGTCGCCAAGCGAGGTCGGCTGGCGTGAGCTGATGGCTGGGAGCGCCGCTGACAAGGACAAGCAAGAGGAGGCCCGCAAGGCCAAGGACGAACTGAAGAACGTGCTGCTCGCGTCCTTGCAAATGCAGCATCTTGTAGTCCTCGCCGGTTCCGGGTGTTCGCGATCTGCCGGTGGTCCATCGATGCGAGACCTGTGGGACAGCGCGGTTGGTAAGAACCCAGTGGGTGCCGCGATAGCGACGGCAGGAAAGGTCAACTACGACCTCTCTGATAGAAACATCGAGGCATTCCTTTCAAGGGTCGAAGCCTTCTTGCAGGTCCATGAGGACAAGGGCGTCAGCGCTTTTCTTGACTCGAGCAAGCAAGTGATTCTCGACCGCTGCTCGGCGTTTCTCGACCCCAAGAAGCTCGAGACTCACAAGACCTTTCTACATCGGCTCTCCCGTCGCCGCGTTCGTGATCAACGCCTTCGGGTATTCACCACGAACTATGACCTTTGTTTTGAACGGGCTGCTGCCGAACTGGGCGCAGTGGCTCTGGACGGGTTCTCCTTCACCGCTCCCCGCCGTTTCGACCCTCGCTTCTTCGGCTACGACATCATCCGACGCCCGCGCGGCGGCGACGATCTCGGGCATTACCTCGAGGGCGTGTTCCTCCTCTACAAGCTCCATGGATCAGTGAACTGGGCAAAGGGGCAGGAGGGAACGATCTACGAGAAGGATAACCCCGCGCCTGCCGAAGCCTGCTTGATCTATCCCGCGGCTGGAAAGTATCGGCAGAGCTTCGTGCAACCACATCTCGAGTCGATGGCGCAGTATCTTGCCGCAGTGCGCGAACCGAGTACATGCCTTCTCGTCGTGGGATCCGGCTTCAATGACGATCATCTGGCCGAGCCGTTGTTGGCTGCGGTGCAGTCAAATCCACACCTGCGCCTGATTGTGGCGGACCCTGAGTCAGACACCAACGAGACGAACGGCAACCGGTACTGGAGGCAGTTCTTCGAGCTGAGTGGTCGTGGCGAAGATGTCTGGTTCATTAAGGCTTCGTTCGGTGACTTTGCTCAGATGGTCCCTGACCTGAAATCACTGACGCCGGCGGACACCCTCATGAAGGCCATCAAGGGCGCGACGAGGGAGCCATGAGCACGTTGCGCATCGATGAGACGTTCCCCAAGGGACTGCTGCGGCCCGAACTCTTTCTCGGGGTGGCATCCTCGGTTACTGCCCGAACGGTGGGCGTAAATCTCAGCGAGGCCGGCAACCCGAGCGGGTCCCATTTCGCAGGTGGCCGCTATGGCCGGGGAGAGGTCGGCGAATTCGTCTTGATCGAGGGCCAGCAAAGCCTCCTGCTGGGTCGTATTGCCGAGATCCACTTGCGCGACCCGGAGCGCCGCTCAATCGGGCCCGACTTCGTCGGCAACAGCGACCTGGACGCGCTCGGACAGATCCAGCTCCTGGGCTGCGTTTCCATGGACGACCTGCTGGTAACCGCAGGCGTCGATGCCTACCCGCGCCTCGGGGATCGCATCTATGCCGCGCCGCATCGGTTCATCGCCCTGCTGCCGCGCCTGATGGAGCACACCCAGGATGAGGGTGAGCCCGTCGTCTTGAATCTAGGCGCTATCGACGTGGCGCAAGAAAGCACCGTTTCTATCAAGCCGGAACGACTGTTTGGGCGTCATTGCGCGATCCTCGGCGCAACGGGAGGCGGCAAGAGTTGGACGACGGCGCGCATTATCGAGGAGTGCATCCGGCATAGCGCCAAGCTGATCCTTATTGACGCCACCGGCGAATATCGGGACTTCGCCGGAGATGAAGTGTTGCATTGCCATCTGGGTGAGCCGGTCCAGCGGGCGACCAGCTCGGTCGCCTGCTCATTGCCGCCCACGAGTTTTCTTGAGTCGGATTTCGTAGCGCTGTTCGAGCCCGCGGGCAAGGTGCAGGGGCCAAAAATGCGGGCGGCGATGAGAAGTCTGCGGCTTGCCAAACTCGAACCTGGTCTTGCACCGAATGGATTCATTGAGAAAATCAACAAGTCAAAGACGGCGGTTGAAGCGGCGGAGAAGAAACCTGATGTCGCCAGCAAGCTGGATGATCCGCGCCAGCCACTTGATGTGCAGATGCTGGTCAAACAGATTGAAAATGAATGCGTATTGCCAGATGGGTACGGCGGGGACACAAGCAAATGGGGCAAAGAAGATGGCAACTTCTCTCACTGTCTTTCACTCGTAGCGCGCATCAACGGCGTCCTGACTTCCCCCGCCTTTCAATGCGTCTTCCAATCTGTCACCGAACCCGCGTTGCCAGCCAAGATCGACGACTTCATCACGGGAAACGAAAAGCTAATAAGAATCGACTTGAGCGGGATTGCGTACGAGTTTCGTGCCCGCGAAATCATCGCCGATGTCATCGGCCGGCACCTGCTGACCATAGCTCGCGGTGGATCGTTTCAGCAGCATCCGACGGTGATTATGGTGGACGAGGCGCATAACTTTCTCGGCCGCCAGATCGGTGCGGAGGACTATGGCGCCAAGCTCGACGCTTTCGAGCTGATCGCGAAGGAGGGCCGCAAATACGGCCTGAATATCTGTCTGTCTAGCCAGCGGCCACGCGATATCACCGAGGGCGTTCTGAGCCAGATGGGCACCCTGATTGTCCACCGGCTGACGAACGACCGGGATCGCGAGGTGGTGGAGCGTGCCTGCGGTGAGATCGATCGCGCGGCGTCAGCATTCCTGCCGAACCTGCGCCCAGGCGAAGCCGCCATTATCGGCACCGACTTTCCGATTCCGCTGACGATCCAGATCCACGAGCCCAGCACCAAACCGAGATTGGACGGCCCTAAGTATCAGGAGTACTGGGCATGATAGAAGGCACCGAACAGAGCCGCGAAGGATGGAGCCGACGATGCAGGCGGCGCGGCATAACGAATAAGGATAGGTCGCGCGCAGCCGCGACCTATCCTATTGTTGAACGAGCCCGTTCTATTGGCACCTTGTATATAGGAAATAAATACGAGTCACTCAGAGGTCAGTGCGGCCGCGTGGCCGTCGCACTGTTTTTACAGGCGAGTGCGGGCCTCGCCCGCGTAGGCGAAAATCAAGCGAACAGGTTCATGGCATCGTGCCCTCCCTGGACGAGCAAAGGGCGAGCAAAGGGCGAGCAAAGGGGACAGATTTATTTGACACAGATGCAGATGAGCAGATGGGACAGATTTATTTGATACGCCCAGAGTGACGCGAATTGCTGGACCGAAGGATGAATTCGGAGGAGGCTCGCATGCCAAGGATTGGCAGAGTGGTGGTACCGAACCACGCGCATCATGTCGTACAGAGAGGGCATAACCGACAAGTTGTATTTGCTGAGGACGGCGATTACCGTTACTACCTCGACACCCTCAAGCGCTGGAAAAAGGAATACGGTGTCAAGGTCTACGGCTATTGCCTGATGACCAACCACGTCCATCTGGTTCTCGAGCCGCCGGAGGAGGTGGCGATGCTGGGGCGATTGATGAAGCGGTTGGCCGGGCGACAAACGCGTTACGTGAATCGGCTCGAGGGTCGCAGCGGGACGCTGTGGGAGAGCAGGTACAAATCGAGCCCCATACAAACCGAAGGCTACTTGCTGGCCTGCTGTCGTTATGTAGACCTCAATCCTGTGCGTGCGGGAATGGTACCATTACCGGAAAATTACCAGTGGTCGAGTTATAGAGCAAAGGTCGGCCAAGTGAACAGCGATTGGCTGGATATCGATCCGTGTTACCTCGCATTGGCGGATGCAGACTCGGAGCGTCGTGAGCGCTACCGGCGATTTGTGGACAGCGGCGTACCCCATGGGGAGTGGGACTTGATCCGGGAGGCCGTAGGCCGCGGCCAGTTGACCGGAAACAGGTGTTTTATCGACGAGGTGGCGGGCATCATCGGCAGGCGCATCGAACGTCGAAGGCCTGGCAATCAGGCTAGGAGAACTGGGATCAAATAAATCTGTCCCCATTCTGGTTCGAGGTATTTTATGGCCAAACGAACCCTGACGCTCGATGACCGTCTCTATGACTACCTTCTCGCCGTCGGGGTGCGCGAACCGCGCTTGTTCGCGCGCCTGCGCGCGGAAACGGTCGAGCGTACCGAGCAGCCGCAGATGCAGATCGCGCCGGAGCAGGGGCAGTTCATGGCCCTGTTGGCGGAGCTGCTGCCGATCCGCCGGGCAATCGAGATCGGTACTTTCACCGGTTACAGCGCCCTGGCGCTGGCCAGCGCTATGCCGGAGGACGGCAGGCTGATCTGCTGCGACGTTAACGAGGACTGGACCGCGATTGCACGACGCTACTGGGAGCAGGCAGGCGTGGCGGGCAGGATCGAACTGCGGCTGGCGCCGGCGCTGGAAACGCTGGATGCGCTGATCGATGAAGGCTGGGCGGGGTCGCTGGATTTCGCCTTTATCGACGCGGTGAAAACTGAGTACGAGGCTTATTACGAAAAATGCCTGGTGCTGCTGCGCACGGGCGGTCTGATCGCCGTGGACAACACCTTGTGGGGCGGCAGCGTCGCTGACCCGGACAACCAGGAAACAGACACCCTGGCTCTCCGCGCCTTCAACGAAGCACGCCAGGCAGACGAGCGCGTCAGCCTCAGCCTGCTGCCAATCGCGGACGGACTAACACTGCTGCGCAAGCGGTAAGATACCACGCCCAGCGTTTGAGTTTCGTTTCATCGCCTGGCGCTATCAGACAAGGGCCAGTTCCCGGTTTGAGCTGGTATGGGAAAAACCGAAGCCAGACCCGTCATTTCAGGGGCCGGGACGCGAGGGTGCGTTGACGCCTGACCTGACACGATGGTTCGTGACGATTGGCAACTGATGTAAACTCGGTGTTCTCACATAGGCTTTATGCCACCTGCTATTGAAAGGGGGTGCCATGTCTTGGGTAATACCGCCATTCATTGCAGTCCCCGTACTGCTTGCTGTCTGGGGTGCTTCTGAAGGTGGCGAAATCGCTTACGTCTGCACGGTGGAGCATGTCTACAGCGTATCGGATTATGGGAAGTTGATAGAGTCGGAGTTAAATGACAAGTTGGAAGGCGCGAGATTCGCGGTTTCACGGTTAGATGGAAAAATACTCGGCGAGGTTCTGACTACCCCGTCAGCCGAGGCAACGCGAGTTGTTGATCGCGGGTCCAACAGCAGCTCGTTCAAGGCCGTCGCGGACTTTGCCGACCGGTTCCAGACTCTTGAAGTAGAGGAGTTCCGTGAAGGCGAAAGGAAACCCTTTGTCGCGTCATCAATGGGAGGAGTTGGCGTCGTTTCGGGCGTCTGCAGGTAGAAAATCAACCAGTGTAATGAGTGATAGGGGGACAGACCGCAGTTTCCCACCACGGAAAAGGGGTCGGTACCCTTGTATTCGGCCATCTGATCTTTGGCCTTGCACGCCGCCAGAAAAGGGGGCAGCACCCGTTATGCGCCAGAGAGCAAGCAATAGAAGAGAAAATGGACCGGAAAGGGTACCGACCCCTTTAAGGTAAAGGGGGCAGATCTATTTGACAGGGCCAGAGTGACGACTATTCTGTAGCCGAAGGGGGGGCTCCGAGGACGGTCGCACGCCAGGGACTGGGAGACTAGTCGCGCCGAACCATGCGGAGATCAAATAGGTATGTCACCTTTGGGTCGGAAACGCGGCGCCTGAATCCGGGAAAGGATCGATCATGAAACGTCTGCTAAGCGCTTTTGCAATCACGGTGCTCGTCCACACACCTGCCCAGGCGGACGGCGGTTACACCTGGGGCATATTCCAAAACCCGGCCGTCTACGGCGGACTGGGTGCGGCAAAGACCCATCTTGACGACGACGGGTATTTTGGCGACATCTTCGCCGATCTCGGTGCCGGCAGACCCTCCGTCGACAATGACGCGCACACCGGGCACGTTTTCGGCGGATTCCGCTTCAACAAATATCTGGCCGCGCAGGTCGATGTGCGCGGTCTCGGCACTTACGAGGCGAAAAGCGCGACGGCGAAATACAAGCAGGACTTCGGCGCGCTGACGGTCAGTGCGGTTGGTTTCCTGCCGTTGGGTGATTATGTTTCGCTGTACGGACAGGCCGGCATCGGCTCGGTCGGTGTGTACGAAAAGGAGAAAAGGGGTCAGTACCCTTTTTGGCCTCGTCGGGTTGCTAGAGTCCATGTTTGGCGTCGCCGTTACGTACTACATGCTTGAGTCGGAACGCTATGGGCGAGTGGTTATTGGAGCGCCTAGCTATAGCAAAGCTGCACGGTGTCAAGGTCTATGGCGATTGCCTGATGACCAAGCAAGTCCACCTGATTCTCGAGCCGCCTGAGCGGGCGGCGATGCTGGGCCGATTGATCAAGCGGTTGGCCGGCCGACAAACGCGTTACGTGAATCGGCTCGAGCGGCGCAACGCGACGCTGTGGGAGAGCAGGTACAAATCGAGTCCCATACAAACCGAAGCCTACCTGCTGGACTGCTGTCGATATGTCGACCTCAACCCTGTGCGTGCGGGAAGGGTCCCATTACCGGAAAATTACCGGTGGTCGAGCTATACGGCAAAGGAAACAAAGGGGACAGATTTATTTGGTGGCTCTTGAAGATTCACATAGACATGTAACATTCAGGAGAATGATTATGTCGAGAATGATTTATTTTGCGCCCATTGTGGCGTTAGTGCTCAGTGCGTGCGTCGTGGTGCCTGGACGCCATGGACAGGGCGTCGTTTTGGCGCCGGCGCTGCCTATGGTGGTTGAGTTGGGCGTGGATCCCTTCTATTTCTATCGCGGTTATTACTACCACTACACCAACGACAGGTGGAGCTATTCGCACTCCAGGAATGGCGCCTGGTCAGACTTGCCCAGAGATCGCTATCCCAGGGAAATCCACTATCGGGATCATAGCGAGTACTATGACCGGGACCATGATCGCTACCGTTGAGGCAACGGGGACACCCATTAGCCGGCCACTGTCAACTGGCAATACGAAACAAAGACGTTCTGGTGGACGTCCCCTTTCGATCGTCCCCTTTCGATCAGGGCTTCACCATAACCTTGATGGCTTCACGTTCGTTCATCGCCCGGTAACCGTCGGGCACCTCGTCGAGGCCGATCACGCGATCGAAGACGCGGCCGGGTTCGATGCGGCCCTCGAGAACGTCGGGCAGTAGTTCCTCGATGTAGGCGCGTATCGGGGCGGGGCCGCCGTTCAGGGTGACGTTGTTGAAGAACGCCGGCAGTGAGGCGGGTATCGCCTCGTCCTGGGGCACGCCGACGCGGCCGACCGCACCGCCCGGGCGGGCGATTTCGATCGCGGTCCGCATTGATTGGGCAAGGCCCACGCACTCGAGTACGGAATGGACGCCATGGCCGCCGGTGAGCGCGCGCACGCGCTCGACCGCTTCGGCGCCGCGTTCGCGCACGACGTTGGTCGCGCCGAACGCTTGTGCCAGTGCGATCCGGTCAGGATGGTGACCGAGGATAATGATCTGCTGCGCGCCGAGACGTTTCGCGGCGATCACGCCGCACAGGCCGACCGCACCGTCGCCGACAACGGCGGCGGTCTTGCCGGGACTGACTCAGGCGGCAACGGCGGCGTGATGACCTGTCCCCATCACGTCCGACAGCGTGAGCAGCGACGGCATCAGCGCGTCGTCCTCGCCGACCGGCAGGGGGAAGAGCGTTCCGTCCGCCAGCGGGACCCGTACCGCTTCGGCCTGCGCCCCGGCCACCTCACCGATGCCGAAGAACCCGCCGTGGATGCACGAGGTGTGCAGCCCTTCGTGGCAGAAGACGCAGGTGCCGTCGGAGTAAGCGAACGGCATGACGACCAGATCGCCGGCCTTCAGCGTACGGACGTTGGCGCCGACGGCTTCGACGACGCCGATCGCCTCGTGCCCCATCCTGCGGCCGGTTCCGCTCGGCTCAAGCGTCCGGTACGGCCAGAGGTCGCTGCCGCAGATACAGGCGCGGGTGACCCGGACCAGCGCGTCGGTCGTATCGACGAAAGTGGCGTCGGGGACGTTCTCGATACGGACGTTGCCGGCACCGAACATGATGGTTGCACGCATGGTGAATCACCTCCGGTTTGCGGTTGACTGCGTGCTCGATGCGGCCTGGTATTGTTCGTCGGTGACCGGCTCCAGCCACTCAACGACGTTGCCGTCGAGCGCTTCCTGAATGGCGATGTGGGTCATGGCCGTGGTCGGCGTTGCGCCGTGCCAATGCTTCTCGCCCGGCGGGCACCGTACCACGTCACCCGGCAGGATCATCGTGGCCGGCTCTCCCCAGCACTGGACCAGACCGCAGCCGCCGGTGACGATCAGGTGCTGGCCCAGCGGGTGGGTGTGCCATGCCGTCCGGGCGCCCGGCTCGAAGGTCACGCTGGCGCCGACCGCACGTGCCGGTGTGGGCGCCTGGAACAGGGGATCAATGCGAACAGCGCCGGTGAAATACTCGGCCGGCCCCTGGCTGCAGGGTTGTGAACCGTTTCGTTGTATGTTCATTGCGATTTCCCCGAATTACCTGAGCCGTCGCTTACCCGTCGACTGCTGATGAGGAGAGTGTAGTAGCGGAGGGGGCAAAAGTTTAGGTGGTACGGAATGTTTGGGGTCAGAGCAAGAACCTGCTGGCGCCTGTGCAATAAGCCAATTGCAAATTCTTACTCTGACACCCGCTACGCGAGTGTTGTTTCGCCGCGCGCCGCGGCCAACTGACCCGACCGAAGCACAACACCCCTGACGAAGTGATCGGCCACGTTGCATCTTCCGGGTTCACGCTTTTTACTCGGCACCGGAAATACGTTATGGTGACTTCTTCACCGGTGAAGGTCCGCCCGGCCTCGAAGTGCTGGCATCCCGGTGGCGGATAGACGCCGCCTCGGGCGTGCCATCGGTACCCAATGCGCCGGCATCGCGCGGGAGCGAAGGCTGTTTGAGCCTTGGGGGAAGACAGGCCGGTGATGCGAATGGAAGTCAGGAGGCGTGCAGGATGATGAGGTTGATAGCGGCAATTCCGTTCATGTTCATTCTAAGCGAGGCGTACGGTTCGGCGATCGGCGAAAGGGTTGTCTGCGAAGGAGGCGGCGCTACCAAGGTCGTCGAAATTGTGCGTCAGGACCCGGACCAGACGGTACCCTGCAGCGTCCTGTACCAGGAAACACCGACCGCGGAAAAAAGGCAGCTCTGGTCGGCAAGCAATGACGCGGGCTTTTGTGAGGGCAAGCTGAACGCAGCTGTCGAAAAGCTCAAAGCGTCCGGATATGATTGCCAGGCGAGCGCTGTCACTGAGCAACACAGCGCGTCAGGTTCGCTCGAGGACGAAATTCAGGCGGCGTTATACCGGGAAGCAGGAGCACGATTTAATATCACCAATATCAGGCATGTCGACCTGAACGACGATGGCCTGTCTGAGTACATTGTCAACGTATTCAGTGCTGAACATTGTGGTGCCAGTGGCGAATGCCCCCTATACATTCTCCAGGCGTTGCCATCGGACCGAGACAAATTGACAGTGATCGGTGCCTTGCAGGGTAAGGAGGTCGAGGTTCTGCACGGAACGAGATTGGTTCTCGGGTCTTCAGGGAACAGGGCAAATGGGTCTCCGCGCGGCTACCATTATATCGTGCTCTATGAGGACGTTGGGCTGTATGGGAAGGCGTCTTTGTATTACTTCGATGGGAGCAGGTACAGGGCGCAATGATGAAGTGATCCTGCCCACCCGATGAACCACACTCGCGGCTGCGAAGCCAAGCGGCGCGCCGGGGTGTCCGCGACTTTACGGTCGGCGCAGGTCGGAAAAGCGCGCCGGCGGACGGCTGGTTGCCTGAATTGGGCCGCGGGGCAAAGTGACGGTTGCCCGGCGACGGCGACAACCGCGGGGTGGTGGTCTCACCGGAGGAAAGGAGCGTTTGGCTTGCCTATACTCCAACTGAGTATCGCCGCCAGTTGAGTGGGCGATCTGAACCGTCGGTCCAATCATTGCCGAGGTACGGGAATACTTGTTGCGGTCGGTTGCAGACGGGCGGCGTGCAACCAGAAGGTTTGGGTTATTGGAGGCGTTTACGTATGAACATTGTTTCAACAACAGCGTTTCCCAAATGTCGTGTCATGGCGATATTGGTGTTAGCCGCGAGTGCGGCGCTTGCTGCGCAATCGGCGCTTGCGGTCACCGCGTTCGCGACAATCAATCTGGTCACCGACGACCAGACGGCCAACCCCGCGCAGATCAGCGACCCGAATTTGATAAACGCCTGGGGAATGTCCTTCCCGTCGTCGGGGCCTTTCTGGATTTCCGACAACGGTGCCGGCGTGTCGACGCTGTATAGCGTCAACCCGACGTCCAACGCCACGTCGAAGTTGGGCTTGACGGTTTCGATTCCGGGCAGCGGTAACGTCACGGGCCAGGTGTTCAACGGCAATTCGGCGGCGTTCAACGGCGATAATTTTATCTTTGTCAGTGAAGACGGGACGATTTCCGGGTGGCGAAATGCGCTCGGTACTTCGGCCGAAACCCTGGTTCTGGGCAGCTCGACCGATCGGTACAAAGGCGTTGCGGAAGCGAGCGTGTCCGGGAACAGCTATGTGTATGCCGCCAATTTCGCGACCGGAAGAATCGACGTGGTCAAAGGTTCATCGGGCGCACCCGATCTGGCCGCAAATTTTACCGATCCGAATCTGCCGTCCGGTTACGCACCGTTCAATATCCAAACCCTTGACGACAAACTGTACGTGAGCTACGCGCTGCAAGACAGCAATTCGCTGGACGAGATCGCGGGTGCCGGCCTTGGCTTTGTCAGTGTTTTTGATGTTGAGGGTAATTTTCAGGAGCGTCTGGCCAGCCAGGGTACACTTAACGCGCCATGGGGGCTGGCCATCGCGCCATCGTCGTTCGGCGAATTCGCCGGAGACGTGTTGGTTGGCAATTTTGGTGACGGCAGGATCAGCGCCTTTGATCCGCTTACGCAGAGTTTTGCCGGCCAACTGGCTGGCGGTGATGGCCAGCCGCTGGTCATCGATGGACTGTGGGCCTTGTCGGTGGGTAACGACGGGCAGGCCGGTAGCAGTCAGGCGCTGTACTTCACCGCCGGACCCGGTGCTGAAACGCATGGCCTGTTCGGGGCGATTACCGTTGTGCCGGTGCCGGCGGCCTTCTGGTTATTCGGTTCCGGGCTGTCGGGGTTCGGTGTTTTCGGCAGGCGCCACGCCCGGCGGATCGGCAATCGCGACTCTGGCCAAACGGGACAGATTTATTTGGGAAATATGGAGGACGGCCAAACGGGACAGATTTATTTGGGAAATATGGAGGAAACAATGGACAGATCCGGGTTCCTACGGCGTCTCATCCGGGAACCGCAAAAGGGGTGATTTGTTCCCAAACCGATCTGTCTACTTTGACATACCAGTGTTTATCGCAACTGAGTGCAAAGTGCTCGATCTGGAGCGGGCATGAAAGTGCACGATGCGCGGCGTAATGGATTGAACCGATCGACGGCTCGATACGACCCATGGTCATACGCATCCAGAGGAGAAACGGCAATGGAAACGCACCGGATCAGTATGACGATGGCCATTGTTCTCGGCATGGCCTCTCTCAACCTGTCGGCGGGTCCCCTTGACAAGGCGAACCCGAACGTGGCGGAAACGCCCGCGGCAGGATCCGGGACCTCGATCCCGAAGCAACCCGCCTTCGGGAAAAACCCGGCTCTGAAAAATGCGGACATGGCGCGTGAAGCAAAGGAAATGAACGAAATAGGCAGGGTCCACCAGGCGCAGCAGACACATCTGGACTTCACCGACAGCGCTTCACGACGACACGATCCGGCTCGCGGTACTGCCCTGGAGGGCCGCGGAATCGATTCGGGCGGGAGCGACCAGGATGTGAACCATGGGAACGAAAACAACGCGGCCGGCGCGTCGGGCTCTGATGTTCAGAATTGTCTGGCGAACCCGGCAGGGTGTCTGGCTGGACAGGCGGGTGGTTCTTCGCGCCCTGCCATGGTCGACAGGATGCGGGCGCCATCGCCTTTGGCGCATCCGGATCACGGCATCGTCGAAAAGAACAAAGACAGTACGGAAGATAACAAGAATGACAAGCGTGGCGGCGAGTCCGGATCGGAAGGGGCGGAGCGCAGCGAGGGGCCTGAAGGGCCCGATACGGCCCGCGAAGCCAATCAGGAGATGAGAGAGGCGGCGCAGGACTACGCACACGCGCACCAAGGAGGCGGCAACGGATTTCCCGCGTTCGATTCGGATGGCGGTTTCACGGCCGGCTCGGGCAAGCCGCAGAACAAGCCAAAACCCCTGCAACATGATCAAGCCAGTCAGCCTCTGCCAGTCGATAGCGCCACCGGCCCGGGCAATGACCCTTGCCGTCCCGATGGCGGCGATTGCAGGAAACCCTATAAGCCCACGCCTAAGGAGATGACCGGTCAGCCGGGGCCTGGCCAGGAAGAGACTGCATCGTCAGGTGGTAACGCGCCCAGTGTCCAGTTGCGCAATGAAGCGGTGACCAATCCCGGTGAAGGCGGTTGGACCGGCGGACCGACCGGCCAGGGTGGTGGCGGCAGTCATTTCGATCCGTCGCAAAGATACGGGGCGTAATCCCGCCTTCGGGGGGTGGCTTTGCACCTCATTGAGGAACTGGGGACAGACCAAAAATAGGGGGCGGTGACAAATGCGAGACAGTATCGCCGGCGATTGTCACCGACGCCTGTTATTCTTGTAACGCCCTGACGCGCGTCGCGCCGGCGCACACAAACTCTGAGGGAATTGTGCGACGCGCAGCCTGTATAAGCACCCGTCTAATTGCCGGTGGAACGCTATACTTTTGTGGTGTCTGTCGAACCGCCGTCCACCTGCGCCGGTGCGTAAGGATGCTGCCGGAGGCATCGTTCCAAATCGATCAGCCGACTGTCGGCGAGGTGCAAAGATGAACAACCCGCTTGCGAACAAGCGTGTTCTGGTGACCGGCGGCAGCCGCGGTATCGGCGCCGCCATCGTCAGGCGGCTTGCGTCCGAAGGCGCCCACGTCGCGCTCACCTATGTCAGCAAACCCGACGAAGCCAACAAGACCGCGGAAGCGGCCAGGGCGCTGGGCGTGAAGGCACTGGCCATCCAGGCCGACAGTGCTGACCCCGAAGCGGTAGTTGCAGCCGTCGAGCGAACCGCCGAGGCGTTCGGCGGCATCGACATCCTGGTCAACAACGCCGGCATCGCCGTGATGGCGCCTCTCGATGCGTTCAGCCTGGAGGATTTCGATCGCACCCTCGCGGTCAACGTGCGTGGCGTATTCGTCGCCACGCAGGCGGCGGTCAAGCACATGGCGGATGGCGGGCGCGTCATCAACATCGGCAGTTGCAATGCGGAGCGCATGCCGTTTCCGGGCGGGGCGGTCTATGCCATGAGCAAGGCTGCACTGGTCGGCCTCGTCAAGGGCCTCGCGCGCGATCTGGGACCGCGCGGCATCACCGTCAACAATGTGCAGCCGGGGCCGGTGGACACGGACATGAATCCGGCCGAAGGCGCGTTTGCCGAAGCGCTGAAGAAGCAGATGGCCCTGCCCCGCTACAGCAGCGCCGATGAAATAGCGGCGCTGGTGGCCTATCTGGCCGGACCCGAAGCCGGGTTTGTTACCGGCGCAAGTCTGACGATCGACGGCGGGTTCACAGCCTGACCGGCGTTGCCGACAGGCTGCGCCACAGCGCACAGCGGGCGGGGCGCTGGCCGATTGTCGGTCCGCCGCGGGCAGGCCGGTGTCCTCTGGACCGGTGACCGGCGTCATTTCACGTGACGCGCAAGGCTGCGACTCCTGTTCCGGAATCGCTTAAAATTGACTCCGGCCCCGTTTCCCGCTGCTCGTTGCGCCCGGATTGTGCGATCTTTGTCCGGCCGGTCCGCGAGGACAGTAAAATGCGCTTACAAACACGGCGGCAGGCCCACGGCGACGCCGCCGCTTCAGGCGACAGAGGAGAACGCCACGCGACACGGATATTGCTCTGATGAACGCGACGCTTCGCATCGTCTGGCCGGTCGGGGCGTTGTTCGGCACGTACCTGCTGACTTGGCTCCTGACTGTGCCGCTGTTCGGGAGCCCGGGATGGATCGGCACCATCCTCTCGCTGGCTGCTTCGATTGCGGTCGCACGCTATGTATGGACGCGCGGGGACGCCGTTCCCCCCTCTGTCCTGGGCAGCGTCGTCTATGGCGCGCTTCGGTTCGGCGGCATAGGCTTTGTCGCGGGCTTTCTTGGACCCTATGATTTTTGCGCCGGGGGCTACTCAGGGGCCGCTGCTCGGTCTATTCGTCACCGGGCCGGCCGGCGTGCTGATCGGCGCGTTGGCGGGTCTGGTGTACGCAATCGCACGGTCGCGGCGCGCGTAGTTCGGACAGGGTATCCCATCCATTGCTTGAACGTCGGTTGGATTGAGGCACGAAGCCCGACGCCGGACCGCTGAACGCTGGGCTTCGCTGCGCTCAAGCCCATCAACCTACGCACGCCTATTGAAGATCGCCCGATGTGAAGGTCACCCACAGGGCCGTTGCCCGTGCCGTAGCCCATCAACCACAGAGTTCCGTCGAATCCCGGCGGGTTTTCTTATCCATCTCTCAGGTATACTCGAGTGGCGGTCCGGCCCAGGGCACACTAACGAAATCGGTATACTGTCCCCGAACTACGGCACGATCGAACGAGGGTCTCATGGAACCCATGAAAGACTACCGGACACTCGGCCGCACGGGCCTCAAGGTGTCGCCGCTCGGCTTGGGCGTCATGACCTACGGTTGGGGCGCGGACAAGCAGGCCGCGCGCGCGATGTTCGACCTGTACCGCGAGCGCGGCGGCAACTTCTTCGACACGGCGGACCTGTACGCCGACGGCGAAAGCGAACGCTGGCTGGGCGAGTTCGTCCATGACGCCGGCGCAAGAGACGGCGTGGTCATCGCCACCAAATTCTCCTTCAACGCGCAACCGGGAAATCCAAACGCCGGGGGCAACGGCCGCAAGAACATCCTGCGCGCGCTCGACGGGTCGCTCCGGCGCCTGAAGACCGACTACGTCGACCTGTACATTCTGCATGCCTGGGACCGCGTGACGCCGGTCGAGGAAGTCGTGAGCACACTCAACGACCTGGTGCGCGCCGGAAAGGTTCGCCACATCGGCTTCAGCGACGTGCCGGCGTGGTATGCCGCGCGTGCGCAGACGCTTGCCGAGGTCTGCCGGTACGAGCCGCTTGCGCTTCTTCAGCTCGAATACTCGCTGGTGTCGCGCAACCTCGAACGCGAACACCTTCTGCTGGCGGCCGAGACCGGCATTTCACTCGTACCCTGGAGCCCGCTCGCCAGCGGCTTCCTGACCGGGAAGTATCAGCGCGTGGACGGAAAGATCGCCGGTGCCGGGCGGGTGGTCGAGTACAAGGACTCGGGGAACCCCACGCTGGAGAAATTCTCGAGGCGCGAAAAGAACTGGGAGATACTGGACGCCGTGTTGCAGGCCGCCGGGCAGCTCGGAGCGTCGGCCGCTGAAGTGGCGCTGGCCTGGGTCATCGGCCGACCGCAGGTGACCAGCGTCCTGGTGGGGGCAACCAGACCGGAGCAGTTGGAGATGAATCTTCGCGCCCTCGCGCTCGGTCTGCCGCCCGAGATCGAGCAGGCGCTGACAGCGGTTAGCACGCTGGAATCGACCGAACTCGACCACTTTTTCGAGCCGGCGTTGCAAGCTATGATCCATGGTGGGACCCAGGTGCGGCGCGGCAGCCGCGGGTAAACGCAACGCCGCGCCGGGTGTGCGTCAGACAGCCCGCAAACGGAGGAGCCTGACATGAAAATCGGAGTCATCGGATCGGGCGACGTTGGCAGGACGCTCGCCGGCGGCTTTCTCGAACACGGGCACGCGGTGGTTATCGGAACCCGCGATCCCGCGAAGCTCGAGGACTGGCGAGCGCAGCATCCCAAGGCCCGCGTCGCGGGCTTTCGCGAGTGCGCGGAATTCGGGGACATCGTCGTGCTGGCGGTCAAGGGCACCCGTTCGGCCGAAGCGTTGCGCATGGCGGGCAAATCCGCCTTGGCCGGCAAGCCGGTTGTCGACGCCACCAACCCCATCGCCGACGCACCTCCGGTCAACGGGGTGTTGAGGTTTTTCACGAACCTCGACGAATCGCTGATGGAGCGTCTGCAGCGCGAAATTCCGGAGGCATGTTTCGTGAAGGCATTCAACTCGGTCGGCAACGCGCGCATGGTGAACCCGCAGTTTCCCGGCGGCAAACCCACCATGTTCATCTGCGGCAACGACCAGGCGGCGAAGAACATCGTTGCGGGCATCCTGGATCAGTTCGGTTGGGAAACGGCGGACATGGGCAACGTCGAGGCGGCGCGCGCCATCGAGCCGTTGTGCATGCTCTGGTGCATTCCCGGCTTTCTGCGCAACGAGTGGACGCATGCCTTCAAGCTGCTGAAACAGGATTGATGAAGCGAGGAAGGACGATGCCTGAGCAAAGGCTTCCGCGCCGGCCAAGCGATTCTGCTCTGACATCAAGAGTCCCTTCTTGACCAACAGGCTGTTGCAACGCATTCAGGTGAGCGCGACGCAAGGCGAAAATCGGCTTAGCCGTACAGTGTACACGCAGTGCATGAGCATTTTGAGCCGGTACTCAGCGCGGGAGCGTGCCGCATGAACGCTTTTCAACAGCCTGCTATAGCTCGACAACAAGATCCGGCCTGAAGCCCGGCGTCAGGGCCCGCGGCGCATACCCCCGGGGATTGCACACCACCCGGGTACCGCAAATTGCATAGTCGAACGGGTCGTGCATATGCCCGTGGACCCAGAGTGCGGTCCGCTCGCCGTTCATCAGCCTCTCGAGGTTGCTGGCAAACGCGGGGGTCAGCAGATCATGGGCGTAGCGGGGGGGCACTGACCGCGGCGACGGGGCATGGTGGGTGACCACGACGGTCGTGCCGTCGAAGGTCTCCGCCAGCATTGCTGTCAGCCAGGCGCGGCTGCTCCTGTGGCGCCGCACGGCGTCATCGGGGGTGAAAAGCCGCCCGCGGTTCCGGATGACGGAAAAATCCGTCATCTGTTGCCGTGCCGTCTGCATGGCGACGAATCGGTCGGCTGCGCCGAACAGGGTGAAGTCCGTCCACAGGATGCTGCCCAGAAACCGCACCCCGTCGATGATCGCCTGATCGTCGTTCAGCACGTGAATGTGGGCCGGCGCCGCGGTCTTCAGTTCCTCGACCAGGGCGATGTCGCGATGGTAGAACTCGTGGTTGCCCGGTACGTAGATCACCGGTCTGTTCCTGAACCGGGTTGCCGCCCAGTGCAGGCCTCCCGCGCCTACGCCGATATCGCCCGCCAGAATGACGACATCGGCATCGGTCGCCGGCGGTTCGAACGCTTCAAACTCGATATGCAGGTCGGACAGGATATGGAGCTTCACGGCGCAACCACACAGGCAGGTATCCGGGTGACAGTATACGTGGTCGGTGAGCCGGCGGGAGCGCACGACAGGGCGCGGGAAGGGGCCGATATCTCCATGCTGTGCGATAATGGCCACCGACGCTCCATTATTGGACCAAGGCCATGTCCCGACTGCTGGCGATCAACGGCTCCTACCGGGAAGGCGGTGCCATCGACCAGGCCGTCGCTGCGGCCGTGCAAACCGCGGCCGAGCGCGGTGCGACGGTCGACAGCGTCTGTCTGCGCGATTTTCCGATCGAGTTCTGCATCAATTGCCGCCACTGCACGCAGCAACCGGGCGCTGCGCCCGGCGCTTGCGTGCTCGATGACCGCATGCACGAATTGATCGCAAAGATAGAGGCCGCCGACGGCTACATCCTCGCGTCGCCCACCAATTTCTATACGGTGACCGCCGTCTTCAAGCGCTTTATGGAACGACTGGTGGCCTACGCCTACTGGCCGTGGGGCGCGCACGCGCCCAAGTCAAGGAAGAAAGAACGCACGAAAAGAGCCGTCCTCATTGCGTCCAGTGCCGCGCCCGGGCCGGTGGGCCGACTGTTCTACTCGACATTGAAGCAGCTCAGGATCACGGCAAAGACGCTGGGCGCAAAGCCGGTTGGGTCCCTCTTCATCGGGTTGATGTCCGAGCAGGAACACCCCACCGTTCCGGCCAGAGCCCATCGGCGCTTGCGCGCTATGGTTGTGAGAAAAGGGGTCGGTGACAAATGCGAATCAGTATCAGAAGCAATTGTCACCGACCCCTTTTACTGGGATAGTGCGGACAGATGGAAATGTCGGCGACGCGCCGGGGTCGGGGAATCGCTTCGGTCGTAAGCTGCGCGGGATAGCCGATGGGCTGGCGGAGGCCGTGTCGAAGCTCGGCCAATGGAGCATGACGGAACATGAGCGAGTTAAACTTTGATTTTCAATTCATCACCAGCTTTGGCGAAGCCCTGGCTTCCGCACTCGGATACAGGGATAAGCACACTCACATGCACTCGATGCGGGTCGTCCGGCTGGTTTCAGAAATGGCCAATCGGTTGGGGATTGTGGAGGAGGACTACCGGCGTCTTGTCATTGCCGCGTTCTTCCACGACGTCGGCAAGGTCGGCATCCCGGACGCGATTCTCATGAAACCCGGAGAATTGACCGAGAGCGAATGGGGCGTGATGAAGACCCACTCGGAGATCGGTGAAGATATCGTCAGGAAACTCGATACGAGGGATTCGTCTGTTCTCGCCCTGATCGTCAGGCACCATCACGAATGGCATAACGGCAAAGGCTATCCCGACGGGCTGCGCGGCGACGCGATACCCTTCCTGTCGCGCATCGTCGCGCTTGCCGACAGCTACGATGCCATGGTCGCGGACAGGGAGTATCGAAAGGGTATGAAGCACAGCGCGGCGATCAAGATGATGAGAAGCGAAGTCGGTACCAAATTCGACCCTGAGGTGGCGGCACCGTTTTTCGAACTCGTCGAGCGGAGCGATAGCAAGGCAACGCCGTGAATCGGCCGTGCCGACGGCCCGTCTGGCGTTCTCCGTCGAGCTGTAATGATTCTGAAACATTTCCTTCCGAAAATCCTCATGCAATCCGGTAACGGTTTTCCTTCCCTTGACGGCATGGCAGGTCTCCGGATGCAAAAAGCATTGCTGCTCAGTTTCACGCTCGGCTTCGTCACCGCATCGCCGGTCGGGCCCGTGGGACTGCTGTGCCTGCGGCGAACGCTGGCGCGCGGCGTCAGAACCGGTATGGCTTCGGCGCTGGGCATAGCCCTGGCATATGCCTTCTGGTCCTACGTGGCGATTCACGGCCTGGTGAATGTTTCAGACTGGGTGGAGCGGGAAAGGACCATTTTGCAGACCGCCATCGGGCTGTTCTTTCTGCTGTACGGTGTGCGTGCCCTATTCAATACGCCGAATACGCGCTATCACACCCTTCATCGCAAGGGCAGAGCCGCCGAATTGCTGTCGACCTTCCTGGTCGTCTTCCTGAATCCGGCGACGTTCATCATGTTTTCGGCGTTGTTCGCGTTGTTCGGCATAGCGCAAAGCTATTTCGGGCTGGCCGAGTCGCTGGAGGTGGCCTCGTCGGTGTTCGCCGGGGCGATGGCGTTCTGGCTCCTTGTCACGCAGGTTCTTCAGCGAGCGGATGGCGGCACCCGCGACTCGCTGTACCACTCGGTCTCCCACAAGTCCGCATATGGGATCATGCTGTTCAGCCTGGCGATTCTGCTGTACCGCCTGCACGGCAGCCTGTGATAACGGCGCAATGGCCTTCCCTGGCGCCGCTGCGAATCTTTTCCTGACAGTTGCATAAGAAACCCGCCGGGATTTCACCGAACTCCGTTGTTTACCGGATGCAGGGCGGGCAAAGGCCCTGGGGGTGGCATTCACCTCGGGTGCAATTCCACACGCGCACATAGGTTGGCGCCGAGTGCGCGGGTCATGGTCGCGGTGGCGTTGCGGGTGCTCATTATCGCAATCCATGCGCGTGAGGCATTGGCAGTCGCGGCGGACGCGGGTGCCGCCCGGCGCCGTAGCGGGGCCCGTCAGCAGTCTCGAACGATGGCGTTCGCTTCAGAGCGCTGTGTTCGGCCGGTAGTCCAGCGTGCGACAAGGTCTTTTCGCACTTACCGTGCAGGGCCGCCGTTCCCGTTCTCCTGCTTCGGCAGAACTCCAAGTGTCTCGGCGTCCTTGCGCGCGTTCTGGGCCCTGGCCGCCAGGCGGGCGGAGCGGTGCCGCGCTTTGTCCGCCTGCTGCTCCAGTTCGGCCACCCGCGCGGTCAGCGCGTCGATCACCTCGGGGCTTTCCGTCTTCGCGCTCGCGTCCGCCAGTTTCGTGCGTGCGTCTTCGGCCGCAGTCGCACTCGTTTCGGCGTCGCGCGCGGTCAATTCGGCCAGCCGCTCAGCGTCGGCCAGCGCATCGAGGACCTGCGCCGCCTCGCCGGCGGCCCCTTCCTCGGGCTCGGCGTCGAGGTCGATATCCTCAGCAGCGAGTACGAGGATGGTCACAGGCAGCGGTTCCAGCAGCGTATCCAGCGGCGCGTCGAATGGCCCCAGGGGCAGATTGCCGCGCAGGCTCATCGGCAGGAACACCAGCGAAGCGTCGGCCGAATGGGTCACCACGGACGCGGGACCGGGCTGCTCGACCAGCACCGGTTCGGCCTGGATTCGCACGGCGTCCAGGGTCTCGCGCAGCGCCTCTTCGCTGTCCGTCGATTCCCCCGTGCAGCAGATGCCGAGCACGCGGATGCGCGCCCCTTCCCAGTCTTCCGTGCCGGTCATCAGGTGGGCCAGCAGTAGCATCAGGCGGCTGGTGGCGTCTCCGCGCCACCAGACGTTGATGCGCCGGGCGTCGGGCGGCACCTGCTGCAACGCGTTCCACTCGGGGTCCTCGCCGTCGAGCACCACCAGGTTGCACCCCAGGCGGAACGCGGTCCGCAGGTTGCGGCCGTAGGTCAGTTCCGGCCGCTTGCCCGCGCTCGTAGAACGGTGCTCCAGCCAGTTCAGCAGAATGATGTTGGCGCGCAGGTGCCCGATGCCGAAGCCCTGCACCAGGATGTGGAGTCCCGTGTTCAGATCCGGCGCCGCGATGGCCAGCGCAAACACCGGCACGCCCGCGTCGCGGATGTCTTCGGCCAGGCTTTCTTCGGCTTCCCGCTTGCGCTTGAGCATGACCGCGCCCTGGCCCTGCAGGATCGTCACCGCCGTGGCGAACCCGCTGTCGCGCTCCAGCCACGCGGCGAACCGAAGCAACTGGGCGCGGCGGTGGCGGTCTTCCGAGAACAGCAGCACATTGGGCCGCCAGTCCCTGGGATGTTCGGGTTCCCGCGCCGCCGCCAGCAGATGGGCACGGACCTGCTGGGTATGGTAGGACCGGCGTCCGTCGGCCCATCGCGCCTGCGGCGCCGTGCGGCGCAGATACTGGTAAATGGCGAACAGTACGGCCACCGCCACGACGCCGGCTTCCACGTCGATGGCGAGCATGGTGCCCAGACAGGCCAGCGCGCCCAGAAGGCTCAGTCGGCGATGATAGAACCGGAAGCGCGGGCGGAACGACGGACTGGCCGCACTGGCCTCGAAGTAGGTTGCGTAATTGATCAGGCCGTACGAGAGCAGAAAGAACATCGATACGATCGGGGCGATCAGGTTGAGTTGTCCCAGGCTGATGGTGGCCAGGGCAATGGCGCCGGACACAAGCACACCGCGGCGCGGGTTCTGCGCCGGCCCGGACCCCTCGGCGAACGGTCGCAGCCAGCCGAACACGCGGTCGGACGCCAGCGACTGGAGGATGCGCGGGGCGCCCATGAACGACGCCATGGCGGACGAGAGTGTGGCGGCAAAGACGCCGGCCACGATGAGCGGGGGCGCCAGGGCCACCCGGTTCATGGCGGCGTAGTCGCGGATGAGTTCGGGCCGGGGCAGCGTCCCGGCGAATACCAGCGCGGTCAGAAAATAGACCAGTATCGACACGCCCACCGCCAGCAGCGTGCCGAGCGGCAGGCTGCGTCCCGGGTCCTTGAGGTCGCCGGACATGCTGACGCCCTGGGTAAAGCCGGTCGCCGCCGGAAAAAAGAGGGCGAACAGCACCCAGAAGCCGATACCTCCGGCCGGCGCCGACCAGTTTTCGCGGAGCAGTGCGCTGTCCCAGCGGACGATTCCGCCCGCGAAATACGTCGCCAGCGCGGCTGCCAGCACAGCCATGACCAGATACTGGAAGCGTGTTGCCCAGTCGGCCCCCAGCCAGGCGAACACGAACAGCGCGCACGCTGCGCCGGCGGCGAGGATGTGCGGGTGGACACTGAGCGGCGCCGGCAGCAGACCGGCCAGGACTTCGGCGAAACCGATGCAGTAGAAGCCGATCGAAACAGCCTGGGCCAGAAACAGGACCAGGCCGATGGCGCCGCCGAATTCATGCCCCAGCGTGCGCGAGATGAGGTAGTAGTCGCCGCCGCGCTTGACCCGGAGGTTGGTGGCGATCGCCGACAGCGACAGCGCGGTCAGCACCGAAATCGCGTTCGCCAGCGCCAGGATCAGCAGCGCCTGCCCGAGTCCCGCCGCGCCGACCACGTAGCCCAGGCGCAGAAACAGGATGATGCCGAGAATGGTCAGGATGCTCGGCGTGAACACCCCGGAAAAGGTGCCCAGGGTGCCCGTGGGATGTTGCGGAGTCGATGCCGGTACAGGCGCGCGCATCACGCCGCCCCGCCGTCGAAGCCGTGGCAGCAATCGCGCGCACCTGCATTCGGCGCGTGCCGGCGATGAACGGCAAACTGCGGGACTGGCGGCATGTGCGTCAGTCTAGCGAAGTTTTACGCAGCGCGCCGTCATAATGCACCAGCGTGCGCGCGCGGGCCCGCAGGGCACCGTCCGGCTCCGACACCGGAAAATCAAACCAAGGCTGCGCTCGTTCAGGCCCTTGCGCCTGAGCCAAACGATGACAGGCAGCTACGCTGGGTCGTCAGAACTCCAGCCCCATCCCCAGATCGAAGCGCGTGCGGTCGCCGTCCTCGGAGAAATGCTGGTAGTCGGCCTTGAACACGAGGTTCGGATTCAGGTAGTAGTTGATGCCGCCGGTCCAGACGGTCTCGGTCTGCATCGAATCCACGCCCAGGCCCAGCGGCAGGTCGGCGTAGTCGGACCCGGTGTTGAAGCGCTCGTAACGCACGAACGGCGCAAGCGATCGGGTATCGCCGAACCCGATGCGATAGGCGCCTTGCAGGTACCCGCCCCAGAATTCCCTTGGAATGAGCGTCGGATTGCCGACGAACGTGGCGTTGAGATCGCCGGTGTCCGAGATTCTGCCCAGCGCGTAGAGCGCGGCCAGGTCGAAGTTGCCGCGCGTCCAGCGCGTGTGCAGGTCCCACAGCGTGATGCGCGAACCCGATGCGAGGCTGGCGGCCTGGCTGCCCTGCGACGCCTTGCCGGTGAACAGGCTTGCGCCGGCGACCCAGCCGGGAATGCCGCGGTAATCGAGCGCCAGGTACAGGCTGAGATCCTTGGCGCTCGCGTTCTGCAGCTCCTGGTGGATGCTGCCCAGCGGCGAGTCCTGACCCTCGGTGGAGGCGGGGTCCCATTTGCCCAGATTGAAACCGGTGGTGACGCCGATGTCCCAGGCGACGCCCGAGTCGGTGCCGCCGTAGAGCCCGAGGCCGCCTTCGCGCCAGGTGGTGGGGATGATCGCCGTCTCGACGAAGTTGCGCTCGACACCGTAATAGCGGGTCGGCTCGTGCGATTCGTTGAGGAATCCCATCGGTACCAGGAACAGTCCCGCCTTCAGGTTGGCGCTGGCGGTGAGGCTGCGTTCGATGAAGAACTGTTCGACTTCCGCCTCGCCTTCGTCCTCGGCCGAGGTGACGGCGTGTTCGAACTCGAATTCCGAGTTGAAGCGCGTGGCCTCGTCGAAGGCATACCCGAAACCGAAGACGGCGCGGCGCAGGTCCATGCGGGTCTGGCTGCTCCGGTCCTGCGGCCGGTTGTAGTTGATCTCGCCGTAACCCCAGATCGACACGGGCGCACCGGCGCTTTCGCTTTTCCCGGATTCGGCCGGCTGCTGTTCGGCCAGCGCCTCGGTGCGGGCGTTCATGTCGTCCATCTGTTGTTTGAGTTTGTCGAGTTCGTCGCTCAGTATCTGGATGCGCTCGCGCAGGTCGGCGGCTTCGTCGGCGCGTGCGTGCGAGGCCGGGTAAAGACAGATCAGTAAAGGCAGGAGGATGCGCTTCATCGTTGGGGTCCTGGGTTGAGGTTGCGGTGGATCGGAAAGTCGTTGCGGGTCGTCGTCGCGGAGAATGCGGTGCGCCCGCAATAAGGGGACGGTTGAGGCAGGCGTCGATCGATCGGGTTGTTCCTGTGATTGCGCACGATTGGAAGCAAGCGCGTGCCGGAGTTGCCGATGCGGCGATTCAAAGGCCGCTTCCCCGGCTGGATCGCGCCCGCAGGGGCATCCGGCAATCGCGCGGCTTTCGACAAATCCGTCGGCGCCTCGTTCCAACCGGCTAAGGCCGATAACCGTCGGTCAATGTTTCCAGAAACGCCACCACGTCGTCGATCTCGTCGGACGTCAGCGCGGGCGGATCGCCCAGACGGCGGTTGTAGGGCGCCTCGGTCGTGTTCACGTTGACGCGATACGGCGCCGGCAGGTCATCGAACTTGTCGGCGCCGGCGTCGGGATACCATTCCTCGGGGTTGGTGTCACGGCGCACGTAGAAGGACACCACCGCGCGCAGCGTGTCGAAACGCCCGTTGTGAAAATAGGGCGCCGTCACGGCCACATTGCGCAGCGTCGGCACCTTGAAGGCACCGCACAGGTCGGTGCGCGCGGTCAGGTCGGTGCGATCGGGTCCGCACAGGCCCTGGTCGAAATGCTCCGGGTCGTCGTTGGCGGGAATGTCGCGGTTGCGCGGCACGCCCAGATTGTCGTAGGTGAAGTCGGTGAACAACGGCGGCGTGCCGTCGGCCAGGCGCGCGCTGGAATGGCAGGCGGCGCAGTTGCCTTTGGCCGCATTGTTGAACAGCGCCAGTCCGCGGAGTTCCTGCGCGCTGAGCTGGACGAGACCCGCCAGGAAATCGTCGAACTTGCTGTCGAAGGGGCGGAACTCCGGGGCTTCCGTTGCGTAGCGCTGCAGCGCAAACACGGCCCGGTCGAAAGCCGCCTCGCCGGTATCGAAAATGCCGCTGCCGAACACCTGCATGAAATCGGACACATAGCTTGCCGCGCGCAGTTTGTCGACGACGGCCGCCGGCGTGGCGTTGGCCATTTCGTGCGGCGCGAGGAACGGCCGCCGCGCCTGTTCCATGAAGGAGGAAGCCCGTCCGTCGAGATTGAAACCGCCGGTCGGCGTGCCTTCGGCGTCGAAAAAGAACGCCGTGTTGAAGCTGAGATAGCGCAGCGTCGGCGTGTTGCGGAAGCCGGGCGTGTCCATGGCCGGCCCGCCGAGCGGCACGGCGCGCCCGTCGCTGCCGGCGTGCGCCGTCGCCGGGTCGTGGCAGGTGGCGCACGACTGCAGGCCCGAAGCGGACAGGCTCTGGTCGAAGAAGATTTCTTTGCCCAGCGCCGCCGCGGCCGACAGGCCGGCGGAAGCCGCGGCGGCGCTGCCGGGTTGGGCATTGGGGTTGTCCGCGCCGCCGCCGCAGGCGGACAGAAGGGCGGTCAGGACGAGGGCTGCGCGTGTGCGGATCGTGCCAGAAGACATCGCGGGTGTCCGGTTCCAGGTACAAAACGCAATGATACGCATTCGCAAAAACTCGCGCAAACTTTTTCGTCACGTGCGCAAAGCGCCTGGTGAACGCAACGTGAACTCAAGTGCAACCAACAGGATAGGAATGTAATTTCGCAGCAGTTCGAGGATGAGGCGCTTTTTGCCACGCGCTCCCAGATAGCGCCATCGCACCGAGGCCGCCACAGGCGTCCCGATCGCCGGCAAGGTGGAATTCGTCGAATTTCCTTGTGCGGCGCGCGCGCCGCGCCAACGCGGGCAAACACCGTTCGCCGCCGTCGCGCGCGTGCGAAAAAAGCGGCTATGCTGATTGAACAGAACCCGCAACGCACAGAGGCGTGCAACAGGGGAAGGAGACGGCGATGAGCGGAATTCGCATGTTGGTCGGCACACGCAAGGGCGCGTTCATCCTGACCGGCGACGGCGGGCGACGGCGCTGGCACATCGACGGCCCGCACTTCGGCGGCTGGGAAATCTATCATCTGAAAGGCTCGCCCGTCGATCCGCAACGGCTGTACGCGTCGCAGACCAGCGCCTGGTTCGGCCAGGTGATCCAGCGCTCGAACGACGGCGGGCGAACCTGGAACGCAGTGGGCAACCAGTTCGAATACGAGGGCGATCCCGGCACCCACCAGTGGTACGACGGCACGTCGCGCCCCTGGGCGTTCAAGCGCGTCTGGCACCTGGAACCGTCGCTGTCCGATGCGGATGCGGTCTACGCCGGCGTCGAGGACGCCGCGCTGTTTCGCTCGGACGACGGCGGCGCGACCTGGCGCGAGTCGGCCGGCCTGCGCGATCAGCAGGGTTCGCGCTGGCAGCCGGGTGCCGGCGGCATGTGTCTGCACACCATCCTGTTCGATCCGACCGATCCCGGGCGCCTGTTCGTCGCGATTTCGGCCGCCGGCGCGTTCCGCACCGACGACGCGGGCGCGACCTGGCGCCCGATCAACCGCGGCCTCAAATCCGAGTACATTCCCGATTCCGACGCCGCGGTCGGTCATTGCGTGCACCGCATCGCGCTGCATCCGGCGCGCCCGCGCGTGCTGTTCATGCAAAAGCACTGGGACGTGATGCGCAGCGACGACGCCGGCGATTCCTGGTACGAGGTCAGCGGCAATCTGCCGAGCGACTTCGGGTTCGTGATCGACGTGCACGCGCACGAGCCGGAGACGCTGTACGTGATTCCGATCAAGAGCGACACGGAACACTATCCGCCCGACGGCAGGCTGCGCGTCTACCGCAGCCGCAGCGGCGGCAACGACTGGCAGGCGCTGACCGACGGGCTGCCGCAGCGCGACTGCTATGTGAATGTACTGCGCGACGCGATGGCGGTCGACTCGCTCGATCCATGCGGCCTGTATTTCGGCACCACGGGCGGACAGGTCTACGCTTCGGCGGACGCCGGCGACCACTGGAGCGCCGTCGTGCGCGATCTGCCGGCGGTGCTGTCGGTCGAGGTCCAGACGCTGCCGTGATCCGGGTCATGCTGCCCTACGCGCTCCGATCGCTGGCGCGCCTCGACGTGGAAGTGCGGCTCGACGTGCCGGCGCCGGTCACGCAGCGCGCGGTCATCGATGCGCTGGAACTGCATTACCCGGCACTGCGCGGCACGCTCCGCGACCCGGTCACGCACCGGCGCCGGCCGCTGTTGCGCTTTTTTGCCTGCGGCGAGGACCGGTCGCACGAGTCCCCGGATGCGCCGCTGCCCGACGACGTGGTCTCCGGGCGGGAGCCGTTCATCGTCGTCGGCGCCATCGCCGGCGGGTGATAATCGCGTGTAGGAGCGGGCTTGCCCGCAGGGATTCCGGGACTTCGCGGCCCGGGCCGCGTCTACGCGCATGTCAGGCAATTAGATAAGACTCGACCGGTAGACTCTTCCTTCACGATTGTGCAGAGGCGGCTATGGACGACGATCTCGATCAAATGAAGCGCGAGGATCTGGTGGCGGAAGTCAGAAAGCTCCGCGACGGTATCCGGCGGCATCGCGACAGCACCGGGCACGCGCTTTGCTGGTATCACCCGGCGTTGTGGAGTCTGCTGCCCGAAAAGACCGATCCGGTGCCGTCGGTGCCGGAATGGTCGAAATTCATGGAAGGTTGCGTACGGTATCGGCAGTCGCTGGACCGCCAGGCGCCCGCCGCGCCGCGCACGAATGAACCCTTTGAAAGCTGAGTCGCCCGGCCGCCGGGGTTGTTCGATCCGCCGCGCGGGCGCGACCTGGCGCAGCCTGAGCGGTATGCTGTCGCCGTATTTCCACTTGTAATAATTCTGAAATATTTCGTTGTAATAATTCTGAAACATTTCGTTTCCGGAATCGTCATACAATCGGCGGCCGACTTCACCGGGAAATCCTCATGTCCGAAAAGACCCGAATCATCGACGCCCTGGGCGAGCGCGCCCTGTTGTTGCCCGCTCTGGTGAATGCGGCGCTGTCCGCCAACGACCGGGTGAAATATCGCCTGACCCTGCTGCAGACCGCCCGCCAGGCGGCTGATCATCCCGGCATCGCACCCAGCCGCCTCAAGAACGAACGCGTCGCCGCCGGCCTGCGCGACGCCGAATACGACGACGTGGTGGCCGGCGCCGCTCAGCTCGCGCCGGGTCGGTACCAGATTCCGCTGGCCGACCGCATCGTCGCCGATGCCTGGCACGACGTTCGACGAAATGCTGGCGCCGTTGACCGCCGCCGGGGTGGAGGGGGCGGCCGATTTCGAACGCCGCCACGCGGCACTGGCGCCGCCGGCCGCCGCGTCCGGGCTGAGCGAGGAGGACCTGCGCCTGCTCACCTCCGGAGAACGCGAGGCGGGGGACAGCCTGCATCTGCTGGTGATGGACATGCACAAGGCGCTCAACCGGCTGCAGGCGGAACTGGCCAGCGAATCCATCGCCGGCTGCCAGGTGTATGGCATCGACGCCGCCGATCGCGCCCTGGTGGAGGCGTTCATGGACGGCGTTAACGCGACCGCGCCGCTCAAGTTCGGACATCCGGGACTTGCTTCCACGGCGACGCGGGTGGGGTCGAAGCTGGTGATCCAGAACGACATCGGCACCACCGACGCGCATGTGCTGGTGCTGCACGTGACCGGACGCACGGCGACGGTCACCTACACCGACGTGCACCTGGCGCGGCTGGATTTCTTTCAGGATCTGTTTGCCGACTGGAAGGTGAACTGGGAAGACACCCGCTCGCGCCGCGACGAACACATGGAGGACGGACTCTATCATTTGTGCGTCGGCAGCTATCGGGCGGGCAGCACGCGCGGTCTGCGCGAGTATCTCTCGCACCTGGGTTCGCGCCTGGTATTCCTCATCGACTGGAACCGCGCGCGCAAACGGCTGCACCGGTTCGTGTCCAAGCGCGAGTCGCTGAATCTGCTGCGCTGGGCGGCGCAGGAGAACCTGGGGCACATGGGCTTCCTCGCCGCCGGCGGTGAAAACCTGGTCTACGACGCCATGCGCCTGGCCTTCGGCACGCGCCTCGTGCCCGGCGTCCGACTGGATGAACTGATCGGCGTCGAGCGTGCCTTGCGTTATCTGCAATTCGTGATGCGCGCGGCGTCGGAAGGGTTGCGCCACGGCCGCCCGACGAACCTCATCGCCGACGAAGCGCGCGCCGCGCTGGCGGCGGAGGCGCGCTCGGTGGAGGATGCGCTGCTCGACGGCGTGGTCGAACACGCCGCGCTGATCCAGACGCTGGCGGCGGCGCTGCACGCTGCGCTGGAGGAGGCGGGCCGCCGGCCCGAAGCGCTGGCGCGGCTGGCGCAGCGCGCCAAGGACTGGGAGTCCGCCGCGGACGTTCGAGCTGGTCTCGGCGCGCAACGCGGCCGCGGGCGAGACGCCGTTTCTGCTCGGCCTGCTGGAAGCGGCCGACGACGTTGCCGACGAACTGGAAGACGCCGCGTTCAACCTGAGCCTGGTGCAGCGTCCGCTGCCGGTTCCCCTCGCTGCGCTGTCGCGGCTGGCCGAGCCGGTGGCGCTCGCGGCGCAGGAGCTGGTCAAGGCGCTGGTGGCCTCGGCCGACGTGCGCCACGGCGCGGCGCAGGCCGACATCGAGGACTTCCTGGAGGCGGTGCACCGCGTGCAGGCACTGGAACGCACGGCCGATCTGGCCCAGCGCGCGGTGAAGAATACGCTGCTGGAAAAAGGCGGCCGCTTCACCGAGCTGTTCCCGTTCCTGGAGTCGGCGCAGAACCTCGAGCAGGCCGCGGACGGCCTGATGCGGGTTGCGCTCACGCTGCGCGACCACACGCTGGCGGAGGTCGGCCATGCCTAGGCGCCATACTGTAGTCGATCTCCCGCCGGTCTTCGATCTGACCGGTTCCGGCGAACTTCCCCCTGTGGAAACGGCCGGTTTCAAGGCCTACAACCTGATGCGCATGGCGGCGCTGGGACTGCCGGTGCCGCAGGGTTTCGTGCTTCCGACCGGCTGGTGTCACGCCGAACTGGCCGGAACCTTGTCCGAGTCGGTCCTGGAATACCGGCTGAGAGAAGCCATCGAACGCCTCGAAGGCGCCACCGGACAGGGATTCGGCGATTCGCGCCGTCCGCTGCTGGTGTCGGTGCGTTCCGGCGCACCGGTGTCGATGCCGGGCATGATGGATACCGTGCTGAACGTCGGCCTCTGTGAAGCCACCCTGAAAGGTCTGTTGCGGGCCAGCGGCGACCCGCGCCTGGTGTGGGATTCGTATCGCCGGTTGCTGGAATCCTTCGTCACCCTGGTGGCGGGTCAGGATTCGGCGCCTTATGCAGCCGCGCTGGAAGGCCTGCTGGCCAGGCAACGGCTGGAGCGCGCCGATCAGCTCGATTTCCGGGCGCTGCGCGACCTGGCGCGCGCGTACCTCGAACGCTACCGCGAGCGCGCCGGTCACGACTTTCCCCAGGACCCGTTCGGCCAGCTCGTGCCGGCGGTGCGCGCGGTGTTTCGCTCGTGGAATTCGGAGCGGGCGCGCGCCTACCGCAAGCTGCATGGCATCGCCGACAGCCTGGGCACGGCGGTGACCGTGCAGCGCATGGTGTTCGGCAATGCCGGCATCGGCTCCGGCGCCGGCGTGGCCTTCACGCGCGACCCGGCGAGCGGCGCAAGACAACTGTACGTCGACTGGCTCGGCAACGCCCAGGGCGAGGACATCGTCTCGGGCCGCCGCAGCCTGGACACGGCGCCGCCGCCGCTGCCCGTGGTCGCGCGTCTCGAAGAGATCGGCGCCATCCTCGAGCGGGAATTCCGCGACGTTCAGGAATTGGAATTCACCGTCGAGCACGGCATGCTGCACCTGCTGCAGACGCGCGTCGCGAAGCGCACGCCGCTGGCGGCGCTGCGTACGGCCGTGGAACTGGCGGAAGAAGGCCTGATCGACGGCGGACAGGCGTTCCTGCGCCTTCAGGACATTGCTCTGGAAAAGATCGAACTGCGGCGCGTGGAAACCGGCGAAGCGCCGCTCGCTCAGGCGGTGCCGGCGAGTCTCGGGGTGGCCGTCGGGCCGGCGGCGCTCGATGCCGCCGCCGCCAGGCGCTATGTCAAAGCCGGTACGCCGGCGGTACTGGTGCGGCCCGACGCCAGCACCGAAGACATCGCCGGCATCGCGCTGTCGGCCGGGCTGCTGACCGCCGGCGGCGGCCGCACGTCGCACGCCGCGGTGGTCGCGCGCCAGATGGGCGTGGTGGTGCTGGTCGGCTGTCCTGGGCTGGTCACGAATCTCGACGCCCGCACCTTCTCGATCGGCGAGCGCCGGTTCAACGAAGGCGATACGCTCTGCCTCGACGGCGATACCGGCGCCATCTATGCCGAAGCGCCGAAGGTCCATGTGGAAAAGCCCGTCGATCTGCTGGAGCGCCTGCGGCGCCTGGCGCCGGATTCGGAAACCGTCGGACTGAAGGATTCTGCAGCACAGTAACGGCGCCCCTCCGCGGCAAGCCGATGAGGCGTGACGGGTTTACTGGCGCCGGAACACCGGGGGTGCCATGAACAACCGGATCACCATTGTCTATTGCACCCAGTGCCGCTGGCTGCTGCGGGCCGCCTGGATGGCGCAGGAGCTGCTGACCACGTTCGACCAGGAGATTTCCGAGCTGACGCTCAAGCCCGGCACCGGCGGCGTGTTCGAAGTCACGGCCAATGACGCGCTGGTCTGGTCGCGCACGGCCGCGGGGCGCTTTCCGGAAATCACCGAGCTGAAGCAGCGCGTTCGCGACCTGATTGCGCCGGACCGCGATCTGGGCCACGCTGACGTGAAGAAGGCGCACGACACCTGATGGCGGATTTGCCCCTGGAGCTGCTGGGCAAAGTGTTTCTTGGCAACAGCGTGCGCGCCTGGTTGCTGGCGCTGCTCGCGGCCGCCGCGGCGCTGGCGGGGCTGTATCTGATCAGGCGCTTTGCCGCATCGCGGCTGACCGCCTGGGCGAAGTGGACTCCGGGTGACTGGGACGACGCCCTCGCGGAGTTGCTGGGCCGCACGCGCGGCCTGTTTCTGCTCGCCATGGCGCTGTTCATCGGTTCGTCGTTTCTGGCGCTCACCGACACGCTGCGCCGCGGTGTCGTCGGCCTGGCGATCGTTTGTCCTGTTGCTGCAGGGCGGACTCTGGCTGCACGGCCTGCTGGTCCATTGGCTGCAACGCGACCTGCGCCGGCGGCGGGAAAAGGACCCGGCCAGCCTGACCACGGTCACTGCGATGGGTTTCGTGGGACGGGTCGCGCTGTGGGCCGTCGTCCTGCTGCTGGTGCTGGACAATCTGGGATTCGACGTCACCGCCCTGGTTGCCGGGCTGGGCGTCGGCGGCGTGGCCGTCGCGCTGGCCGTGCAGAACATTCTCGGCGACCTGTTTGCATCGCTGTCGATCGTGTCTGGACAAGCCGTTCAGCGTCGGCGACTTTCTCAGCGTCGACGAGTTTCTGGGGAGCGTGGAAAACGTCGGCCTGAAAACCACGCGCGTGCGCAGTCTCTCGGGCAAGCAGCTCGTGTTCTCGAACGCGGATCTGCTGCGCAGCCGGATCCGCAACTACGGCCGCATGCTCGAGCGGCGCGTGGTGTTTGCGCTGGGCGTCACCTACCAGACGCCGCGCGACAAGCTGATCCGGATTCCCGGCATCATTCGCGAGGCGATCGAGGAACACGACAAGACGCGCTTCGACCGCGCGCATTTCAAGAACTACGGTGACTTTTCCCTCAACTTCGAATCCGTCTATTAGCGTGCTGGCCTCCGACTACAATCTCTACATGGATATTCAGCAGGCCATCAATCTGCGCATTCACGAACGCTTCGAACAGGAAGGCATCGAGTTCGCCTACCCGACCCAGACGCTGTTGATCGCGCGCAATAGATCAGTGTAGGGCGGAGCGCAGCGAAGCCCGACGCCGGACCGCCGATCGTTGGGCTTCGCTGCGCTCCGCCCAACCTGCGCACGCGTGTTGAATTTCACTCGATGTGAATTCGACCCGCAGAGCCAAAACCCGCCAGGCAACCCGCAAGCAAGAGGATTCGGTCGAAACCCACCGGATTTGGTTGTGCAAGCGTCACGTTTACTTGATCAGCAGCGCCGCAGGTCGAGGCAAAAGTCGCTGAGCGCGTGCGCCGCGGGAACCCTCGGCTCGGGTAGGTCGGCCCGGTCGATCTCTTCCACCACGAACCGTTCCGCCACCCGCCGCCGCGCTTCGTCGAGCGAGACGGGCAGGCCGTCGTAGGGTTTGCCCTGCGGCTGCCAGTCGTGCAGCGTCACGCGCAGCGCGTGAGTGGTGCCGGGCGGAATGAGGGTCAGCACCACCGGCGCCTGTCCGCCGAGTCCGGGGTGCAACCCGGTCCAGGGCACGAAGGCGCGGTAGCGCAGTCCCAGAATGAACGCCGCACCGTCCGCATCGCGCTCCTCGCGCAAAGCGACAAGGTAGCCGCCCGCCAGCACCTGCCAGCCATCGAGCGCGGAGCGGTGACCGGAGGCGGGGCGTATCCTGAGCTGTATGCGCGCCGTGCTGGCGTCGACCAGGCGGGAGCCGCCGGAGTGTTGCGCGGCGTCGCCGAGCAGCGGCCAGAATTCGACGGCCTGATCGACGGCGAGTTCGCAGCCAGCGTACTCCGTGCGGCCGAGGCGGCGCCAGTCGTCCGCCAGGAGTCGTTCGGTAATGGGTGCGCCGAGACCGAGCCCCGCTGCGGACAGATCGCCGAATACCTGTTCCAGGTCGCGCCGCAGGTAAAACGGCAGCGCGAACCGATCGTGCAGCACGCTGCCCCATTCGATCAGTTGTTCGCCGACGGCCCGCCGGCCCAGCATGGCCGCCAGCGCGCGCAGCAGTGCAGCGATGGACGCCGCGGTTTCGGCGTCGGCGGCCATGCGAAAGGCGCGGAACTCGACCAGGCCGAGACACCCGCGTCCGGGCAGCCAGGCATTCCAGAGCTTTTCGATGTTCAACTCACTGCGGTGCGCGTTGCCCGAGGTGTCGACCAGAAAGGGACTGAGGCTGCGCCAGATGAATTCGGGCGTCGGCTCGGCCGTGGCGGACAGGTGCTGCAATGCCACCTGCAATTCACTGAACGACTCCAGCACATTTTCGTCGGGGCGCGGCGACTGGCTGAAACTGCCGACGTAGGCGGGCGCAAACCAGTAGGACAGCGCCGGGTGGTGATTGAGATAGACGACCAGGCGCGTCAGCAGTTGCGGCGCGACGAAGAACGGGCTGCGTTGCGGGCTGGGACCGCCCAGCGTGAACTGGCCGCCGCCGCCGCTCTCCGTCTGGCTGCCGTTGTACTGCAGGCGATAGGGCGCGAGGCCCTCGGCTTGCGCCAGCGCGTAGAGCCGCCGGCTGATGTCGAGGAAATCGGTGACAGCGTCGACCGGTGCGCCGTTGATTTCGAGCACGGCCGGGTCGGGCGTCAGCGTCGTCCAGGCCAGGGTTTCGTCCACCGGCGGCGGAAAGCCGCGCCACACCAGCGCCGTCACGCCGGCTTCACGCGCCGCGCGCGCCAGCCGCGCCGCAAACGCGGCGAACAGGCCGACACTGTGAAAGCCGGGCAATTCGATACAGGGTTGCAGACTGTCGTCGGGCCCGGTCGGCGCGCGCCCGAGCGCGACCAGATAGAGTCCTTCAGCGGCGAGGTCGTCGACGATTCCGGCCGCTGGAATCGCCTGCGACTGCGGCGATGGCCGCGCGAGTCGGGGATCGGCTGTCGCGTCGGCGAGCGGCCGTTGCGTGTCGCAGCGAAACAGAATGCGCTGACCCGTTTCGCCGTCGATTTCGAAGCGCGCAGCCGACCATCCATCGCCGTCCAGTGCGGCGGTCAGTGCGTGCCAGAATGCCGTCGTGCGCGCCGGTTCGCAGGGACACGCCGTGCTCAGCGGATCCTGCGGCAGACCAGCGGCCAGCGGCCGGCCGTCGCGACGCTGATAGAGGCCGAGACTCCAGCGCGGCTTCGCTTCGCCGGCGTACTGGCGACCCAGCGTGCGCAGGATCATCGAACCGGGATAAGCGTCGCGCAGGTGCTGAACGAGGCGGCAGGCGCGGGCCTGCTTGGTGGCGCCCAGCGCATCGGTGAGCCACTCGTCTGACTCGGACAGCCGGTCGGTGAACGTCGGTTCGGCGCCGATCCAGATGGCCGTGCCCAGGCGCGCGACCGCTTGGTCGTGCGCGCGGATCGCCGCGTCGAAAGTGACGTCATCGGAACTCACGGGGGCACAGTGTTTCGCACTTGCCGGCAGGTGTCAAAAGGTCATGCCGCGGCGACCGGCGCGGCGCTCGCGCTGCTGGTCAGACGGACCGCCGTGTCCGTGCGCACCGGTCGCGACCCGGGCAAGGCGCCGGACCCCGGCGGCTACGGCATGCCGCTGCCGGCGGACGCTCCGGCCCGGTTCGTGGACATGCGCCCAATTGCCCGCCGTCTGTCAATTTTTCGACCGACCCTGTCGCTATTGTGCGTGACCCGGTGCCCGCCGATGAGTAGGACGACGATGCGGCTGAAGGACAGCCAGGGTGGCCGGGCAGCCTGCATCGCGTCGGTTCTGTCGAGGAAATCATGTTCGTTGTTATTGGGGCGCTCGTCGTTCTCGGTTCCGTCATTGGCGGGTTCGTGCTTTCCCACGGCCATCTCGGCGCCCTCTGGCAGCCCAACGAACTGATCGTCATCGGCGGCGCCGCGTCGGGCGCGTTTCTGATTTCCAATCCGGGCAAGATCATCAAATCGGTGGTGTCGGGCCTGCCGGCGCTGTTCAAGGGATCGCGCTACAACAAACGGATGTACATGCAACTGCTGGCGATGCTCTATCAGCTTTTCAACAAGGTGCGCAGGGAGGGATTGCTCGCCATCGAGGCCGACATCGAAGACCCTCCCAAGAGCGAGATCTACAAGCAGTATCCGGCGGTCATGGCCGATCATCATGCGCTCGATTTCCTCAACGACTACCTGCGCCTGATGATCAGCGGATCGATGGACGCCCACCAGATCGAGAACCTGATGGACGTGGAACTGGAGACCCACCATCAGGAAGCGTCGCAGCCGGCCTCGGCGCTGGTGAAGGTCTCCGACGCACTGCCGGGTTTCGGTATCGTCGCCGCGGTGCTCGGCGTGGTCATTACGATGTCGTACATCGGCGGGGACCCCGCCGAACTGGGCCACCACGTCGCGGCCGCGCTGGTCGGCACCTTCCTCGGCATCCTGCTCGCCTACGGGTTCGTCGGGCCCATGTCGGTGGCGCTGGAACACCAGGCGCGCGACCAGGGCAAGTTCCTGGAGTGCATCAAGGTCTGCATCCTGGCGAACATGAACGGCTACAACCCGGCGGTGGTCGTGGAGTTCGGACGCAAGGTGCTGTTCTCGAGCGAGCGGCCGTCGTTCCACGAACTCGAAACGCACCTCAAGGACAGCAAGTAGGCGATCCGGGTGAGCGAGGAGCAACCCAGACCGATCATCATCAAGCGCGTGAAGAAGCACGCGCACGGGCACCACGGCGGCGCCTGGAAGGTGGCCTACGCGGATTTCGTGACCGCCATGATGGCGTTGTTCCTGCTGATGTGGCTGATGGGCTCGACCACCAAGGAGGAGCGCGCCGCCATCTCGCATTATTTCACCGAGCCGAGCATGGTGCAGGGCGCGAGCCCGACGAAGAGTTCCCACCCGACCGCCGCGCAGGGTCCGGGCGGCGCCGGCGAAAGCCTGATCCAGTTGGGCGGCACCTCCAATCCCGAGTCCGGGAAGGTGCGCGCCAAGACCCGCGATGACGTCAACAGGACGGAAAGGACCGTCGACGCGAAAACCGCCCAAGCCATCGCGCGCGAGGAGGAACGGAAACGCTTCGAGGAACTCAAGGCGACGCTCGATGCCGCGATCCAGGCCAGCCAGACGCTGGCGCCGTTCAAGGATCAGTTGCTGATCGACATCACGCCGGAAGGTCTGCGGATACAGATCATCGACAAGGAAAACCGGCCGATGTTCGACGTGAGCAGTGTGGATCTGAAGCCGTACAGCGTGGGGATCCTGCGCGAGCTGGGCAAGCTCATCAACGCAGTGCCGAACAAGATCAGCCTGTCCGGGCATACCGACTCCCGGCGCTACGCTGGGGGACCGGCGTACGGCAACTGGGAGCTGTCGGCGGACCGCGCCAACGCGGCCCGGCGCGCGCTGATCGAAGGCGGCATGGACGAGGGCAAGGTCGCGCGCGTGGTCGGGCTGGGATCGTCGGTGCCCTTCGTCAAGACCGATCCGCTGGCGGCGAGCAACCGCCGCATCAGCATCATCGTCATGCACACCGGCCAGAAAGCGACGGCGGAGGCCGGCGATGCGCCGGTGCCCGCGTCGGATGCGAACGTTCCAGGATAACCGGTTCTGACCCCGGTTTTCTACAAGCAGACCGGGCTATTGCATGACGAAACTGGTGAAGTAGACGGCTTCGATGTCCGCCGGGCCGCCTTCGTCGGTGATCACCTGTTGCGCTTCGTTGAGCGCGTCCTGGCGCAGTTTGTCCTTGCCTTCGCGCGTCGCCAACACGGCCGGATCCTGGTCGGAGAACAGCAGCACCAGGTTGTTGCGGATGGCCGGACTGTTGTGCTTGATCAGTTCGGCAACCTCCGGGTTGCGGGTCGTCAGTTCGACGGTGACCTGCAGGAAGCGCACGTCGCTGTCGGGGGAAAAGTTCACCACGAACGGCGGGTCGAGCGGAATATAGCTGACCGTCCCGCCTTTTGCGGACGCGGCCGCCGGCAGCGAAGCGGCGATGGCCAGCGCGACAGCGCGCGCGAGCCGGCCGATCAGCGACCTCAAAGCGCGGCGGCTCCGGGTCGAATACAGGGCCTGAAGGGACCGAATCATTGTCACGAGAACCTCTTGCACCGGGTTTTCCACAATGCCTCGCCGAAGCGGCGGCGGCACTTGCCTCTAGCGGCGGGCGTGGTCGATCTTTCAGGCGGTCGGGGACCGGTCGCCGGCGAGGATGCAGTCGGTCCGCCAATCCATTACCATTCGCCGATACCCGCTTGGGATGCTCACCACGAAGCGAGATTATGGATCTGAACTTCCTTGAATTCGAACAGCCGATCGCCGAGCTGGAGGCGAAAATCGCCGAACTGCGCTATGTCGGCGACGACGCCAACGTCAACATCAGCGACGAGATCGAACGCCTGCAGGCCAAGAGCCGGTCGCTGACCCAGTCGATCTTCGCCAATCTCAATGCCTGGCAGATCTCCCAGCTCGCGCGCCATCCCCAGCGTCCCTACGCGCTGGATTACATCAACCGGGTGTTCACCGGGTTCGAGGAACTCCACGGTGACCGCACGTACGCCGACGACCCGGCAATCGTCGGCGGCCTGGCGCGTCTCGACGGCAAGCCGGTGATGGTCATCGGCCAACAGAAAGGGCGAGACACCAAGGAGAAGCTCAAACGCAACTTCGGCATGCCGCGCCCCGAGGGCTACCGCAAGGCGAAACGGCTGATGGAAATGGCCGAACGCTTCCGCCTGCCGATCATCACGCTGATCGACACGCCCGGCGCGTACCCTGGCATCGGTGCCGAGGAACGCGGCCAAAGCGAGGCGATCGCACGCAATCTGTTTATCATGGCCGAACTGAAGACGCCGATCGTCTGTGCCATCATCGGCGAGGGCGGCTCGGGCGGCGCGCTGGCGCTGGGCGTGGGCGACCACATGATGATGCTCGAATACAGCATCTACTCAGTCATCTCGCCGGAAGGCTGTGCCTCGATCCTCTGGAAGAACGCCGGCAAGGCGGCCGACGCGGCGGAGGCGCTCGGCGTGACGTCCGACCGCCTGAAGCGTCTGGGGCTGATCGACGAAGTGATCGAGGAACCGCTCGGCGGTGCGCACCGCAACCCGGGCGCCATGGCGGACCGATTGCGCACGCGGCTGCTGGTACAGCTCGAAAGACTGGACACGCTGCCGGTCGAGGACCTGGTCGCGTCGCGGTATCAACGCCTGATGAATTACGGCGCGTTCGTCGAAAAATAACGGCCGGCCGGGTCGCGCGCGGGCCTTTGCATCATGTACGCCGCCGACGAAGTCCTGCTCGCCCGCCTGCCGCCGGCGGCAGGCGGCTACTGGGTCGCCTACAGCGGCGGGCGCGATTCCCATGTGCTCCTGCACCGCCTGGCGCGCCTGCGCGCGCGCCTGATCGCGCCGCTGGGCGCCGTTCACGTCAACCATCACCTGCAGCCCGAGGCCGAACGCTGGGCGGCGCACTGCCGCGAGCAGTGCGCGTCGCTCGGTCTGCCGCTCGACGTGCTCGACGTAACGGTCGATGCCGATGCCGGCGGCGGGGTCGAGGCGGCGGCGCGTGCGGCGCGCCACGCGGCCTGGGCACAATGGCTGCCGGCCGGCGCTGCGCTGTTGACGGCGCATCACCGGGACGATCAGGCCGAAACCCTGCTGCTGCAACTGCTGCGCGGCGCCGGCCCCGCCGGACTGGCGGCGATGGCCGCGATCAGCGGTTTTGCGGCCGGACTCCTGGTGCGGCCGCTGCTCGACGAGCCGCGCGAAGCGCTGGCGGCCTATGCGGCGCGCGAGGGCTTGCACTGGATCGAGGACCCGAGCAACCGCGACCCGCGCTTCGATCGCAACTTCCTGCGCCATGCAATCATCCCGGTGCTGCGCCGGCGGTGGCCGTCGCTGTCGCAGACGCTGGGTCGCGCTGCGCGCCTTCAGGCCGGGTATCGGCGTCTGGCCGACGAAGCCGGCGCCGACGATTTCACGCACGCCGCCGATCCGCAGACCGGCGCGCTGTCGGTGGTCGTGCTGCAGTCGCTGTCGCCCGACCGGCAACGCAATGTGCTGCGGTTCTGGATCGCGCGCGCCGGTTTTCGCCTGCCGTCGGAGCGTGTGCTCGGTCACGTCGTCGACGATGCGCTTTATGCCGCCGTCGACGCCGAACCGCGCGTGGCCTGGGACGGCGTCGAGGTCCGCCGCTACCGCGACCGGCTGTTCATCATGCCGGCGCTGGCGGCGATGGACCCCGCGCAGTGCTTGACCTGGCACATCGCCGATGGTGAACGCTGGCTCGACGCGGCGGGCGGCACGCTCAGCGCGGAGCGCGTGCCCGGCCGCGGCATCGCCGGGCACTTGGTCGACGCGCCGTTCGCGCTGCGGTTCCGCCAGGGCGGCGAACGCATCCGCCCCGCCGGCCGCACGCATCATCGCGCACTCAAGACGCTGTTGCAGGAGCGCGGTGTGCCGGGTTGGGAGCGCGACCGGATTCCACTGCTGTATCTCGGTGACGAACTGGTGGCGGTGCCGGGGGTCGTCGTGGCGGCCGGGGTCGCGGCGGCGCCGCATGAAAGCGGCTGGTGGCCGGACTGGAGTCGATTGACGAATCTTTAGCCACAAGTCGCGTGTGCGCGGGTGCACCGGCGCACACGCGCATTGTAGCTCAAGCAAGGTTCTGGTAACCTGACTTCCCGTCCGTTGTGCTGCTTGTCTTCCGATTTTCAGAGTTTCATGACCCGATTTATATTTATCACCGGCGGCGTGGTGTCCTCCCTGGGCAAGGGCATCGCCGCCGCGTCGCTGGGCGCGTTGCTCGAAGCGCGCGGTCTCAAGGTCACGCTGCTCAAACTGGACCCCTACATCAACGTCGATCCGGGCACCATGAGTCCGTTTCAGCACGGCGAGGTGTTCGTGACCCAGGACGGCGCGGAGACCGATCTGGACCTCGGACACTACGAGCGCTTCATCCGCACCACGATGACTCGGCGCAACAATTTCACCACCGGCCAGATCTACGAACAGGTCATCCGCAACGAGCGGCGCGGCGTCTATCTGGGCGGCACCGTGCAGGTCATTCCGCACATCACCGACGAGATCAAGCGCTGCATCCGCCTGGGCGCCGACGCCGCCGACGTGGCCATGGTCGAGATCGGCGGCACGGTCGGCGACATCGAGTCGCTGCCGTTCCTCGAGGCCATTCGCCAGATGGGCGTCGAAATGGGCCGCGACCGCGCCCTGTTCGTGCACCTCACGCTGGTGCCCTATATCGCCGCGTCGGGCGAGATCAAGACCAAGCCGACCCAGCACTCGGTCAAGGAGCTGCGCTCCATCGGCATCCAGCCGGACCTTTTGATGTGCCGCATCGACCGGCCGCTGCCCGACGAGGAGCGGCGCAAGATCGCATTGTTCACCAACGTGCACGAACGCGCCGTGTTCTCGGCGGTCGACGTCGACAGCATCTACAAGATTCCGCTGCTGCTGCACGAGCAGCACCTGGACGACATCGTGGTGGAGCTGCTGCGCCTCGATGCCAAGCCGGCGGACCTCGACGAATGGCGCAACGTGGTCGACAAACTGCAGCATCCGATTAGCGAAGTGACCGTTGCCATGGTGGGCAAGTACGTCAACCTGACCGAATCGTACAAATCGCTGTCCGAGGCGTTGATCCACGCGGGCATCCACACGCAGACCAAGGTCAACATCCGGTACGTGGATTCGGAGCTGATCGAGCGAATAGGCCCGTCGGCGCTGGCCGAGGCTGACGCGATTCTGGTGCCGGGCGGATTCGGCGAGCGCGGCGTCGAAGGCAAGATCACGGCAGTCCGCTACGCGCGCGAGCACGCGATTCCCTATCTGGGCATCTGCCTGGGCATGCAGGTCGCGGTGATCGAGTTCGCGCGCAACGTCGCGGGGTTGCAGGATGCGCAGAGCACCGAGTTCCGCAAGAACACACCGCACCCCGTGATTGCCCTGATCACCGAATGGCAGGACCGCACCGGCACCATCGAACGCCGCAGCGAGCAGTCCGACCTGGGCGGCAGCATGCGTCTGGGCGGTCAGGCGTGCCGCCTGGTGCCCGGCACGCTGGCGCACGCGATGTACGGCAAGGACGTGATCACCGAACGCCACCGGCACCGCTACGAATTCAACAACAGCTACCGCGCGACGCTGGAACAGGCCGGGTTGACCCTTTCCGGCACGTCGCTCGACGGCAGCCTGGTGGAAATGGTCGAGATCGGCAACCACCCCTGGTTCCTGGCCTGCCAGTTTCACCCGGAGTTCACCTCGACGCCGCGTGACGGGCACCCGCTGTTCGTCGGCTTCGTCCAGGCGGCGAACGCCAGGCACGCCGGCAGGGAGACCGCGGCGCACACTGCGACCGGCTGGGCGCGCTGACGGGCGGGGCCCGTATCGTATAAACTTCAGAAGGCTTCGATCGTCGCGCCCGCCGCCGGGTTGCCAGGTCCGGTCGAGACTTCCCCTGATCAACACAGGTTACCCGCTGATGAAATTATGTGGATTCGACGCGGGGCTGGATGCCCCGTTTTTTCTGATCGCAGGCCCCTGCGTGATCGAATCGGAGGCGCTGGCGCTGGAAACCGCGGCGCAGCTCAAGGAACTCACCGGCGCGCTGGACATTCCCTTCGTCTACAAGTCGTCGTTCGACAAGGCCAACCGTTCGTCGATCGGCAGCTTTCGCGGGCCGGGTCTCGAGGAGGGCCTGCGCATACTCCAGAAGGTCAAGGACGAAATCGGTGTCCCGGTGCTGACGGACGTGCACGAGGACACGCCCCTGCACGAGGTGGCGGGCGTGGTCGACGTGCTGCAGACCCCGGCGTTTCTGTGCCGCCAGACCAACTTCATCCAGAACGTGGCGCGCCAGGGCAAGCCGGTGAATATCAAGAAGGGCCAGTTTCTGGCGCCCTGGGACATGAAGAACGTGGTCGACAAGGCGCGCGCGGCCGGCAACGAGCAGATCATGGTCTGCGAACGCGGTGTCTCGTTCGGTTACAACAACCTGGTGTCCGACATGCGCTCGCTCGCGGTGATGCGCAACACCGGCGCGCCGGTGGTGTTCGACGCCACCCACTCGGTGCAGTTGCCCGGAGGCCAGGGCAGCGCCTCGGGCGGCCAGCGCGAATTCGTGCCGGTGCTGGCGCGCGCGGCCGTGGCGGCGGGTATTTCCGGCCTGTTCATGGAGACCCATCCCAACCCGGAGAAGGCGCTGAGCGACGGTCCCAACGCCTGGCCCCTGCAGCGCATGCGCGAACTGCTCGAAGTGCTGAAATTGCTCGACGAAACGGTCAAGGCGCGGCCGTTCGCCGAGGCGGATCTGCTTGGCTGAACGTGGTTTGGCTGGATTTATTTCCAGTTGACCACAAAGGGCACGAAGGACACCAAGGCCAGTATTCTTAGTGTTACACCATAATCAGGCGGTATCACTCGCTTGGAGGCTCCTTGAATCAGGAAGCCCGCAAACCGGTGGGTGGCTGCGGGTTGTCCACACAAGCCCGGAGTGTGATCGCAACAAACAAGCATTTACTTCGTGTGCTTCGTGTGCTTTGTGGTTAATGGTTGGTTGATTCGAGACTGGTAGATGGGTGGATTGCCGGATCGGCTGGAGCGTCAGAACAGTCAACAACTTTTCGATTCAGGGAGTCTGAGATGTCAATAATCGTAGAGGTGCGCGGACGGGAGATCCTCGACTCGCGCGGTAACCCCACCGTGGAAGCCGATGTGGTGCTCGATTCGGGCGCCATGGGGCGGGCCGCGGTGCCGTCCGGCGCGTCCACCGGCACGCGCGAGGCGGTCGAACTGCGCGACGGCGACAAGTCGCGTTATTCCGGCAAAGGCGTCAGCCGCGCGGTGGCCAGCGTCAACGGCGAGATCCGGAGCCGGGTCCTGGGCAGGAACGCCGCCGCCCAGACCGAAATCGACCGCGCCATGATCGATCTCGACGACACCGACAACAAGCGCCGGCTCGGCGCCAACGCGATGCTGTCGGTGTCACTCGCCGTCGCCCACGCCCAGGCACGCGACAAGGGGCTGGCGCTGTACCGCTCGCTCAGTCCGGACGGGTCCTGGCAGATGCCAGGGCCAATGATGAACATCATCAACGGCGGCGTCCACGCCGACAACAGCGTCGATCTGCAGGAGTTCATGATCCTGCCGGTCGGTGCGCCGTCGCTGAAGGAGGCCGTGCGCTACGGGGCGGAGGTGTTTCATACGCTGAAGTCGGTGCTGAACGGCCGTGGACTGAACAAGGCGGTGGGCGACGAAGGCGGTTTCGCGCCAGACCTGCCGTCCAACGAAGCGGCGATCGAGGTGATTCCGGAAGCGATCGGCAAGGCGGGGTTCCAGGCCGGCAAGGATGTGTGCCTGGGGCTGGATGCGGCGAGTTCCGAATTCTACAAGGACGGGCGGTATCATCTGGACTCGGAGGGCCGGTCGTTCGACGCGGCCGACTTCACCGATTATCTCACCGCCTGGGTCGATCAGTATCCGATCCTGTCCATCGAGGACGGCATGGCGGAAAACGACTGGGACGGCTGGAAACTGCTCACCGAGCGGCTGGGCAGCCGCATCCAGCTCGTCGGCGACGACATATTCGTCACCAATACCGCTATCATCCGGCAAGGCATCGACGGGAAGATCGCCAACTCGATCCTGATCAAGCCGAACCAGATCGGCACACTGACCGAAACGCGGGAAGCGATCGACATGTCCATCGATGCGGGCTACACGGCCGTCATCTCGCACCGGTCGGGCGAAACCGAGGACGTCACCATCGCCGATATCGCGGTCGGCAGCGCGGCGACGCAGATCAAGACCGGTTCGCTGTCGCGTTCCGACCGGGTCGCCAAGTACAACCGCCTGATACGCATTGACGAGCAATTGCAGGGCCAGTGCACCTATGCCGGGCGCACGGCGTTCAACGTGTTCCGGTGACGATGGCGGCGCGTTTCACGGGTTGATGCATCGTGCGCTGGTGGATGTGGGTTCTCGCGGCGCTGTTTCTGTTCCTGCAATTCCGCTTGTGGGTGGGTGACGGCAGTCTGGCCGAAGTCTGGCGTCTCAATCGCCAGGTCGAGGTGCAGCGCGCGGAGAACGGCGCGCTGAAGGAACGCAACCAGACGCTCGAGGCCGAAGTGCGCGATCTCAAGCAGGGTCAGGCGGCGATCGAGGAGCGGGCGCGCGAGGACCTCGGCATGATCGGCAAGGACGAGACGTTCTTCCAGATCGTCGAACCCGACGCCGACCCGACGCCGCCGGAATAGCGCCGCTGTGCAGCGCATTCCGGCCTGTTGGGCGCTGGTGCCTGCCGCGGGTGCGGGGCGGCGACTGGGCGGCGCCACGCCCAAACAGTTCCTGTCGATCGGCGGCCGCAGTGTGCTCCGGCACACGCTCGACGCGCTCGCGGGTTGCCCGTCCGTGACCGGGCTGGTCGTGGTCGGCGACCGGCGGAATCTCCCCGCGGAACTCGAAAACGGCATCGCCGGCAAACCCTGCCTGATCGCCGAGGGCGGCCACGAGCGCTGTCACTCGGTGTTGAACGGCCTGAGGCGTCTCGCCGAGAATGTCTCCGACGATGCCTGGGTGCTGGTGCACGACGCGGCACGCCCGTGCGTGCGTTCCGCGGATATCGAAAAGCTGCTTGCCGAAATCATCGGGCATCAGGTCGGCGGTCTCCTGGGGATTCCGGTCAGCGACACGGTGAAACAAATCGATAACAAACGGCTGGTAAACTCGACGCTGGACCGCCGTAAGCTCTGGCGGGCTCAGACCCCGCAACTGTTCCGGCTGGGCCAGTTGCGGACGGCGATCGAAGAAGCGCTGCGCGCCGGCGTCGAGGTCACCGACGAGGCGTCGGCGATGGAGCACGCCGGCTGGCGGCCCAAACTCGTGGAAGGGCATCTGGACAACATCAAGATCACAGGGCCGGACGATCTCGATCTCGCCGAGTTTTATCTCAGGCAACAGGGGCGGCTATGAAAATCGGTCAGGGGTTCGACGTGCACGCCTTTCAGGAAGGCGGCACGCTGATGCTGGGCGGCGTGCAGGTGCCTTATCACCGCAGTATGAAGGCGCATTCGGACGGCGACGTCCTGTTGCACGCGTTGTGCGACGCGCTGCTCGGCGGCGCCGGGCTGGGTGACATCGGCCGGCATTTTCCGGATTCCGACCCGGCCTACGCGGGCATCGACAGCCGTGAGCTGTTGCGCCGCGTACACGACAAGGTTCACCAGCGCGGTCTGCGCCTGCTGAATGCGGACCTGACGCTCATTGCGCAGACGCCGCGTCTCGCGCCCTGGGTGCCGGCGATGGAACAGCGCATCGCCGCCGATCTGCAGGTCGACGTGGATTTGATCAACGTCAAGGCAACTACCACGGAACATCTGGGTTTCACCGGACGGCAGGAAGGCATCGCTGCCATGGCGGTCGTGCTGCTGGATGCACTCTGACGGCCCGCTGCCGGCGCTGGCCGACGTTTGGCACGATCTGCCGCGCGTCTGGGGCGGACCCTGCGGGCGCGGCATGCTGCGCGGCGCGCCGGCGGATTTCCGCGTGGTCGAGATCCCCGTGACGGAACCCGAGGGGCAAGGCGAGCACGTCTGGCTGTCTGTACGCAAGACCGGCGTCAACACCGACTGGGTGGCGCGGGCGCTGGCCCGGCACGCCGGCGTAGCGCCTGCGGCGGTCGGCTATGCCGGCCTCAAGGATCGGCACGCTGTCACCGAGCAATGGTTTTCGGTGCAGCTTCCCGGACAGGACGAACCTGACTGGACGGCGCTCGCCGAACCCGGCGTCGAAATCCTGCGCGCGGCGCGCCATGCCCGCAAGCTGAAGCGCGGTGCGTTGCGCGGCAACCGCTTCGAGATTCTGCTCCGGTCGTTCGACGGCGATCGCGGCTGCGCCGAACGCTGTCTGCAGCGGATCGAGGCGCACGGCGTGCCCAATTATTTCGGCGCGCAGCGCTTCGGCTGCGACGGTGGCAATCTCGCGCGGGCCGACGCGCTGTTCGCCGGGCGCCTGCGCGCCTCGCGCACGCAGCGCGGCCTGTATCTGTCCGCGGCGCGTTCGGCCCTGTTCAATCGGGTGCTGGCGGGGCGCGTGCGCGACGGGACCTGGTGCGCGCCGCGCGCCGGCGACGTTATGCAGTTGGACGGACGGTCCGCGTGCTTCCTGTTCGACCCCGACGACCCCACCCTGATGACGCGCCTCGATGCGCTGGAGCTACACTGTACCGGCCCGCTGTGCGGCCGCGGCGATCCGCTGGTGCGGGACACCGTGCTGGCGGCGGAAACCGAATGGCTCGCGCCCTGGCGCGCATGGCGCGCGGGACTGGAGCAACAGGGCCTGGAAGCGGCGCGGCGCAGTCTGCGGTTGCGGGTGGACGCGCTGGAGTGGCGCTGGGACGCGGTGGACGGCGCGCTGGCGCTCGCGTTCACGCTGACCGCCGGCGGCTTCGCGACCTCCGTACTGAGAGAAATCGTCGCCGGTGAGTGAAACCGATCCTTTGCTTGCAATCCGGGCGCGCATCGCCGCAGCCGCGCAGCGGGCCGGCCGCCGCGCCGACACTGTGCGCCTGATCGCCGTGTCCAAGAACCAGCCGTTGCCGGCAATCGAACGGTTGGCCGCTCTCGGCCAGCGCGACTTCGGCGAGAGCCGGGTGCAGGAGGCCGAGCCGAAGATTCGGGCGCATCCCGAACTGACCTGGCACTGCATCGGTCGCGTCCAGTCGAACAAGACGATGCCGGTCGGGCAGCGGTTCGACTGGGTGCACTCGATCGACAGCGAGAAGGTGTTCCGGCGCATCGGTGCGGCGGCGCACGCGCGCGGGCGCGAAGTCCAGGCGCTGGTGCAGGTCAACGTCGCGCGCGACCCGGCCAAACAGGGCATCGCGCCCGAAGCGCTGTTCGAGGTGCTGGACGCTCTGTTCGAAACAGCCTGTGCGGGCATCCGCCTGCGGGGACTGATGACCATCGGCGCGTTCGACCAGTCCGAAACCATAACCCGCCGTGTGTTCGCGCAACTGCGAACGCTGGCCGAGGCGGCGGCCGTGCGGTTCGGTGCGGAGGCGTTCGCGGAACTGTCGATGGGCATGAGCGGCGACTTCGAGATCGCGGTCGAAGAGGGCGCCACAATGGTGCGCGTAGGCACCGCCCTGTTCGGCCCGCGCACCTGAAAACCGGGGTCAGAACACAGTTTTCGCTAATATACGTTCGCTTGGTACTGCGTTCGTCGGCTTTCGAAGCGCCTGATTCGTTCGCGGTAAGGCGTGGCTTGCGAGCCTTTGCTGGTAGTTCCCCGACGTTGGATTGCGTTCTGTCAACGTGACCGGCGGCTCGACGGGGCTGATGCGAATATTGGCGAAAACTGTGTTCTGACCCGAATGGCACTTACTTAAGCCCAGAACTGCCGTCATCCCGGCGAAGGCTGGGATCCAGAATCTACAATAGTGGTAGTTTTCCTGGATTCCGGCCTTCGCCGGAATGACGAAACCCCTGAATTCAGAGTTAAGTAAGTGCCATTCTGTTCTGTCCCCGGTTTTCAGGTGAGTTTGAGCAGGACGTAGACGGCGCCGGTGCCGCCGTCGAACGCGCGCGCCGAGCAATAGGCCAGCACCTCGTTGCGCTGGCGGAGCCAGTTTCCCACTTTGCTTTTCAACACCGGCCCGCGCTGACGCGAGCCCAGGCCCTTGCCGTGGATGATGCGCACACACGGGATGCGCCGCTTGCGGCATTCGAGCAGAAACGCGGCGATGGCGCCGCGCGCCACGGCGACGGTCATGCCGTGCAGGTCCAGTTCGGCGCCCACGCCGATCTGGCCGCGGCGCAGCCGTTTCAGCACGCGCGGTTGCAGGCCCTCGCGCAGGTAAATGAGTTCTTCGCCGGTCAGGTACTCGACGGGCTCGAACGCCTCCGACATCATGTCGATCAGCACCGCGCGTTCGTCGGCTTCGAGAAACAGCGGCCGCGGCCGCGGCGGTGTGCGCTGGTGCGCGTGCCGGTCCTGGCGCACCGGGCGTACCGGTCCCACGGCGGTGCGAAACAGTTCAACGTCCTCAGGCTTGACCGGCTGGCTCATGATGGAATAAGCGATACCTGAATCGGCCGCCGATTTCAACCCGGCGGCGGTGCGTCATTGCAGGCCGGGATGGGCGGCGCGTCCCCGTTTGAGGTATAGTCCGCAGGTTATGCACATCCTGATCAGCAACGACGACGGTTACCAGGCCCCCGGTATCCAGTGCCTTATCGACGCGCTGGCGGCGGTCGCCCGCATCACCGTGGTTGCGCCTGATCGGGATCGCAGCGGTGCCAGCAATTCACTGACGCTGGATCTGCCGATCCGCGCGCAACAACTGGACAACGGCATTACCCGTGTCGAGGGTACGCCGACCGATTGCGTGCACCTGGCCATCACCGGCCTGCTCGACGAAGAGCCCGACATCGTCGTGTCGGGCATCAACAGCGGCGCCAACCTCGGCGACGACGTGCTCTATTCCGGCACCGTTGCCGCCGCGATGGAAGGCCGCTTCCTCGGGTTGCCGGGCATCGCCATCTCGATGGTCGGCGCACGCATCGAACACTACGCGACCGGCGCGCGCGCCGCCGTCGAGCTGCTGCGCAGGATCGAGCGGCAGCCGGTGCCGGCGGAGACCATTCTCAACGTCAACGTGCCCGACCTGCCGTGGGACCAACTGGCGGGCTGGCAGGCGACCCGGCTGGGGCACCGGCACAAGTCCGAACCCGTGATCCGTCAGACCGATCCGCGCGGCCGGACCATCTACTGGGTCGGTCCGGCCGGCGCCGAACAGGACGCGGGGCCGGGGACCGATTTCCACGCCGTGCGGAACCGCTTCATCTCGGTTACACCGATTCACGTCGACCTGACACGCTACGAAGCGCTGGATCAGCTCAGGGTGTGCCTGGGCGATGACGGCGCGCCTTCATGAGATCGCCCCAGATCGGCATCGGCATGACCTCGCAGCGCACGCGCGACCGGCTGGTGGAGCGGCTGCGCGAGGAGGGCATTCGCACCCTGCGCGTGCTGGAAACGCTGCGCGGCGTGCCGCGCCACCTGTTCGTCGACGAGGCGCTGGCGAGCCGCGCCTACGAAGACACCTCGCTGCCGATCGGCCACGGCCAGACCATTTCGCAACCCTACATCGTCGCGCGCATGACCGAGCTGGTGGTCGAGCGCGTTCCGCGCAAAGTGCTGGAAATCGGCACCGGATCGGGCTACCAGGCGGCGGTGCTGTCGCACCTGGTGGAAACCGTCTATACCACCGAACGGATCGAACCGCTGCTGACGCAGGCGCGGGTACGCTTCCGCCGGCTCGGCTATCGCAACATTCGCGCGCGCCACAGCGACGGCACGCTGGGCTGGCCCGAAGTGCAGCCGTTCGACGCCGTCATGGTCACCGCCGGCGGCGCCGAGATTCCCGAATCGCTGTTGACGCAACTGGCCGTCGGCGGCGTGCTGGTGATGCCGGTGGGCGGGCGCAGCGGTCAGGTGCTGACGCGGGTGACGCGCACCGAGGATGTGTATGAGCGGGTGGACTTCGAACCGGTCAATTTCGTGCCCCTGATCGGGACCGGCGAGTGAACCCGCTGCAGCGGTTGAACGAGCGTGTTCAGTACCGGACGGCGCATCCGCGCGCGCCCTCCGGTCCGGCCGGACCGGACAGGGAACCCGCATTGCGCGGCAACGTCGACGCGTTGGGCTGGATGCTGGTAGGCTTGGTCGCTGTGGGTGCGTGGTTGCTCAAGGGTTGAACGGCCGATGAGGCGTTTACTGGCGCTGGCGATCAGTCTGTGCCTGATATCCTGTGCCGGCGCGCCGATCAGGGCGCCGGTCGGTGACCATACCAAACGGCCCGTACCTCCCTCCGGTTACCACAGGGTGGTGCGCGGCGAGACGCTTTTCTCCATCGCCTGGCAATACGAACTCGACGCCGACAACCTGGCCCGCTGGAACGACATCGGCCCGCCTTACACCATTTACGCGCGCCAGCGATTGCGCTTGATGCCGCCGCCACCGCCTGCACCTCCACCGGCCGCCCCGGTCACCGCGCGGCATCTTGCGCCCGCCCCGACGCCGCCGGAGGTCCGGATCGAGCCGAGCCGGCCGAAATTCGCCGCCGCCCGCGCGGTCCGGTCGGCGCCGCCCTCCGAGGTCAGGCCGAGCCGGCCCAAAACCGACGTGCCGATCCCGGCAGCGGACGGAGCGCCGGTGGCGATCGCCACGGCACCGGCGCCGGAACTCGCTCCGCCGCCCGAACACCAGTTCCAGGACAAGCTGCAATGGACCTGGCCGGCGAAGGGGCTCCTGTTGCGCCATTACGATTCCAGCTCACCCGGAAAGAAGGGTATCAGTATCGCCGGGAGTTCCGGGGACGACGTGCTGGCGGCGGCGTCCGGCAAGGTGGTCTATGCCGGCAGTGGACTTTCGGGCTACGGCAGGCTTATTATTATCAAGCACAATCAGCAGTATTTAAGCGCATACGCACATAATAAAGAACTGTTGGCAAGGGAAGGAGACTGGGTGGATGCCGGACAACCGATCGCCCACATGGGTTCAAGTGGCACCAGCCGCACGCAGCTGTATTTTGAAATTCGCAAGAACCAGACATCCGTCGATCCGCTGAGCATCCTGCCTCAACGCTGAGCGGTCGCCGGCAATGCGCTGATATGAGGCCAAGACCAACCTGGCGAGTCTTGGTTACAAAACTATAAGATCAGGGGGTGGAGTATGACGAAGCAGTTGGCCGAGGATCTCGATTCAGCGGGTTCCACGTACGTAGAGGAGGAAGGCGATCTGTCCGAACCTTCCCCTCCCGAGATCGAACACCTGTTCAATGATTCTCAGTCGAATGATGCGCATTTCGATGCAACGCGAATGTATCTGAGCGAAATCGGGTACTCGCCGTTGTTGAGCGCGCAGGAGGAGATTCACTATTCACGGCTCGCCCAGAGGGGCGACGAGTCCGGCCGCCGCAAGATGATCGAGTGCAATCTGCGCCTGGTCGTCAAGATCGCGCGCCGTTACATGAACCGCGGCCTGGCGTTGCTGGATCTGATCGAGGAGGGCAATCTCGGTCTGATGCGCGCCGTCGAGAAGTTCGATCCGGAACGCGGCTTCCGATTTTCCACGTATGCGACCTGGTGGATCCGCCAGACCATCGAGCGCGCCATCATGAACCAGACGCGCACCATCCGTCTGCCGATTCACGTGGTCAAGGAACTCAATGGCTGCCTGCAGGCCTCGCGCGAACTCGCCCAGGCGCTGGATCACGAGCCGAGCGCGGAGGAGATTTCACAACGCCTGTGCAAGCCGCTCAAGGATGTTCAGCGCATGCTGAAGCTGAACGAGCGGGTCACGTCGGTCGATGTGCCGGCCGGCAAGGACACCGACCGCTCGGTGCTCGACGCAATTCCCGACGAGCAGAATCCGGACCCGTCGGAACGTCCTGCAGGACGCCCACGTCTTCGGTCACCTGGAAACCTGGATCGGGCAGTTGTCCGACAAGCAGCGCCAAGTCGTGGAAAGGCGTTTCGGCCTGCGCGGCAGCAGGATTGCGACGCTGGAGGAAGTCGGCAACGAAATCGGGGTCACCCGCGAACGGGTGCGCCAGATCCAGATCGACGCCCTGCGGCGCCTGCGCCAGATTCTCGAAAGCGAAGGCTATTCGTTCGACGCGCTGTTCGACTGACGAGCGCGCGGCCGCAAACCGTTTCGGTGTCGTCGTACCGGCGAAGTTCAGCAGCCGCTGAACCGCGCGATGTCGAGCGCACCGTCATTCCGGCGCAGGCCGGAATCCATTTGCAGCAAATCGCTGGATGCCGGCCTGCGCCGGCATGACGAGTGCCCTTCGGCGGGCGCGTGACGGGTTTCTTCGACGGGGCTGGCATGGCGCGCAGCCGTCAACGGCAAACGGCGGACGCGCTGTGGCCGGCTTCAGGCTTCGCCGATCAGTAGCGCGGCGACCACGCGGCGGTTTTCCGACAGCAGCAGATTGAAGGTGCGACACGCCGCCGCCGTGTCCATGACCTCGACACCGATGCCGCGCGCGATCAGCGGTATCTGCGCTGCCGGGTCGGGGAACCGCAAGCGCCGGCCGGTGCCGAGCAGGACGATTTCGGGCGTGTATTCGGCGAGTGCGGCGAGTTCGTCGGCGCTTAAATCGTCGATGGCGGCCGGCGCCCATTCGAGCACGCCGGCTGGCGTCACCAGTACGCTGCGCTGATACGTCCGTCCGCCGATCGTGACCGCGCCTGCTTCGAAGCGCTGGATGACCAGTTGCGAAGGGCCTTCGGTGCGGGCGAAATCCATGCGCCTACCTTAGCATTTTTTCCCCGCAACCCGCCAGCGCCGGGCCGCCGCGGCCCCGCTTGTTCAACCCTTGTATTTTCAGTACGCTAGCAACCGATATTCACTCGCCAAGAGAAACACCCGCGTGTCCGCCAAGTCCGAAGATTTTCCACGTATCAAACGCTTGCCGCCCTATGTGTTCAATATCGTCAATGAACTCAAGGCCGCGGCGCGCGCGCGTGGCGAGGACGTCATCGATTTCGGCATGGGCAATCCCGACCGGCCGACGCCGGATCACATCGTCCAGAAACTGATCGAGACGGCCAGGCGCGGCGACACGCACCGCTATTCCGTCTCGCGCGGCATTCCGCGCCTGCGCAAGGCGATCTGCGACTGGTACCGCAAACGTTTCGACGTGCACCTGAATCCCGATACCCAGGCGATCGTGACCATCGGCTCGAAGGAAGGGCTGGCGCATCTTGCGCTGGCGACCGTCGGGCCGGGCGACGCGGTGCTGGTGCCGAACCCCGCTTATCCGATCCATCCGTACGGTTTCGTCATCGCCGGTGCCGACATCCGCCACGTGCCCATCAACAACGGCGAGCAGGCGTTTTTCGAGGAGCTGGAAAAAGCGATCAAGGATTCCTGGCCGAAGCCCAAGATGCTGGTGCTGAATTTTCCCAGCAATCCGACCACGCAGTGCGTCGAGCTGCCGTTTTTCGAGAAGATAATTTCGATCGCGCGCGAACACGGCATCTGGGTGGTGCACGATCTGGCCTACGGAGAACTGTCGTTCGACGGGTACCGGGCGCCGTCCATCCTCCAGGCGCCGGGCGCGGACGAGATCGCGGTCGAGTTCTATACGCTGTCGAAGACGTACAACATGCCGGGCTGGCGCGTCGGGTTCATGTGCGGCAACCAGACGCTGGTGGCGGCACTGACCCGCATCAAGTCCTATCTGGACTACGGCATGTTCACGCCGATCCAGGTCGCGGCGATTGCGGCGCTGGAAGGACCGCAGGACTGCGTCGCTGAAATCGTCGCCACCTACCGCCGCCGGCGCGACGTGCTGTGCGACGGTCTCGATTCGATCGGCTGGCCGGTGGAGCGGCCCAAAGCCACGATGTTCGTGTGGGCGCCGATTCCCGAACCCTACCGCGCCATGGGGTCGCTCGAGTTCTCCAAGAAGCTGCTCATCGAGGCCAAGGTCGCAGTCTCGCCCGGCATCGGCTTCGGCGAATACGGCGACGACTACGTGCGTTTCGGGCTCATCGAAAACGAACACCGCACGCGCCAGGCGATCCGCGGGATCCGCGACATGTTACGCAAGCACGAAAAATCCGCCGCGGCCGGCGCTTGAGACTTGTACAATTGTCCGGCACCCGCGAGCCTGCACGCGGGTGCCGGCATCGCTTGCGCAGGTCCGGGAAGTTTTCAAGATTCATTAGAAGGAGATCAGGGTTTGGAACCGGTTAACGTCGGCCTGCTGGGCCTTGGCACTGTCGGGGGCGGCACTTTCAACGTTCTGAAACGCAACGCGGGCGAAATCGCGCGCCGCGCCGGACGCGGCATCCGCATCACCCGCGCGGCGGCGCGCGAATACGATCCGGCGCGTCTGCCCGGCATCGGTGACATCAGTGTGGTCAAGGACGGTTTCGAGATCGTCGACGATCCCTCGATCGATATCGTCGTCGAGCTGATCGGCGGTTACAGCCCGGCGCGTGAACTGGTGCTGAAGGCGATCGGCAACGGCAAGCACGTGGTTACCGCGAACAAGGCGCTGATCGCGCTGCATGGCAACGAGATCTTTGCCGCGGCGCAGGAACAGGGCGTCATGGTGGCGTTCGAGGCGGCGGTCGCCGGCGGCATCCCGATCATCAAGGCGGTGCGCGAGGGGTTGGCCGGCAACCGCATCGAGTGGGTCGCCGGCATCATCAACGGCACCGGCAATTTCATTCTCACCGAAATGCGCGACAAGGGGCGCGGCTTCGCGGACGCGTTGGCCGAAGCGCAGAAGCTCGGCTATGCCGAGGCCGACCCCAGGTTCGATGTCGAGGGGATCGACGCCGCGCACAAGCTGACCATCCTGGCGTCGATCGCCTTCGGTGTGCCGTTGCAGTTCGACAAGGTCTATACCGAGGGCATCGGCGCCATCACCCAGGATGACGTCAACTTCGCCGAACAGCTCGGCTACCGGATCAAGCACCTGGGCATCGCGCGCCGCGCGGCCGACGGCATCGAGCTGCGCGTGCACCCGACGCTGATCCCCTATCGCCGATTGATCGCCAACGTCGACGGCGTCATGAACGCCGTGCTGGTGAAAGGCGACGCGGTCGGTCCCACGCTGTACTACGGCGCCGGCGCCGGCGCCGAACCCACGGCCTCGGCGGTGGTCGCCGATCTGGTGGACGTCGCGCGCACGCTGACCGTCGACCCGGAAAACCGGGTGCCGCATCTCGCGTTCCAGCCCGACGCGCTGTCGGATCAGGCGATTCTGGACATGGGCCGGGTGCAGACCGCCTATTACCTGCGCATGCAGGCCATCGACCGCCCCGGTGTGCTGGCGGACGTCACCCGCATTCTCGGCCAGGCCGGCATCAGCATCGAGGCCATGATCCAGAAGGAGCCGCAAGACGAGCACGACACCGTGCCGGTGATCATGCTGACGCGGCGCGTCGCTGAACAGGCCATGAATGCGGCCATCACGGAAATCGAGGCGCTGGGCAGCATCCAGGGCGCGGTGACGCGCATCCGCGTCGAACACCTGGATTCGTGACGCGCCGGCGGCCAACCGGCGCTGCGATTCCGGTACAATGGCGACTCCCAGGCCCGGTCGAACTTAGGGTCCGTCATGCCGGCGCAGACCGGCATCCACTGCGGCGGAACGCTGGATCCCGGCCTTCGCCGGGATGACGATGTCATGAGAAGCCGGTCGGCGGGATTCCTGATAAATTGCTGACGATAGCCAGAAGGTGAAGAAATGCCGTTCCGACCGCGTTACACGGGCCTGATCGAGAAATACCGCGACCGCCTGCCGATTCAGGACGACACCCGGATCATCAGTCTGGGCGAGGGCAACACGCCGCTGATCCGGCTCAACAACATCCCGCGCGCCATCGGCAGGCAGGTCGATATGTACGTCAAGTACGAGGGCCTGAATCCGACCTGTTCGTTCAAGGACCGGGGCATGACCCTGGCCGTGACCAAGGCGGTCGAGGCGGGCAGCCGCGCCGTCATCTGCGCGTCGACCGGCAACACGTCGGCCTCGGCGGCGGCCTACGCCGCGCGCGCCGGCATCACCGCTTTCGTGCTGATTCCCGAGGGCAAGATCGCGCTGGGCAAGCTGGCCCAGGCCATGATCCACGGTGCGGTGGTCCTGCAAATCCGCGGCAACTTCGACGCCGGCATGCAACTGGTCAAGGAAGTCGGCGAAACCGCGCCCGTGACCATCGTCAATTCCATCAATCCCTATCGTCTGCAGGGCCAGAAGACCGCGGCGTTCGAGATCGTCGAGGAGCTGGAGCGCGCGCCCGATTTTCATTGCCTGCCGGTCGGCAATGCCGGCAACATCACCGCGCACTGGATGGGCTACAGCGAATACTTCGACCACGGCATCGTCAACAACCGTCCGCGCATGGTCGGTTACCAGGCTTCCGGCGCCGCGCCGTTTCTGCGCGGAAAGATGGTCGATCACCCGGAGACCGTCGCCACCGCGATCCGCATCGGTCATCCGCAGTCCTGGGACAAAGCCTGGAACGCGCAGAAGGAATCCGGCGGCTGGTTCGACGAATGCACCGACGAGGAAATCCTGGCGGCGCAGAAACTGCTGTCCGGGAAGGAAGGCATCTTCTGCGAACCGGCGTCGGCCACATCGCTGGCCGGCGCGCTGCGCGACATCAAGGGCGGCCGCATTCCGGAAGGCAGCGTCGTGGTCTGCACGCTGACCGGACATGGGCTGAAGGATCCGGATACCGCCATCAGGCAGTGCACGGAAGGTGTCACCACCGTGGACGCCAGGCCGGAACCGGTGCGCGAAGCGATCCTCGGCAACCTTCACTAGCCGCCCGAATGGGTCACTGCCGCAGGCGCAGCCTCTGGCCGCGACCCGGTCGCCGGCGTGACGTTCGCTGTTGTCGGAGCGGGCTGGCCCGCGAAGCCGTTCCCTCTCCGCGCCACGCTTCGCGGGCCAGCCCGCTCCTGCGGGCTCGTCGCGCACGGATGCAGGTCATGCACCCCGGCGATGGGCCAGGATCCTGACCGGTGGCGGCGGAGCATCGGATCGACTGTCTGTTTCCCGGCCTGCGCGCATCGTTCGAGGGCTGCGATTTTTCAGACGCGCCCCCGCTGCCCAACCTGTCGCTGCTGCTGGCGAAAGGACGTTGGCTGCCGGGTTCCGCGGAGGTGTTCGAGGCGCGGGCCTGTGCCTTGTTCGGCGTGCAAGCGGACGTGCGGGGCGAGCTGCCGTTCGCCGCGCTGAGCTGGCTGGCCGACACCGGCGCGCGGCCCGACAGCGCCCTGCTGCGCGCCGATCCGATCCATCTGCGCGCGGACCAGACGCAATTGCGTGTGTTCCACGCGGAACAACTGGGGGTCGAGCACGCCGAAGCCAAGGCATTGATCGATACGCTCAACCGCCATTTCGCCGCCGACGCCGTGGCGTTCAGTGCGCCGGTGCCGCAGCGCTGGTACGCGCGGCTGTCCGGCGTGGCGCGGATGCGCACCACCGCGTTGTCCGCGATCGTCGGCCAGATCATCGGCGACGCCCTGCCGACCGGCGACGATGCGCGCTTGTGGCGGCAGCGAATGAATGAGGTGCAGATGCTGTTGCATGACCATCCGGTCAACGCGGCGCGCCGCGAGCGCCGCCAGCCGCCGATCAACAGCGTCTGGTTCTGGGGCGGCGCCGCGCTGCCGGAGCACCTCGAAACGGATTACAGCGAAGTCGTCAGCGACAACGCCGTCGTCGCCGGGCTGGCGACACTGGCCGGCGTGCCGCAGGGCTCCGGCACGGACAGCGGCAGGCCCGGACACCGCCTCTGGTCATCCGAGGCGCTGGCGCCCTGGGCGGCCTACGGCGACTGCCACACCTGGCTCGATCGCCTGGCACGCCTCGATACCGGTGTGTTCGCGGCGCTGGTGCAGCAACTGCGCGAGTCACGCCGCCGGGTTGCGCTGCTCACCGGGTCGGGACGCGATTTCGTGGTGCGTTCGCCGGATCTCAAGCGCTTCTGGCGGCGGCCGCGGCCGCCGTTCGATCTGCTCACCGGCGGGCCGCGCTGACCGCATGCACCGCGCCGCCAACGAGGAACGGAACATGTCACCATGCAACGGTTGATCAGACGACGACGGATCGACGAACCGGCGGCGCTCGGTACGCTGCACCCGGTGCTGCGGCGCGTGTACGCCGCGCGCCGGGTCGATTCGCTGAGCGACCTCGAAACGGCTATCGGCGGATTGGTTCATCCCGATCGACTCGACGGCATGGCCGAGGCGGTGGGCCTCCTGGTCGATGCGCTCGACCATCAGCAGCGCATCCTGGTTATCGGCGATTTCGACGCCGACGGCGCAACCAGCACGGCGCTGGTGGTGTGGTCGCTGACCCGGATGGGCGCGCAGCATGTCGACTATCTCGTACCGAACCGGTTCGAGTACGGCTACGGGCTGACGCCGGAGATCGTCGCCGTCGCCGGAGCGCGCGGCGCCGATCTGATCGTCACCGTCGACAACGGCGTTTCCAGCGTCGAGGGCGTGGCGGCGGCGAAGGCGCGCGGCATGCGCGTGCTGGTGACCGATCATCACCTGCCCGGCCCGGTGCTGCCCGACGCCGATGCGATCCTCAATCCGAACGGTCCGGGCAACGAGTTTCCGAGCAAGCACCTGGCCGGCGTCGGCGTCGCGTTCTACCTGATGCTGGGACTGCGCGGCCGCCTGCGCGAAACCGGCTGGTTCGCGGAACAGGGCATCGCCGAAACCAACCTTGCCGAGGCGCTGGACCTGGTGGCGCTGGGCACGGTCGCCGACGTCGTGGCGCTGGACCGCAACAACCGCATTCTCGTGCAGCAGGGGCTCGCGCGCATTCGCGCCGGCCGCGGCCGGCCCGGCATTCAGGCGCTGATCGAGGTGTCGCGGCGCGATGCCGGGCGGCTGGTCGCGCAGGACCTGGGGTTCTGCCTGGGCCCGCGCCTGAACGCCGCCGGACGCCTGGAAGACATGTCGATCGGCATCGAGTGTCTGCTGGCGACGGATAGCGACCGTGCCCGGCGTCTGGCCGGCGAACTGGACGCGCTCAATCGCGAGCGGCGCGAGATCGAGGCGGACATGCAGCTCGAGGCCATGGCGCTGCTGGACGCTCTGCAGTGCGACGAAGAGCGGTTGCCGGCCGGAATCTGTCTGTACCAGCCGCACTGGCACCAGGGCGTGATCGGCATTCTCGCTTCGCGGGTCAAGGAGCGTTTCCACCGGCCGGCGATCGTCTTCGCCGAGGCCGGCGACGGGTCGTTGAAAGGCTCGGCGCGTTCGATTCCCGGACTGCACATCCGCGATGCGCTGGATGCGATCGCCACGGCACACCCGGGGCTGCTCGCGAAATTCGGGGGGCACGCGATGGCGGCGGGGCTCAGCCTTGCGGCCGGGGACTTCGAACGTTTCGGTACCGCGTTCGACGATCTCGTGCGCGCGCGGCTGCACGGCGACGCCTTCGTCAACGTGATCGAGACCGACGGCGGACTGGAGGGCGGCGAACTCACGCTCGATGTGGCGCAACTGTTGCGCGCTGCCGGTCCCTGGGGGCAGGCCTTTCCCGAACCGATGTTCGACGATCTGTTCGAGGTCGCCGACGTGCGCGTTCTGGGCGGGCGGCATCTGAAACTGGCGGTTACGCGGCCGGGCGATGCGCGCGTTCTGGATGTCATCGCCTTCAACCAGGCGCAGGATCATGCGCTGGCGGCGGGCGATCGCATCCGGCTGGCCTACCACCTCGACGTCAACGTCTTCCGCGGCAATCAGGCGCTGCAACTGATCGCCGAGCACATCGAGTCCGCGGCCGAAGCCGGCAGGGCGCGGCGCAGCTCTGCGTGAGCGGCGGCGTGGACGCGCAGACCATCACGCTGTCGCTGGCGATCTCCGCCGACCAACTGGCGCACTATTACCGGGGTCGTGCCCGCCAGATCAGCGCGGTGGCCGACGACGGCCGGCGCGTGCAGTTTCCGGCGTCGGCGGTGCAGGGCTTCGTCACGCGCGACGGCATCCACGGGCGTTTCGCGCTGCGCATCGATGCGTGCGGCAAGCTCATGGACATCCAGCGTCTTGCGGCACCGGCGCGCTGACGCCGCGCGTCGGCGGTGGATTTTGGACAGGGCTGTCAGTATCATGCCCGGTTTGCTGAATTTCGACACAAGACGCAGGTGAGCGGCGTGGAAATCAACCCGGTCAGAAACTGGATAAGAGACTTGCAGGGGCGGTCGGAATCCCTCAGGGGGTATCTTTGACTACGACAACAAGCGCGAACAACTGATCGAGGTCTGCCGCGAACTCGAGGACCCGGGCGTCTGGAACGATCCAGAACGCGCGCAGAACCTGGGCAGGGAGCGCGCGCGGCTGGAAGAAGTCGTCGATGTGCTGACCGAACTGGGCCGGCATCTGCAGGACGCCAGCGATCTCCTGGAACTGGCGGCCGAGGAAGACGACGCGGACACGCTGACCTCGGTCGAGGCCGATCTGGAAATGATGGAGAAGCAGGTCAGCGGACTGGAGTTCCGCCGCATGTTCTCCGGCGAAATGGATCAGGCCAACGCCTTCCTCGACGTCCAGGCCGGCTCCGGCGGCACCGAGGCGCAGGACTGGGCCAACATGCTGCTGCGCATGTACCTGCGCTGGACCGAGCGGCGCGGGTTCGCCACCGAACTCATCGAGGTGTCGCCGGGTGAAGTCGCCGGCATCAAGAGCGCGACGGTGCGGGTCGCGGGCGAGTTCGCCTACGGCTGGCTGCGCACCGAGACCGGCGTGCACCGGCTCGTGCGCAAGTCGCCGTTCGATTCGGGCAACCGCCGGCATACGTCGTTCGCCGCCGTGTTCGTCTCGCCCGAGGTCGACGAGGACTTCGATATCGAAATCAATCCGGCCGATCTGCGCATCGACGTCTACCGCGCCAGCGGCGCCGGCGGCCAGCACGTCAACCGGACCGAGTCGGCTGTGCGCATCACGCACGTACCCAGCGGCATCGTCGTGCAGTGCCAGAGCGACCGCTCGCAGCACAAGAACAAGTCAACCGCGATGAAGCAGCTCAAGGCGAAGCTGTACGAGCTCGAGATCCAGAAACGCAACGCCGACCAGCAGGCGCTGGAGGACAGCAAGTCGGACATCGGCTGGGGCAGCCAGATCCGCTCCTATGTGCTCGACCAGTCACGCATCAAGGACCTGCGCACCGGCGTCGAAACGGGCAACACCCAGGCGGTGCTGGATGGCGACCTCGACGCTTTCATCGAAGCCAGTCTGAAGAGCGGACTCTGATGACCGACGACCAGGACGAACATGCACTGATCGCTCAGCGGCGCGAGAAACTGCGCAAGCTGCGCGAGGGCGGCGTGGCCTTTCCGAACGATTTCCGCCGCGACGCGCTGGCCGCAGCGCTGCACGCCGACTACGACGGTAAAAGCGCAGAGGCGCTGGAAGCGCAGCCGATCCGGGTCAAGGTGGCGGGCCGCATGATGGCCAAGCGCGTCATGGGCAAGTCCAGTTTCACCGAGGTGCAGGACATGACCGGCCGGATTCAGCTCTTCCTGCAGCGCGATGCATTGCCCGAGGGCGTCTATGCATCCTTCAAGGGCTGGGACGTCGGCGACATCGTCGCCGCCGAAGGCGTGCTGTTCAAGACCAAGACCGGCGAATTGTCGGTCAAGATCGACGATCTGCGGCTGATGACCAAGTCGCTGCGGCCGCTGCCGGAAAAATTCCACGGCCTCACCGACCAGGAGACGCGCTACCGGCAGCGGTACCTCGACCTGATCATGAGCGAGGAATCGCGCAATGTGTTCATCCTGCGTTCGCGCATCGTGCAGTACCTCCGCGACTTTCTGAACCGGCGCGGTTTCCTCGAAGTGGAGACGCCGATGATGCAGGTGATCCCGGGCGGCGCGACCGCGCGGCCGTTCGTGACCTACCACAATGCGCTGGACATGAGCCTGTTTCTGCGCATCGCGCCGGAGCTGTACCTCAAGCGCCTGGTGGTCGGCGGCTTCGAAAAGGTCTATGAGATCAACCGCAATTTCCGCAACGAGGGTCTGTCGACGCGGCACAATCCCGAGTTCACCATGCTGGAGTTCTACGAGGCCTATGCCGACTATCAGGATCTGATGGACACCACCGAGACTCTGTTGCGCAGTCTGGCGTTGGACCTGCTGGGTACCAGCGCGATCCACTATCAGGGCGAATCCTACGACTTCGGCAAGGCGTTTGCGCGCATGACGGTCAAGGAATCGATTCTGAATTTCAACCCCCGTCTCGAGGCTGCGCAACTGGACGATCCGGATCAGGCGCGCGCCGTGGCGCGGTCGCTCGACATCCCGCTGCTGGACGGCTACGGTCTGGGCAAGGTGCAGATCGAGATCTTCGAAAAGACGGTCGAGCACCGGCTGAAGGATTCCGACGTTCATCACCGCCTATCCGACCGAAGTGTCGCCGCTCGCGCGCCGCAACGATGCCGATCCGTTCGTCACCGACCGCTTCGAGTTCTTCGTCGGCGGCCGCGAGATCGCCAATGGATTTTCCGAGTTGAACGATCCGGAGGATCAGGCCGAGCGCTTTCGCCGGCAGGTGGAGGACAAGGAGGCCGGCGACGAGGAGGCGATGCACTTCGACGCGGATTACGTCTGCGCCCTCGAGCACGGCATGCCGCCGACCGCGGGCGAGGGCATCGGCATCGATCGCCTGGTGATGCTGTTTACCGACTCGGCTTCGATTCGCGACGTGCTGCTGTTTCCGCACATGCGCCAGTAGACGCTCCGGAACGCCTTATCTCAGCAGTTTCCTGCTAACGGAACCCGGTGAAAAAAAATGCGGGCTGATGTCTAGGGATTCGGCTCCGGAACGGCCTCGACCGTGCGGACCGGCCAGGCCTGGCTTTCCAGGAAGCGGAACAGTTGCCGCGGCGGCAGCGGATGGCTGACGAAGAAGCCCTGCGCCGCGTCGCATCCCGCCAGCTTCAGTGCTCTCAGCGTTTCCAGCGTCTCCACGCCTTCGGCGACGGTCGTCAGGCCCAGGTTGTGGGCGAGACCGATGGTCGACCGGACGACCACGGCATCGTCGTTGCGCTGCGTCATGAGGTTGATCAGCGAGCGGTCGATCTTGAGCTGGGTGACCGGCAGGCGCTTGAGGTGCCCCAACGACGAATAGCCGGTGCCGAAATCGTCGATACTGAGCAGAATCCCGATATCGTGCAGGCGGTGCAGGACCAGCAGGTGTTCTTCGTCGGCGCGCATGGCGGAATTCTCCGCGATTTCCAGAGTGACCGCCGAGGGCGGCACCGAGTAGCGGTCCAGCAGCGCCGCCAGGCGGTCGGGAAGTTCGAAGTCCTTCAGGTTGTAGATCGAAAGATTGACGGAAATATCCAGATCGAAGCCGGCCGACTGAATCGCCGTATACTCGCGCAATGCCTTTTCGAGGATCTGCACGGCGAAGGACTTGATCATGCCGGTGCCTTCGAGCAGAGGGATGAAGTCTTCCGGCGAAGGCGTGTCGAGTTCGGGGTGGTTCCAGCGCGCCACCACCTCGACGCCGGTGATGGTGTCGAGGTGCAGGTCGAGCTTGGGCTGCAGCGCAATCTCGAAATTATCGTTGGCGATCGCGGCGCGCAGTTCGCGCAGCAGCACAATGCGATCGGGATCGACCCGGGCGAGGTTCTCCTGAAAGAAGGTGTACGGTTCGCGGTTCCGCTTGGCCGTGTACATGGCCAGGTCGGCCGATCTCAGCAGGGTGCCCGGATCGGGCCCGTCATCGGGAAACAGGGCAATGCCGATACTGGCCCCGATACTGAATTCATGGTTGTCGATGGTGACTGGGGATTTCAGCGCTTTGCTCAAGTTGGCGGCAACGTGGGCGGCCGCCTCGCGCGAGGCGGCGGGCACGACGACGGCGAATTCGTCGCCGCCCAGGCGGCCCAGCGTGTCACCCTCGCGCAGCGCATGCAGAAAGCGCTGGCCGACGGCGGCGAGCAACTGGTCGCCGATCAGGTGTCCCAGCGTGTCATTGACCTCCTTGAATTGATTGAGGTCGATCATCAGCAGCGCCAGCAATTCCTGGTTGCGCCGCGCGTTGGCCAGGCCGTGCTGTAACCGATCCAGAATCAGCGTCCGGTTCGGCAGGCCGGTCAAGGGGTCGTGCACGGCCAGGTTGCGCAGGTTTTCATTGGTCAGTGTGAGCCGTTCGTTGCTGACCTCCAGTTCGGCGCGGTAGGTTTCGGCGCGCTGGCTGGCTTCGTTGAGTTCCTGGAGCACCATGGCGTTTTCGATCGCGAAACCCACCTGTTTCGCGAAGAGCTGCAACAGGTCGAAATCGCGGCGGGTGAAGCCGGATCGGCCCCGCTTGTTGAGGCCGGTCAGGCCCCCGACCAGGCGTCGCTGCTTCCCGAGCAGCGGTACCAGGATGAGGGCGCTTGCGTGCTGTTCCCAGTGGGTCGGGTCAAGCGGACCGGGCGCCGCTTCGTTGTCCTTCCAGTACGCACGCTGGTGGCGCACCACCCAACCACATGCGCCGGTATCGATCGGCAGCGTCTGTCCGACGATCTCCCCGGCGTGCTCCCCGGCGGCGGCCTTGTAGGTGTACGTCGTGCGGTCGTGGCTGATGATGGGTACCAGCAGTGTCTCGGCGTCGATCAACTGCCGGGTGCGCTCGGCTACGCGCGTGTACACCGTTTGCAGGTCGAGTCCGGAACTGACCAGTTCGGCGACTTCATGAAACAGCGCGATTTCCATTTCACGATGGCTCAGCTCCGCCCGAAGACGTTCAATTTCCGCCTGAAGTGACTGGTCCGGCATGAATCCAATAGCCCTTTAGTGGTAAACATCCACCCATGGAGTTTCACCAGCGTAAAGATCGGCTTTTTCAGGCTGTTCTTGAATAACTTGAGGAAGCTACGGGGTTAAATCAGGTCTACACGCACGGCCGGTCTGGTTCAGGTCAAGACTTCCTGAACGGCGTCGACGTCCTCGGGATTTAGTCCGAGTTCGACTTCATCGACATCGGCATTCAGTCCGAGCCGATGGAAGGCCGAGATGTCCCGGCTGTTGATGCCGGCCAGCGGGTGGTCGGAGCCGGTGTGGCTTTGCAGATTGGCGACAATCACGACGTCGACCAGATCCGGCGGCCCCTCGTGTTCGTAAGACAGGTTCTCGTGTTCCCGGGCCACGGCGACCAGCGTCGCCGGAAACCGCCAATGGTCCAGAATGGCGCAGCCGATGCGCGGATGCAGGGTCCGGATCAAATGGTCGAGCACCGACGGCTGTTCGAGCATCTCGGGGCGTTCCTCCGCGCGGTACAGCACCGGCAGGGTGCCGATGTCGTGCAGCAGGCCGGCCAGCATCGCCTGCTCGGGCTGTACCCTGGAAAACTGGTTCGCGAGCACGCGGGAAATCGACGCCACCTCGACGCTGTGTTCCCAGACCGCGCGAAGTTTCTTGTCGACGTAATCGGTGGTGGCCTGGAACATCTGCTTCATGACCTGGCTGGTCACCAGGTTCCTGACCAGCCGGCTGCCGAGACGGTTGACGACCATCGGCAGGCGGTCGATCGGGTCGCGGCCGCGGTACAGCGGCGAGTTGACGACCTGGATCAGGCGTGCCGAAATCGCCGCGTCGGTAGCGATAATGCCGGCGATATCGTTGACCGTCGAATGCTCGTCCTCGACCGCGTCGCGGACCCGCAGGGCGACCTCCGGCAGCGTCGGAAGCTGCAGCCGGCCCGCTTCGAGGTCCTCGATCAGCCCAGCGACAAGGATTTCTTCCGCATTCATGGATATAGACTCTGCAGGTCCGCGAGCCCGAATTAACGGCTGGGGCCAAACGAACTAAAGAAGCTGCAGAACTACTCCGTAGCGACGGGTATTGGATAGGGCAGGTCGGCGAGCGTGACGGCCGGGCCGTCGGCGCCGCCCAGGAACAGACGTGCGTCGGCGCGTTGCGCGTCGGCAATCTGGAGGACGGCCAGTACCGCATGACCGCCGTCGGGGTGGCGGGCTGCCGAGACGATTTCGCCGACCGCCTGCGCGCCGTCGGTGTCGGCATAGACGCTGTCGCCGGGGTGGATCGGCTGTTCGGTGTCCACTCTGGCCTGATACATGCGCCGCTTGAGTTTGCCCAGATACTGCATTCGGGCGACGATTTCCTGGCCCGGGTAGCAGCCTTTGCGGAAATTGACACCGTCGACCAGTTGCAGATTGACCATCTGCGGCACGAACGCCTCGCGCGTCTGCGGATAGACGAAGGGAATGCCGGACAGGATATCCATCAGGCGCCAGGCGCCGCTGCCGACCGGCGCGCCGCGCACGTTGAGCGCGTCCCAGAGATGGCGGGCCTTGTCGACGCCGGCGAACAGCTCGAAACTCGGATGAACACCGGGAACCTTGATGACGACCGTGTCGCGGTCCTGGGCCACCGCGCCGACCGCGTGCGGCAGCGCCGGCACCAGCGTCGCCAGGGTCTCCTCGATGTTCTTCCCGGAAACGCCCAGGTGCACGAAACTGTCGCTGGCCTTGTCGATGGTGACGTCCGCGCGCAGCACGAACATTCTCAGCCGGCCGATGAGCGAATCGATCAGGGTCTCCGGCAGGCACAGGTAGAGACTGTCGCCGCGGCGGAAGAGGCGCATGATGGCGAGCAGGCGGCCCTTGGGATTGCAATAGCCGGTCAGTTGACTGCGCGACTCGTCGACGCTCAGCACGTCATTGGTGAATTGGCCGTGCAGAAATTCGGCCGCGTCCGCGCCGTGCACCGAGACCAGGCCGAAACAGGACAGGTCGGCGAACACGTCGCCGGTGATGGCCAGACTGGATTCGTGGCACGGATTGCCAAAGTGCTCGACGCAACCGTCGTCGAACTCGGCGCCGGCGTTGCCCAGGAATTCGCGCCAGATTGGAATCATGAGTCACTCGCCCGATTGCAATACGCATTTCGCAGGCAATGGTAGTCCGCAATTGCAGGCTTGTCACCCGCAATCCGGCGCATCGGGACTTGCGGCTGGAAAGCCGGCGCCCGGTAATGGTATATAGGATGGCCATGCGTGGGAATCGCCGGAAAACGGGCGCATGACGGCGCCGCCACGGTTGCGCTGGCAATGCCGGCGCGGCATGCGGGAACTGGACCTTCTGCTGCTCGATTTCCTCGAGCGCGGCTACGGCCGACTGGACGCGGCGCAACGGGCGCGGTTCGAGGCGCTGCTGGAGATTCCCGACCCGATACTTTTCGAGTGGCTGCTCGGGCCCAGCGTGCCGAGCGACGGGGATGTCCTTGAACTCGTCGAACAGATTCGCCATTGCGTCGTGGCGCGGACTTGAACCTTCGCGCCGGGTGCTGCGCTATGCCGCCGCAATGCATGCGCTGGCGCTTGCGTCTTGTCTGGGTGCGACGCTTCCATGGACAACTCTCGGCGCGCTGACGCTGTTGCTCGCGGCGAGCGGCGCGCGCTTCCTGTGGGTCTGGTCCGGAGTTCCCAGCACCCTGTCCCTGGCATCCGGCGGGCAGTGGCGGATGGAAGCCGCCCAGGGTGCAGCGGCCGATCATTGTCTGCTCTTGCCGCTGTTCGTGACGCCCTGGCTGGTCATCGCCCGGTTTCGCGGCCCGACGCGCACGCGCACGCTGCTGATCGCGTCGGACAGTCTGCCGCCGGATTCCTTTCGCCGGCTGCGCGTGCGCTTGCTACAATGCGCGCATGGGCGTCGAGATCGAACGTAAGTTTCTGCTGGCCGGCGACGGCTGGCGTAGGAAGGCCGATGCCGGGCGGCGGATGCGCCAGGGTTATCTGAGCGGCGATGTGCGTTGTTCGGTGCGGGTGCGCGTGGTCGGGGACGATGCCTTTGTGGGCATCAAGAGCGCGGCGTCGACCATACGGCGGCTGGAGTTCGAATACGCCATTCCGCTCGACGACGCTGAACAATTGCTCCAGCACGTATGTCTGCCGACGCAGGTGGAAAAGACCCGCTACCGGGTGCCGGTCGGACGGCACGTCTGGGAAATCGACGTCTTCGAAGGCGCCAATACCGGCTTGGTGGTGGCGGAAATCGAACTCGAACACGAGGACGATGCCTTCGAAACGCCCGCTTGGCTGGGCGAGGAAGTGTCGCACGACCCGCGTTATTTCAACATGAATCTGGCACTCAATCCGTTTTCCCGGTGGTCGTGACGCGCGGCACGGCCGGGCTGGTTGTGCTGGGCCTGCTGTTGCTGGGCGGCTGTCATTCGGGCGCCGCCGATGCGATCCGTTTCGGGCTGGCGAACGCGCCGATCAACCTGGATCCGCGGTTCGCCACCGATGCCGCCTCGGAACGCATCAACCGTCTGCTCTACCGGGCGCTGGTGGACTTCGACGAGCGCCAGCGGCCGGTGCCCGGTCTTGCGACCTGGCAAGCGTTTTCGCCGCGTCTGTACCGGTTCACTCTGGGTGCCGAAGGCCGGCGCTTTCACGACGGCACGCGCTTGACGGCGGCCGATGTCGCCGCGACCTACCGTTCGGTCCTCGACCCGGCCAACGCATCGCCGCATCGCGCCCAGTTGCTCCCGGTCGAGCGCATCCGCGCGCTCGACGACGACCGGATCGATTTCTTTCTGGCGCGGCCCGACAGCCTGTTTCCCGCCTATCTCACCATCGGCATCGTGCCGGCGGCGCGGGTCGCGGCCGGCGTGCCGCTGGCCACGCAACCGGTCGGCAGCGGTCCGTTCCGTTTCGTCCGCTGGCCGGAGGCCGGTCATCTCGAGCTGGAACGCGTCGCCGACCGGCAGCTGCTGGTGTTCGAAAAAGTCGGCGACTCGACGATGCGCGTACTGAAACTGGTGCGCGGCGAAATCGATCTGTTGCAGAACGATCTGCCTCCCGAGCTGGTCGGCTGGCTCGACCGGCGCGCGGATGTGCAGGTGCTGCGGCTGCGGGGCGACAATTTCAGCTATCTGGGGTTCAATCTCGACGATCCGGCCCTGCGCAAACCCGGCGTGCGCCGGGCGATTGCGCTGGCACTGGACCGCAATGGCATCATCCGCTACCTGCTCGCCGGCGGCGCGCGGCCGGCGTCGAGCTTGCTGCCGCCGGAACACTGGGCCGGCGGGCGCGATCTCCCCGCGATCACCACCGACCGCGCCCTGGCCAGACGGTTGCTTGCCGACGCCGGCTATTCGCCGGACACGCCGCTGCAGTTGACGTACAAGACGTCGGCCGACCCGTTGCGGCTGCGCATCGCCACGGTGATTCAGCAGCAACTGGCGGAGGTGGGCATCCGGCTGGACATTCGCAGTTACGACTGGGGCACGTTCTACGGGGACATCAAGGCCGGCCGCTTTCAGTTGTTCAGTCTTGCCTGGGTCGGCGTGCGTACAGCGGACGTTTTTCGTTATGTTTTTCACAGCACGTCGGATCCGCCCGACGGCGCCAACCGCGGGCATTTTCGCGACGCGCGGGTCGACGGCCTGATCGAAGCGGCGGAGGCGGCCGCAACGATCGAGGCGAAAGCGCGTTTGTACCGTCAATTGCAGGCCGTGCTGCTCGCTGCGTTGCCGCTCGTGCCGCTCTGGTACGAGGACCAGTTCGCCGCGGTGCGCCCGACGCTGCGGGGCTATACGCTGGCGGCAGACGGCAATTACGATGCACTGGCCCGGGTCCGGCGCGTGAACAGGAATTGAAAGCATGCTGAAGTCGGACAGCGGACCGGTGATCGCGATCTCCCTGCGCGACCAGCGGCTGCGGTTCGCGCGCGCGGGCGGCGAGGTTCACGAATACCCGGTATCCACCGCCAGGAACGGCGCTGGCGAGCGCGAGGGCAGCGAGTGCACACCGCGCGGCTGGCACCGCATTCGCGCGAAAATCGGCGTGGGTTGTCCGCCCGGGGCCGTTTTCATCGGCCGCCGACCCACCGGCGAAATCTACAGCGATCGGCTGGCGGCCGAGCAGCCCGCGCGCGACTGGATACTGACGCGGATTCTCTGGCTGTGCGGCAACGAACCGGGGTTCAATCGCTTCGGCCAGGTCGACAGCATGCGCCGGTACATCTACATTCACGGCACGCCCGAGTCCGAACCGCTGGGCGAGCCCGCGTCGCACGGGTGCATCCGCATGTCCAACGCCGACGTGCTGGATCTGTTCGAGCGTGTGCGCACCGGCGATTCGGTGCACATTCGGGAATAATCGGACGCTCGAACGATTCTGCCGGCGCACTGTCAACGTGCGTCGGGGCGAGTCTGAGCCGCGGCGAAAGACAGTGAACGCGCGGTACGTCGGGCATTGCGATGAGTTTTTCAACGCCGGATCGCGCTGCATGAACGTTGTTCGACAGTCTGCTAGACTGCCCGCGTCGATATCGGACCCGCGATGCCATGACCCAGGTTATTGCCGTCAGTGCCGGGGTGCCTTGCGCGGGCGCCACCACGTTCGCGGTCGCGCTCGCGCTGGAACTTGCCCGACGCAGCTACAAGATCGGTCTGCTCGACGCCGACTGGAGCGGGACGAATGCGGGCGCGGCGCTGTGTCTGCGGTCCGAATGGACTCTGCTCGACCTCGCACGGGGCGAAGCCGGCATCGAGCGCGTCGTCGACCGCCGCACGCCGGGCATCGATTACCTGCCGGGCGGCGGATCGTCGCAAGCCTTTCCGCGGCTCGAACCGGAACACCTGCAGCGTCTCGCGCAGCGCCTGTCGCTGCTTCCGGAATACGATTACCTGATCGTCGACGTCGCCGCCGGAACGGACAAGAACCGCCTGGCCCTGCTGGAGGCGGCCGACACCCTGATCACCGTCGGCACGCCCGGCGCCGGCCTGCTCAACGAGACCTACGAACTCATCAAGCGGCTCAACCAGCACGGCTGCGCGGCGCATCTGTCGCTGCTGCTCAACGGCTGCCGCAATCACACCGCCGGCTGGCATGCCTACGGCCGGCTGCGTGAGGTGACCGATTTCTATCTCAGCCTGCGGATACCGCTGCTCGGGATCGTGCGCGAGGTCGCGAGCGCGCCCACCCATGGCACTTCGGCGCTGCAGTCGCTGTTCGAAGCGCCCACCCTGCGCGACGACGTGGCGCGCTGTACCGACCGGCTGTGCGCCGGCGAACTCGGTCAGGCGAGCGGATCGTTGCCCGATTTCTGGCGGCGCTTTCTCAAGGCTGCCGACGTGCCGCAGGCCGTCATCAACGTCGACAGGACCGAACCCCTGCCGGCACCCGGGCGGGACGTGCACGAACAACTCGACAAGCTGTCGGCGCACATCGAATCCCTGATCGATCAGCTCGAACGCTACTCGAGCCGGCTGTCGGCCGAAACGCCGACCGCGGCGCCGCCGCACCTCAAGGAGGAGCCGGCGAGTGAACCGCCGCGCGACGCCCGCTACTGGTTGGCGGGCGTGTCTTACGAGGCGGAGGGTGAGGCCGTTGGCCGGTTCGAGGCGTTCCGCGTCCGGCAGTCGTCCGGGCGCGTCGTGCGCTGCGTCTGGTTCGCCCCTTCGGACTGAGCGTCAGGCGAGCCATGCCGCGTTACCTGCTGCTTCGCATCGGTACTGCGCTGATCGTGATCGCGGGTGTCGCGAGCTTGGTGTTTTTCCTGATCCATCTCGTCCCCGGCGACCCGGTCGATGTCATGCTCGGCGAATCGGCGTCGGCAAGCGATCGGGCGCAATTGCGCCACGCGCTGCAACTGGACCTGCCGGTCGTGCAGCAGTGGCTGAACTACCTGCACGGCCTGATCCGGCTGGACTGGGGCCGCTCGCTGTTCGACCGGCAGGGCGTCTCCGTGCTGCTCGCCGTGCACGCGCCGGCAACCTTGCAGTTGACGCTGGCCGCGCTCGGCGTGGCACTTGCGACCGGCGTGCCGCTGGGCATCGTCGCCGCTGTGCGGCGCGGAACCCTGTGGGACCGGCTGGCGACCGGGTTCTCCCTGCTCGGCATTTCGATTCCCAATTTCTGGCTGGGCCCGCTGCTGGTATTGCTGTTTTCCATCGCGCTCGGCTGGCTGCCGGTCAGCGGGCGCGACGAGCCGGGTTCCTGGATACTTCCGGCCTTTACGCTGGGCAGCGGCATGGCGGCGATTCTCGCACGCATGGTGCGCAGCAGTCTGCTGGACGTCCTGCACGAGGATTTCATGCGCACCGCGCGCGCGAAAGGGCTGCACCCGGGCCGGGTCATCCTGCACCACGGCCTGCCCAATGCAATGCTGCCGGTGCTCACGTTGCTCGGGCTGCAGCTCGGCGCGCTGCTGGGCGGGGCGGTGATCACCGAGACGCTGTTCAACTGGCCGGGGATCGGATTGCTCACCATCGAATCCATCCAGCGGCGCGACTACCCCCTGGTGCAGGGTTGCATATTGCTGATCAGTTGCAGCTATGTCGTCGTCAATCTGCTGACTGATCTGGCCTATGCATGGATCGACCCGCGCGTCGAACTCGGCGGGCGCACCTGATGCGCGGGCGGCTCGCACTCCTGATCCTGATCGGCTGGCTGCTGCTGGCACTGGCCGGCCGCTTGCTGCCGCTGTCACCCGACGGGATCGCGCTCGACCGCCTGTTGCAGCCGCCCGATGCGCAGGACTGGTTGGGCACCGACGAGCTGGGCCGGCCGGTGCTGGACCGGGTGCTGAGGGGCGCGGCGATTTCATTGAGCATCGCCGCGAGCGTGGTGGTGCTGTCGGCGCTGGTGGGCATCACGCTGGGCGTGCTGGGCGCGGCACGGCGCGGCTGGTTCGACCTGCTGCTGGTGCTGATCATGGACATGCTGCTGGCTTTTCCGGGTTTGTTGCTGGCGATCGCGCTGTCCGGCGTGCTGGGCCCGGGACCGGGCAATATCGTGATCGCGCTGCTGGCGGTCGGTTGGGTGAGTTACGCGCGCCTGGCGCGGGCGCAGGTGCTATCGCTGATACAGGCGGAACACGTGACGGCGGCGCGCGCGCTGGGCGTCGGTTTTCCGCGCATCGCCCTACGCCACCTGTTGCCGCTGATGGCCGCGCCGCTGCTGGTCGAAGTAACCTTCGGCGCCGCCGGTGTCATTGTGGCCGAAGCGGGTTTGTCGTTTCTCGGGCTGGGTGTGCAGCCACCGGCCGCATCCTGGGGCAGCATGATCCGCGAGGGTGTCCGCTACATGCTCGTCGCCCCGCATCTGGTGCTGGTGCCCGGCACGCTGCTGTTTCTGGTCGTCGTTGCGATTAACCTATGCGGCGATACGCTGCGCGACCGGCTCGACACGCGACACCGGCGGCGAAACGACACTGAGGAACCCTCGGCATGACACTGGGACCCGTGATGCTGGACCTGCGCGGCACCGAATTGCGTGTGGAAGAACGTGAGCTGTTGCGCCATCCGGCGGTGGGCGGCCTGATTCTGTTCGCGCGCAACTACGAGTCGCCGGCGCAGTTGCAGGCGCTGATGCGTTCGATTCACGCGCTGCGCGACCCCCGGCTGTTGCTGGCCGTCGATCAGGAGGGCGGCCGCGTGCAGCGGTTCCGCGACGGCTTCACGCATCTGCCTGCCGCGGGACATTACGGCAGACTGTACGACAGCAATCCGGCGCGTGCACTGCAACTGGCCGAGCAGGGCGGCTGGCTGATGGCGGCCGAAGTCCTCGCCGTCGGCGTCGATCTGAGTTTCGCTCCCGTGCTTGACCTGGACTATGGCGTCTCCAGCGTCATCGGCGATCGCGCGTTTCATCGCGGCGCCGACGCTGTGGCGGAACTGGGGCTCGCCTTTGCACGCGGCATGCGCCGGGCCGGCATGGCGGCGGTCGGCAAACACTTCCCCGGTCACGGGGCGGTTGCCGTCGATTCGCACCTGGACCTGCCGGTCGACACCCGCGCGTTCACCGATGTGGAACTCAACGATCTGCGTCCGTTCGCGCGGCTGGCGGCCAACGGCCTGCAGGCGATCATGGCGGCACACCTGCTGTATCCGGCGATCGATCCGCAACCGGCGGGCTTTTCGCGCTTCTGGATCGCCCGGTTGTTGCGCGAACAGATGGGGTTCCAGGGCGCTGTATTCAGCGACGATCTGAGCATGGGCGGCGCGCAATGGGCCGGCGATTATCCCACGCGCGCCGACATGGCGCTGGACGCGGGCTGCGACATGGTGCTGGTCTGCAACCACCCGGACGCAGCGGTGCAGGTGGTCGAGCATTTGGAGAACTACCGTGCGCCGGCGTCATCCATGCGCCTGGCACGGCTGCACGGCAACCTTGCCGCCGACTGGCGGCGCCTGCATGACAGCGAAGCCTGGGCCGCCGCGGCGGCGGCGCTGCATGCGTCGGAATCCGAACCCTGGCTGGACATGGACCTGGATTGAGTCCCTGGCACGCTGGCCGAGCATGACCCTGAGCCGCGTCGAAAGGGCTCACCGGGCGACTGACTCGTACCGGCTGCCGCCTGCCGTGGCGCGACCACCCTTCGCTGCGGGTCCGGGCATGGCGCTCGAGTTGGGCTGTCTCTATAATCGCCGCTTTGCCAGAAGTCGCGGTGTGCGGCCTGCCGGCAACCGGAGCGGTGATGAATCTAACCGACGCAGAAGTGCAAAAAGTCCTGGAAGACGCGGAACTGCTCCACAGCGAACGTGCGGTGGAGGCTGCGCTGGATGCGATCGCCGAAGGCGTCACCGCGCGCATCGCGGGTCACAATCCCCTGCTGTTGTGCGTCATGACCGGCGGTGTGGTGCCGGCGGCGGCGCTGTTCACCCGCCTGCGTTTCCCGATCCAGTTCGATTATCTGCACGCCACGCGCTACCGGGGCGGTACGACCGGCAGCGAACTCAAGTGGATATGTCCGCCGTCGCAGTCGCTGACAGGGCGCACCCTGCTGGTGGTGGACGATATCCTCGACGAGGGTCTGACCCTCGCCGCGATCCTGGATTACTGTCGCGGACAGGGCGCCGAAGCGGTCTACAGCGCGGTGCTCGTGGAGAAGCACCATGACCGCAGAGTCGGCGGTCTCCAGGCGGACTTCGTCGGTCTCCACGTCGAGGACCGCTACGTATTCGGCTGCGGCATGGACTACCACGGTTATCTGCGCAACGTGACCGGCATCTACGCCGTCGATTGATCGTCTTCCCTTGGGAACCTTAACCATGCTGGACCTGGCAGTGATCGGTGGCACCGGTCTGACCACCCTGAAGAACCTGGAGATTCGCCGCCGCGAGGTGCGCCGCACGCCCTACGGCGAACCGTCGGCGCCGCTCGTGATCGGTGAACTGGGCGGCAAGGAGATCGTCTTCCTGCCGCGCCACGGTCACGGCCACACCATTCCGCCGCACATGGTCAATTACCGCGCGAATATCTGGGCGCTGCGCGACATGGGCATCCAGAGCGTCATCGCCGTCGCTGCAGTCGGCGGCATCCGCGCCGACATGCAGCCCGGCCAGCTCGCGTTTCCCGATCAGATCATCGATTACACCTGGTCCCGCCAGCACACGTTTTTCGAGGCGGACCTGACCCAGGTCACGCATGTCGATTTCACCGCCCCCTATTGCGGGGAACTGCGCGCCAGGCTGATCGACGCAGCGAATTCGCTCGATCTGAACGCGGCCGAGCGCGGCGTGTACGGCGCGACCCAGGGACCGCGCCTGGAGACGGCCTCCGAAATCGACCGCATGGAGCGCGACGGCTGCGACATGGTCGGCATGACCGGCATGCCCGAGGCCGTGCTGGCGCGCGAAGCCGGACTTTGCTACGCCACCTGCGCCGTGATCGCCAATCGCGCCGCCGGCCGCGGCAGCGCGACGATCAGCATGAAGGACATCGAGCAGAATCTCAAACGCGGCATGTCCGACGTGCGCCGCTTGCTGGAAACCGCAATCCCCGCGCTGTCCGCTACCCTCTGCACGCACTGACGAACGCTGAAAACGGCGCATGGCGCACCTAACGCGGCGCGAGCCGCGCTATTCGACCGGCGTGATGATGGCCAGCACGCCGAACAGCGGGTGGTCGAAGTAGTGAATTTCCTTGCTGCGCATGCGCCGCGATTCCTGCAGGCGGTACTCGGGCTCGGCAGCGTACGCCGTGCTTTCGCCGGCGTTGACGGGCGTCGAGGGCTCGTGCAGCACCAGATCCAGATCGAGGTGCAGGTAGCGTCCCAGGCCGACGCGTGCCGTGCCCGTGACATAGTCTCCGTGCGTCGCGGCGCCCGCGACCGGAAGCGCTACGGGGCGTGCGTCTGAACGCCCTGCGACCTTTTCCTCCCAGGCAACGTGCAGCAGCGGCGCATAACGGTCCGAGCGGCGCATGGCGCCGGCAATGCCGGCCAGCTCATAGTCGCCGGGGCCGAGCCAATTGACGTCCCGCGTGCCACCGGCCGCGTTCAGCGTGTCGGCAATGCTGCGCAGGAACAGTTCGCCGTCGTCCTGTCCGGTGAGTGACTTGAAGACCAGCAACTCGATCCGGTAGTCATTGTCCGCGGCAGGTACGATCGGGCTGGCAAGCGCGAGCAGGAGGGCCGCCGGCAGCAGCCATCGGTGTGTGCGAAAACAAAGGAAGGGGAGCGCGCGTGTCATGGGAAAAGTGTGCCTCAGCCACAGCCCGGCGACAAGCCCGTCAACAGGGTATGCACCGCGTCGATGCGCGCCTGACCGGGCGGCGTGTGTGCGCGGATACGGAGCTTGTGCGGGCCCTGGAGACTGAAGCGCTCGGGTTGCGTCTGGATCAACCTGATGACGGCCGCCGGGTCCACATCCGGCTGTTGGTCGAACTGGATGCTGCCCTGCTGGTCGCCGACGTTGATCCTGCGCACGCCCAGCGGCGTCGCCAGCAGCTTGAGTCCGGTGACCCCGAACAGATGTTTCAGGGGTTCAGGCAACAGCCCGAACCGGTCGATCATCTCGACCTGCAATTCGCGCAGCTCGTCGTCGTCGCGCGCACTGGCGATGCGTTTGTACTGAATCAGCCGCGTATGCACGTCCGGCAGGTAGTCGTCCGGGATAAGCGCCGGCAGGTGCAGGTCGATTTCCGGGCCATGGTGCAGGGGCTTGTCCAGATCGGGCTGGCGGCCGGCCTTGAGCGCGGCGACGGCGCGTTCCAGCAACTCGGTGTACATCGAAAACCCGATTTCCTGGATCTGCCCGCTCTGGTCGTCACCCAGCAATTCACCGGCGCCGCGGATTTCCAGGTCGTGGGTGGCCAGGGTGAAACCGGCGCCGAGGTCCTCCAGTGATTCGATGGCCTCGACCCGCTTGATCGCATCGGCCGTCATGGCCTTGCGCGGCGGCACGATCAGGTAGGCGAACGCGCGGTGGTGCGAACGACCGACACGGCCGCGCAACTGGTGCAATTGCGCGAGGCCGAGTTTGTCGGCGCGGTTGATGATGATGGTGTTGGCCGTCGGCACGTCGATGCCGCTCTCGATGATCGTGGTGCACAACAGTAGATTGAAGCGCCGGTGATAGAAATCGAGCATGACCCGTTCGAGGTCGCGTTCGCGCATCTGGCCGTGGCCGATCTCAATGCCGGCCTCCGGCACCAGTTGGCCGATCTCGCGCGCCATGCGCTCGATCGATTCGACTTCGTTGTGCAGGAAATAGATCTGACCGCCGCGCTTGATTTCGCGCAGGCAGGCCTCGCGCAGCAGGGCGGGGTTCCACTCGCTGATGAACGTCTTGATCGTCAGGCGGTGCGCCGGCGGCGTGGCGATGATCGACAGGTCGCGCAGGCCGGACAGTGACATGTTGAGCGTGCGCGGAATCGGCGTTGCCGTCAGCGTCAGCAGATCGACTTCGGTGCGCAGGGCCTTGAGCTTTTCCTTCTGGCGGACGCCGAAGCGGTGCTCTTCGTCGATGATGACGAGGCCGAGATTTTTCGGGCGCACTTCGTCGGCCAGCACTTTGTGCGTGCCGATGAGGATGTCCAGCCGGCCGTCGGCGAACTGCCTGAGTATGTCGTCCTGCTGTTTCCGGCTGCGGAATCTGGATAGCACGTCGATGCGCACCGGCCAATCGGCGAAGCGGTCGAGGAAGTTGTTGTAGTGCTGCTGCGCCAGCAGTGTGGTCGGCGCCAGCAGGGCGACCTGTCTGCCGTCCTGGGTCGCGATGAAAGCGGCGCGCATGGCCACCTCGGTCTTGCCGAAACCCACGTCGCCGCACACGACGCGGTCCATCGGCTGCGGCAGGGCCATGTCGTGCAGCACGGTTTCGATCGCCAGTGCCTGATCCGGCGTTTCCTCGAACGGGAACGCCGCGGCGAAGGCGGCGTATTCCTCCTTGTGGATCGTAAACGCGTGGCCCCGGCGGGCGGCGCGGCGCGCGTAGACGTCCAGCAACTCCACGGCGACGTCGTGGGCACGCCGGGCCGCTTTGCTGCGCGTCTTCTGCCACTGTTCACCGCCCAGCTTGTGCAGCGGCGCGGTTTCGGGTAACGCGCCCGTGTAGCGACTGATCAGGTGCAGCGAAGAAACCGGCACGTACAGCTTGTCGTTGCCGGCGTAGGCGAGCGCGAGAAATTCCGTGGTGATGCCGCCGACATCGAGTTTCTGCAACCCGAGATAGCGACCGACGCCGTGATCCTCATGGACGACCGGCGCGCCGATGCTGAGGTCGGTCAGGTTGCGGACGATCGCGTCGGTGTCGCGCCTGGGCTGGCGACGCCGCCGTTGGGCGGCGCGTTCGCCGAACAACTGGGTTTCGGTGATGATCGCCAGCGGTTGACCGGTTTCCAGCCAGAGACCCCGCTCCAACGGCGCTTCACAGATTGACAGGGCCGCTGCGCTCCGTTCGAACGCGGCCCAGCTTTCGACCGGCGCGGGATGCAGGTCGAAGCCGCGGAGCTGGTCCAGCAACGTCTCGCGGCGTCCCGCGGACTCGGCGGTGACGAGCACTCTGCCGGGGAAGGCGTCCAGGAACGACCGCAAGGCGGAGAGCGGGTGTTCGGCGCGCGCGTGGAGCGCCAGCGCCGGCAGGGTGCGGGTCAGGAAGGCGGCGGCGTCGTGCGTATCGACCGCTTCGGCCCGTTGCACCTCGACGCGCGCGTAGCGCGACGCCAGCGTCGTATGTTCTTCCGCCGTCAGATACAGGGCTTCGGGCGGCAGCAGCGGGCGCTCGATATTGTGTCGCAGCGCCTCGTAACGTTCGGCCGCCTGATCGCGCAAGGCGTCAATAGCGGCGGTGGACGTTTGCGTGGCGACGATCAGCGCGTCGTCCGGCAGATAGTCGAACAGCGTGGCTGTGTGCTCGAAAAACAAGGGCAGGTAGTATTCGATACCGGCCGAAGCGATGCCGGCGCTGACGTCACGGTAGACGGGTGCGCGCTGCGGGTCTCCCTCGAACCGGCGTCTGAACGCCTGCCGAAAGCGCGTGATGCCGGCCTCGTCCAGCGGAAATTCACGCGCCGGCAGCAGGTGGATGCGCTCGACATTATCCAGCGAGCGTTGTGTTTCCGGGTCGAAACTGCGAATGCTGTCGATTTCATCGTCGAGGAGATCGATCCGGTAGGGTGTGTCGCCGCCCATCGGGAACAGGTCGATCAGCGAGCCTCGTACCGCAAAGTCGCCGTGTTCGGCCACCTGGGAGACGCACTGGTAGCCGGCGTCTTCCAGGCCGGTACGGAAATCGTCCAGATGCAGCCGCTGGCCTTTCGCGACCATCAGGCAGCGGCCCTCCAGCCAGGCCCGGGGCGGCAGTCGCTGCAGAAATGTTGTCACCGGCACCAGCAGAATGCCGTGGTGCAGCCCGGGCAGGCGGTACAGGGCCTCCAGTCTGGCCGAGACGATATCCTGATGCGGCGAGAAACTGTCGTAGGGCAGCGTTTCCCAGTCAGGGAAACAGAGTATTTCGATAGCCTGTCCCGCGGCAAAAAAACCGATCTGATCGCTCAGTGACTCCGCGGTCTGACTGTCGCCGGTCAGGCAGACGATCGGGCCCTGGTGGCGCGCGGCGGTCTGTGCCAGCAGCAGCGGCAACGCATCGCCATAGAGCCGTGACCAGACCAGGCGCTGGCTCCGGCCGGGGAGGGGCGGGCAGAATGGATCGGCCAGCCGCGGGACTGGGTGAGCGTGTTCGGGCATGATGCTGAATCTCAAACTGCGGATTCTCGCACAATCTGCCCGACGGGTGATAAATCCAGGAGATGCGCGCAGTCGCCCGGGGTTGCGGAGCGGACGGACCGAAGGATTCCTGAGGTAGCTGCCGCGTGGTCGCGGGGCGAACAAATTAACGCCCGGGCGGGCCGGGCGTAACGGGAGGCATCAGCTCCACGGACGCGCGTACATCGCGCGGCGTGTAGCGTGCGTTCAGATGAAAAGGCAAACGTCCGATTTCTGCGCAACCGGCAGGAAGTACGTGGCGCCCACGTAGTCCTGCACCTCGGGAATGAAGTCGTCGCGGGTAAACCCGAACACATCGACGGTCATCTGGCAGGCGAGCATTTTGACGTCGGCCTCGAGACACAGCGAGCGCAGTTCTTCCACGCTGGCAACACCCTTGTTCTTGAATGTCTTCTTCATCAGGCTGGTCGCAACTTTCTCGAACCCGGGAACGCCCGCCATGAGGAGGTTGGGCATGGGCCAGGAAAAATCCCGGAACCACTTGGGTCCGAACGGCATCTTCATCGGCATGGCCGGATTGCCCAGCGGGCTCACTTCGCAGGGTATTTCCTTCTTCAGGAGCAGCAGGCCATAGAACGTGAAGAACATGGACGTGTCCCACCCCAGTGCGGAGGCCGTCGAGGCCAGTATGAAGGGCGGGTAGGCCCAATCCAGCGTGCCTTTCGTGGCGATAATAGCCATGGACGGGGTTCTCGCGTCTTCGATCTTCTGCAGCTTGGCGGGTAGCAGTTCATCGAGTTTCTTGTTCAGCCATTCGTCCATCTGGCTGCCGTTGAGTTGAGTGTTCATAGTGATCTCCTGATTGAGTGCCAAGTGATTACGGGCCGGGAAACGCACGCCGGCAGGTGCTCAGGCGTGCCCACTGGAATACGGCGGGGCGATTCGCGGCCGGCGTCCGTGCAGCGGAATCTGGTTGCCTGTTAACCCTGCGCTTGTTAGCATAGAAACCAACCGGACGGTTTGTCAAGGCGATTTTGGTACAGTTACCAGCCGAACCGGCGGGAAAGGGCACATATCCATGAACTCAGCGGGCGGGCACAGCCGAACCCCACGCGATCCGGACCGTACTCGCGAGTGTATCCTGCTCGCGGCGTTCGACCTGCTTTACCGCAAGGGCTACCAGGGCATGCGCCTGGACGAGGTACTGGCGGAAACGGGGTTGACCAAGGGCGCCCTCTACCACCATTTCTCCAACAAGCAGGCGCTGGGCTACGCCGTGGTGGAAGAAGTGATCCAGCCGATGATCGAGGCCTTGTGGCTCGAGCCGATTCAGTCAGGAAACGACTCCCTCGACGCGCTGATCCAGGTCATCAAGGCGTTGCCCAGCGATGAGTCCCGGCGCGTCGTCGAATTCGGTTGCCCCCTGAACAATCTGATCCAGGAGATGGCGCCCATCGATGCCGGGTTCCGGGCCCGTCTCGATAATCTGGTGCAGCTCTGGCACGCTACGACGCGCCAGGCGCTGCAGCAGGCGGTCGCGACCGGCCGCATCAGGGGCGATATCGACTGCGACACGACCGCTGCATTCATTCAGGCCGCAATCGAAGGCTGCATCGGGCTGGCAAAGTGCTCACAGGACGCCGACCGTCTGGCCAGTTGCCTGGGCGGCGTCGTCGACTATCTGCACTCACTCGAACGACGCTAAGGGCCGGCGGACACAGGAGTCCGCTGGGTCACTGCGTTTACCGATCGCCTCCTGACCTACTGGCGACTCGCTGCCCTCCATGTTCTTTCGGTGGCGTGCCTGTACATTTACGGCGCCCGGTTCCTTAGCTTTTCCAACGACGACCGGACATACTTCAGCACCGACGACCCACAGCGCGTGGCGTTCGAGGCGCTGCACAACACCCGGCCCGCATTTCTCGCCGAGTTCAGGGTACTGACCATTTCCCCGTTTGAGTTCAATGCGCGCTTACCGCCGTGAATTCGGTTTCGCGTTACCGGAGGATCTTTTGCGCTTGCAGGCTGCGCGTGACGCTCGAGCGGACCGCCGCCGGCCACACGCCCGGTCGTTCGGGCCGGTGACCCCTATTTCCGAGGACCGCGCCGGAGCAAGACCGGGCGCGGCTCAAGTAGTACACAAAACGGGCGAAAAATGAGCACTTGTAGCAGTGCCGGTTCCTTGATCTGTGTCATTGAGGAGCGCAAATAGCCTGCTACATTTTAAGCAAGAAGCTCCGGAGTTCCGGAGCGTCTTTTCGGCTTTCTGACTGGATGTTGTTCAAGATACCTAGGGGAGGTAATTACGATGAAAAACTGGAAGAAAACGTCAATTGCAGCGGCCATTGCCATGGCGGCGGCGTTGCCGTTGACCAATGCACAGGCATGGTGGGGCGGCCCAGGTTGGGGTAACGGTCTTGGCGACGGAATGGGGGATATGTTCGGCGACGGCGACTTCAATATGGGCTTCAGTGGTCACGGTCATGGCAGCGGCTATGGCCGCGGCTATGGCCGCGGTTATGGCGAGGGCTACGGCTATCCTGGCTACGGCTATGGCTATCCCGGCTACGGCTGGGGCGGCTACCCGGGCTATGGCGGCTACGGCGGCTATCCGGGCTACGGCGGCTGGGGCGGTCCTGGCGGCGGCTGGTAACCGGCTGATCCCGAACGGCTGTTTCGCCGGGGCTGCAAGCCTTGGCGGAGCGGCCGTTTTCATTTCCCGTGCAATAATTCCTGCAGTACCTGTTCGACGTACCGGATCGGCAGGGAAAAGTGGCCCTCGCCGGAGAAGATGTGCAGTTTGGACCCTGGAATCCGCTCGTGCATGAACCGGCTGTGGGTCACCGGCACGATGGGGTCGGCGTCGCCGTGCCAGAGCCTGACCGGAACCCGAATTTCGCCCAGTTCGAACGGCCAGGACAGCGTTTGCAGATGCGCGTCTTCCAGCGCTCCCTCACCTGACTGTCTCAGTGATTCCTGAAGATTCTCTCCCAGCCATGCGGTCGTCGCGGGCTCACGCAGTATTTCGCGATCTTTTCCACCGAGGGTCCCACCCAGAAGCCAGATCAGTTGATCGGCGCCGTGTCTGGCGAACAGACGCACGGGCGACACGTAGATCAGGCTGAACAGTGCGGGGGAGCGCTGCGCCAGGTCGAACGCCAGGCGGAAGCGCCAGTGCATCGCCTGCCGCAGTCCGGCGTCCGTCACCGGGCCAAGCGGACACACCAGCCCGACCCGTTTGACGCGGGCGGCAAGGGTGTGCGCGCAGGCCAGCGCGAAGGGTCCGCCGCCGGAGACCCCAAGAATGTCGAACCTAGGCACCTTCAAGGCGTCGGCAAGGTCGGCCACATCCGTCGGCCAATCCAGCCAGCCGCGCCCAGGGCAGGGGCTCGAAAGACCGTAGCCGGGTCGGTCGACGGCGACGACACGGATGCCGGCGGCGCGACCTGGCGCGTCCAGCAGGCGGGCTTCGAGCCGCGATCCCGGCAGCCCGTGAAAATAGAACAGGGTCGCATCGGCGGCTTCATCACCGTAACGGCCGTAGCCGAGCCCGCGCCCGTCAGGGAGACGTAGAATCGATGACTGGCGATCGGCTGACTGAGTGTTGGTCACAGGGATTACCCGCGCTTGCGTGTATGCGGTACGCCGAAAAAATCGCACCGCCTGATTTGCACCATCGGTAGTATTTGACTCACATCAAGTTGACAGGCGTTGATTGCGCGCCAGTGTACGACAGTTCATCGTGGGTAAGGACTTCAACGGTTTCGCGTTGTGGTGTCAAGACGACGAATCCGACGGCGCAGGCGATGGCCGACATTATTTTAACCTGGCGGGCGGACCTCGCCGAGCGTTACCCGTGTCATGAACCGGCTTTCGGAATGACCGGATGGCAAATTGTCTGGTTGTGGCGTAAAATTGAATTATAGTATGTACCTAATAACTTCAGCACGAAAGTCGCTGAAGTATTACAACAAAGAATCACCAAGCGGACGGGGGAAAATGGACTGGGCATCTTGAAAGTTGTGATGCTAGTATCGAGAGGTCTTTGGGAGGAAGAGGAAACGATGAAGAATTGTCCGAACAAATCCTGCCGCTTTCGTGAAGTCTGTGGCAACATGCCCTTCGTCTGTCTGTTCGCGCAGTATGCAATTTTGATCGGCGTTGTCACCTGGGTTGGTTATCTGTTCTTTTCGACACGCTGAATTCGTCGAGGGTGTCAATTTAACTGTGTAACCGGCGTTCACACGGGTACTCGCTCAGCGAACATAATGACGAACTGATTGAGTGCTGCCTTCCAGTTTCGTATCGACATCGTCCACTTCTTTGCCACCCGGTTCAAGCCGAGATACAGCAGCTTGAAAATCGATTCATCGCTGGGGAAGGCGCCACGGTTCTTGATCAGCTTGCGCATCGAGTAGTTCAACGATTCAATCGCATTGGTCGTGTAGATCACCCGGCGAATCTCAGGCGGGTAGTCAAAGAACACCGTCAGCCGCCCCCAGTCCGCCCGCCAGCTGGGGCTGATCGCCGGGTATTTCTCGTCCCAGCGCGTCGAGAAGTGCTCCAGCGCTTGCTTGGCCTCGGCCAGGGTCGCCGCGCCATAAATGGCGCGCAGGTCGGTGGCAACGGCCTTGCGCTCTTTCCAGGGTACGTACTTGAGCGCACCGCGCACCTTGTGGACGATGCACAACTGGACCTGGGTCTCGGGGTAGACCGCCTCGATCGCCTCCGGCAGCCCCTTAAGACCGTCAACGCAGGCCACGAAGCCATCATCAACGCCCCGGTTCTTCAGCTCGTTGAACACCGACAGCCAGAACTTGGCGCCCTCGGTCTCGGCCATCCACAGACCCAACAGTTCCTTCTCGCCCTCCAGGTTGATGCCCAGAGCCAGGTACACGGCCTTATTCTTCACCGCACCGTCCTGGCGCGATTTAACGCACAGGGCGTCGAAATACAGGATCGGGTAGAGCGCTTCAAGCGGGCGCGACCGCCACGCTTTCACCTCGTCCAGTACCGCGTCGGTGACGTTAGAGATCAGCGTCGGTGAAACCTCAACGCCCTACAGATCCTCAAGCTGAGCCTGGATCTCGCGGCTACTCAGGCCACCGCTGTACAAGGCTAATACCTTCTCGTCAAAGCCTTCCAGCCGGCGCTGGCGCTTCTTCACAATCTGCGGCTCGACGCTCCCCTCCCGGTCTCTGGGAATCTCAATGTTGAATTGCCCGGCATCGCCCTGGAGGGTCTTGCGGCCCTTGCCATTGCGCCGATTCGCACCCGTCGCCCGGTCATGGACTTCATAGCCAAGGTGATCTGTCAGCTCCGCCTCCAGGGCCCGCTCCACCAGCCTTTTCTGCAACTGCTCGAGCACCCCGTTCTCCCCCAAAATCTCCTTGGGACCCGAGTAATCCTTCAGCAGCTCATCCAGCAACGCGTCTTCTTTCGTCTTCACTCTGGTCATCTCTCGCTCCTCCAAGCATTATTAAGGATAACCAGTTACACAGTTCTTTTTGCACCTTCAATTCGTCTGAATGCGTCGGAGACGATGTCGGTCGCGGCGCTGCTTTCCAGCGCCCGCTCAAAAAGTTGCTCGAAGGAATCGAACGGCTTTTTGTAGTGGGAATCAGTAATACTCAAAGTCTCTCGTCCGGCGGCACTCGCTTTCAGTTCACGCCGCCGCTTTCCAGAGCAGCGACAGGCCGCTGGCAATCCGCAACGCACCGATCAACGTCATGAGCCGTCTACGCCCCACACCCAGATGTGGACCCGGTGTCCAAGATCGAGACCGAGCGCCCGTACAGGCGATGCCGCCAGCAGATGCTTCCAAGGCACGACCGTCCGAAGAGGCAGGAAATGCGCCAGCAACGGCACTGCGATGAGACCCGAGCCGAACCCGGTGATGCCGCGAATGAAGCAGGCGAGAAAGTCAATGGCAAGGGGGGGACAGCATCGACGACCGGCGGCATGGGGCCGGCAGTGTGCACGGCGATCTCTGTCGATACAGGTCGCCGCCGGTTGCGGAGGATCCCTCAGGCAGATCCGTTCAATGCCAGTTCGACTTCGGCGAAGGTGCGCGCGACGGGCGGTAAATCGATCACCTGCCCCAGTTGTTGACTGATCTGCGATGCGGAAAATATGCCGCGAATGGCGTTTCTTCCGGATCCCGGTTCGAGGTCGAACACCAATGCGTGCCGGCGACCCGACTTGCGCAACGTTTCCACGATGTCGCCGACCGACGCTTCCAGTACATCGCCAACCCACAGGAGTTCGAGCCTGGGTGTAACCGTCATGATGTCGCGTACCACGATATCTTCGCGGCGCAACAACCGCTCGCGCTGCAACCTCACCGGAAGTTCACCCTGAATGTCCGTTGAGGTCACCACGCCTGCGATCCGATCCTCGTCGCTGGTCACGAACAGCAGGCGCACGCCCGCGGCTTTCATCTTTTGCAGCGCGACATCGATCGGTTTATCGGGATCGACGGTAACCGCCTGGGACCGGCGCAGATCGGTCATGACCAGTACTGCCGGGCTGTCAAGCTTGACCTTTGCGTGCGGCGTATCGATGTTTCTGAACAGACCCACGGCATCGATCAGCGAATGGCTTGGAAGGGATCGGAATGCAGTCATGGAACCTCCTTGCCGGTTTGCGGCGCGCTCGGATCACATCGACCCGGCACGGGCGGCGCAGGGGCCAATCCACCGCGCCCGATGAATACGGGTAACCTTTTAGTCATATAGCCGTATATCGCGAAATTTCCAGTCGCACGCTGTGGCGTGCCCGGGGGTACGGGCGGTATCCGACTGAGCTAGAATACAAACCATGCAAAGTATGGGATCCGAAAATCTGCGCTGGTTGCCGGTGCTTCTTCTGTTGGCCGCGTGCGCGACGACGGTGCCGCCCGCGATCGACAAGGCGCCGCCCGGCAGCCCCGATATCGGCACAGTCCTGCCCGATCAGTCCGTTCATGTCGGCCAGCCGGTACGGTGGGGCGGGACGATACTGGAACTGGAAAACCGTGCGGAAAGCACCTGGGTCACGGTATTGGCGCTGCCGCTCGAATCCCATGGCGAGCCTCAGGCCGGTGGCGCCAGCCCGGGCCGGTTTCTGGCCAACGTGCGCGGATTTCTCGACCCGATGGTCTATACCAAGGGCCGACAGCTTACGGTGGCCGGCACGCTTTCCGGTGCCGAAACGCGCCAAGTGGGCAGTTACAGCTATGACTATCCGGTCGTCCAGGTAAGCGAATACTATCTGTGGCCCGAAACGACCGACTACCGCGATGATGAGTATCCGTATTGGTGGTATGACCCCTGGTATTATCCCTGGTACCCGTACTACCCCCGGCACCACCTGCATTAGTGATTCACCCTGAGAGACAACCATGAAGCGCCCGCTGCCGATCCTGTTAGCCACATTCATTCTGGGCGCGTGCGCCGGCGGACCGCGTTTCGATGCGCGCGACACGGATCGTGCCGTGACGCCGAAGGCGGCGGTCGCGGAACAGGCGATCGCCAAAGGCAAGACCGTGATCTGGGGCGGCGTCATATTGAACACCGTCAACCTCAGGGACAGCACCCGGCTGGAGGTGCTGGCCTATCCGCTCGACGGCAACCAGAAACCAAAGCTGGCTGAAACGCCGCTGGGTCGTTTCATCGTGGGGTACGCGGGATATCTGGAGCCGGCCGACTATGCCGAGGGCAGGGTGGTCACGGTCCGCGGCACCATCGGCGGCATCACGCAGGGACGTATCGGCGAAACCGACTACACCTATCCCCTGCTGACCTCCGGGCAGATCTACCTGTGGCCCCGCGGCAGTCAGCAGGACAATTCCAACGTGCACTTCGGCATCGGTATTGGAATCGGCCTGTAGCAGGCGATTGGAAAGGTTCGCTCGGATCCGGCATTGAGAGCCGGCTGAAGATACTCCACTGCGCGTACGTCGCGCATTTCGCGTCGCCTTGAACTCGTCCGAACGCCGGGTCGGCACTATGAAATCAGCCGCCGGCAGCGCCGCTTTGCCTGTCCGGAGAAATCAGCCGCCGGCAGCGCCGCTTTGCCTGTCCGGAAAAAACAACCCGCCCTTGCGGGCGGGGTAACCAGTCGAGGTTCAAGATAGGTGGAGGAGTACCTTGTCCCATCCGGGTTCGGTGCGACGAGACCTGGCCTCGATGATCTACTAGCAATGACTGTGCCACCAGCGGCGTTACGGCGTTAATCCCTTGTTTCGCGGTATTTTCACGCAATCCGAACACATTCCGCCGCCGTCGCGACGCGCGTGCACGGCGCTGAACCGGTGCAGTTTGCACACTGACTGCACTACGAGCGACCACGCGGCCTGGCTTGCGGGCAACCGCCTCGGTTGACCGTCATTCCTGAACGGGCGTTCGCACGTCCGCGAGATAACGGTTTTTCAGGCGCACATAATGTTGCGCAGCATAGCGCAGATAATCGCATTCGCTTTCCTTGAGCGGCCGCACCGGCCGGGCGGGCCGGCCCATCCAGACCTGGCCGCCGGACAGGTGTGTGTTCTCGGTTACCAGACTGCCTGCGGCGACGATCACGTCGTCTTCGACCACCACTCCGTCCATCAGCAGGCTGTCCATACCGATCAGGCAACGGTTGCCGACGCGGCATCCGTGCAGGATGGCACGGTGTCCGACGGTGACGTCGTCGCCGATCTCTGTCGGCCGGCCGCCCGGCCTGAACGAACTGTCGTGCGATACGTGGACGATGCAGTGGTCCTGAAGGTTGGTTCTGGCGCCGATGTGGATATGGCTCACGTCGCCGCGAATCACGGCATAGGGCCAGATTGAACTGTCCTCGCCGACCCTGACGTTACCGATGATGATCGCCAACGCGTCGACATAGACATTGCGGGACAGCAGCGGCGTGGCCTTTTCAAAAGTACGCAGGGGCATGAGTGACTGCTCGCGTGTCCGGGATTCCACTCAGCATGCGTCCGGCGGCGCAAACCGCGAGCGACCCTGAACCAGGTGGAGATGCAGGTAGGGAATGAGCATCGCCGTCACTAGGATGCCGGCGGCCCAGCCCGGATGGTCGCTGAACAGCCCTACGGCCAGCCCGAACGCGACAACCATCGTCAGGGTGCACTCGACAACCGTCGTGCGGATGCGGGCGATCTGCGGCGCGTTTTCCGGCGGACCGGTGAGCACGATCACCAGCAGCGGACCCAGATAATGAATCGGCGCGTAGAACGCCAGCCCGATCAGCCAGGCGCCGATGTCAGTCATCGGTGCCGCCTCCGGCCCAAAGCAACGCCGTAGCCGCCGTTGCCTGCGTTACCCGCCGCAGAAAACCGTAGTTCAACGTCGCCGGTTCGTCGCCGGGCCTGTGGTAGTGGGGATTGCGAAAATCGGCGGTATCGGTCACCAGGATGGCGGACAGCCCCGCGTCCCAATAAGGCTTGTGGTCGCTGCGCATGGCGTCTTTGAACAATCCGCCCAGACGGTTGGCGCTGAAATACTGTAGTTCGGGCACGTATTGTTGCAGCGCGCGCTCGAAGCGGTTTCCCAGCCAGCCGGACGGAAAATTTCCGACGACCGCAATGAAATTGCCGCGGTCGGGCGGCCAGAACAGCAACGGCACGCGTGCGGGAGACCGTTGAGTCCCGGGACTGTCGGTCGCATAGCCGATCATTTCCAGGACGATGGCGCCAGCGAGTGTGTCGTGATGCCGCAGTATGTGGGCAACGTGCATCCGGCTGCCGCTGCGCCCGGATTCCTCGTCGGCATAGAAGACCAGGCGCACCCTGCGCGCGGCGCGGTGGCCGGCCAGCACGCGAGCGATCTCCAGCAGGGCGGCCACACCGCTGGCGTTGTCATCGGCGCCTGGTGATGTATTGACCGTATCATAGTGGGCACCGATCTCCAGGATTGCGGACGACGGTCCGGTGCCGGCACGTTCCACGACGAGGTTCAGAACACCTGTGCCGTCCGTTTCGGCCTGCGCGACCTCCTCGACCGCTTCGCAACCCATCCCGTGCAACGCCGTCTTCAAATACGCCAGTGTCCGTTGCGTCGCAACCGGGTCGCGCGCAGGGCGTGGACCCAAGGCGGCCAAGGCCTCGACGTACGATCGAAGCCTGATTTCGTCGACGGCGGCCAGCGCCGATTCGATCTCCGGTCGGCGAGGCGCCCCGTGATTGCAGGCTGACAGCAGGGTGGTGGCAATGACGCCGAGGATCAATTCGGGCACGCGCCGGAGCGATCGCCGGAAGTCGGGGTTTGACCGCGGACGCCGCCCGCCAGGCACCGACTGTCTGGACCAGATTGGATTCATGTTGAGCTGAGCTTACTTCAAAAGGAGAGTCATGGAAAAGAGCGAGCGATGAACGGACGCGCGACAGGGCGACCCATCGCATTCAGCCAGGACCTGAAACGGCGCTATCGTCAAGCCGGCCTGCTTTGTCCTCCATTGCGGAGGACAAAGTACCTTGGGAACAAGCCGGCGTTGTCCAGTAGACACAAGGACTCCATGTATCGACGCTCGGAGCGGAGGCCGTGCGTGTTGTCCACAAGCTCTGTTCCACCCTTCTTATCCGAGCGTCCTACCGGCCGTAGTCGTAGCCGTAAACCGGCTGCGCATTGCCGACGGCATAACCGAACAGGCCGCCGAGCAACAGGCCCAGCACGAGTTCCTTGCCGTCGTCACCGTGGCCGTGGTAACGGTTCCGGGTCACATAGTGGTCGTAATAGCGCTTCACGTAGCGCTCGTCGCGACGGGGCGCATAGTCACGGCGCTCAGGACGGTACGCGTTCCGGTACCGATCGCGGTAGCGGTCGTCGTCGCCGGCACGGTAGTCGCGTTGCCGGTTATCCGGGCGGCGCCGAGGATCTTCGTACGATCCGCCTTGATGATCGCGATTCTCGTGACGCCGATCGGACGCAGGTGGCTGGCCATACAGCGCCTTGTTACGCAACTCGCCCATCAGGCCGCCGTCGGCCCACGCCGTACTGGCACCCGACAGTGAAAACGCCAACAGACCGGCGATCAGTCTCGATGTGTTCTTGAGCATGTTCATGATGGACTCCTCTGAGCTTTCGTCACGAGGGGATTAACGCGCGCGCCTTGAAAAGGTGACAGGGCGTGGTCGGGCCGGCGCCGTTCCCTTCACCGGCGGCAGAGTAGGGCAGGGCGGTCGCCCGATGTTCGGATTTCTTCGCCGAAACCGGCAGTTGGCTGCCGGACGCGGGCGCGCTGTGGGCCGCGCCGGTGTGCTGTCGCGGTAAGGTGGTCGTGGCGGGACGTCCGCCGTCGGCGAGGCCTTACTGATGCGCATCAATTATTGTCAGAATTAGTAAATTCCATTTTATTAAAGTACTTACAGCGATATTCTCGAGAGATACACAATATGTTGCGTTTGGCGGGTGATAATTGCACCCTCGTGCACTAGATATTGTGATTTATAAATATTAATTTAATTCATTGACTTATACGATCTTTCTAGTATTGTTTCGAGTTCCAGGGAGGAGGTAAAGCCAGGGTTTGGCTCATAGCAAATTGATACGAAGCCGGTCCCAATCATGCAAAGGAGAACAGCTATGGCACGTTCCACAGGGCTTGTTATGCACATCGCTAACGAACTCGACATGGCAAGCCGTCGCGAACTGGAGGACACGATAAGACTGAATCAGGGAGTTTCATCCGCGCAATTCAACGATCGCAGGCCACACCTCATGGTCGTGGAATACGATCCCGAACAGATCTCCTATCATCAGATCTTGCACGAGGTCGCCTGCCGCAACCTGCACGCGGAGCGCGTTGGCTAATCGCATATCGAAAACTTGTCTCTGATGTTGAAGGGCCGTCCTCGGACGGCCCTTTTCTACGTGCAGGCTTGGGGCCCGGGCGGCGATGCGGTCGGACAATCGTCAATGACTAGTCCTGCTTCACGTCGAGGTATTCGCGTTTGATGGCCGTTTCGATGGCTTTCGTGCCGGCGATACATTCCTCGTAGCTCAGGCGCAGCTCTCTCAGGCGGCTGATCTGGTCCGGCGTCGGCAAGGCGCCGCCGACTTCCCGCGCAACATCGAACAGCGCCCGGAGATAGGTCGCGCGAACCCGGGCGACCATGCGGATAAACGGCTCGATGTCGCCGGTCGCCAATTCCGGCATCTCGGGATGGATGACTTGCTGATTGATGAGACGCATGGTGCGATCCAGATTCATCAGCAGGCGATCTCGATCTAGCGGCATGGACGGTTGCTCGGGGATGGGGTGGTGCCCGATCTAATCGGTTAGATACCCGGAAACTTTATGCGCGGGCGCGTACCGGCGGAACGGCGCAACCGTTGCCCGGTGCATTCTATCGTGGCGGTGCTCGGGCAAACCTTGTGGCGGCCGGCCTTACGACCGACGCTCGTCAGGGCATCCGGCGAAGTTCGACGCGCCGGTTTTGGCGCAGTCCGGCACGCGTGGTATTGTCGGACACCGGTTGTTGAGCGCCATAACCCCGCGCGGTGAGATTGTCGGGGTTCACGCCTTGGGCAATCAGGTAGTCCCGGACCGATACGGCACGTTTCTGCGACAGCCACTCGTTGTACGCAGGATTGCCCTGCGTATCGGTATGCCCCGCCACTTCCACGTGGATTCCCGGATTCTTTACCAGCGTTTTCGCGACCGGGTTGAGAATGGTGCGCGACTTCGAGTTCAGATCGTACGAGTCATACGGAAAATTCACGCCTTCGAGCGGGATCACTTCCTCCTTCTGGCAACCGGTCGGTTCGACCGCCACGCCCGGGGCGGTCTCGGGACACAGATCAGTGGTGTCGGGTACGCCGTCCTGGTCGCTGTCCGGCGCCTGAACCCCGGATTCCTCTGGGTTCGTGCCGGGGTCGGCCGGCTCCGCTGCCGAGTCTTGCGCGGCCGGCGCTTCGGTTACCGGTGACGCGGCGTCGGAGGTTGCAGTTTCGGGCGCCGCCGGAGGGGTGGCGGCCGTCGGAGTCTCACTCGCCGGCGGCGTATCGGATTGCGCCGCCGCAGGCGGCTCCGTCGGTGCCGCATTCATGTCCGTGGCGGCTGGCTCGGCGGCAGGCGGCGGCTCGGCGGGCGGCTGAGCGGCGCTTTCCCCGGCCGCCGGCGCGGCGGTCTCCGGCACACCGGCAGTGGCTTTTGTCGCTGGCGCCGTCTTCAGTTGGTCACTCAGCGAGCGTGCTTCCGTCAGCGCGGCCTGTATGTCCGCCAGTTTGGCCGTGCACGCATCCAGGTCCGCCTTCATCTGTTCACTGGCCGACGTGGCGGAGGTGAGCGAAGTTTCCATGGTTGAACGGGTCTGGCCGGCTTTCTCCAGCTGCGCGTCCAGTTCAACCAGTTGTGTATCGCAGGACTCGGCCCGGCTACGGGATTCCCCCAGTGTCTGATCCGCGGTTTCGAGCCTGGCGCCGGCGGCCTGGAGTTCGGTCCGGGTCGCTTCCAGTTCGCTTTTCAACGCGGCGATCTGTTCGTCCCGCGCGGCAATATCCGCTTCAAGCTGCTGGCGTCCCTGGGCCGCTGCTTCCGCCTCGGACTGATAACGACTCAGCGTTTCCTGCGCCTCTTTCAGTTCACGCGTCCTGGAATCCAGGATGCCGTTAACGATCTCCGTCTGCTCCCGGGCCCCGTCCAGCGCCTGTTGCTGTTCTGCCAGCTTGGCCTGACCGGCGTCCAGCTCGGCTTGCAGCCTCGCCAACTCTGGCGTCATCGCGTTCTTTTCCCGGGTCGCATCGCCGAGCTGCGCCTGGATCGTGCGCCATTCCTCGATGGCCTGACGGCCCTCGTTCTGCGACTGATCCAGCATGTCGCGTGTCTGCTGCAGGGTTGACTGCGTCTGCGATAGCGCGGCGCGCAGACCGTCGACCTCCACGCGCCGATCGTCCAGTGCCTGTTGCAGTTGTGCAAACTCGGCCGCCGCCGGCGCCGAGTCGGGATAGGCGGGCACCGGGGGTTGCCAGCCGAGCCGTGGTTGCGGCATCGCGCCGTAGTTCTGGTAGGGCGGCGCCATCGGCATCGGCATGGGGCGAGGCGGATACGGCCAGGGTCCGCCGAATGCACCGCGTTGCGGCATCGGCGCGAACTGCTGTCCGGGTCCGGGCTGTGTGGGCGCTGCGCTGATCGACGGCGCCGGCGCCGATGAATCACCCGTGACGCCGGGCTCGGCGCAGACAAGGCTGGAACAGGTTGCGAGCGCGATCAGAGTGGCGCCGATCACCGGCGTCATAATAAGGCGGCAGGGTTGTTTCATCATCTTCTCCGAGCTGGCGTGAATTGATAACGATCCGGCTTTCTCATTCAGTTTCGAACCGCTGCCCGGGGTTCCAGCGCGCATAGTCCCCGGGCGGTCGCTCTCGTTGCGGCGGATTTCGCCGCGCAGGATGGAAATAAGGTCGATAGACGGGAGGATAGGGAAACAGGAAATAGGGTGGCGGGTTGGGGTGCGGTGCCGCCGTCTCGGGCGGAACATAGGGCTCCGCGGCCTGCCTGCGCTGTTCCAGTCTAAGCCGCTCCCGTTCCAGGCGGCTTGCCTCGATGCTGTCGGCAACCTCGAGCAGTGACTGGTAACGGTCCGGCCGCGTTGTTGTGGGCTCCGGCGCAGCGATTTTCAGCGTGTCGATTCTGCCTGCAACGCCTGCAGGCCGAGTTTCGCTGAAATGGGTAACGCCGTCCGGCGAAACCCACTTGTAGATCTCGATGCTTTCCGCGCGGCCGGTCGTCGAAATCAACAGGGCCAATGAGATCGCTGCGCATCTCAGCGTGCATGAATTCATTGAAACCACCCCCGCCTGCTTCTGGTGCCGCCAACGCGGCGGCCGTTGAACACTGACTTCAGCAACGCGCCCGCATTGTGATACGGATGCTGTTCTTGATCTATTGCCCGATGTCAGATTGTAACCAAAAAGCACGACAAGTGGACAGCGCGAGCCTTGTGTGCAGCGGCGACCGGCCGCAGAAGAAATGTAATTGCCTCATGCTTTGTGTACGAAGGGTAAGCGCACTTAGCGATCTGTGCTTTCACGCCATGCGACGTGAGCGTTCGACGACTGCGCTCCGCTCCAGATGCGGGTCTATCATTTCGCGTGGAGAAGCGGCCGGTCGCTTCGGCGCCGCCACAGGCCCTTGATGATGGACGGCCTGGATCGGCCTCCTGTGTCCAGACAAATGTTCTCCGGGATCGGCTAAAGTGTAAGATATTCAATAATCATGACGGAAGAGTTTACAGAATTTCGTGTCTGGGATTTGGCCAAGTCCGAGTATCCGATTGTTTAGGCATCTAAATATTATTCCCTGCATGGTTCTTGCCTGAATCTGCATCTGCAATCCGTGCAATCTGCCCCGATGAGCCCCCGGGTATGTGGTTCGGTTTTTTCTGTATTTCCCCGTCGATACGGCGGCGGACGGTCTGATCGGCGCACGTTATGTGCATCGGCGACGTATGAATGCAGTCCCATACCAAAAAGAATCATAAGGAAGCAGTCAAATTAAGGAGAGTGCCCAAATGTCCCCGAAAGATTCCACGATCCGATCTGGTCGTTTGCCGGTCGAAGCCCCTTCAGCGCCAGGTCACCGATTCGCGCCGACGCGCCCGGCGCTGGGTGTGGCGCCGGGGCTGCTGTCAGGCACTGCCGGCGCCATCAGTTTTCAGGACGCCAGCGTCATGGCGGGGTTTTCCGGCAACGGCACCGAGACCTGGGGTGGCGGCACCTGGGGCGACTACAACGGCGACCGCTACCCGGACCTGTTTACGCAGAATCACCGCGAGCGCGCGGTTCTGTACCGGAACAACAAGAACGGCACCTTCAGCGACGTGTCGCAGCAGGTCGACGGGTCGCGCACGCCCGGCTGGACCGGCGGGCAGGTGCAGGTCGATCATCATGGCGATACCTGGGGCGATCTCGACAACGACGGCGACCAGGACCTGATTATCGGCGTCAGCAGCAGCGACGACCAGGTGATGATCAACGAAGGCGGCGCGCTGGTCAATCGCTCGACGGCCTGGGGCACGACGCGCACCAGCGGCGGCGGAGGCGGCATGCGGCATCGTGCGACGCGCATGCCGCTGCTGTTCGATTACACCGGCGACGGTCTGCTCGATATCGCGTTTGTCAGTCTCAGCCGCCCGTCGCTCTACCCGCAGGACCCGCCCGACTATTTCAGCAGCGCACTGCGGTATGAATTGGGCTGTGTCAAGGACGGTTCGTTTGGAACGCTGATCGACGTGACCGGCTCGCCCGGCCTGGAATTTCTGTGCGCGCCGCGCAACGGCGTCTATCCGTCGGTCGTCTACAATTTCAGCAGCGGCTCGCCGGTGAATGTGAGCGGCGCCGTGCCGACCCGCAACCGTGTCAACGACGCCGTCGCCGCCGACTTCGACGGTGACCTGCGCAACGAGCTGTTCGAGATCATCGGCAGCGCGCGCCCGTCCGGCGCGGTGTAGGTCAACAACACGCGCATCGAAACCCAGTTGATCACCAGCGGCTCGGCGGTCAAGACCACGCACTTCAAGACCAGCGGCCAGTTGTCGGTGATGGTCGACCTGAGCGCCGGCAGCGTGACCACGCAGGGCGATCGCGCGTACATCGACATCGGCGCCGGTGGCTGGAGCCCGACCAGCCTGAACTTCAACCTGGATCCGAACGATCAGGCTAACTGGAGCCTGCGCACCGACGCGCGCGGCATCAACATCGGCTACGATCAGAGCACCCAGACCTGGAGCATCCGCTCGGGCGGCAGCGACGGCCGCTACCGCTACCCCCCTTGTGCGCGTCACCGCGACGCAGAGCATCAGCCAGCTCGGCGTCACCGGGCTGAACATCGCGGACAAGCCGGCCGCGCCGGTGCTGCTGCACAAGGCCAACGGCTCTGTCGACGCCACCAGCACGCGCGGCCTCGGCGCCAAGATCCCGTGCAACGGCGCCTCGGCGGGCGACCTGGACAACGACATGGACGTGTACATCATCAGCAGTTGCACCGGCGGCGCGCAGAACGTCGCCAACATCGTCTACGAGAACCTCGGCGACGGCACCTTCCGGGTGGTGCCCAACGCCGGCGGTGCGGCCGGTTTCGTCGGTCCCTCGTACGGCGTGGGGATGGGCAGCAGCGACAACGTGTCGCTGGCTGACTATGACGTTGATGGTTTCCTCGACGCGATGGTGTTCAGCGGCGCCAACATGCGGCCGCAGTGCTACGGCGGCCCGAAGCAACTGTTCCACAACGTCGGCAACGCCAACCGCTGGATCGAGCTGGACCTGGAAGCGATCAGCGACAGCCGCGACGGCACCGGCGCCAAGGTGTACGTCACCGCCGGCGGCAAGACGCAACTGCGCGAACGCAACGGCGGCTACCACCGCTGGACCTAGGACTACATGCGCCTGCACTTCGGTCTGGCCGGCAACAGCACGGCCGACATCGGCGTGGTCTGGCCCAACGGCGCCGAGACCAACTACTACGGCGTCGCCGCCAATGGGCTGTAGCAGGTCAGCCAGAACGGTCAGATCACGCCGTTGATCGCCCGCTAGTAATCTGTCGGTGCCGCCACCGAAGTCGTCGGCGGCACCGACCCTTCCAGTTCTGCGGATGACTGATCGGCCCGGATCGAAGCGAACATCACCGTCAACAGGAAAGCCCCGCGTCATCGCTGGGCTTGTTCCTGGCGTCAGCGTTGCAGCCGCCGCTCGGCGCTCGGCAGGTATCAATACTCAGCGGGAACGACAGATGTCATCAGCTGTCATCTGGTAACTGTGGCGCATTGACATGAAGGGATTACTCGCTACGCTCGCCCTTCGGGCCGCACTTCGAGCGCTTAATGCGCTTCGCGCTCTTGTCGGGTTTCCGCCGGAATCACGGTTCAGGACTTGGTCGGAGGCGCCCCAAGTGAGCGGCGCCGGTAGGTCGCAGTGGCCTCAGGCCGCAATTTGCCGCGCGTCAGCCGTTCGCGCGCAAGCCCGCTCCCGCAAAAAGGTCACCCAGTGACACAGGTCGCGACAATACCCTATGAATCGAGTCATTTATTTCGGCTGAAACAGTGCCAAATTGTAGGAAAGCACTTCTGATCAAGACCTGGAGCCTCATTCCGGCCAAGTCCGGAATTGAGTTGTCTCAGTGCACGGGATGCCGCCCTTCGGCGGTACAACGACGGAGCCAGAACGTCCACACGCAATCGTTGGTGTTGTCAGGCACCAAACGCGGAAGAGGAGATTTACATGGACAGAGCGACGCACACGACCGGCATGACCATTCATCAGTTCGATTCGCTGAACTATGTCGGCACCGATCCCGACGCAAAGGATCAGCGTCAAAGCCAGCGGTTGCACGAGCCCGGAGGCATGATCACCACGATCGACCCGATCACCGGCCGCGATATCGAAGACCTTGCGGGGCGTCCGTACGTTGTCGACGGCGATATCGTGATGTATTTCGAAACCGAGGAAACGCGGCAGGCCTATCTCGATATGCCGCTCGATCATCCGGTGCCGCTTCCCGACAACCCGGACGAGGATTGGGTGGCCGAGGGTTGATTGCGGCAAGTAACCGGGGCGCCGGGCGCGTCGGAAACCGCGGCGGCGCCGTATGAGAATCAGTAAACCGTCTTCGGCAGATCGACCGGCGGGCGGTAGTGCGCGGATGTCGTCAGGTCGACGCCGCATTGCAGCTCGGAGATCCAGTCGAGAAACCTGCCGACCATCGCCTTGCGCTTGAATGGCCTGCCGTGCTGCGGAACGATCATTTCCACATCCATCTTGCGCACCATGGCGGCCCACAGCCGGCAGACCTTGTTGGCGCACATGTAACGCCGGTGAAAGCTTTCCATGTGGGGCACGTGCGCGGCAAAATCCGCGACCGGCGTGGCGTCGTCGTCGCACATGACCGATGCACCCATGTCGCCGCTGAAGAGAATTCTGCTGACCGGGTCGCAGAACTGGAAATTGCCGACCGAGTGCAGGAAGTGCGCGGGCAGGGCGATGATTTGCGTGTCGGCGAAGGGAATGGCGGCGCCATTGTCGGGCAGGGCCATGATGCGTTCGACGAAGCGCTGCTTCATCTGGTTGGTTTTATAATCCGACATCAGGTGCGGCAGGAAGCGCGCCCAGAGCTTTGACGTTACCACCATCGCATTGGTGCTGATCAGCGACCGGTCCAGGGATGTGATAATGTCGGGGTCCTGGTGCGATGCAAGCACATAGTCCACGTCCTTGATCAGCGCCCGTTTCCCGATTGCGACAGTCAGCGGCGTGTAGGTCAGGTCGCCGCCCGCATCGATCAAAGCGGCGTGCTTGCCATGGATGATGAGAAACTGGTTGGCCTGGATGCCCTCGCCGGTCACCAGATCGGAAAAACTCAGGCAGCTATGTTCGCCGTCGTTGTAAAGCTCGTTGGTCGCATTGCTCATGGTGGCTCCGCACTGGGCGGGTATCGTCTTCCTGCCCAGGCGCGTACCGGCCCGGCAGCAAGGCGGTTATCGGATGGCTGGTCGTCTCCTTTACTCCGCGCGGGTCGAACGTCGGCGGCTGTGCGAGATGCGACGATTCAAGACCGGGTCCGGATCGACGTGGCGACTGTGGATCGGGCGGACAGGCTCCAATAGCGGCGGCACACGTGAAAGATAACTATTCTGATACCAGAATCAGGAGCAGAGCATGCGCAGCGCCTGCGCACCTTTCGGCCGGCAACCGGACCCGGTCGGATCACTCGCGCCAGTCGTGCCCGGCAGCAGCATGAACAGCGATGACGACGCCTGTCACGAGGCGGACCTGGAGCGCGACCGCCAGATCGCGGGCTGGCGCCGGAAGGCCCGGCAGGCCGGACGCAGGAAGCGCCCACGCCGACTCTACGTCATCACGCTGCATCCCGATGTCCTGGGCTTTGGCGAATTCAGGCAGGTCAACCCCGATTACGTCGAGGGCATGCCCTGCGTGTACGTCGGCATGACGATCCACGACCCCGGCGATCGCTACCGGCAGCACAAGGCCGGCTATCGCAGCAGCCGCTACCCGCGCCGCTACGGCGTCGAACTGGCGCAGGAACTGATGGAGGGGTTCGACGAGCGGAACCTGAAGGAGGATGAACGCGAGGCGGCGCTCGCCGCTTGGCTGCGCGCGCAGGGTTTCGGTGTCTGGCAGAACTAGCCCGCATCTCTACCCGCGTTGCGTCGCGGCAGGAACCCAGTGAGCAATGCGGGCCAGGCGTCAGCCCGTTGCCGTTCTTGCGTCGTCGACGCCGGGCGTGTACCCGAGCACCGGCGCCAGCCATCGCTCCGCCTCGGCAAGTGTCATGCCCTTGCGCAGCGCGTAGTCCGCGGCCTGGTCGCGGTTGATTTTGCCGACGCCGAAGTAATGCGCGTCCGGGTGGCTGAAATACCAGCCCGAGACCGACGCGGCGGGCAGCATGGCAAACGCCTCGGTGAGCGTCACGCCGGCATTGCCCGCCGGGTCGATGAGTTGCCAGAGGGTGGCTTTTTCGGTGTGCTCGGGGCAGGCCGGGTAGCCGGGTGCCGGCCGGATGCCGCGGTAGGCCTCGCGGATGAGCGCTTGGTTGTCAAGCTGTTCGTCTGTGGCATAGCCCCAATAGTCCTTGCGCACGCGTTCGTGCAGGTACTCGGCAAATGCCTCGGCGAGCCGGTCGGCCAGCGCCTTGAGGAGGATCGCGTTATAGTCGTCGTGTTCGGCCTCGAACCGCTCGACGTAGGTGTCGACGCCGATCCCGGCGGTGACGGCGAACGCGCCGATGTAGTCGGCCAGGCCGGTATCCCTGGGCGCAACGAAGTCCGCCAGGCACTGGTTGGGTCGCCCCGGGGGTTTCTGGTTCTGCTGGCGCAGGTGGTGCAGGGTGGCGAACACCCGGCCGCGCGATTCGTCGGCATAGACCTCGATGTCGTCGCCGCCGACCTGGTTGGCCGGAAAAAAGCCGATCACGCCGCGCGGCTTCAGCCACCGGCCGTCGATGACCGCTTCGAGCATGCGCTTTGCGTCCTGAAACAGTTTGCGGGCCTCTTCGCCGACGACCGCGTCGTCGAGGATGCGTGGATAGCTGCCGGCCAGCTCCCAGGTCTTGAAGAACGGCGTCCAGTCGACGTAGTCGATCAGGGTTTCCAACGAGAACGTCGTCGATCACTTTCACGCCGGTGAACGCCGGCACGGCCGGCCGGTAGCCGTTCCAGTCGATCGGTATCCTGTTGGCCCTGGCCTGTTCGAGCGTGAGCCATTCGATCTTGCGCTGTTTGCCGGCGTGCTGTGTCCGCACCTGCTCGTACTCGTCCCTGATCCGGGCGACGTACGGCTCGCGCAGGTCTGCGCTGACCAGATTCTGCGCCACGCCCACGGCACGCGAGGCGTCCTTGACGTACACCGTGGTGCCGGTGTAGCCGGGCGCGATCTTGACCGCCGTGTGCACGCGCGAGGTCGTCGCGCCGCCGATCAGCAACGGCACGTCCATATCTTCGCGCTGCAGCTCGCGGGCGAAGTGCGCCATTTCGTCCAGGCTGGGCGTAATCAGGCCGGACAGGCCGATGATGTCGACCCGGTGTTCTTTCGCGGCGGCGAGGATCTGCTGCGCCGGCACCATGACGCCAAGGTCGATGACCTCGAAGTTGTTGCATTGCAACACCACGCCGACGATGTTCTTGCCGATGTCGTGCACGTCGCCCTTGACCGTGGCCATGAGTATCCGGCCCTTGGCCTGGGCGCCGGCGGCTTTCGATGCCTCGATGTACGGCACCAGGTGGGCGACCGCTTTCTTCATCACGCGCGCGGATTTCACCACCTGCGGCAGGAACATCTTGCCCTCGCCGAACAGATCGCCGACCACGTTCATGCCGTCCATCAGCGGGCCTTCGATCACCTGAATCGGTTGGTCGAACTGCCGGCGGCAGGCCTCGGTGTCCTCGACCACGTAAGTGTCGATGCCTTTCACCAGGGCATGTTCCAGACGCTTCGCGACCGGCCATTCGCGCCACGCGAGGTCTTCCTTGCGTTCCGCCGCGGCGCCGTCGCCCTTGTATTTGCCGGCGATTTCCAGCAGCCGTTCGGTGGCGTCGCTGCGCCGGTTCAGCACCACGTCCTCGACGCGCTCGCGCAGTTCCCCCGGCAGTTCGTCGTAGATCGCCAGTTGTCCGGCGTTGACGATGCCCATGTCCATGCCGGCCTTGATGGCGTGATACAGGAACACGGCATGGATCGCCTCGCGCACCGGGTTGTTGCCGCGGAACGAAAAGGAGACGTTGGACACGCCGCCGGACACCTTCGCATACGGCAGTTTCCGCTTGATCGCGCGCGTCGCCTCGATGAAGTCCACGCCGTAATTGTTGTGCTCCTCGATCCCGGTGGCGACGGCGAAAACGTTGGGGTCGAAGATGATGTCCTCGGCCGGAAAGCCGACCTGCGCGGTCAGAATCCGGTAGGCGCGCGAACAGATATCGACCTTGCGCTGCAGCGTGTCGGCCTGGCCGCTCTCGTCGAAAGCCATGACCACGGCTGCGGCGCCGTATTTGCGGCACAGCTTCGCGTGTTCGACGAATTTCTCCTCGCCTTCTTTCATGGAAATCGAATTGACGATGCCCTTGCCCTGAACGCACTTGAGGCCGGCTTCGATGATCTCCCACCTGGACGAGTCGATCATGACCGGCACACGCGCGATGTCCGGTTCGGAGGCGATCAGGTTCAGGAACGAGCGCATGGCCTCGACGCCGTCGAGCATGGCTTCGTCCATGTTGACGTCGATCACCTGCGCGCCGGTTTCGACCTGCTGGCGCGCCACGTCCAGCGCCTTGTCGTGGTCGCCGTTGAGGACGAGTTTCTTGAAGGCCGCCGAGCCGGTGACGTTGGTGCGCTCGCCGACATTGACGAACAGCGAGTCCTCGCGCACGTTTTCCGCTTCGAGCCCCGACAGGCGCAGTATGTGGTCGTGCGCGGGAATCCTGCGCGGCGCATGCTTCGCAACCGCTTCGGCGATGGCCTTGATGTGGGCGGGCGTGGTGCCGCAGCAGCCGCCGACGATATTGAGGAAACCGTTCTGCGCCCACCCGCCGATTTCCTTCGCCATGGCTTCCGGCGATTCGTCGTATTCGCCGAATTCGTTGGGCAGGCCGGCGTTCGGATGAGCGTTGACCCCGCAGTCGGCGAACCCGGCCAGTTCCTCGACGTGCTGGCGGAGCTGTTTCGCGCCCAGCGCGCAGTTGAAGCCGATCGACACCGGTTCCGCGTGGCGCAGCGAGTTGTAGAAGGCCTCCACGGTCTGGCCGGACAGGGTGCGGCCCGAGGCGTCGGTGATGGTGCCGGAAATCATCACCGGCAGCTCGCTGCCGGTGTCCTCGAAGTAGCTGCGGATCGCGAACACAGCCGCTTTGGCATTGAGCGTGTCGAAAATGGTTTCGACCAGAATGATGTCGGCGCCGCCGTCGACCAGCGCGCGCGTGGCCTCGTAGTAGGTGTCGCGCAGGGCGTCGAAGCCGATGTTGCGGAATCCGGGGTCGTTGACGTCCGGCGATAGCGACGCGGTGCGGTTGGTCGGACCGAGCACACCGGCGACGAAGCGCGGTTTGTCGGCGGTGGATAAGGCGTCCGCCGCTTCACGCGCCAAGCGCGCCGACGCCTGGTTGAGTTCGTAGACCAGCGCTTCCTGGCGGTAGTCGGCCAGCGAAACCGCCGTCGAGTTGAAGGTGTTGGTCTCGACGATGTCCGCGCCGGCTTCGAGGTAGGCCTTGTGGATCTCGCGGATGATCCGCGGCTGAGTCAACGACAGCAGATCGTTGTTGCCTTTGAGGTCGCACGGCCAGTGCGCGAAGCGCTCACCCCGGTAGGCCGCCTCGTCGAGTCGATACCGCTGGATCATGGTGCCCATGGCGCCGTCCAGGATGAGGATGCGCCGGCCCAGAAGCGATTGTAAATTCTGTCGTTTATTCATTAACTTGTTAACGGTTTTCAAAACCGCAGTCTAGCAAATGCCGGTCGTCGCGTCAGCTTCCACGCGCGCTCTTGCGGGGGCGTATAATCCCCCGTTTCCCATTAAGCACCGGTCAACCGATGGAGGAAATCATGATTCGAACCCGACCGAGCACTTACCTGGTTTTCGCGACGGCGCTTCTGCTGCCGGTCTGCGCCTTTGCCGACGCCACGCTTCTGGTGCAGGGCAGCGACGGCCAGTCCAGTATCCAGCTCAGGGGCGGCATGGGCCGGATGGACACAGCGGACGGCGATTACATGCTGTTCGACCGTGCGCGCAATGTGGTTATACGCGTCGAGCCGGCCGACGGCGGCTACACGCAAGTCACCGAAGACCACATCGGCCAGATGGCACAGGCGGCCGGCGCGCTGCGTTCGCAGTTGGGGAATCTGCCCCCGGCGCAACGCGCGATTATCGAGGAACGTATGAACGCGATGCTGGGCGTGCCGAATGCGGAGCCCGCGCCGCAGGCACCGATCACCGCCGTCAGAAAGGGCAGGGGAACTGTCGCCGGCATGACCTGTGAAAAGTACGAGCTGAGGCAGGGCAATGGCAAGATCGGCGATGCCTGTATGGCGGACGCTGCCAGCGGCAATCTGTCGAAGGACGATTTCGCAACGCTGGAGGCGATGATGGCTTTCCTGCGCAAGACCATGACGCAAGCCGCCGAACTCGCGGGGTCGATGGGTGACCAGATGGCATTCCTGAAAACGGGTCTGCCCGGCGTGCCCTTGAGCGTCGAAGGCGATGGCGAGACGTTCGCAGTGACTTCGGTGTCCGGCGACGAGCTGGAGCAAAGCCTGTTCACCGACTACCGCAATCTGAAAGAGAAAGTGATTCCTGTTCTCGGACCCTAGTGCCGGTGACGGTCGACCGGAGAGGGCGGGCGACCGTCGCGGCACCAACCACTGAGCATTGCCGGATCAGGCACCACCGGCCGGGCTATCCGGGAAGTTTGTGTGTTGAAGTGAAGACCTGCCCCGATCTTTTCGACAGATCGCGAAGCCGACGTTTCCTTTCGAGTGCTTTGTGTCCTGCGTGGTTGAGCGTGCAATATCACTGCCACGGCGCGACGCGCAGCAGCGTGCCCTCGGCGCCGACGACCTTGATGCGCGTGCCGCTGGCGCAATCCTCGCCGGCGATCTTCCAGGTGGAGTCGTCGACGCGAATCTTGCCGAGACCGTTGACGATTGGTTCATCGAGCGTGAAGGTCCGCCCGACGTATTGCTCGCCGCGGCGGTTGAGCGCCGGCTGATCGGTATCCGCCGGCTGTGTGCGAAAGAACCGTCGCCAGATCAGAATACTGATGACCGACAGCACGGAGAACAGCAGGAGCTGGTATTCCCAGCCCATCGACGGCAGCAGCCAGACGAGCCCGCCCACCGCCGCCGACGCGATCCCGAGCCAGAGAAAGAACGCGCCCGGCGCAAAGATTTCCAGAATCATCAGGCCGACGGCGAGGATCAGCCAGTGCCAGTAGGTGAATGCCTCCAGCGTCATCAGCCGTTGCCTCCCTTGCGGGCCATGGCTTCTTTGGTCAGTTCGGTGATGCCGCCCAGCGCGCCGATCAGGTTCGACGCCTCGAGCGGCATCATCACCAGTTTCTGATTGGGCGACATGGCGATGTGCTGCAGGGCGTCAATGTATTTGGTGGCGACAAAGTAATTGATGGCGTTCAGGTCGCCGCTGGCGATGGCCTGCGAAACCACGATGGTCGCCTTGGCTTCGGCTTCGGCCTGACGTTCGCGTGCTTCGGCTTCCAGAAAGGCCGCCTGGCGCCGGCCTTCGGCACCGAGGATAGCCGCCTGTTTTTCGCCCTCGGCACGCAGTATTTCCGACTGGCGAACGCCTTCTGCGTCCAGGATGTTGGCGCGCTTGAGGCGTTCGGCCTTCATCTGCTGCGCCATGGCGTCCACCAGATCGCGCGGCGGCGTGATGTCCTTGATCTCGATGCGGGTGACCTTGATACCCCAGGGGGTGGTGGCATCGTCGACCACGTGCAGGAGCTGCGCGTTGATCTTGTCGCGCTGTGAGAGCAATTCGTCGAGGTCCATGGAGCCCATCACCGTACGGATATTGGTCGTGACCAGATTGAGAATCGCCAGCTCGAGCTGGTTGACTTCATAGGCCGCCCTGGGCGCATCGAGCACCTGGAAGAACACCACGCCGTCGACCGTGATCGTCGCGTTGTCGCGGGTGATGACCTCCTGCGAGGGTACGTCCATGACGCGCTCCATCATGTTCATTTTGGCGCCGATCCGGTCGATCATCGGCACGATGATATTCAGGCCTGGCCGCAGCGTCCGGGTGTAACGTCCGAACCGTTCCACCGTAAACTCCATGCCCTGCGGAACCGACTTGACGCCCATGATGACCAGCACGACGGCCAGAACCACAATCAGTAAGACGAATTCCTGGAATCCGAACATGAGATTTCCTTTGTTGTCGGGTTGGGACGATTGATTCTAGTTCAGCGTATCGGCGCGAATCCACCAGCGGCTGCTGCCCTGTTCGCGTGTCCGGTAGCTGCCGCCGAGGGTGCGCCGCGCTGTGACCGCCTCGGTATCGGCGCCGCCGATCTCGATCCATTGCCCCAGTTCGCCACGGACGGTGGTCGAAGCCGACGCTGTATCGATGGCGCCGCCGCGCGTCGCGCTCAGACTGTTCCGATAGGGGTTGATCTCCAGGATGACCTCCTGGCCGGCGACGCGCGGGCGCACATAGAAACCGGTGACGACATCCTTGTAGTCGACGCGGCTCTCGACGATGTCCGGTCCGGGGCGCCGCCAGACGCGGCCGGAAAAGAACGGCAGCGTTTGCCCGGTTTCGATATAGCCGTCGGAGCCCTCGAGCACGCGCAGCTCGTGCAGGGGGCTGTCGCTGACGTCGGTCCGCGTGCTGAGCACACTGCCCGCGATGCCGAGGCCGTCGCCGCCTGTCGCGCCAACCGGCGGTACGGTTGGACCGGCGAGCGCGTGAATGTCGCCGCTCCGATACCCGATCGACAGGCGGCTCGAGGCCTCGCGCAGGCTGCGTTCGTCGCCCTGGAATACCGCGATCAGGAGCTGCCGGGGCGCCGTGTCGAGCCGGGCGATCACGCCTTTGAGCTGTGCCAGATTGCCCGGCGTGGTGCGCACGATGAGCTGGAACCCGGTGCCGGTGAGCGTGCCGCCGGGATCGAGCAGGGGCCTGAGCACGGGGATCATTTCCTCGGCCGGCCGGTGGTTGAGCTGGATGAATTCGATAGCGTCGGCGTGCGCTACGGCGGCGCCGAGCAGGAGCACCAGGCCGCCAACCAGCTTTGCGAAAGACCGGATCATAGGTGCAGACGGCGCAGGTCGGGGTGCAGTTCACTGCGTTCCCAGACCTCGACAAAAAATCTGACCAGACGGTCCGACCGCACCGGATCGTGGAAATTCGCCGTGCCCTCGTAGCGGTCGGCGAGCGGACGGTGAATCGCGCCGGCGCCGTCCACCACCAGAAAGGCTTCGTTGTAATGACGATAGTCTTCGTGGATGTGGCGGATCTCGATGGCGCTGCTGAAGCGGCGGCTGAGTTCGATCAGGCGATTGCCGTGCTGTATCGCGACCATCGGATTTTGAACCAGGATGCGTATGCGCGCCTGCCGGTGGCCGATGCACAACCGGGTCAACGCATCCAGAAACGCGGAACGGTCGAACAGCGGGGCATCCAGTTCGCGGGAGAAGATGTCGATGCTGCGCGTGGCCTGGCGCACCATCAGGTCGATGGCGTGCAGCGCTTCGGCGCGCGACTGCAGTTCGATCTCGAGGTTCGATTCGCCGAGTCTGAGGGACAGCCAGGCGTCCAGGGGTGATTGATCGGTCATGATTTGCTTCCGTCCTCCTGCCTGAAAACATGCTCCATCGCCTGATGCGGTATGCCGGCCTCGCCAAACCGAGCGCCGATTGCCGTAAATCCCCGACGGGCATAGAACCGGACCGCAGCGCACTGGGCGTGAAGGTACACCCGCGCGAATCCAGCCGCGGCGGCGTGGTCGAGCATGGCGCGCAACAGCCGCCCGCCGATCCCCCGGCCGCGCCATTCCCGGAGTACCGCCATGCGGCCGATGCGTCCGTCGGGCTGCATCCGGATCACGCCGACCGCTGTCCCGTCGCCGGTACAGGCCAGCAGGTGGACCGCCCCGGCGTCGCCGGAGTCCCATTCGAGTTCGGCAGGAATGCCCTGTTCCTGAACGAACACCGCCTCGCGTACCGGGCGCAGCCGGTCCGCGGACGTGGTCCAGTCCACGGCGCTGATCAGGACCGATTGCGGGTCGCTTGCGGGCATCTTTAATCTCATGCAGCGTGTTGACCACTTCCACGCCCCAGCGTACTGGGGACCAGTCCTGCAACAGCTCGGCATCGGCGTGCTCGTCGAGCCCGGGAGGCCACCGGCACGGGGCGCCGCCAGCGGCGTTCCTCGGGACAGGGCTGACGACTCCCGGCAAAGTCGTCGCAGCGTACGCCCGGCCGGCGCGCGGGGTGTCTGCCCGACGGCGGGCGAAATTTGCGATCCGCCCGGCTCGTTTGCCTGGAGGCCGGCATTCGCCTTGTCCCACAGTCGCCTGAACTTTTTTCAACAGCCTGCTAAATCTTGCGCGCCTGTTCTGCGGCATTGCCGGTATAGGCGGCCGGTGTCAGTCGGCGCAGTGATTGCCTGGCGGCTTCCGGTATATCCAGCGCGTCGACGAAGGCCGCCAGGGTCGCGGCGTCGATCGCCTGGCCGCGCGTCAGTTCCTTGAGCTTTTCATAGGGCTTCTCCACACCATAGCGACGCATGACGGTCTGAATGGGTTCGGCCAGCACTTCCCAGCTTGCGGCGAGATCCGCGGCCGTGCGTGCGGCGTTGACCTCGAGTTTGCCGATGCCTTTCAAGAGCGATTCGCACGCGATCTGGCTGTGCGCGAAGGCGACGCCCAGATTGCGCAGCACCGTGGAATCGCTCAGGTCGCGCTGCCAGCGCGCTATGGGCAGCTTTGCGGCGAAATGGCCGAACAGCGCGTTGGCGACGCCGAAGTTGCCCTCCGCGTTTTCAAAGTCGATCGGGTTGACCTTGTGCGGCATGGTCGAGGAGCCGACTTCGCCGGCGACCGTCTTCTGTTTGAAATAACCGAGCGAGATATAGCCCCAGACGTCGCGGCAGAAGTCAATCGCCACGGTGTTGAAGCGCGCCGCGGCATCGAACAGTTCGGCCATGTAATCGTGCGGCTCGATCTGGGTCGTGTAGGGATTCCAGTCGAGTCCCAGCCCGGTCACGAAGCGTTCGGCGAACGCCGGCCAGTCGAGATCCGGATAGGCGGCGAGGTGTGCGTTGTAGTTGCCCACGGCGCCGTTGATCTTGCCGAGCAGCGCCACCGCGCCGAACTGCGTTCGCTGGCGCTCCAGACGATGCACCACGTTGGCCAACTCCTTGCCGATCGTGGTCGGCGAGGCGGGTTGTCCGTGGGTGCGCGCCAGCAGCGGCTGGTCGGCGTGCGCGTGGGCCAGGGTGCGGAGCGCGGCGATCACCTTGTCCATGACCGGCAGCATGACCGCAGCGCGCGTCTCTTTCAGCATCAGGGCATAGGCGAGGTTGTTGATGTCCTCGGACGTGCAGGCGAAATGCAGGAATTCGCTCACCGCTTCCAGTTCCGCGTTGCCCTGGATCTTTTCCTTGAGGAAATACTCGATCGCCTTGACGTCATGGTTGGTGGTGCGTTCGATCTCCTTGACCCGGTGCGCGTCGTCGGTCAGGAAGTCGGCGGCGATACGGTCGAGCGCCGCCGCTGCGTCGGCGCTGAACGCCGGCACTTCGGCGATGCCGGGATGCTCAGCCAGCGCCTGCAGCCAGCGCACTTCGACCAGCACGCGATATCGGATCAACCCGAATTCGCTGAATATCGGGCGCAGTGCGCCGGTCTTGTTGCCGTAGCGCCCGTCGACGGGCGATATCGCGGTCAGGGAGGTCAGATTCATCGGCGTGCCCGTGTAGGGTTGTGCGGTCTGTAGTGCATTGCGCGCACTGCGGTTCAGGCGGCGAGCTGACGCAGCACGTACTGCAGTATGCCGCCGTGCCGGTAATACTCGATCTCCTGCGGCGTGTCGATGCGCACCCGCGCCTGGAATTCGATCGTGCCGCCGTCGTCGCTGCGTGCGGTGACGGTGACCCGTTTCGCCGAACCGTCGCCGAGCCCGGCGATGTCGAGCGTTTCGCGCCCGGTCAGCCCCAGGCCCCCGGCGTTTTCTCCCGCCATGAACTGCAGCGGCAGAATGCCCATGCCGACCAGGTTCGAACGATGGATGCGTTCGTAGCTCTCTGCAATCACCGCGCGCACGCCCAGCAGGCTGGGCCCTTTGGCCGCCCAGTCACGCGACGACCCGGAGCCGTATTCCTTGCCGGCGATGACGACCAGCGGCACGCCGTCCCGCTGATAGCGCACGGCGGCGTCGAAGATCGACATTGGTTCACCGCCGGGCTGGTGCAGCGTGACACCGCCCTCGGTGCCGGGCGCCATCAGATTGCGCAGGCGGATGTTCGCGAACGTCCCGCGCATCATCACTTCGTGATTGCCGCGTCTTGACCCCAGCGAATTGAAGTCGCCTGGCTGCACGCCTTTCGCCAGCAGGTACTTGCCGGCGGGCGAATCGGGCTTGATGGAGCCGGCCGGCGAAATGTGATCGGTGGTCACCGAATCGCCCAGCAGTGCAAGCACGCGCGCGCCTTTGATGTCGCCGACCGCGCCCGGTTGCACCTGCATGCCGGTGAAGTAGGGTGGCTGTCGAATGTAGGTCGAGTCCGGCCAGTCGAACAACTGGCTGTGGGCCGAATCCAGACCGCTCCAACGACCGCCGCCCTCGTAGACCTTGCGGTAGACGTTGATGAATTCCTCGCGCTTGACGCTGGCGGCGATGGCGTCGCTGATTTCGCGCTGGCTGGGCCAGATATCCCGAAGGTAGATGGCGTCGCCTTGTGTATCCGTGCCGAGCGGATCGCTGTAGGGGTCGATGTCCATGGTGCCGGCGATGGCATAGGCGACGACCAGCGGCGGCGAGGCCAGGTAATTCATGCGCACTTCGGCGTGCACGCGGCCTTCGAAATTGCGGTTGCCCGACAACACCGAGCACACGGACAGATCGCCGGTTGCGATGGCCTTGGATACCGGCGCCGGCAAGGGGCCGGAGTTGCCGATGCAGGTCGCACAGCCGTAGCCGATGACGTGGAATCCCAGCGCCTCGAGCGGCTGCATCAGGCCGGCCCGGTTCAGATACTCCGTGACCACCTGCGAACCCGGAGCGAGCGATGTCTTGACCCAGGGTCTGACCTTGAGACCTTTCTCCACGGCCTTTTTTGCGAGCAGGCCCGCGCCCAGCATCACGCCGGGGTTCGACGTGTTGGTGCACGAGGTGATGGACGCGATGACCACGGCGCCGTCGTCGAGCGTCGCCGACGTGCCGCCGAGGTCGACGGTGACCGGCCGGCTTTCCAGGCCGCGCTCCTTTTTCAAGGCCGCGAGCGCCTCGTTGAAGCGCTGTTTGGCGGCGCGCAGCGGCACCCGGTCCTGCGGCCGCTTCGGCCCGGCCAGACTGGGCTCGACGCCGGACATGTCGAGCGTGACCACGCTCGTATAGTCGGCGTCGGGCTGGCCGGCGGCGCGGAACATGCCCTGCGCCTTCATGTAGGCCTCGACCAGCGCGATCTGTTCGTCGCTGCGGCTGGACAGACGCAGGTAGTTCAGTGTCTCGTCGTCGACCGGGAAGATGCCGCAGGTCGCGCCGTATTCGGGCGCCATGTTGGCGAGCGTCGCCCGGTCGGCCAGCGACAGGTGATCGAGACCGTCGCCGAAGAATTCCACGAACTTGCCGACCACGCCGTGTTTGCGCAGCAGTTCGACCACGCACAACACCAGGTCGGTGGCGGTCGCACCCTCGGGCAGTTCACCGGTGAGCTTGAAGCCGACCACCTGCGGTATGAGCATGGATACCGGCTGTCCGAGCATGGCGGCTTCGGCCTCGATGCCGCCGACGCCCCAGCCGAGCACGCCCAGACCGTTGATCATCGTGGTGTGCGAGTCGGTGCCGACCAGCGTGTCGGGATAGGCCTGGTTGACTCCGGCGTCTTCCTGCGCGAACACGACGCGCGCGAGGTATTCCAGATTCACCTGATGGACAATGCCGGTATCCGGCGGCACGACCTTGAAATTGGAGAACGCTTTCTGTCCCCACTTGAGAAAGCTGTAGCGTTCGGCGTTGCGCTCGAATTCCAGGCGCGCATTGATATCGATGGCGTCCTTGTTGCCGAAGCTGTCGATCTGCACCGAGTGGTCGATGACCAGTTCGGCCGGTTGCAGGGGGTTGATCTTGTCCGGATCGCCGCCGAGCGCGCGCATGGCGTCGCGCATCGCCGCCAGATCCACCACCGCCGGAACACCGGTGAAATCCTGCATCAGCACGCGTGCCGGGCGGAACGCGATTTCCTGGCTGGGCTCGGCGTCCGGTTTCCAGTCGATCAGCGCCTGGATGTCGTCGCGGGTGACCGTGCGGCCGTCTTCATGGCGCAGCAGATTTTCCAGCAGGATTTTCAGGGAATAGGGCAGTCTTGACACGCGCTCCGGCAGCGCCCGCAGATTGAATAGCTCGTAGCGCCGATCGCCGACGTTCAATGCCGCACGTGTCGAGAAACTGTTGCTCATCAAAATTCTCCAGAACCGCGTTGACTCGAAACGCGCGATTATGAGCTATTTGCGTGCCGCAGAGTAGGGCCGGTGCCGGCAGCGCCGGCGCGGGCTGCATTGCGCAATATCAGCGTCCGGCGGGTCATCTCTGGGCCCTGCCCAGCCACGCGCGCGCATCGGCGACGAGACGCCTGCGCGAGAACAGCAGCTTGACGCGGCTGCCGCCCAGTTGCCGCCACAGCACCGCCGAACGCACCGCGGCCAGCAGCAGTGCACGGATTTTGTGCGCCGTCGGCGGTTCGGCGAGACGGACCGGGTCGCCGTGGACCATGACGCGCGGCTGCAATGTGCTGATCGTCTCCGCGTAAAGCCGGGCGATGCCGGCCACCACGTCCGGATGGTCGACGCCGGAACGTTCGACCTGTTCGCGCAGATTTTCCAGACCCGTGCGCAGGGATTTGAGCCTGTGTTCGTCGAGTCTGCGCTCCAGCACGAGCAGAGTGACCAGGTAACGGCCCAGCTCGACGTTGGGGTGCAGGCGCGCCGCGCCGAGCTGCTCCAGTATCGTTGTCAGGCCCGCGCGGACGCCGCGCACGCCGCCATAGACCGCTTCGACGGACTCGGCGTCGAACAGAAAGAGACTGCGCAGGCTCGCCTCGAAGGCATCGGCGTCGATGGCTCGTCCGTAGGCAGTGTCCTGCACCATCTTCACCGCCTGGCACAGGCCGGCGACCGCGAGGCAGCGGCCGGCTGCTTTCGACCGGAGTGATGAATGTGCCGGGTTCAACATATGGTTGCCCCGCCCAGGCACAGGTCGTCCCGGTAGAACACGATTGCCTGACCGGGCGTCACCGCGCGTTGCGCGGCATCGAAGACGACCAGCAGGCGGCCGTCACCGTCGCGAGACACCGCGCAGCACTGATCCGTCTGCCGATAGCGGATCTTCGCGCGCGCGCAAAATGGAAACCCTTCGGGTGCGGCGCCGATCCAGTGCGGGTCCCCGGCGGTCAGTTCGCGACAAAACAGTGCGGGGTGATGCGCGCCCTGCGCGACAATCAGCCGGTTGCGGTTCATGTCCTTGCCCGCCACGTACCAGGGTTCGTCGGTTCCGCTTCGGGTCCCGCCGATGCCCAGGCCCTGGCGCTGGCCGATGGTGTGGCACATCAGGCCCTGATGCGTGCCCAGTATTTCGCCGTCGACGCTGACGATGTCGCCGGGGCTCGCCGGCAGATAGCGCGCCAGGAACTCGCTGAATCTGCGCTCGCCGATGAAGCAGATGCCGGTGCTGTCCCTTTTTGCGTGATTGGGAAATCCCGCTTCACGTGCAAGTCGGCGTACGGCGCTTTTTTCCAGCTCGCCCAACGGAAACAGGCTGCGCCGCAGCGCGTCGTCCGCGACGCGGTGGAGAAAGTAGCTCTGGTCCTTGCCGGCGTCGCGGCCTTTGCGCAGCTCCACGCGGTCAGCGACGGTTCGCACCCGTGCATAGTGCCCGGTCGCGATGAACCGGCCGCCGAGCCCGGACGCGTAATCGTGAAAGGCGCGGAACTTGATCTCGCTGTTGCAGAGAACGTCGGGGTTCGGCGTGCGGCCCGCGCGATATTCCCGCAGGAAGTGCGCGAACACGCGATCCCAGTACTCGGTCGAGAAATTGACCTTGTGCAAGCGGATGCCCAGCACGTCGGCCACCGCCAGCGCGTCGGCCAGATCCGCCGCGGCGCTGCAGTATTCCGCGCTGTCGTCTTCATCCCAGTTCTTCATGAACACGGCCTCGACCGGGTAGCCCTGTTGCAGCAGCAGAAGGGCCGCGACCGCGGAGTCCACGCCGCCCGACAGGCCGATAACGACCCTGGGCTTCGACAGCGTCGCGGCGCGCGCGGACGTTTCGAGTTCAGTCGTCGACGTCATGCAGCAGCGTCAGGGGAAAGCGCTGGCCGCGCCGGTAGTCCTCCATTGCGCGCAGCACCAGCGGGCTGCGCAGCAGGTCGCGGCGGGCGAGAACCTCGGGCCAGGTCAGCCAGTGCACTGCGACGATTTCGGCGTCCAGCGCACGCTTCGGGTGGTGGGAGACACGCTGGCCGCAGAAGGTGAAGCGCAGGTAGGTATCGCCGGCCGAAGCGGACTGCCAGCGATACACGCCGACCACGTGCTCCGGCTCGAAGGTCCACGCCGTCTCCTCGAGGCACTCGCGTATCACCGCGTCGATGATGCGCTCGCCGTTTTCCAGGTGGCCCGCCGGTTGATTGAATACCCTGCGCCCCTCGACCGCTTCCTCGACGAGCAGGAAGCGGTTGTCCGCCTCGACGATGGCCGCGACCGTTACGCGCGGTTTCCAAAGATGTTGATTCATAGAAAAATTTATTCAAAACATGAGCATATCATATCACCGGGCGCGCGGGTTCCGCGCGCCTGGCAGCTAAATACGCCCCAGGCTTGACATTTATGCGCACTCCCGCAAAATTGGCGCCGTGACCTGATCCGCCTGTTGTTGAATTTCGCTGCCACCGAACGGTGGCGCCACACCCCTGACAGGAAGTGGATGCCGCAATGCTTGGTGGGCGGGAAGGCCATAATAATAGGGCGGGAGGCAGATACTGCAACGCAGCCACCCCGTTGTCCAAAATAAATCGCAATCACCCCTTGCGAGGAGGAGTTAGTATGTTGAATGCTTTTTCCAAGTACTGCCTGTCTGGCGCCTTGCTCGCCCTGTCTTTCGGCAGCGCCTTCGCGGCGGACACACTCAAACCGTTCGTGCTCGCCTACAAGACCACGGGTGACATTCAGGCTGTCGCCGACGAGGTCAAAGGCAAAGTGACGGCGGCTGGTTTCGAGATTGTCGGGTCCTATTCACCCTATGACGGCGCCATCATCATGGCGTTCACCGACGACGACCTGAAGAAGACCGCGGCCAGCTCCGACATGGGGGGTTATGAAGCCGCTCAGCGTGTGACGGTCACCAAGGTCGGTGACGAAATCCAGGTTGCCTACACCAACCCCGTCTATTTCGCCAATGCCTACCGCAACGACGATACCTCGGGCGCCGCGGCAGCATTGAAGAGTCTGGAAACCGCGCTGGGCAACGCCGAAACCTACGGCACCGGCGACAAGCAGCTTACCGCCAAGGACCTGCGCAAATTTCATTACATGTTCGGCATGGAGTACTTCGACGATCCGAGCGATCTGGCCGAGTACGACAACTATGACGCCGCGGTCGCCGCAGTCGAGAAAGGCCTGGCGGACGGTCGTGGCGGTGCGCACAAGGTCTACCGCATCGATATACCCGGCAAGCAGCAGACGGTGTTCGGTGTTTCGCTGACCGACGGTTGCAGCGGCGACGAGTACATCATGAGCCGTGTCGACAAGGAGCCCATCCGCTCCACCGGCCACCTGCCGTATGAAATCCTGGTGTCGGGCGGCGACGTGTATGCGTTGTATGCCCGCTTCCGCATCGCGATCAGCTGGCCGCATCTGCCGATGATCCAGAGCGATACCGGCGGCACCTTCTTCAACATCATGTGCGCGCCGAACGCTATTGAGGAATCGCTGATCAAGGCTGCGGGCGGTCAGACCTGACGTCAAGCCCGACGGCAATTCCCGCTCGATCCGGACCCCGCAGCCAGCGCCGCGGGGTTTTTTGTCGCTGTCGTTCCGCTGCACGGCGCTGGTGCAGACGCCCGCTCAGAGTGCGAGGTGTGCGCGGGTGCTCAGCGTGCGGGAGCGCGGGGGGCGATGCTAGAATACGCGCCTTGCCGACTATACAGAGGTTTTCATGGCCCATCAGAAGATTCAGGTGCCGGCAGGCGGCGCGAAAATCGTCGTGAATCCTGATCATTCTCTGAACGTCCCCGACAATCCCATCGTGCCGTTCATCGAAGGCGACGGCATCGGTGTCGATATCACACCGGTGATGCGGCGCGTGGTCGACGCCGCAGTGGAAAAAGCGTTCGCGGGCAAGAAGAAGATTGCCTGGATGGAAATCTACGCGGGCGAAAAGGCCAACCGCCTGTATGGCGACAGCACCTGGCTGCCCGATGAAACCATGCAGGCCATTCGCGAATTTTCCGTGGCCATCAAGGGACCCCTGACGACACCGGTCGGCGGCGGCATACGCTCGCTGAACGTCGCGTTGCGCCAGGATCTGGATCTGTATGTCTGCCAGCGTCCGGTGCGCTATTACGCGGGCACGCCCAGCCCCGTCCGGCATCCAGAGCGTGTCGACATGGTGATTTTCCGCGAAAATTCCGAAGACATCTACGCGGGCATCGAGTGGGCGGCCGGTACGCCGCAGGTGCGCAAGCTGATCGACTTTCTCAGGAACGAAATGGGCGTCAACAAAATCCGTTTCCCCGAGACGTTCGGGCATCGGCATCAAGCCGGTGTCGGCCGAAGGAACCCGGCGTCTGGTCCGCCGCGCCTTGCAGTATGCCATCGACCAGGGGCGTGATTCGGTCACGCTGGTGCACAAGGGCAATATCATGAAGTTCACCGAGGGCGGGTTCAAAACCTGGGGCTATGAACTGGCCAGGGATGAGTTCGGCGCCACCGAGGTTGACGGCGGTCCCTGGCTGAGTTTCAGCAATCCAAGAACGGGGCAGCCGATCATCGTCAAGGACGTGATCGCCGATGCGTTTCTGCAGGAGATCCTGCTGCGGCCGGCGCACTACAGCGTGGTGGCGACGCTGAATCTGAACGGCGACTATATTTCCGACGCGCTGGCGGCGCAGGTCGGGGGCATCGGCATCGCGCCGGGCGCCAACCTGTCGGACAATGTCGGTGTCTTCGAGGCGACCCACGGTACCGCGCCCAAATTTGCGGGCCAGGATCGGGTCAATCCCAGTTCACTGATACTTTCCGCGGAAATGATGCTGCGGCATATGGGGTGGAACGCCGCGGCCGATCTGGTTATCAAGGGCGTCAGCGGCGCCATTGCCGCCGGAACGGTCACGTTCGATCTGGCCGAACAGGTTGAAGGGGCGACGCTGGTGAGCTGCTCCGGATTCGGTCAGGCCGTGATCGGTCGAATGTAGCGCCGATCACGTCGCGCAGCCTTCACGGGCGGTCGGAAGGCGGTTTTTCGGGCGCCGACGCATCCCCGGTGCGGGCGCGGGTAGGGGCGCGATCTAAATATAGCGATGCTCGCCCGCGCCAACGCAGCGCGGGGAGTCTGGTTTTCGAAAGGATCAGTTCGCGGGCGTCTCTCCCTGGATCATGATCTTGGCTGCCTGCAAACCCTTCGGACCGGTCGAGACATCGAATTCGACCTTCTGGCCTTCTTTCAGGCTGCGATAGCCGTCCATTTCAATCGCCGAAAAATGTGCAAATACGTCTTCTCCACCCTCGTCCGGAGAGATAAAACCATAACCTTTTGAATTGCTGAACCACTTCACTGTTCCCGTAGGCATCACAGATTCCTCACAGCTTTACTCGACGCCGAACAGAGCGTCTCTATTGTTGTCGCGCCGCGCGGCCGGTGGGCCTGACAGCCCGGCGATACGCACGACTCCTCCGGTGGTCTGACGACCAACGCCTATTTTCGAAGCGGGTTTGTTGAGTGTCAAGAGTTTCAGGCTGATTTCACCTTGGTTTTCGGCGAGTTAGGCACGTTGTTTGCTTGCTGATCCGGGTAAAAGGGATCGCGCGGTGACCCCCCGACAGGATTATCAACCGGGTTTTTTGAAGGTACAATCGTTACATGAGCAAGGATTCACAACCGGCGGATGAACATGGTCTTTCCGTTCTCGAGGCGCGGCCCAAACTCAAGCAGCCGCCGCTTTACAAGGTCGTGCTGCTCAACGACGATTACACACCGATGGAATTTGTTGTTATCCTGCTGGAAAAGTTTTTCGGTATGTCCAGGGAGACGGCCACCCAGGTCATGCTGCACGTTCACACCAAGGGGAAGGGTGTGTGCGGTGTCTATACGCGGGAGATTGCGGAAACGAAGGTGGCGCAGGTGAACGACTATGCGCGCCAGAATCAGCATCCGCTGCTCTGCGCGATGGAGGAAGCTTAGGCGGCGGCGGAGTCACACAATACAAATAATAACGATAGTGAGGTACCGGCAATGTTGAGCAAAGAACTTGAATTCACCCTGAACCTGGCGTTCAAGGAAGCAAGGGAGAAGCGCCATGAGTTCATGACGGTCGAACACCTGCTGCTGGCGCTGCTTGACAATCCGACCGCGGCCGAGGTGTTGCGCGCCTGCGGTGCCGATATCGAGCAGCTCCGCAAGGAGCTGATCAGTTTCCTCGAGGAAACCACCCCGCTGCTGGCGCCGCACGACACCCGCGAGACGCAGCCCACGCTCGGCTTCCAGCGTGTGCTGCAGCGCGCAGTGTTTCACGTCCAGTCGTCGGGCAAGAAGGAAGTCAGCGGCGCCAACGTGCTGGTGGCGATCTTCAGCGAACAGGAATCCCAGGCCACCTATTTCCTGAACAAGCAGGACGTCACCCGGCTCGACGTCGTCAACTTCATCGCGCACGGTGTGTCCAAGGTTTCCGGTGAACGCCACGCGCCCGAACCCAGCAATGAGAATACCGACGAGCCCGCAGCCGAGCCCAACACCAACAATTCGCTGGAACAGTTCGCGACCAACCTGAATGAGCAGGCGATCAAAGGCAGGATCGATCCTTTGATCGGACGCGCCGATGAAATCGAGCGCACGATTCAGATCCTGTGCCGGCGGCGCAAGAACAACCCGCTGTACGTCGGCGAGGCCGGCGTCGGCAAGACCGCGCTGGCCGAGGGTCTCGCCAAGATGATCGTCGACGGCGAAGTGCCGGAAGTGTTGCTGAGCAGCACCATCTATTCGCTGGACCTCGGTGCGCTGGTCGCAGGCACCAAGTATCGCGGCGACTTCGAAAAGCGTCTCAAGATGGTCCTGGCGGCCTTGCGCAAAGAGCCCGGCGCGATCCTGTTCATCGACGAGATTCACACCGTCATCGGCGCCGGCGCCGCGTCGGGCGGCGTAATGGATGCGTCCAACCTCATCAAGCCGATGCTGGCGTCGGGCGATCTCAAGTGCATTGGTTCGACCACCTACCAGGAGTATCGCGGTATTTTCGAGAAGGACCGCGCACTGGCGCGGCGTTTCCAGAAGATCGACGTTGTCGAGCCGACCATCGAGGAAACGGTCGCGATCCTGAAAGGTATCAAGTCGCGCTTCGAGGATCACCATGACGTCAAGTACTCGAACAAGGCGCTGCGGGCCGCGGCCGAACTGTCGGCACGCTATATCAACGACCGCTTCCTGCCCGACAAGGCGATCGACGTGATCGACGAAGCGGGCGCCAACCAGCGCCTGTTGCCGCCCTCGCGGCGCAAGAAGACCATCGGCGTTCCCGAGATCGAGCACATCGTATCCAAGGTCGCGCGTATACCGCCGAAGACGGTCTCGGCGTCCGACAAGGATTCATTGCGCACGCTGGAGCGCGATCTCAAGATGGTCGTGTACGGTCAGAACGAAGCGATCGAGGCGCTGGCGGGCGCGATCAAGATGTCGCGCTCGGGACTGGGCAACGAGGCCAGACCGATCGGCAGCTTCCTGTTCGCAGGACCGACCGGCGTCGGCAAGACCGAGGTTACCCGCCAGCTCGCGCTGATACTCGGCATCGAACTGATCCGCTTCGACATGTCGGAATACATGGAGCGGCACACTGTTTCGCGGTTGATCGGCGCGCCGCCCGGCTACGTCGGATTCGACCAGGGCGGTCTGATGACCGAGGCCATCGGCAAGCATCCGCACTCGGTGCTGTTGCTGGATGAAATCGAGAAGGCCCATCCCGACGTGTTCAACCTGCTGTTGCAGGTCATGGATCACGGCACGCTGACCGACAATAACGGGCGCAAGGCGGACTTTCGCAACGTGGTCGTGGTCATGACCACCAACGCCGGCGCGGATATCATGAGCCGCCCCTCGATCGGTTTTACCACCCAGGATCACTCCAGCGACGGCATGGAGGCGATCAAGCGCCTGTTCAGCCCTGAGTTCCGCAACCGGCTGGACGCCATCATTCAGTTCAAGCCGCTCAACCCGACGGTGATCACGCAGGTCGTCGACAAGTTCATCTACGAACTCGAGGCGCAGTTACAGGACAAGCAGGTGACGCTGGAAATCGAGGACTCGGCGCGCGAATGGCTGGCCGAACACGGCTTCGACGCGAAGATGGGCGCGCGACCCATGGCCCGGGTCATTCAGGAACACATCAAGAAACCGCTGGCCGAGGAGCTGCTGTTCGGCGCGCTGGTCAACGGCGGGCATCTCGTGATCCGTGCCGAGAATGGCAAGCTGGTGCACGAGATAATCGAAAGAGTGGAGGTAATCTGAGCGAACGAGGCGGACGGGGCATCACCGCGCCCGGTAGCTGATGCGTCCCTTGCTGAGGTCGTAGGGCGTGAGTTGCACCGTCACCTTGTCGCCGGTGAGTATGCGAATGTAGTGCTTGCGCATCTTCCCGGATATGTGTGCCGTGACCACGTGCCCGTTCTCGAGTTGAACCCTGAACATGGTGTTCGGCAGGGTCTCGATGACGGTGCCTTCCATTTCGATATGATCTTCTTTAGCCATGAAACTCCCGGACGACGGTCCAGCCATACCAAGCCCGATATTATAACCTAATCGGTGCGGAATACCGAAACCGGTGATATCGGGAAACAGCGTGGCGACTCAAGGAACGCGGTGCCAGCGACCGCCCCTGAACACCTCATGCGGCCTGAAGCGTGCTTTGTAGCGCATGTTGCCGCAGGCGTCGATCCAGTATCCCAGATAGGTCCAGCGCAAGCGTGCGCGCCTGGCGATGTCCATCTGGGACAGAATGGCGAAGGTGCCGAGGCTGCGTCTGGCCTCGGCCGGATCGAAGAACGTGTAGACCGCCGACAGGGCGTCGTCGAGCACATCGGTCACCGCCACGGCGAGCAGCCGGCCCGCCTCTCTGAACTCGATAAACACCGTTTCAGTCCAATGGCTTATAAGAAACTCCCGGTACTGTTCTGCATTGGTGTCGGCCATGCCGCCGCCCGGGTGGCGCGCCGCGAGGTAACGGCGATAGAGCTGGAAATGATCGTCCCGGAATTCGGCCGGGAGAATCTCGATCTGCACCGCCCGGTTGCGCCGCAGCACGCGTTCCTGACTGCGATTGGGTGAGTAGGGCACCGGGATGCGCAACGGTACGCACGCGTCGCAGCCCGGGCACGCCGGCCGGTAGATGTCCGTGCCGCTGCGCCGGAAGCCGCGCAGCGCCAGGTCCGAGTAGATCGCCGGGTTAAGTCGGGCTTCCGGGTCGGCGACCACGGAGACCGCCTGGCGGCCATCCAGGTAGGCGCACGGACGCGGGACGGTGAGGAAGAAACGCAGCGTACGGATGTCTTGTTGCGCGCCCAAGGGTGTCACTCCGCCGTCAGTGCGGGATCGCCGGTGAACAGCCAGATATCGGGTCCGGCGCAATAGCGGTCCAGCAGCCGGACGAACCGGTCGCGCGCAACATCGCGCGCGCCCAGGCTGGCGAGATGAGCGGTGTGGACCTGACAGTCTATCAGCGCGAAACCCTGCATCTTCAGCCGCTCGACCAGCTTCACAAATGCGACCTTGGACGCGTCGGTCTCGCGGCTGAACATGGATTCGCCGAAAAACACACGGCCCAGCGCCAGGCCGTAAAGACCGCCGACCAGCGTTTCCCGGCGCCAGATTTCGACGGAGTGCGCGTAGCCGAGCCGGTGCAGTGCCTCGAACGCGGCGATCACGCTGTCGGTGATCCAGGTGCCGTCCGCCTTGGGCCGCGGCTCGGCGCACGCGCGGATGACCGCGCCGAAACGCTGGTCGAAGGTGGCGCGGAAGCGCTCCCCGCGCAGCGTCTTTCTCAGGCTTCGGGAGACGTTCAATTCGTCGGGAAACAGCACCAGGCGCGGGTCCGGCGTCCACCACAGCACCGGCTGGCCCGCGCTGAACCAGGGAAATATCCCTTGTCGGTAGGCGGCGAGCAGCCGCAACGGGTGTAGATCGCCGCCGACGGCCAGCAGTCCGTCGGGGTCGCGCAGCGCGGTGGCGGGATCGGGGAATTCATCGTAAGGCTGATGGGGATCGATCCACTGCAACCGGGGTGTGTCAATCATCACTGTCATCGCCACGGTAGGGAGACTGTGCCTGTAACTCGCCGATGTAATCCTCCATGGCGGCCGTTTCCTGCGTCAGAAACCGGGCCACGGCAGCCCTGAAACGCAGGTCGGCAATCCAATGCGCCGACCAGGTGCGTGCCGGCAGAAAGCCCCGACTGATCTTGTGTTCGCCTTGCGCACCGGGCTCGAACCGGGTCAGTCCATGGGTAATACAGTAGTCTATCCCCTGGTAAAAACAAGCTTCGAAGTGGAGGCCGGGGTGCTCCTCGTAGCAGCCCCAGTGGCGTCCATACAGCGTGTCGTCGCCGCGAAAGCAGATGGCGCCGGCGATCGGTGCGTCGCCTTTGGCGGCGATGAACAGAACCAGTTGCTCGCCCATGCTCGCGGCGACGTTGCGGAAGAAGCCCTCGGTCAGCGTCGGATAGCCCCATTTCCTTTCGAACGTCGTGCGATAGAAATCGTGGATGACCGGCCAGAGCGCAGCGTCCACCTCGTGACCGTGCAGTGTCCGCAGCCTGATGCCGGCGTCGGCGACCTGGCGGCGTTCGTGACGGATCTTCTTTCGCTTGCGCGACTTGAGCACGGCGAGAAAATCGTCGAAGTCGCGATAACCCGTGTTGTGCCAGTGGAACTGGACACCGAGTCGCATCAGCAGGCCGTGTCGGCGGAGCACCGCGGTATCGTCAGGATCGGTGAACAACCAGTGGGATGAAGACCAGCCGTCCTGTTCGGCCAGCCCCAGCCCGAGGTCCACCAAGGCCCCGGCCAGCGCGGCGCGGTCGAGACCGGGGCGCGTCATCAGGCGCGGTCCGCCGGCCGGCGTGTAGGGGATCGCAACAACGCCTTTCGGGTAATAGCTGAGACCGCCGCGCTGCCAGGCATCGGCCCAGGCCCAGTCGAAGACGAACTCACCGTACGAATTGTATTTCTCGTAGTGCGGCGCCACCGCGGCCAGCGTGCCGTCGTCGGCGTAGACGACCAGATGACGCGGCAGCCATCCGTGCCGTTCGCCCAGGCAATCGTTGCGTTCCAGGGCGGCGAGAAACTCGTGGCGCGTGAAGGGATGCGACGTGCCGGCGACGGCGTTCCAGTCCTCCCGGTCGAGGGCATCGATTCGGTCGACGATGGCGGGTCGCATGGCCGGGGATTCGCTGGCGGCGGGGGGCGCGGCGGCGGGTGAGGCGGTGGGGGTCAGCCCTGTTCCAGGCTGTCGAGATAGCCTTCGGCGTCGAGCGCGGCCATGCAGCCGGCGCCGGCCGAGGTGACAGCCTGGCGGTAGACGTGGTCGGCGACGTCACCGGCGGCGAACACGCCGGGAACGCTGGTCGCGGTCGCGTCGCCGTCGATGCCGCTCCTGACCTGGATATAGCCGCGGTTCATGTCGAGCTGGCCTTCGAACAGCGCCGTGTTGGGTTTGTGGCCGATGGCGATGAACACGCCGTCGAGGGCGACGTTGGCGGTCGCACCGCTCTTGACGTTGCGGATACGCATGCCGGTCACCCCCGAATTGTCGCCCAGCACTTCGTCCAGCACGCTGTCCCACGCGACGGTGACCTTGCCTTCCTTCTCCCGAGCGAACAGACGGTCCTGCAGAATCTTCTCGGCGCGCAGTTTGTCGCGGCGATGAACCAGCGTGACGTGCGCGGCGATGTTGGACAGATAGAGCGTTTCCTCGACCGCGGTGTTGCCGCCGCCGATCACCGCGACCGGCTTGTTGCGATAGAAGAAGCCGTCGCAGGTGGCGCAGCCGGACACGCCGCGTCCCTTGAATGCCTCCTCGGACGGCAGACCCAGGTACTGCGCCGACGCACCGGTGGCGATGATCAGGGCGTCGCAGGTGTAGGTGCCGCTGTCGCCGATCAGTGTGAAAGGTTTCTGCTGCAGCCGGGCGGTGTGAATGTGGTCGAAAATGATCTCGGTGTCGAAGCGTTCCGCGTGCTCGCGCAGCGCGTCCATGAGGCCGGGCCCCTGAAGGTCGGGAGCGCCCCCGGGCCAGTTTTCCACTTCGGTGGTGGTCATCAACTGACCGCCCTGTTCCAGGCCGGTGACGAGTACCGGATCGAGATTGGCGCGTGCGGCATAGACGGCCGCGGTATAGCCGGCCGGCCCCGACCCCAGGATCAGCAGGCGGCAGTGTTTCGCTTCACTCATGTATAATGCTCCGATTCATGGGGCGGCTAATGGTACGGAATGTCACTGTGGCGGTAAAGGAAGGCTGCGCACCGCGTGAGCGCAGGCCGCTGGAAGGCTCCGCGGCACCGGCTGCGGCCGCCGGTGCGGAACCGCGATCGGGCGCATCGATACCGCGTGAGCGCGCCGCTGCACGGCAACCCGCCTGCGAATTCGACGACAGCGTGGCGGCCGCGGCGCAGCGTGCCCGCGCGGTGCGGCGCTCCGCGTCCGGACGCCTGACCTGCTTCACCTCCCGCTCGCCGGCCCGAACCCGTTTCAGACTTGCGGGATTGCTGCGCCGCGCGCCGTGCGTATTCGGCCTTGCAAGCGATCTCCAATAACTCTTAAAATGCAAACGCTTATTTTGTTAAATTAATCTTCTATTTCAAGTCAGAAAATCTTGGCGCAAGCACGCAAAAAGAAATCGCAAAGCCGACCCTATCGCGCCCACGTGAGCAAGGGGCTGCGCGAAGGCGCCTTGTGGATACTGGTCGCCGTGGCCGCCTACGTGCTGCTGTCGCTGGCCACGTATGACGCGAGCGATCCCGGCTGGTCGCACTCGGGTCCGGTGTACAAGGTCAGCAACCGTGGTGGCGTGGTCGGTGCCTGGCTGGCCGATGTGCTGCTCTATCTGTTCGGCTATTTCGCCTATCTGTTTCCAGTGATGATCGGCTACAGCGGCTGGCTGGTGGTACGCGGCCGGCCCGGCAGCGACGACGAGGTCGACCTGCACGTGCTGTCGGTACGCTGGACGGGATTCTTCCTCACCATGGCCGCCGGCTGCGGCCTGGCGACGCTGCACTTTGGCGCCGGCGGCGTGCTGCCACTCGACGCCGGCGGCATCCTCGGCGATCTGGTCGGGCAGGAACTTGCGTCGCTGTTCAGTTTCACCGGTGCGACGCTGCTGCTGTTGGCGCTGTTTCTGGCTGGCATCACGCTGTTCACCGGGTTGTCCTGGTTCCTGCTGATCGACGCGATCGGCAAATACACGCTGCTCTCGTTCGACTGGATCACCGAGGGCTGGCTGCAGGCGCGCACCGCGTTCGCCGGTTACCGGGCGCGCCGCGAACGCGACGTTGAGCGCGAGGAAGTGCTGGAAAAAGTGCGGTCCCGGCCGCGCAGCACGCCGCGCATCGAGCCGGTTATGAAAAAAGTGGAAACCAGCGAACGCGTCGAGCGCGAGCGCCAGGTGCTGCTGTTCGACCCGCCGCCGGACACCGAGCTGCCGCCGCTGTCGCTGCTCAACGATCCGCCGATCCACACCGAAGGCTATTCGGAGGCGGCCCTGGAGGCCATGTCGCGGCTGGTGGAAATGAAGCTGGACGATTTCGGCGTCCAGGTCGAAGTCGTCGCCGTGCAGCCCGGGCCGGTCATCACGCGCTTCGAGCTGCAGCCGGGTCCCGGCGTCAAAGTCAGCCAGATCAGCAACCTCGACAAGGACCTGGCGCGCTCGCTGGCGGCGATCAGCGTGCGCGTCGTCGAAGTCATTCCCGGCAAGGACGTGGTGGGCCTGGAAATTCCCAACGAAGCGCGCGAACTGGTCAGCCTGAGCGAGATTCTCAAATCGCACGACTACGACGCCTCGCCTTCGCCGCTGACGCTCGCGCTGGGCAAGGATATCGGCGGCCAGCCGGTGGTGGCCGATCTGCAGCGCATGCCGCACCTGCTGGTGGCCGGCACCACGGGCTCGGGCAAATCGGTCGCGGTCAACGCGATGATCCTGAGCCTGCTGTACAAGACGCTGCCCAGGGACGTGCGCATGATCATGATCGATCCGAAGATGCTGGAACTGTCGGTGTACGAAGGCATTCCACATCTGCTGACGCCGGTCGTGACCGACATGAAGGAAGCCGCCAACGCGCTGCGCTGGTGCGTGGGCGAAATGGAACGGCGCTACAAGCTGATGGCCGCGCTGGGCGTGCGCAATATCGCCAGCTCCAACCGCAAGGTGGCCGAAGCTATCGACAACGGCGAACCGATTCCCGACCCGCTGTACAAGCCGGAGGAACAGCTCGACCCGTCGCTGCCGGCGCCGGAACTGCAACCTTTGCCGTACATCGTGGTCATTATCGACGAGCTGGCCGACCTGATGATGGTGGTCGACCGCAAGAAGGTCGAGGAACTGATCGCGCGGCTTGCGCAAAAAGCCAGAGCCGCCGGCGTGCACCTGATCCTGGCGACGCAGCGCCCGTCGGTGGACGTCATCACCGGCCTGATCAAGGCCAACATCCCGACCCGCATCGCGTTCCAGGTGTCGTCCAAGATCGATTCGCGGACGATCCTGGACCAGTCGGGCGCCGAGCAGTTGCTCGGTCACGGCGACATGCTGTTCCTGCCGCCGGGCCACGGCCTGCCGGTCCGTGTGCACGGCGCCTACGTCGACGACGCCGAAGTGCACCGGGTGGTGGACCATTTGAAGCGGCATTCGTCACCGGAATACGTCGAGGAGATCCTGCAGACCACGGCGGATTTCCTGCCGGGCGGCGGGGGCGAGGCGGCGGGCGGCGGCGACGACGCCGAGAGCGATCCGCTGTACGATGACGCCGTGCGCATCGTCACCGAATCGCGGCGCGCTTCGATTTCCGGCGTGCAGCGGCGTCTGAAGATCGGTTACAACCGGGCCGCGCGCATGATCGAACAGATGGAGGCGGCGGGCATCGTCGGTCCGCAACAATCCAATGGCAACCGCGAGGTCCTGGTACCTCCGCCGCCCGAGCTTTAACCACACCAGAGTACATCGCCGTGCAGCCGTACATCCGTTTTCTGGCCGCCGTGTTCGTCGGTCTATGGGCCCTGACCGCGGCGGCCGCGACCGCCGGCGATGCCGGTGCCGGGAGCGGTGAGGTCTACCGCTACTTTCAGGCACTGGATACCTTCCAGGCGCAGTTCACGCAGCAGGTCACCGACGGCGACGGCGTGCTGATTCAGGATGCGTCCGGCGAAGTCTGGGTCAAGCGCCCGGGCCGTTTCCGCTGGAACTATCTGAAACCCTATGTCCAGCAGGTGGTCGCCAACGGCGTCGAGCTGTGGACTTACGACGCCGAACTGGAGCAGGCCACCGTCAAGCCCATCGGTGATGTGCTGTCGACCACACCGGCGATGCTGCTTGCCGGATCGAAACAATTGGCCGACCTGGCCGACGTTGAGCCGATCGGACGCAAGTCGGGACAGCGCTGGTATCGCCTGCGTCCGAAAAATCCGGACGAGAATCTGGATGAAGTTGAGTTGGTCTTCGACGGCGAGCAACTGCTTTCGATTCGGGTTCACGACAATTTCAACAACACGACGGTGATCGAATTTACGGACGTCAAGCGGAACCAACCCGTGCCCGACCACCTGTTTTCCGTCGACCTGCCGGCCGGTACCGATATCCTCGGAGGCAGTTGATGGCGGACACCGCTGTCGCCGACAGCTTCCGGCCGCTGGCCGACCGCATGCGGCCGCGCACGCTGGACGAGTTCTTCGGCCAGGCGCACATCATCGGTCCGGGCAAACCGCTGCGTACGGCGATCGAAGCCGGCCAGTTGCATTCGATGATCTTCTGGGGTCCGCCGGGCACGGGCAAGACCACGCTCGCTCACCTCATCGCGCGCCGGGCGGACGCCGCCTTCGTCGCGCTCTCGGCGGTGCTTGCCGGCGTCAAGGACGTGCGCGCGGTCGTCGAGGAAGCAAAGATCCGCCATCGACTGGAACAGCGCCAGACGCTGCTGTTCGTCGACGAAGTGCATCGTTTCAACAAGGGCCAGCAGGATGCGTTTCTGCCGTTCGTCGAGGACGGTACGCTGGTCTTCGTCGGCGCGACCACCGAGAATCCTTCGTTCGAGTTGAATAACGCCTTGCTGTCGCGTGCACGCACTTACGTGTTGAAACGCCTGACGGTCGAGGAACTCGAAGACATTGCGCGCATGGCCATTGTGGATCCGGAGCGCGGTCTTGGCCGGCTGGAACTGCACCTCGAAGCGGAGCAGATCAGAACGCTGGCGGAAGCCGCCGACGGCGACGCGCGCCGCGCGTTGACGTTTCTGGAACTGGCAGCGGATCTGGCCGACGAACACGACGGGCGTCTGAACACGGCCGTGCTGGCCGACGTCGTGTCCGGCACCCTGCGCCGGTTCGACAAGGGCGGCGAAGCCTTCTACGACCAGATCTCCGCCCTGCATAAGGCCGTGCGCGGGTCATCGCCGGACGCGGCTCTTTACTGGCTGGCGCGCATGCTCGACGGCGGCTGCGACCCCGTCTACATCGCCCGCCGCACTCTGCGCATGGCCAGCGAGGACATCGGCAACGCCGATCCGCGCGCGCTGACGCTGGCGCTGAACGCCTGGGACGTACAGGAGCGCCTGGGCAGCCCGGAGGGCGAACTGGCTATCGCGCAGGCCATCGTCTACCTGGCCTGCGCGCCCAAGAGCAATGCCGTCTACACAGCGTTCACTGCCGCGCTGAAGGACGCACGGGAAAAGGGCTCGCTGGACGTGCCCCTGCACCTGCGTAATGCACCGACGCGCCTGATGAAACAACTCGGCTACAGCAGAGACTATCGCTATGCACACGACGAACCCGAAGGCTACGCGGCCGGCGAGCAGTATTTTCCCGACGGAATGCCGCCCGCCCGCTACTACCGCCCGGTCGATCGCGGACTTGAACTCCGGATCCGCGAGAAGCTCGAGCACCTGCGCCAGCTCGATCACGCACACCTCAAGCGCTGAGGCCGGCGCGTCTGATACACTGGCGCCCATGAACCAACTGCTTGCCATTGCCGCCGGCGGTGCAACGGGCGCGGTGCTGCGCTTCCTGGCGTCGAACGCCGTGCACGGCGTGCTGGGACGCGATTTTCCCTATGGTACGTTGTTCGTCAACGTGGCCGGCAGTCTGGCAATGGGGTTTCTGTATTACTGGCTGATCGAGCGCAGCGTCGCGCAGCCGGCGCTGCGCGGCTTCGTGCTGATCGGTCTGCTGGGCGCGTTTACCACCTTTTCGACTTTCTCGATCGAGACGCTCAACCTGATCGAGGCGGGCCAGTGGAGCAGGGCGATGATCAACGCCCTGGCGAGCGCGCTGCTGTCCATCGGCGCCGCGGCACTGGGTTTGTTGGCGGGCAGGCAACTATGAATTTTATCGAACGTCACGTACGTACACATCTACTTCACGGAATCCGACAACCGGCTGAAGACGTTGCTGGAGAGGCTGCACAACGGCGAAAAGGTGCGCGGGGTGACGGTGTACCGCGCGATCACCGGTTTCGGCAAGAGCGGGGTGGTGCACAGTTCTTCGCTGGTGGATTTGTCGCTCGACCTGCCGCTGGTGCTGGAATTTTTCGACACGCCCGATAAGATCGAGCGCGTGCTGAAGCACCTGGGTCCCGGTATTGAGCCCGGCCATCTGGTGTGTTGGAATGCGCGGCTGAACACGTCGGATCAGACCTGAAGCTTCGATAACGCCCCAGCGGAAACGCATCATGCTCGATCACAGACGCCTGCGCCTCGATACCGACACCGTCGCCCGACGCCTGGCCGAGCGCGGCTTCGAACTCGACACGACCCGACTGCTGGCCCTGGAAGAACGCCGCAAGCAGATTCAGGTGCGTGCGGAAGCCCTGCAGGCCGACCGCAACCGCCAGTCCAAAGCGATCGGTCAGGCCAAGGCGGCGGGTCGCGATGTCCAGCCGCTGCTGGACGCAGTCGCGGGGCTGGGGCAGCAGCTCGACGAAGCGAGCCGGGCGCTCGACGCGATTCAGGCCGAGCTTCAGGACCTGTTGCTGGGCGTGCCCAACGTCCCGCACGCGTCCGTACCGGTCGGCCGCGGCGAGACGGACAACGTCCAGGTGCGCGTCTGGGGCGAACCGGCCGAATTCGACTTCGAGGTCAGGGATCACGTCGACATCGGCGCGCGGCTGGCCGGCATGGATTTCGAGCAGGGCGCAAAACTTTCCGGCGCGCGGTTCGTGGTGCTGCGCGGAAGCCTTGCGCGGCTGCACCGCGCGCTGATCCAGTTCATGCTCGACACGCACACGCACGACCATGGGTACCAGGAGGTCTACGTACCCTATCTCGTCAACGCCGACAGCCTGCGCGGCACCGGCCAGCTTCCGAAGTTCGAGGAAGACCTGTTCGCCGTGCGCAGCGAACAGGGCCTTTATCTGATTCCCACCGCCGAAGTGCCGGTCACGAACCTCGCGCGCGGCGAGATACTGGAGGCGGCCGACCTGCCGAAACGCATGGTCGCACACACGCCCTGTTTCCGGTCCGAGGCCGGCTCCTACGGGAAGGACACGCGCGGCCTGATCCGCCAGCACCAGTTCGAGAAAGTCGAACTGGTGCAGCTCGTGCCACCGGACGAGTCGTACCAGGCGCTGGAAAACCTCACCGCGCACGCCGAGGCGATCTTGCAGAAGCTGGAACTGCCGTATCGCGTGGTGAGCCTGTGCACGGGCGACCTGGGTTTTTCCGCCGCCAAGACCTACGACCTGGAGGTCTGGCTGCCGGCGCAGAAGACCTACCGCGAAATCTCCTCGTGCAGCAACTTCGAGGATTTCCAGGCGCGCCGCATGCAGGCCCGCTGGCGCAATCCTGAAACCGGGAAACCGGAATTGCTGCATACGCTGAACGGCTCCGGCCTTGCCGTCGGACGCACACTGGTGGCGGTGCTGGAAAACTACCAGCAGGAAGACGGGTCGGTGATCGTTCCGACGGCGTTGCGGCCCTACATGGGCGGGCGCGCCGTCCTCGCCGCGTGAGCGGATGATGCGCGCGCAGCGGACGCTGCGCCGCGTCTGCGTGCCGGCGATTCCCGCAGCGCGCACGAACCGCTCCGATGCGGCGACCCGGCGACCGCGGCAGGCGACCTGTCACCCGGCCCGATGATCCCTTCGAGCGAGCGGATGCGATTCGGTGCCCCCTGGCTGGCGCTGGGCTTTCGACCGTTCTTTCTGGGCGCCGGCGGGTTTGCGGTTGCCGCCATGGCGCTCTGGTACCGGGTCTTCACGCTCGGCCGCGCGCTGCCCGCCGCGGGACTTCGCCCGATCACCTGGCATGCGCACGAAATGCTGTTCGGCTACGCGATGGCCGTGGTCGCCGGGTTTCTGCTGACCGCGGTCCGCAACTGGACCGGTCGGCCGACGCCGCGGGGTCCGGCGCTTCTGGCCATGTTCGCCTGCTGGCTGGCCGCGCGTGTGCTTTTTTCAGCCGGCGGCGACGCCGCGCTGATCTGGGCGGGCGGATTCGATCTGGCTTTCGGCCTGTTTCTGTGGGCCGCGATCACGCAGCCCATCGTACGCGCGAGGCAGTGGCCGAACCTGGCCATCTCCGGCAAAGTCCTGTTGCTGGTCGGCGCGAATCTGTTGTTTCTGCTCGGTGCACTGGGTCTGGTGGAGCCGGGTGTTTTATGGGGAATCTATTCCGGCCTCTACCTGCTGCTGGCGCTGATCTTCACACTCGCGCGGCGCGTGCTGCCGTTCTTCATCGAACGCGCCGTGGGGTATCCGGTCGCACTGCGCAACCACCGCTGGGTGGATGTCTGCAGCCTCGTCTTTTTCGTAGTCTTCTGGATTGCGGACCTGATACGGCCTGACGGCGCGGTGGTCGCGCTGACCGCCTGCGTCCTGCTCGCGTTGCACCTGGTGCGTTTGTGGGGCTGGCACACGCCGGGCATCTGGCGCAAGCCGCTGCTGTGGGTGCTGTATCTGGCTTACGCCGCGCTGACCCTGGGTTTCGCTCTCAAGGCGGCCGTGTATTTTCTCGACGTGTCGCCGTACCTGGCGGTGCACGCGTTTGCCGTGGGCGGCATCGGGCTGATGACACTGGGGATGATGACGCGCGTGGCGCTGGGCCACACGGGGCGCGACCTGACTCATCCGCCCGGCCAACTGCCCTGGCTGTTCGTGCTGGTGATCGCGGCAACCCTCGCGCGCGTCGCGCTGCCCCTGATCGACATCATGCACTACCGGCTGTGGGTCGCGGTATCGCAATGGCTGTGGATCGCCGCATTCAGCGGCTTTGTGATCCTGTACTTCCCCATCCTCACCCGGCCGCGCGTGGACGGGCGGGAGGGGTAAGGCGTTGGCTGAAATTCGATATGCCCTCTTGACCACAAAGGTCACAAAGGACACGAAGCCAAGAATGTTTCTCGCCACAAAGGTTCGCGACGGGCTGCCAGCCTGATCGGCAGCAGAACGGTTTACAAAAGCGGAGATCCGTTGGAGGATCTGGTCCCCTCGTTATTCGGGAGCGAGCGGCGGGTGCTGGAAATCCATCACTTGAATTGTCTTTCTTCGTGTTCATTGTGTCCTTTGTGGTTAAGAGGAGGGTCGCCCTTGGCGTCCTTGGCGGTTAGACACGACCGCTCCTATCTATTACCCACAAGTTTTGAGTCCTGGCCGCGCGTCCTGAGCATTGCAGAAAAAAACGCTGGACACAGTCGCCGCCATCTGCTAACCTGATCTCCATTGTCCTATGCGACGGAGGTGGCAGGGGCCGGTGTCGAGACAATCGCGAGATACAGACCCCGCTGTGCAGGCCATCATCGATGCGGGGTCTCAGCAGGTGCCCTGGGTGCGGGAGGAGTTCAGCGGCATCGATCTGTCCGACCCACGCCTTGATCGTCGTTTGATCAAGACCGCCGAGCAGCTGGCCAAATCGCCCGCCGCGCCGATCAACGAAGCCTGTGGCGACTGGGCGAGCACGAAGGCGGCGTATCGGCTGTTTGACAACAACAAGGTCAGCGCGGCGGCCATTCTCAAGCCGCACACCGAGGCCACGGTTCAGCGCATGGCCGCGTACGGTGGTCCGGTGTTGGTGATGCAGGATACGGTCTTCTTTTCCTATGGCACGCATCCGAAAACGCGTGGCCTGGGTCCGATCGGCAAGAGCAACAGCGCCGGCGAGCGCGGGCTCATCATGCACAATGCGCTGGCCTTTACCGCCGCGGGCGTGCCGCTGGGTGTGTTGAACCAACGGATCTGGGCGCGCCGGGCCGTTGTGCCGGAGGGGTATCAGGAGAAGATCGAGCGCCTGCAATGCACCGCGATTGAGGCGAAGGAGAGTTCCAAGTGGCTCCTCGCGCTGCGCGAGACGCTCGAGCGTACACCCCCCGGTGTGCAGGTCATCACGGTGGCCGATCGGGAGTCGGACTTCTTCGAGTTCATCACGCAGGCCCAGGCGCATGGGGCGCGCTTTCTCATCCGTGCGCGCACCGATCGACAGCTCGTGCCCGAACAGAGCGAGGGCGATACCCGTATCCTCGAAGCGCTGGCGAGCGCCCCGGTGCTCGGCGCCTTGACGGTGGAGATCCCCCGCAACGGCAAACGCCAGGCCCGCACGGCGAGCCTCGAGCTGCGCGTGGCGCAGGTGACGATCAAACCCCCGCAACGACGCGGCCACGCCAAAGCCTCGCCCTCGATGGAGCCGGTAAGCGTCAACGTCATCGCGGCGACGGAAAAGTCGAGCCCCGGGGGCGTCGAGGCCCTCGGCTGGGTGCTGCTGACGAACCTGCCCGTCAAAAACTTTGACGCGGCGGCCGAGAAGGTTCAATGGTACGCCCGGCGCTGGGGCATCGAGACCTGGCACAAGGTGCTCAAATCCGGTTGCAAGGTCGAGGCGTGTTTGCTGGAAACCGCCGAGCGCCTCACGCGCTATCTGACGCTCTTTAGCATCATCGGCGTGCGCCTGATGCACGTCACTTACCTCGCGCGCATCCAACCGCAGGCGCCGAGCACCGAGGTGTTCTCGGCCGAGGAGATCGAAGCGCTGCACCTTCGCCTCAAGAAAACCCTCCCGCCGCGCGAGCCCCCGCCCTTGCGGGAAACGGTGCGCATGATCGGGCGCCTCGGCGGACATCTCGGGCGCACGTGCGACGGGGAGCCGGGACTGACCGTGCTGTGGCGCGGATGGCTGCGTCTGTACGAAGACGTTGAAATCCTGCGCGCCTGCAAGCAGGCCCTGCGCCGGTTCGATTCGAGCTGAACCATGCGCTACTGCGGACGTCATTTCGACCCTGGCGAAATCGAGCTCATTCGCGCGCTACTCGCCGATCAGCCGCAGAGCAGCCGTTACCGGCTTTCCCTGCAAGTCTGTGAGCGGCTGAACTGGCGCAAGCCCAATGGGACACCGAAGGATATGAGCTGCCGCGTGGCCTTGCTCAGGATGCAGGCCGATGGCTTGATCACGCTCCCCCCACCCCGATGCACAAAACCCCTCACCTACCTCGAGCATCCGCACATCGAGCGCGCCGTGCTCCCCCCAGCGCATGCCCCGCAGGTGGAGCTTTCCTGGCTGAGTATCGATCCGATCACCACCAAACACGACTCCCTGCTGTGGAATGCCTACATCCAACGCCATCACTACCTCGGCCATCAGCCCATACCGGGCGCACAGCTGCGCTACTTCGTGCGCGCCCACGGTGAGATCCTCGCCTTGTTCGGCTTCGGCGCGAGCGCCTGGAAAATCAAACCGCGCGATGAATTCATCGGCTGGACCTGCGATGAGCGCCGGCGCAACCTCCACCTCATCGTCAACAACGCCCGCTTCCTCATCCTGCCCTGGGTCAATTGCCCCAACCTCGCCTCCCGCGCCCTCGCCCTGACCGCCAGGCGCCTCGCCGATGACTGGCACGCCCGCTACGCCTATCGCCCGGTCCTGCTGGAAACCTTTATCGAAGACCCGCGCTTCCGCGGAACCTGCTACCAGGCCGCCAATTGGCGTTGCCTCGGCAAGACCCAAGGGCGCGGCAAGCTCGACCGACTCCACAGTAACAGCGAACCGGTCAAAAGCATCTGGGTCTATCCACTCGTGCCTAACTTCCGCTCGCAGCTGCGCAACTGACATCTCATTCTTCTTCTCACATCCGAGAACCACCTGTGGACTCCTTCGCATGGGCGTTCACTGTGACTGTGGGGAAGTTGTGTACAATAGATAGACGACCGCTCCACTTATTGCCGATACGCACCCCGCGCCATCATCACGTCCTTCGGCCACCGGCGCTTGGTGCACAGCCACTGGCCGGGCACTTCGGCGATCAGGGACGCGATGCCCCGGTTCATGTCGACGGTGAGCGCGCGGATCGCGTCCGCTTCCGGCAGGTCGGCCGGCGGCCGCTCGAGCGCCGGATAGACGGTGAACCGGAAACGGCCGGGGCCGGTGCGTTCGGTCCGCACCGGCACGATGTCGCAACCGGTCTTGACTGCGAGCCAGGCGGGTGCCGTCGTGGTTGTCGCGTCGGCGTCGAAAAACGGAAACAGCTCGCCGTCCTCGACGCGTACATCCACGTGCAGGCCGACCGAATGGCCCTGTTTGAGCCGCTTGAGCATGTTGCGCAGGGCGTTCTTCTTTTCGATGAAACCGCAGCGCAGGGGAGCACGGGCGCGCTGCACCATCGCCTCGAGCCGGGGATTGCTCAACGGGTTGTAGACCACGTCGATGGGGTGCCCGAGACGCTGGACGCAGAACGCCGACAGATCCAGGTTTCCGATGTGAGCGGCGACAAAGATGCAGGCCTTGCCGCCGGTGAGAAATCCGGGGTCAGGATTCCTGTTGACGATTTCGATGGCCGGATCGGCGCGCTGCATGTCGGTGATGGCAGCCAGGTGGGGAAACTCGGCGAGTATGCCGCCGAGGTTGCGCCAGACACCGACCGCCAGTTGCCGGATTTCGTCGTCGGCGCGTCCGGGGCAGGCCATTCTCAGATTGGCGAGCACATGTCTGTGCTTCGCGCTGTACGGCCCGAGCCGGCCCATGATACTCGCGCCGATCGCCGAGGCCCACGACGTTGGCAGCGGGGCGGCGAGCCACCACAGCAGCCGCAGCATGCCGGCCTCGAGCAGCGACCCCAGTTGCAGCATGAAGCGCGGCTGATTCCTGCCTTTCCAGAAGACTTTCGCCATGACGCACCATTCTAACAGACCTGCGTCAGACAGGGCGTCCGCCGTTCCGCGGCGGCACCGATCGACTTGAAGGCGTTAACGGCGGTTCAGTGCTCGTTGATTTCGATCAGCGTCTCGTCGGGATTGACGCTGTCGCCCTTGGCGACGTGGATCGCGGCAACGGTGCCGGCGATCGGCGCCTGGATTTCGGTTTCCATCTTCATGGCTTCGGTGACCAGTACCGGATCGCCCGCCGCGACGCTGGCGCCGACGCCGACCAGCACGTCCACGACGGTTCCGGGCATCGAGGTCGTGACGTTGCCCGGCTTGCTTGCGCGAGGCCGTTTGCTGCCTTTGACGCCGGCGGCCGGCGCCGCGGTCTGGCCCGGCTCGACCTCGCTCAGCGTTTCGACCAGCACCTCTTCGGGTACACCGTCGACCGTCAGGTAGAAGGGGCGTTCCTGATCGGTGCGGTGACCCGTTCCGGTGACCCGGATGTGGTAGGTCTCGCCGTGCAGTGTGATGTTGAACTCGGTCGGGCGGGTGCTGGCTTCAGCGCCTCTCGATGCGGGTTCCAGCGGTTCGGGCACCAGCCGTCCGGCGGCGCGCTGTTCGAGGAAGTCCCGGCCGACATCGGGAAACATCGCGAAGGTCAGCACGTCCTCTTCGCAGGTCGCCAGTTCACCGATGTCCTCGCGCAGGGCGTGCATTTCCTGCCGGATCAGATCGGCCGGGCGTGCGTCGATCACGTTTTCGTTGCCGATCGCCTGCTGCCGCACGGCGGGGCTGACGTGTCCCGGCGCCTGCCCGTAACGGCCCTGCAGATAGAGCTTCACTTCGTTGCTGATGACGCCGTAGCGCGTGCCGGTCAGCACGTTCAGCACGGCCTGCGCGCCGACGATCTGCGATGTCGGGGTGACCAGGGGTGGATAACCGAGGTCCTCGCGGACCCGCGGAATTTCCTTGAGGACGTCCTCGACCTTGTTGAGCGCGCCCTGTTCGCGCAACTGCGAGTACAGGTTGGAAATCATGCCGCCCGGCACCTGATAGACCTGCACGCGCGTGTCGAGGCCGGTCATGTCGCTCTCGAACTGGTGATACTTCTTGCGCACTTCCTTGAAGTAGAAGCCGATCTCCTGCAATGCATTCAGATCCAGTTCCGTGTCGTACTCGGTGTTCCTCAGCGCCGCGACCATGCTTTCGGTGGGTGGATGGCTGGCGCCTCCGGACAGCGTCGAAATCGCCGTGTCGATGTGCCGGCAGCCGTTCTCGATGGCCTTAAGCTGACACATTTCCGCCGTGCCGGCGGTGGCGTGCGTATGCAGATGAATCGGCAGATCGACGGTCTGGGTCAAGCGGCTCACCAGTTCCGCGGTGACCATGGGCGTGAGCAGTCCGGCCATGTCCTTGACGGCGATGCTGTCGCAGCCGAGCCGGGCCAGGTCGCGCGCCATGTCGACGAACTGCGGTATGCCGTGCACGGGGCTGGTCGTGTAGCAGATCGCTCCCTGCGCGTGCTTGCCCGCCGCTTTTACCGCCTTGATTGCGGTTTCCAGATTGCGCGTGTCGTTCAGCGCGTCGAAAACGCGGAAGACGTTGATGCCGTTGGCCGCAGCTCGTGCGACGAATGCGGTGACCACGTCGTCGGCATAGTGGCGGTACCCGAGCAGGTTCTGCCCGCGCAGCAGCATCTGCAGGCGCGTGTTGGGCAGTGACTTGCGCAACTGGCGCAGTCGCTGCCAGGGGTCTTCCTTGAGATAGCGTATGCACGCGTCGAACGTGGCGCCGCCCCAGACTTCCAGCGACCAGAATCCGATGGCGTCCAGCCGGCTGCAGATCGGCAGCATATCGCTGGTGCGCATGCGTGTCGCGATCAGCGATTGATGCGCGTCGCGAAGCGTTACATCGGTGAGGTGGGTTCGGCTCATTGATCGATTCTTCCCTGGAGAACTTTCTGTGTCAATGTCCGCGATTGGCCGCCAGCGAGGCCGCGATCACGGTCGCCAGATCGAGCGTCGGGCGGCTGGTCTTGTAGCGCACCAGTTCCGGATGCGCCTCGACGAAGCTCGTATCGAATTTTCCGGCCTGAAAGTCCGCAACGTCGAGCACTTCGAGATAGTAGGGGATGGTGGTCTTTACGCCGTAGACGCCCGTGTCGTTGAGCGCGCGCCGGGCGCGCATCAGAACGTCTTCCCAGGTCAACGCCCAGACGATCAGTTTCACGCACATGGAATCGTAATAGGGCGGCACCGTGTAGCCGGTGTAGATGGCGCCGTCGGTGCGAACGCCCGGACCGCCCGGAGAGTAGTAGCGCGTGATGCGGCCGAAGCTGGGCAGAAAATCGTTCTGCGGGTCTTCTGCGTTGATGCGGAATTCCATGGCGAAACCGCGGCGCGCGACGTTGCTCTGGCGGAACCGCAGCGGCTGGCCGTCGGCGATGCGAAACTGTTCCTGCACGATGTCGATGCCGGTGATCGCCTCCGAAACCGTGTGTTCGACCTGCAGCCGCGTGTTCATCTCCATGAAGTAGAACCGGTCGTCCTGGTCCATCAGGAATTCGACGGTGCCGGCGTTCTCGTAACCGACGGCCGCGGCGGCGCGCACCGCGTAGTCGCCGATGACGGCCCGCTGCTCGTTGGTGAGCTGCGGCGAAGGGGCGATTTCGATGAGTTTCTGGTGCCGGCGTTGAATGGAGCAGTCGCGTTCGAAGAGATGAATCACGTTGCCGTGCGAATCGGCCAGGATCTGCACTTCGATATGGCGCGGCCGGTCGACGCATTTTTCCACGAATATTTCGGCGCTGCCGAAGGCCTTCTTGGCTTCGGACAATACGCGCACGTAGTTGTGGCGCAGTTCGCGTTCGTCGTTGCAGCGGCGTATACCGCGTCCGCCGCCGCCGGATGTGGCCTTGAGCATCACCGGGTAACCGATCGTGCCGGCCAACTCGACGGCTTCGTCGACGCTGCTGAGACTCGCGTCGCTGCCCGGCACCACCGGCACGCCCGCCTCGATCATGCAGCGGCGCGCCTCGATCTTGTTGCCCATACGGCGGATCACCTGCGCCGACGGCCCGATGAAACGCACGCCGCGGCGCGCGCAAATCATCGCCAGCTCGGGATTCTCGGAGAGAAACCCGTAGCCCGGATGTACGGCGTCGCACCCGGCTGCAACGGCGAGGTTCACGATGCGGTGGGCATTGAGATAGCCCGCCACCGGGTCCGGGCCTATGTTGTAGGCCTCGTCGGCCTTCTTGACGTGCAGGGCGTGGCGATCGGGGTCCGCGTAGACGGCGACCGATTCGATTCCCGCTTCGGCGCAGGCGCGGACGATGCGCACGGCTATCTCGCCGCGATTAGCTATCAATATCTTTTTGATCAACAGTTTGCTTCCGGGGAAAAATCGGTCTGGGGGGTATCCGGGCCCGCCCGGACGTTTCTACGCAAAATGCACTTTTCTGTCAACCGGAAGCGGCGCGAGGGTGTCCGGAAGCACGGCTATTTTCAAGCCCTTAGCTTTGACAGGCTGCGCGCGGAGAAAGTATAATCGCTCGCTTATGTTGAACCGGTTGCCCGAACAGGTCGAACCGTTGCGGCTGGCGGAAGTCGGTCGGGCCTTTCGGGGTGAAGTCGCCGTTTCCCGTCTGACAAGACTCGCGCCCGACTTGCGCTCTCGCGAAGGCGTGATCCGGGTCGAACTGCACTTCGGGCTCGACGAGCGGCGCGTGTACGCGCTGACCGGTTCCATTCAGGGCGCACTGGAGTTGACCTGCCAGCGCTGTCTCGGACCGGTGGCGGTCCCGCTCGATATCCGCCTGAAGCTGGGCATCGTCGCAGCGGAAGACGAGGGCGACCAGCTTCCGGACGGTTATGAAATGTTGCTGGCCGGCCGGGATCCGATCGTCCTGACCGAGCTGGTGGAAGACGAGATCATTCTCGCGCTGCCGCTCATACCGAGGCACTCGGACGCGGCGCAATGCGGGATGCAACGGGAAGAAGCGGCGCGGCTGGAGCGAAAGATCAGCCCGTTTGCCGTGTTGGAAGAATTGAAACACAAACCTTGAATCTGAAGTGGTCCGGGAGTCACCGTCATGGCCGTACAGCAAAACCGTAAAACATCCTCAAAGCGGGACATGCGCCGTTCGCACGACCGCCTGAAAGGCGAGGCGCTTTCCATCGAGCCGACGACGGGCGAAAAGCATCTGCGCCATCACATCAGCCCGAACGGCTACTACCGCGGGCGCAAGGTCATCAGCAAAGACATCGACTGAGTGGAAGCGCTCCTCGATCACCCGCCGGACCAAGGGTCCGGAGCGCAGGGGTTGCGCAATCGGTTTCCGGTGCGCCGGCCGACGCGTCCTTCGCGCGGGCGGTCACGCCGGCGCGCATGACCGCCCTCGTCACCGTAGCGCTGGACGTCATGGGCGGCGACCACGGTCCGGACGTCGTCATTCCCGCCGCCCTGCAAGTTCTGTCACAGCGCGGGGACGTCTGTCTGGTGCTGGTCGGCGACGCGCCCGCGATTTCGTCGCGCGTCGAACCCGCCGGCCGCGCCCACGCCGACCGCCTGCGCGTGCAGCACGCCTCGCAGACCGTGGAAATGAACGAACCGCCTTCGCACGCCCTGCGCTTCAAGAAGGATTCATCCATGCGCGTGGCGTTGGATCTGGTGAAGGCGGGCGAGGCCGACGCGTGCGTCAGCGCGGGAAACACGGGCGCCCTGATGGCGACTGCGCGTTATGTACTGAAAACCCTGCCGGGCATCGACCGGCCCGCCATCTGCACCTCGTTGCCGACCATGACCGGTCACACCTGGATGCTGGATCTGGGCGCCAACGTGGACAGCTCCGCCGAGCATCTGTTCCAGTTCGCGCTCATGGGTTCGGTGCTCGCCAATGCGATCGACGCCAATCCCGAACCGCGGGTCGCGCTGCTGAACATCGGCGAGGAGGAGATCAAGGGCAATGACACGGTCAGGGAGGCGGCGGCACTGCTGAGCAAGAGTTCCCTGCACTATGTCGGATTCGTCGAAGGCGACAATGTCTACGACGGTTCGGCCGACGTGGTGGTTTGCGACGGCTTCGTCGGCAACGTTTCGCTGAAGACCGGCGAGGGTGTCGCGCGCATGATCGCGCATTTCATCCGCGCCGAATTTTCGCGCAATAGCTTCACCAGGCTGGCCGGGCTGTGCGCACTGCCGGTCTTGAAGGCGTTTCGCCGGCGCATGGATCCCCGGCGTTACAACGGGGCCAGTCTGGTCGGCCTCAAGGGCACCGTGATCAAGAGCCATGGCGGCGCGGATGTACTGGCGTTCGCAACGGCCATCGACGTCGCGATCCGGGCCGCGCGCCAGTCGGTGCCCGAACGCATCAGCAACCAGTTGCAGTCCCTGTTGGCAGAGAGGCAGGCGGTTTGATCTATTCGCGCATTATCGGCACCGGGTCCTATCTACCGGACAAGGTGCTGACCAACCACGATCTGGAAAAGATCGTCGACACCTCGGATCAATGGATTCGCGAGCGCACCGGCATCGCCAAGCGCCACATCGTGGCCGACGGGCAGAACACGGTGGACCTGGCGGAAAACGCCGCGCGCCGCGCGCTGGAATCCGCCGGCCGCGACCCGCAGGACGTTGACCTGATCATCGTCGCGACGACGACGCCCGATCGGGTCTTTCCGAGCACTGCATGCCTGCTGCAGCGCAATCTCGACCGGCACGGCTGCACCGCCTTCGACGTGCAGGCCGTCTGCACCGGATTCATTTACGCACTCAGCATCGCCGACAAGTTCATCAAGACCGGAGCCGCGACCTGCGCGCTGGTGGTCGGCGCCGAAGCGCTCTCGCGCACGCTGGACTGGTCGGACCGGAGCACCTGCGTGCTGTTCGGCGACGGCGCCGGCGCGGTGGTGGTCGAAGCCGGCGAGGAGCCGGGCATACTGTCGACCCATCTGCACGCGGACGGCGCCTATGAACATCTGCTGATGGTTCCGGGCGGTGTCGGACAGGGCTACGCGAGCCTCGATCACGGCGGCGGCTTCATCCGCATGAAGGGCAACGAGGTGTTCAAGGTCGCCGTGAACACGCTGGGGCGCATCGTCGACGAGACGCTGGATGCCAACGATCTCCGCAAAGGCGACATCGACTGGCTGATTCCGCATCAGGCCAATATCCGCATCATCGAGGCCACGGCGAGAAAACTGAAAATGCCGATGGACCGCGTCGTGGTCACGGTCGACGAGCACGGCAACACCTCGGCGGCATCGGTGCCGCTGGCGCTCGACGTCGCCGTGCGCGACGGCCGCATCAAGCGCGGCGAGACGCTGCTGCTGGAGGCCTTCGGCGGCGGGTTCACCTGGGGCGCCATTCTCACCCGATTTTGACCTTATTCACCGATCGGACGCTGGATTTAAATTATGTCGGAAACAGTGCTGCCAGAGCTGGCAACCGTATTTCCCGGACAGGGCTCGCAGGCGGTCGGGATGTTGTCGGAAATGGCCGCGCAGCATCCCCTGGTGCGCGACACCTTTGCCGAGGCCTCTGAAATTCTCGGTTACGATCTCTGGCACCGGACGCAGAACGGACCGGCTGAACTGCTCAACCAGACGGCCTGCACGCAGCCGGCGATGCTTGCAGCCGGCGTCGCACTCTGGCGCTGCTGGAAACAGGCGACCGACCTGCGGCCGGCGTGGATGGCCGGCCACAGTCTGGGCGAGTACACCGCGCTGGTGTGCGCCGACGCGCTGTCGTTTGCCGATGCGGTCAAGGCGGTCGAGCAGCGCGGCCATGCGATGCAGAACGCAGTGCCGGAAGGGGTCGGCGCCATGGCGGCGATCCTCGGTCTGGACGACGCCGCGGTTGCCGCCGCGTGCGCACAGGCAGCAGCCCAGGGCGAGGTGGTCGGCGCCGTCAATTTCAACTCGCCCGGTCAGGTGGTCATCGCCGGCCACAACACGGCGGTCGAGCGCGCGATGGCGCTGGCCAGGGAGGCCGGCGCCAAGCGCGCGGTCAAGCTGCCGGTGTCGGTGCCTTCGCACAGCGCGCTGATGCGGCCGGCGGCCCAGCATTTCGCGAAGGTGCTGGAGGCACTGGCCGTGCATTCCCCGACGACGCCCGTGCTGCACAACATCGACGTGTTGCGGCATGCAACGCCTGCGGAAATCCGCAGGGCGCTCACCGAGCAGCTTTACCGCCCGGTGCGCTGGGTGGAGACGATCCGCGCGCTGCGCGCGGCCGGCGTCACCACCGTCGTCGAACTGGGTCCGGGCAGGGTGCTGGCCGGGCTCAACAAGCGCATCGAAAAAGAACAGACGGCGATCGCCGTCGAAGATCCGGCCGGCCTGAGCGCGGCGATCGCGGCGCTGGGCGGCTGAGGTACTCAGGCAACGGAGCGGAGCATGGAACTGAACAATCAGATCGCGCTAGTGAGCGGGGCAAGCCGCGGCATCGGCCGCGCCATCGCCCTGGAGCTGGGTCGACAGGGTGCGACCGTCATCGGCACCGCCACCACCGAATCCGGCGCGGACGCCATCGGCGCGGCCTTAGAGACAGCCGGGATTTCAGGCTGCGGCATGCCGCTGGACGTCACGGCCCCCGAATCGGTGGACCAGCTCATGACGCGTATCAAGGCGAACTACGAGGCGCCGGGCATTCTGGTCAACAACGCGGGCATCACCCGCGACAATCTGCTGATGCGGATGAAAGACGACGAATGGGACGCGGTGATCGACACCAATCTCAGTTCGGTGTTCCGGCTGAGCCGCGCCTGCCTGCGCGGCATGTTGAAAGCGAAACACGGCCGCATCGTCAGCATCGCGTCGGTGGTCGGCTCCACGGGCAACCCCGGGCAGAGCAATTACGCTGCGGCCAAGGCCGGCATTGTCGGATTCAGCAAATCGCTTGCGCGTGAAATCGGGTCGCGCGGCGTCACGGTCAACGTCGTCGCTCCGGGCTTCGTCGAAACCGATATGACGCGGGCGCTGGGGGCGGAACAGCGCGCGGCGTTGATCGGCCAGATTCCCGCCGCGCGTCTGGGTCAGGCAGAGGACATCGCATTTGCCGTGGCGTTTCTCTGTTCGCCGCGCGCCGCCTATATTTCGGGCGAGACCCTGCACGTCAACGGCGGCATGTACATGGCGTGAACGGCGGCCGCCGGCGTACTGTCGTGCAATGTCCAATCGGTGTCGGTCGTCGTCGGATAAAATGCATGATCTGGGCCCGCTAAAATACTGTTTACAAAGGATATAGGATTTGCTACCGTGCGTTCCCATTTCAAGTCCGTCACCAGGATTTTCGCGGCGGACAGGCATTCGCGCGCCGGCTGGAACGGACGGGGTCTTTTACATACAATACGCGCGCGAAATGCGCTATTTCGACTGAGAACAGAGGAATGACCAACCATGAGTAACGTTGAAGAACGCGTCAAGAAGATCGTCGTGGAACAGCTGGACGTGAGCGAGGATGCCGTGACCAACGAGGCTTCGTTTGTCGATGATCTGGGCGCGGATTCCCTCGATACCGTCGAGCTGGTAATGGCGCTTGAGGAAGAGTTCGAGTGTGAGATTCCGGATGACGAAGCCGAGAAGATCACCACTGTCCAGCAAGCCATCGACTACGTTCAGGCCCATATCAGTTAGTCCACTTCCGTGTTGCATTGCCCGGGCCGCGTCACGCGTGCGCCCGGGATGTCTGTCAGATTTCGCTCCGCCATGGCAGCGTCAGGGAAAAGCACGACTCGTTATGAATGTACCACGCCAGCATCACATCCATCTGACCGCGGCCGACCTGAATTCCGGCGTGGTGAATGCGATGCCGCGAATACGGTGTCGTTCGCGCGCATACGGCGGCCGCGCTGTTTCGCCGGTCGCTGCGCCGACCGATGCCTAGGGGACTCCCGTGATAGGCCGGCGCGTTGTCATCACTGGACTGGGCATCATCTCGCCGGTGGGTCTCTCGGTCGGCGAGGCCTGGGACAATATTCTCGCGGGCAGGAGCGGCATCAAGCCGATCACCTCGTTCGATGTCAGCGACTATCCGGTGCGCTTCGGCGGGCCGATCGAAAACTTCGACGTCACCGAATACATGTCGAAGAAAGACGCCAGGAAGATGGAGGCGTTCATTCACTACGGCATCGCCGCGGGCGTGCAGGCCATCCGCGATGCCGGCCTGGAGATCACCGACGCAAACGCAGAACGTATCGGTGTGTCCATCGGCTCTGGAATCGGCGGCCTGCGCGGCATCGAAAAGAATTACGGCGCCCTGTTGCAGGGCGGGCCGCGCAAGATTTCCCCGTTCTTCGTGCCTGGCAACATCATCAATATGATTTCCGGCAACCTCTCGATCATGTACGGTATCAAGGGGCCCAACATCGCCTTGGTCACCGCCTGTACGACGGGCACGCACAGCATCGGTGAGGCGGCGCGCATCATCGCTTACGGCGATGCCGACGTCATGATCGCCGGGGGTGCCGAGATGGCGACTACGCCGACCGGTCTGGGCGGCTTCGCCGCGGCGAAAGCGCTGTCGACGCGCAACGAGGACCCGGAAGCCGCCAGCCGGCCGTGGGACCGCGATCGGGACGGTTTTGTCCTGAGCGACGGCGCGGGCGTGCTGGTGCTGGAGGAATACGATCACGCGCACGCCCGCGGTGCGCGCATCTACGCCGAGCTGGTCGGGTACGGGCGCAGCGGCGATGCGTACCACATGACGCAACCGTCCCTGAACGGCGAAGGCGCGGCGCGGTGCATGGTCAACGCCCTGCGCGATGCCGGCCTCAATCCGCGGCAGGTCGATTACATCAACGCACACGGCACGTCGACGCCGGCCGGCGATACCGCCGAGGTGAACGCGGTGAAATCCGCGCTGGGCGATCACGCGTACAAGACCGCGGTCAGTTCCACCAAGTCGATGACCGGTCATCTGCTGGGCGCCGCCGGGGGTGTTGAAGCCATCTTTACCGCGCTGGCGGTCCGGGATCAGGTCGCACCTCCGACCATCAACCAGTTCACGCCAGACCCCGACTGTGATCTCGATTTCGTCCCGAATCAGGCGCGAAAAATGAAAATCGACATCGCCATGTCCAATTCCTTCGGCTTCGGCGGAACCAACGGTACGCTGGTGTTGCGCCGTCTGATCTGACGCCTCGAGTCGCCCAGCGCCGGCACGTGGCCCACTTTGTAACCAGGCGCATCGATGCCGACGCGGGCCTGGACCTGCTGAAGCTGCATGCATTCGATCCGGACCGCTATCCGCACCTGCTGCAAAGCGCCGCGACCGGACCGCAGGGGCGCTATGACCTTCTGTTCGGATTCCCCGGCGAGACGCTGAGTCTGTATCCGGACGGGCACCGTGACTTTCTGGTCGAACTCGATGAATGGTGGCGGGCGGAGTCGGTGGAACGGCCCGTCGAATGCGATCTGCCGTTCACGGGTGGCTGGTTTCTTTACCTGGGCTACGAACTGGCCGGGAGGATCGAGCCGACGCTGCGGCTTCCGCCCTGGCAGGGCGAACTGCCGACGGCATTCGCGACGCGGATTCCGGCTGCAGCCATCCTGGAGCGACCGAGCGGTACCCTGACGCTGGTGGCCGAAACGGGCGGCTATCTCGACCGCATGCAGGCGGATATCGCGGCGGCCCGCGCCATCGACTTCGCCGCTGAGCCGCTTCGTGTCGAAGGGATCGACGAAGATCCGGAGGCAGCGTTTCTGGCGGCGGCGGCCCGGGTCCTCGACTATATTCGCGACGGCGACGTGTTTCAGGTCAATCTGTCCAGGCAGTGGCGATGCCGTCTGGCGGAGCCGGCGTCCGATGCACGCCTTTACGCGCGCCTGCGAAGCCACAACCCGGGGCCCTTCAACGGACTCGCGCGCTGGCGCGACACGGCGATCTACAGTTCGTCGCCCGAACGTCTGGTCAGCGTGCGCGGGCAATCCGTGGAGACGCGGCCGATCGCCGGCACCCGGCCGCGCGGCGGGGCGGTCGAGCGCGACCGCGCACTTTCCGCCGAACTGCTGGCTCACCCGAAGGAGCGCGCTGAACACGTGATGCTGATCGATCTGGAGCGCAACGATCTGGGGCGGATCGCAATACCCGGCACTGTGCGCGTCAATGAACTGATGGGGCTGGAATCCTACGCCACTGTCCACCACATCGTGTCGAACGTTCAGGCGCTGCGCCGGCCGGGTATTTCGCCGGTCGACGTCATCCGTGCGGTCTTCCCCGGCGGCACCATCACCGGTTGCCCGAAAGTCCGCTGCATGCAGGTCATCGCGGAACTGGAGCGGGTCGGGCGCGGCCCCTATACCGGTTCGATGGGGTATCTCGACCGCACCGGCGACCTGGACCTGAACATTCTGATTCGCAGCATCGTGCGGAGCGGGGACGCCCTGAGCTTTCGCGCGGGAGCCGGCATCGTTTTCGACTCGGAACCGGCGGCCGAACTCGCGGAGACCCGGGCAAAGGCGCAGGGCATGCTCAAGGCGCTGGGCGTGGCCGGGCCATGACGGAGCGGATCGTACTGGTCGATGGACAGGCGGTCGACAGAGTCGATGTGACCGACCGCGGCTTTCAATTCGGCGACGGCGTGTTCGAGACGCTGCGGGTGCGCGCGGGCAGACCGCGGTTCGTGGGCCGCCATCTGACGCGGTGCGCCTCCGGATGCGCGCGTCTGGGCATCCCGCTTCCGGATCGCGCGATACTGCTCGAGGATATCGGCATGCTGTCGAGACGAATCACCGACGGTGTGGTCAAGCTGCTGGTGACGCGCGGCTCCAGCGAGCGCGGCTATGGAGCGCCGGAGATGGCCGTGCCGCGGCGCGTGGCACTGGCCTGGCCGACATCGAATCCGGTGACCGCAAACTACCGCGTTCGACTTTGCGAGACACGCCTGGCGAGTCAGCCGCTGCTCGCGGGGATCAAGCATCTCAACCGGCTCGAGCAGGTTCTCGCGCGGGGCGAATGGAACGACGCGGATATCCACGAAGGCCTGTTGATGGACTACCATGGAAACCTGATCGAAGGCACCATGAGCAATCTGTTTCTGGTCAGGGGCGGCGGCATGCTCACGCCCGATCTGGCGAACTGTGGCGTCGCCGGTGTGCTCAGGTCGGTGGTAATGGATGCGGCCGCCGAACTCGGCATCGAGGTTGTGCGGGCGCGCGTCGGTCTCGACGATCTGCACGCGGCCGACGAGGTGTTCATGTGCAATGCACTGACCGGCGTGCGGCCGGTCACCGAATGGATCGAACAGGCGAGCTACCCCGTGGGCCGCATTACGACGAACCTGCAGGCGGCGGTCGCGCGGCTGGCCGGCAGCGAAACGAACTGCGAATGGTATTCACGATGAAGGGGGATGCGGAAAAAACCGGGAAGCTGCCGAAGCGGTTGCTGTTCAAACTGGTCGGCGTCTTCGTGCTGGTGGGCAGTCTGGCGGTCGGCTGGCTGATCATGGATTTCAACGCTTTTCGGGATCGGCCGCTGAACGTCGCGCCGCAGGGCGAAACGATCGAAGTGCGGCCGGGCATGAATCTCGCGCAACTGGCCGCGTCGCTGCAGGCACGCGGCATCCTCGACAAGCCGCGCTGTTTCACCTGGCTGGCGCGTCTCCGGCGTCTCGATTTACGGATCAAGGCCGGTGAATACGTCGTCAAGGGCAACGTCCTGCCGGAGGCGCTGCTGCAGATGCTGACCGAGGGCAGGGTCGTCCAACACAGTGTCACGATCGTCGAGGGCCAGACGTTTCACGAAATGCTGCGGCGCCTGCGTGAGACACCGGAGTTGAAGCAGACGCTGGAAGGCCTGACCGACAAGGAGATCATGGCAGCGCTCGGTCACCCGGACGAGTATCCGGAAGGGCGCTTTCTGCCGGAAACCTATTACTTCCCGCGCGGCGACACCGATCTCGAGTTGCTCGTACGCGCGTATGCCGCCATGGATGACTTCGTCGCCCAGGTTTGGCCGTCGCGAGACGCCGACCTGCCGATCCAGAGCCCTTACGAAGCCTTGATTATGGCGTCGATCATCGAAAAGGAATCGGGGCGCGCCGACGAACGGCCGTTGATCGCCGGCGTGTTCATGCGCCGCTTGAAGATCGGCATGCGCTTGCAGACAGACCCGACCGTGATCTATGGTCTGGGCGAGCGCTTCGACGGTAACCTGCGCACCCGCGACCTGCGCACGGATACGCCCTATAACAGTTACACGCGCGACGGATTGCCGCCCACGCCGATTGCCATGCCCGGGCGCGAGGCGATCCTCGCGGTTCTGCACCCGGCCGACGGCGACGCGCTGTACTTCGTATCCAGAGGCGATGGCAGTCACCAGTTTTCGGCGACGCTGGAGGCGCACAACAGCGCGGTGCGCAAATATCAGCAGAAGACAAAATGATGAGCGAACGGCGAGGGCGGTTCATAACGCTGGAAGGCGGGGAAGGCGGGGGCAAGAGCACCAACCTGGCGTATGTGGCCGGCCGGCTGGAAGGCGTCGGCCTCAGGGTTCGGGTGACGCGGGAACCGGGCGGCACGCCGCTGGGCGAGGGCGTGCGGGCGTTGTTGCTGAATCCGGATTACCGGGGCATGGATGCAGACGCAGAGCTGCTGCTCGTCTTTGCCGCCCGGGCCGAACACCTCGACCGGGTCATCAGGCCCGCCCTGGAAGCCGGGGAGTGGGTGGTCTGCGACCGGTTCACCGATGCCACCTACGCCTACCAGGGGGGCGGGCGTGGAATTCCGGACGCGCGCATCGATCAGCTCCGGAACTGGGTTCAGGGCGAATTGCGGCCAGACCTGACGCTGCTGTTCGATCTGCCGGTCGAGGTCGGTCTGGCGCGGGCCGGGAAGCGCGGGGGGCTCGACCGCTTCGAGCAGGAGCAACAGGCTTTCTTCGAGCGTGTCCGCCAGGCGTACCTGACCCGGGCGGTGTCCGAGCCGCAACGATACCGCGTGATCGATGCCAGGGTGGCGCTGGATCAGGTCCAGTGCCAAATCGATTCCGCGTTGGATGACATTTTGAATAAACGATGCAAATCCATATAGATACGCAAGCTATTTATTATGATCTATAAGTGGTTGATGCCTCAGTGGGAGGCGCTCCGGACGGCTCACCGCCAGCAGCGGTTGCCCCACGCTATTCTGTTGAGCGGCCCGCCGGGAATCGGCAAGGCAGCACTGGCGACGGTGTTCGCGCAGTCATTGCTGTGCCAGCAGCCCGACATGGCGGGCTTTGCCTGTGGCCAATGTCCGGCGTGCCGGTTGTTTCGTGCGGGTACTCACCCGGACATCCTGATCGTCGAACCCGAGGAAGCGGGCAAATCGATCAAGATCGAGCAGGTGCGAGAATTGAGCGCCTATCTGACGATGACAAGCCACGCGGGCGGACGCAAGGTGGCTCTGATCGTGCCGGCGGACGCCTTGAACCTGAATGCTGCCAATAGTTTACTTAAGACATTAGAAGAGCCGACCGATAACACGCACGTGCTGCTGGTGACCACCGTTGCGGGTCGTCTGCCGATCACGGTCAGGAGCCGCTGCCAGTGGATAAAATGTTCGACCCCCTCGAAAAGCGACGCCATGGATTGGCTGACGGAGGCACTGGATAACGGCGCTGATGCCGCACTGTTACTCAAGATGGCCAACGGCGCGCCACTGCTGGCCAGGGAACTGGCGGAAGCCGGGGGTATTGACGAGTGGCGGGCTTTCGAGGACGGACTCACCGCATTGGGGGAGGGCCGGATGGACCCGGCGGAGCTGGCGGCGCGGTGGGGACAGCGGGACGGGCTTCAGTGCTTGCGTTGGGCTCAGGCTCAACTGGCCGCCGCAATCAGGAGTGCTCAGGATGGGGGGCGGCCACAGGACGGAAGTGCCAAGCCAGCCTGGATGAAGGCTGACATGCCGATCGACATGCGGCGCGTGTTCGATTTGACGGATCAGGCTGCGTTTGCCGTCAACCAATGGTCTTCGGGTTTGAACAGGCAGTTGTTGCTGGAAGATCTGTTGTTGGCCTGGGTCGATGTCTTTGAATCGGCGGGAGCAAGAGAGGCTGGGAGAAATCCCGCCAGAGGAACCAAATAAGGATGACACAGTCGGAGAAAGCGGCGGCGGCGAGGCAGGGTATCCTGTCGCTGACCATCAAGGACAAAAGCGCGCTGTATGCCGCTTACATGCCGTTCATCAAGAACGGCGGCCTGTTCATTCCCACCAATAAGCAGTATCAGCTCGGGGACGAAGTATTCATGCTGCTCACGCTCATGGATGAGCCGGAAAAGATACCCGTGGCCGGCAAGATCATCTGGGTTACGCCGCGCGGCGCGCAGGGCAACAGGGCCGCCGGCATCGGTGTGCAGTTCAGCAGCCAGGACGGTGGTACCGCGCAGAAGAAGATCGAAACTTACCTTGCCGGTGCCTTGTCATCGGATCGCCCCACACATACCATGTAAGTCTCCGGCGGTGCCTGATGCCGCCGCGTATTCAGTCTGAAGTTTTCAGTGAACACGCCAATCGGGGCCGTCATGCTTGTCGATTCACACTGTCATCTGGACATGTTGAACCTGGAGGCGACTCCGCTCGACAATGTCCTCAACGAGGCGCGGGAAAGCGGTGTTGGCCACATGCTTTGTGTCTCGGTCAGTCTCGAGCGCTTCGCGCCGATGCTGGCGCTGATCTCCGGAAAGTCCCAGATATCCGCGTCCGTCGGTGTGCATCCGGATGGAATCGACGTTGCCGAACCCGATGTGGACCGGCTGGTTGCGCTTGCTGCGCATGAGAAAGTGGTGGCTATCGGCGAAACCGGCCTGGATTATTTTCGCGTCGAAGGCGACACCGAGTGGCAGCGTGAGCGATTCCGTCGTCATATACGCGCGGCGAGGTCGGCGCAGAAACCCCTGATCGTACATACCCGATCCGCACGGGAGGATACGTTGCGGCTGATGCGCGAGGAGCAGGCCGCGGACGCCGGCGGCGTGCTGCATTGTTTCACGGAAGACTGGGACATGGCGCGCCAGGCACTCGAGATGAATTTTTACATTTCCTTTTCCGGTATCGTGACGTTCAAGAGCGCCGAATCCCTCAGGGACGTGGCGCGCAGAGTACCGGCGGACAGGCTGCTGATCGAAACCGATGCACCTTATCTTGCGCCGGTGCCGAGGCGCGGCAAGGAGAACCGGCCCGCCTATGTCCGGTATGTCGCCGAACACGTAGCCGCGGTGCGCGGCGTGAGTTTCGAAGTGCTCGCCGAACAGACGACGGAGAATTTTTTCGCGCTGTTCCGTCACGCTGATCGCCGCGGAGTTGGTCACCGGGCCCGGGCTTACTAGCAGACTGCCGACGAGCGTTCATGCGGCAACATCGCAATGGATATTCTTCAGTATTCATCCGATTTACCGCCATATGCCGGTCTGACCTGCCGGGAATGTGAGCAGGCGCGCGGTATTCCCGCGCGGAACTGCCCATCCTTAAGCTCGCTGCAGCCGCCCCACCCTGAACCTTAAAGGTGTTCGATGAACCGACGGAAAGCTACGCGCCATCAGATACAGGTCGACCTCGAAATAGCCACCCCTGGAGAACAGCGCTTGCGCGGTTCCGCTGAAAATGTCAGTCGGGACGGGATATGTATGGTGCTCTGGCAGGGAGAGCTGCCGGATGCGCAGCGTCCGGTGATGCTCAATCTCAAGATCTGGACCGGATCGGAGACGCTGTTCAGGAAACTTCAGGCTCGTGTGACGCGGGTCGAGGGCGATCGGGTCATCCTGGCATTTCTGGAAAACGACCTCATAACGCACGCCATCGTCCAGGACTTGCTCTATTACCAGGCGATGGAACGCCGGCGCGCCGCCCGCGCACCGGCTGCCCCATCTGGCGATGGGAGAGCACGACGGTCGCCGCCGGCATTGGTGGATTAGTCTCCGGGTCGCACCGGATTCCTGCTGTGGTCACGGCACGCCCCGCGATGTTGGCTGGCCTATAGTTCATCGTCTTTGCGAGCGCCCGGCGTCACATGGCCCGCTGCCGTTTCGCCACGTTGCCGGGTGAGACGAGCAGCATGCGGGGCCGCCTGGTCAGTGATCCCGATACATCTGTTCGATTGCGCCCAGGAATGTTTCACAGACACTGGACCGCTTCAACTTGAGCGTCGGCGTCAGCAGTCCGTTTTCGATGGTCCAGGGATCGAGCATGCAGGTTACCTTGCGAATCTGCGCATAGCCGGGGAATGTGCTCAGGCGCCTGGCGATGCGCTCGAGAACGAACTGATTGAGGCGCTCGCTCGTGCAGGGGGCCGAGTCCTGCAAGTCCAGTCCGAGACTATGAGCGACTACAGGCCATTGTTCGGCATTGAGGACGGCCAGCGCAGTCAGATAGGGTCGACTGTCGCCGACGACCATGACCTGTTCGAAGAAGGTGTCGCCGCAGATCGCCATTTCCATGTCCGCCGGCGGCACCTTTTCACCGTTGGCAAGCACCAGAATTTCCTTCAACCGGCCGGTGATATACAGGTGACCGGTCGCAGAAAAGCGCGCCTTGTCGCCGGTGTGCAGCCAGCCGCCTTCATCGATCATGGCGCGGGTCGCTTCCGGGTTGTCCCAATAGCCGCGCATTACGCCCGGTGAACGCACCTGCAGTTCGTCTTTGTCGCCGATCCGGGCCTCGATGCCGTCAAGCAACAGACCCACGCTGGTCGGATCATTCTGTTCCAGCGTGTTGACGCTGATGACCGGGCTGGTCTCTGTCAGTCCGTAGCCTTGCAGCATGGGTAAGCCGAGTCCCTGGAAAAGATGGGCGACGTCGGTGGATAGTGGTGCTCCACCCACCACGGCGAGCTTCATTCGGCCGCCGAGCTTCCGCATCACCTTGCCGGCCACCAGCTTCTTCAGAATGGGCCAGAGCAGCAGGGAGGGGTGCCACGAAGACCGGCCCTGTTCATGCTCGAACTTGCGCCAGCCGGTATCGACAGCGAGTTCGAACAAGCGTCTGGCGATGGGCGACTTTTCCTCGAGACCCGCTTGAATCTTGTTGTAGATCCGCTCGAAGATGCGCGGCACCGAAATCAGTATCGTCGGCCGGACATCCAGCAGGTCCTCAGCCAACTGGGAGATCGAGCGGTTATAGGCCACTGCCGCGCCGGACATCATGGGCAGGTAGTAGCCGGCGGTACGTTCGAGCGTGTGAGACAGGGGCAGGAAAGACAACAGAACATCGCCCGGTCCGCAGACGTTGACTTTGCTCTGCCCCTGGTACGCGTTCCAAAGGATATTTCGGTGGCTGAGCATGACCCCCTTGGGGCGACCCGTGGTGCCGGAGGTGTAGACAATGGTCGCGAGATCGTCGGGGCTGCCCCTCCTCACGGTCAAATCGGCGGCGTCGGGCAGCCACTGCCCCACCGGTTGCAAACGGCTTATCTGGTAACCTGCGGCGTCGATGTGACCCAGCGACAGGATGCGGTCGAGCCCGTCCAGCTCGCGCCACACCGGCTGCAGACTATCCCAGTGTCCCTGGTCGCCGATCAGCAGCAATCTGACACCCGCATTCCTCAGGACATAAGCGACGTTTTCCGCGCGATCCTGCGTGTAGAGGGGAACCACCACTAGGCCGTTCGCGAGCGCGGCGATATCGAACATCATCCACTCGGGACAGTTCTGCACCATGACCGCGACCCGGTCCCCGGGTCGCAGATCTTCGGCCGCCAGCGCCGCCTGCCAGCGGGCTACCTGCCGGCCGATTTCGGCCCAGCTCAATTCCGTCCAGCGTTCGCGTACGCGATCGTAATAGAGATAGGCCGGCAGATCGGGTGTTCGCGTAACTCTGGCTCGGAACAGCCCGTCGAGCGTGCCCGCCTCTTCAGGCGTGATCAGGGACATGAACTGCTTGGATTCCACAGTGTCCGTCGCGGTCAAATATTCACGAAACCCGACAGCGTTTCCCAGCCGGCATCCGGTTTGAAACGGGTGCCAAAGCGCTTTTCAAGTGTGCGCAGGCGCTGGAGAACGGTGTCCTCGCCCTCTGTGTCGATATATTGCAGCGGCCCGCCACGGAACGGCGCGAATCCTGTGCCGAAGATCATTCCGGCATCGAGCAGGTCACCGTCGTCGACGACCTTTTCGCGCAGACAGGCGACGGCCTCGTTCAACAGACGGAGCATCATGCGATCCGTAATCTCGCTGCTCCTGTGGATGCCGGTCGATGCAGCGGCTTTGAGAGGTTTGCCCTTCTTGTAGCGGTAGAATCCTTCTCCGCTTTTCCTGCCAAGGTGGCCCTGCGCGACGAGTTGGCGAAGACGGTCGGGCACCGCACGGCCGAAATGCCCGGCGAGGATATCGCCGACATGCAGGCAGATATCGAGGCCGACGGTATCGGCCAGTTCGATCGGACCCATCGGCATGCCGAAATCGACGGCGGCCTTGTCAATGGCCGGCGCGGGTACACCTTCGCTCACCAGTTCGACCGCTTCGAGCAGATAGGGCAGCAGTATCCGGTTCACCAGGAATCCGGGGGTGCTCAAAACCGGCAGCGGCAGCCGGTCGATGTGCCGGGTGAAACAGGCTGCCCGTGCCACAACGTCGGGGTTGGTGATCCTGTCCCGAACGACTTCGACCAACTGCATTTTCGCCACAGGATTGAAAAAGTGCAGCCCCACAAGACGATCTGGGTTCTTCAGGACACCGGATAGTTCGCTTAGTGGAAGACTCGACGTATTGGTCGCCAGAACGGCATCGTCGCGTATGCGCGGCTCGAGCTGTTGATACAACGACCGCTTGGCCTCCGCGTTTTCGAAGATGGCTTCGATGACGACGTCGGCGCGTTCCACGCCAAGGCCGCGATGATCGGGCATCAGCCGGTCCATGGCCTCCTGCACCGGACGTGTCTGCCGGAGTTTGTCCCGATAGAGCTTGTAGGCGCGTTTGACGGCCGGCGCAATGCGCTCGGGACTCTGGTCCTGCAGTGTCACCTGCATGCCTTTGAGGGCGCACCAGGCCGCAATATCGCCACCCATCACGCCGGCGCCGACGACATGAACATGGCGCGGATGAAACTCGGTTTGCCGGCACAGGCCTTTCATGCGTTCCTGGAGACCGAATACACGGATCAGATTCTGGGCCGTGCTGCCCCTGATCAGGCGCGCGACCGATTCGGCCTCGGCGTGCAGCATGGCGCGTTCGTTACAGGCGTGATCCTGCCAGAGCTGGATCAGCGCATAGGGTGCGGGGTAGTGCGCTTCGCGGGCGCGCTTGGCGACCTGCGAGCGGAACACGCGGGCAAGCAACGGCCGGACCAAGGGCATGTTGGTCAGCCGCTGGATGCGCGTCGCCTGGTGCGGCGCCGGCCGCTCCGCGATCATACGGCGGGCGGCAGTTTTCAGGTCGCGTTCCGGCACCGCGTAATCGACGAATCCCATGCGCTTGGCGGTCCGGGCATTGACGGTGCGACCGCTGAGCATCAGGTCCATGGCGTGCACTGCACCGACCATCGGCGTAATGCGCGCCGCGCCGCCGAAGCCGGGATGAATGCCGAGCTTGACTTCGGGAAGGCCGAGGCGGGTGGACGCATCGTCACTGGCAATGCGATAGCGGCACGCCAGCGCCAGTTCGAGTCCACCGCCGAGGCAGAACCCGTGAATCAGCGCAACGGTGGGGAAGGGCAACGCCGCCAGGCGGTCGAAAACCTCCTGGCCGCGACTGATGGCGACCAGGGCCTCGTCGTGATTCTTCAGTTGCGTGAACTCGCGCACGTCGGCGCCGGCGATGAAACCGTTCGGTTTGTCCGAGACAATGACCAGGCCGCGCGGCGGCTTTTCGTCAAACGAACGCAGGATAGCGTAAAAGGCCTCGAGCACGGCGGCCGACAGCACGTTGGTGCCCGACCCCTGGCGGTCAAAATGGACCCATACGACACCGTCCGCGTCGGATTCGGTGTACACATCGGTGGTCGTCTTGCGCGTTTTCATCACGACGTTCTCTCAATCAGCATGGCACCGCCCTGGCCGCCGCCGATACACAGACTCGCAATCGCCTTTTGCTTCTGTTCCCGCTGCAGGACATGCAGCGCATGCAGCACAATGCGTGCGCCGCTGGCGCCCACGGGGTGACCGATGCTGACGCCGCCGCCGTCAACGTTCAGCCGTGCTTCGTCAATGGCGTCGAACGGCTGCTCGAGACCCAGGGTTTCCCTGCAGAAGCCTGGGTCCTGCCAGGCTCGCAGACACGCCTGGACCTGAGCGGCGAAGGCTTCGTTGATCTCCCAGCAATCGACATCATCGCTTTGCAGACGGTTGCGCTGCATGATCGGCGCCATCGCGTAGACCGGGCCGAGGCCCATTTGTCGTGGATCCAGGCCGGCCCACTGGGTATCGATGACACGCGCCAGCACCTTCAGACCGTGCCGGCGCACGGCGTCCTCCGATGCGAGAATCAGCCAGGCGGCGCCATCCGTGACCTGCGCGCTGTTGCCGGCGGTGACCTTGCCGAACGGTTTGTCGAAGACCGGTTTGAGTTTGGCCAGCTTTTCCAGGCTGGAGTCGGCCCGCAATCCGTCGTCCGCCTCGTAGTGATCGCCGCCGGCGTCGTAGATCGGCTCGATCTCGGCGAAATGGCCCTGTTCCTGTGCGCCGGCCAACCGCTGGTGGCTGCGCAGCGCAAAGCCGTCCATGTCTTCGCGCGAAATGTTGAACCGCTGCGCCAGGACTTCGGCCGTCTGTCCCATGTTGAGACCGACGATAGGGTCGGTCAGGCCCCGCAACAGTCCGATTACGGGCTTAAGGTGTTGCGGCCGAAGCTGCGCCAGAACCTTCAGCTTGGCGCCGACAGAGCGGGCGGCGTTCAACGCGCCCAGCCAGGCGCTCATCTGGGGGCTGAATAACAGGGGGGCATGACTCATGGACTCGGTGCCGCCGGCCAGAACCAGGTCGGATCGTCCGGTGGCGATGTCCTGCGCCGCGCAATCCAGCGCCTGCAGGCCCGAGGCACAGTTGCGCTGTACCGTCCAGGCCGGCACGCTCTCGCCGCAGCCGAGGCGCAAGGCGACCACGCGCGCGATGTTCACTTCGTCCGGTCCGGGCATGACGCATCCCAGAATCACCTGATCGAATTCGCTTGGATTGAATGGTTGCTGGGCAAGCAATGCGCGTCCGGCCTGAAAGGCCAGATCCGAAGCCGGAAAAGCTCCGGGTCTCCCCCGCGCCCTGAGGAACGGTGTGCGGCGACCGTCGATTATGTAGACGGCCCGACCTGACGCAAGCGGGTTTCGCTGTGATCCCATGAGTGACTGCTCTCCTTCCAGTAATCGGGTGGAAACTCGTCGACCCCGATGACGCGCAACCGCGCTGCAATGGCCGCGCGGACTTGCGCTGCTTCGTGTTCGTCAATAATACCAGCGCTGATTGCATCAACAAGGCTCGTCTCCGGATCGCCGGACTGAAGCTGGCCATTGCGCATCGCTTCCTGTACCCGCTTGAGGATCGCTTGGGCGAATGTCGTTTTCTCCATGGCGTCTTCCAGCTCGGCCACGGATTCGTCGGCCCGTTTGGGGATGAAGATGCCGTCGCTCAGGCGTTCACGCGCGGTGCCCCAGCGTGTGATCACACCGGCGGCGCGCCGCACCAACGCATCATGCGGTTTCCGGAAGGGTAGGCCCAGCGGGAACAGTGCCATGCGCAACAGGCGGCCGAGCACGCTGCCGGGCAGGTTGTTCAGCACGTCGACCAGGCTTTCCTGAATAGTGAAGAGTAAATGCGCCATCGACCATTCCAGCAGCGGCGCGTCAGCCTGCAACCGGCCCTGGTCGCTGAACCGTTTCAGCGTGGCGCTGGCCAGATACAGGTTGCTGAGAACGTCGCCGAGCCGGGCGGAAAGCGATTCGCGACGCTTGAGTTCTCCGCCCAGCAGCAGCAGAGCAGCCTCGGCGGTCACGGCAAAAGCCGCGCTGAGGCGCGTCAGGTGCTGGTAATAGCGCCCTTCGGGGTAATCGACCGGTTTGTGGGCGAAGCGTGCGCTGGTCCAGGCATGCAGCTTCGCACGCGCCAGATTGCTGAAGGCCGATTTGATATGCCCGAAAAACGCGGTATCGAACGCCCTAATCCGACCTTCACTCGCGCTGTTCATTTCGTCCAGCAGATAAGGGTGGCAGCGAATGGCACCCTGGCCAAAGATAATCAGGCTGCGGGTAAGAATGTTTGCGCCTTCGACCGTGATGCTGATGGGGATCGCCTGGTAGGCCCTGGCCAGGTAATTGCGCGGACCCATGCAGATGCCGCGCCCGCCGTGGACGTCCATGGCGTCGTCGACCACCCGGCGCATGCGTTCGGTCAGGTGATACTTGACGATCGCGGAGGCGACCGAGGGCTTTTCGCCGAGGTCGAGCGCCGCCAGCGTCAGCGTGCGCGCGGCATCCATCAGGTAGGCATTGCCGGCGATGCGCGCCAGCGCTTCCGATACGCCTTCGAACGTTGCGATGGGTGTCTTGAACTGCTTGCGTACGGCGGCATAGGCGCCGGTGGTACGTGCGGCCAGTTTGGCCGCGCCCGTGCTCAGTGCCGGCAGCGAAATTGATCTGCCGTCGGCGAGGCATTCCATCAGCATGCGCCACCCCTGTCCCACACGTTTCTGTCCGCCGATCACTTGGTCCATGGTGATGAAGACATCGTGGCCGCGGTTCGGGCCGTTCATGAAGGCCTGGCTCAGGGGAAAATGGCGGTTGCCTATGTCGATCCCCGGTGTATCGGTGGGGATCAGCGCCAGCGTGATGCCGAGAGACTCATCGGGGCCGAACAAGTGATCGGGGTCGTACAACTTGAAGGCCACGCCCAGCAGAGTGGCCACCGGCCCCAGCGTGATGTAACGTTTGTCCCAGTTCAGGCGGATGCCCAGCACGCGCTTGTCGTCGATCACCTGCTCGCACACGACTCCGCGGTCGGGCATCGCAGCGGCGTCGCTGCCCGCTTCGGGCCCGGTCAGCGCGAAGCAGGGGATTTCGCGCCCGTTGGCCAGTCGCGGCAGATAGTGGTCCTTCTGGGCCTCTGTACCATAGTGCATCAGAAGCTGGCCCGGTCCCAGAGAGTTGGGCACCATGATGGTGACCGCCGCCGATATGCTGCGGCTGGCGACCTTCATCACGACGCAGGAGTGCGCATAAGCGGAGAATTCCAGGCCGCCGTAGCGCTTGGGAATGATCATGCCGAAGAACCCCTGAGACTTGATAAAGCCCCAGATCGGTTCCGGCAGGTCGTGGTGGTGCTGCGTTATCTCCCAGTCGTTCAGCATTTCGCACAGTGTTTCGACCGGCCCCTCAAGAAATGCCCGTTCCTCTTCAGTCAGGTCCGCCTGCGGATAGTCCAGCAGTTTCTTCCAATCGGGCGCGCCGCTGAACAGCTCGGCCTCCCACCACAGGGTACCCGCCTCAAGCGCTTCGCGCTCGGTTTGCGAGACTGTTGGCATGATTTTTCGGTACAGACGCATGACGGGCATGCTGATCAGATTGCGCCGCAGCGGCGGTATTGCGAGCAGCGCGTTGGCGGCTGCAAGAATCAGCGCCACCGGCGCCAGCACCCAGCCGGTAATGGTATGCCAGGCCGGCCACGCCGCCAGATAGGCGCCGGCGGAGACGGCCCAGATCCAACCGGGCGCCCGCTTCACGAGCAGGGCGGTCACCAGCGCCAGAATCAGAACGATGTCAATGATCACGGACATGGATCACCTCGGCTGTTTCGATTTTTTGCCGGCCGTTGATGATTCGGCCGTATGCACTTCCGGAACGTTCTGTGCGGAAAGACCGGCAACATTTTCTGGTATCCGGCCCGGTTCCTCCTCGCCGGGGATGTAGCAATTGCCGTTGCCGTCGTAGACCCGTCCGTGGCTGTCCCAAGGCAGGTTGCGGTAGGCGGTTTTGTTGCCGAAGTCAGTGTAAGGACACTTGATGATGTCGAAGTAGGGCGAGTAATCGAAATCGCGCGGCGTGTACAGGCTCGCATTGCGGTGCAGAATGCTCACCGATCCGTCCTCGCGCCGTTCCAGTACGGGGAGTATCGGGAAGCTGACCGATGCGAATGCGGCGGCGATCATGGACGAACAGACCACGCGCGTCGGCGTACCCGCATTGTGCGCAAACAGACTGGAGCGCCAGCGTCTGGGAATGACGCTGTAGGGGAGCAGGAAGCGGGCGAGGTCGAGCAGTTGCCGGACATCATACTTGAAGCCTAGGTGAGCCAGCGCGTATTTCAATACATGCTGCGCGTCCGAGCGCGACAGACCCGTGGGCCGGCAGATTCGCAGGTTGTGCTGTTTGTATTTTGACAACGGGTTGATCAGCGTGCCTTCGCCCAGCCAGGCTTCGATGAGGAGCTGTTCGTCCGGGTCGCCTTTGTAGATCGAAAGGATGCGGGACTTCAATGAGACATCGTCGACATCATGGACGCGCCCGATGTAGAGCGCCGAATGCGACCAGGGGCTCTGGGTTATGATCTTTATGATGTCGGAGACCTGGCTTTGGCCTTCCACGAGCAACACGTCGCAGGACCTGATTTCGTAGCGGACACGTTCGTAGTCGCACAGCGGGTGACTCGTTGAATCACGCTCATCGATCAGCCAGTTTACGATTTTCGTGCCCAGCCAGGCCGCGGGGTTGAACACTTACCCTCTCCAGGACCTGTTGTTGGCTGGCGTACCGATACCTGCGTCTGCCATTTTGAACACCCGTCGAGCCGACGTTCCTGTGTCTGTTGGATTGACTAAAATGTTTCCGAAATAGCATCAGTGGAACGAATGCCTGTCGGGTGGCAGCCCTCGATCCTCTGGGTGATGCCGGCCGCACTGTAATGGCGAGAACATCGGCAAAATGTCTCAAAACTGTGAGTTCTTTGAGCGGTTTAGCGTTTCATGGGCCGTGCACGGGAGTCAGGCAAAGTTCGATTGCCCGGTCCAGCTCCTCCTGACGGGTGTAAAAATGCGGGGAAAAGCGGATGCCGCCGGCCCGTGCCGCGCACATGACGCCCGCGTCTTGGAGCTGGCGAAAGCGCGCCGGAGCCTCTCGGCGGTCGTGTGGAGCGAAGGTAAAAATTCCTGCTCGGCGGTCAACGCGGACAGGTGATAAGATATCGTATTCATGACAAAGACAATCAATAAGATATGAGACTTTACTCGAAATAACATCATACACCTGAGCCATCCCTTGGTCGAGCAGCACCCCCAGGCTGGCCTCGAGGGCATGAATGCCCAGCATGTTCGGACTGCCGCATTCGAAACGGCGGGCCGAGCGGGCGGGCGACCATTCCCGGCGATCGAAATCGCCCATCGCCTCGACCATGTGCCACCCGAACTGGTTGAGCCTGAGTCGCTCGAGATGCTCCGCGCGGCAGTAGAAGACCGCCAGTCCTTCGGGCCCCAGCATCCACTTGTGGCCGTCGGCTGCCACGAAATCGGCCCGGCAGGCCTGCACATCGAACGGTTTTGCGCCGAGGCTCTGAATGGCATCCACGCAAAACAAGGTGCCGTGGTCGCGACATGCCGCGCCCAGCACGTCGAGGTCCAGCGCGAGACCGGTAGCGTACTGGACGGCGCTGACCGACAGGAGGCGGGTCTTCGGGTCGAAGGCCTGGATCAGCGCTTCCTCCGGTGTGGATGCGCTGCACAGATCGACCTCGATGACTTCCACACCGAACCGGGCGAGTGCCTCCCAGACGATCCGGTTCGACGGAAATTCCTGATCGGGGATGATGACGCGATCGCCCGGCGCCCAGTCAAGGCCGAAGGCGACGACGGACAGGGCTTCGGAGGTGCTTTTGAGCAGCGCGATCTCGTCGCTGCTACCGGCGTTCAGCAGCGCTTTCAATTTCAGTCGCAATTGCTGTTCGACCTGCAGCCATGCGGCGTAATTGCGTGAGCCGATGCGGCTGTTTTCCTCGGCGAATCGTCTGACCGCATCCCGCGTTCGCGCCGGCCACGGAGCCACGGCCGCATAATTCAGATAGACGATGTCTGGGTCCGGATCGACGGCATCGGTCATCATGGGCCTTTCCCTATATCGGTTCGTGCGGTCCGATCGGCGCAATCCGTCGCGCATCGGGCGGAAGCAAGGCCGGGTGTCTTCCCGTTCGAACCGGCACCATCGGAATGCGGCGTATTGCCCTGTACCACGAACATGCCTTACCTGCTTTCGCCGGGTCAAGAGGCGGGAGCCTGGGCGCGCCCTCATCGGGGGTGCCGCTGCCGCCCCGGAAAAGTCGTGCCCGGTGATTGCCGCATAAGGTATCATGCCGCCTTTGAGAATTATCCAGTTTCTTGTCGATGAGAATAGATCGCTTTCGTTTTCAACCCGGCGCGCTGGTTGCCGGGAAATACGAAATTCTGTCTTCGCTGGGAGCGGGCTGGGAGGGGGAGGTGTACCTTGTGCGCGAGCGCCGTACCGGCATCGAGCGCACCGCCAAGTTTTTTTTTCCGCACCGCAACCCGCGCGACCGGGCGTTGCGGTTCTACGCGCGCAAGCTGCATAAACTCCGCCAGTGCCCGATCGTCATCCAGTACCATGCGCAGGACAGGCTGGAGTATCAGGGCGCACAGGTGTCCATACTGATATCGGAATTCGTCGAAGGGCAGTTGCTGTCGGACTTTCTGCGTGCAATGCCAGGACGCAAGTTAAGCCCCTTTCAGGCCATTCATCTGTTGCATTCGCTTGCATCGGGGATCGAGTGCATCCACGCGATGAAGGAATATCACGGCGATCTGCATCCGGACAACATCATCGTGCAACGTTATGGCCTGGGTTTCGGCCTCAAGCTGCTGGACATGTTTCACTGGGGCGCGCCCAACCGCGAGAACATCTTCAACGACGTGTGCGACCTGGTGCGCATCTTCTACGACGTGCTGGGCGGCAAGGCAACCTACGCAAAGCAGCCGCCGGAAGTCAAAGCGATCTGCTGCGGACTCAAACGGTCGCTCATCATCGAGAAATTCAAGACGGCGGGACAGCTCCGTGCTTACATAGAAACCATGGAATGGTCGTGAAGACACTGCGATGACCAACAAGCCGGAAGACACCATTTTTTATGACCGTGAGCGTGCCGGGCCCGCGCTGTTCGACGTTTCCGGCTGCCTGCTCGCGGCGTTCACCGCCAGGGCGCCGGACAAGGCCACGCAAAACGAAGACTGCGCCGCCTGGTACTCGGTCGATGAGCGGCGTGCGGTCTTTATCGTCGCCGACGGTTTGGGCGGCCTTCCTTCCGGAGACGAGGCCTCGAGACTGGCGGTGGAGACGATCCTCGAAGTGCTTTCCACCAGAGGGGCGGGGGAAGATCTTCGGTCGGTGATCCTTCGGGGCATCGACAAAGCCAACGATGCGATCCTGAATACAGGCAAAGGAGCGGCCACGACGCTGGCCCTGGTCGAGCTGGACGAGCGCAGTGTGCGGCCGTACCACGTGGGTGATTCGGTTATCCTGGTCGTGGGGCAGAGGGGGCGCATCAAACACCAGACGGTACCGCATTCGCCCACCGGTTATGCGGTGGAATCGGGCCTCATCGATGAAACGGATGCGATGAACCACGACGAGCGCCATATGGTCTCGAACGTCATCGGCAGTCACGATATGCGGGTCGAGATAGGCCCCAAGGTCCCGCTGTCGCGTTACGACACGATCGTTATCGCCAGCGACGGGCTGGCCGACAACATGCGCCTCGATGAGATCATCGAAACTGTGCGCAAGGGCGCACTGAAGAAATGCATCGAAAAGATTGCAGGTCTATGCGGCACGATCATGTCCGGTGCGCACAGCGACCAGCCTTACCACCCGGACGACCTGACCGTGATCCTGGCGAGACGCGCGATGTGACGTTCGCCGTCCCTCTCAGAACCAGTCCCTGCGCTTGAAATAGACCAGCATCCCGATCGCGATCGCAACCATCACGACCAGAACCAGCGGATAGCCGTAGTACCAGCCCAGTTCGGGCATGGCCCAGGGGCTGTCCTTGTTGTCGCCGAAATTCATGCCATAGACGCCGGCAATAAAGGTCAAGGGTATGAAGATCGTGGCTATGACCGTCAGCACCTTCATCACCTCGTTCATTCGGTTGCTGATGCTGATCAGATAGACGTCCAGTATGCCGGTGGTCATGTCGCGGTAGGTTTCCAGCAGGTCCATCAACTGGATGGAGTGGTCATAGCAGTCGCGCAGGTAGAGTCGCGCCTGGTCACCGATCAGTTCATTGTCGTCGTGCATCAGGCCGTTGAGCAACTCACGGTGTGGCCATAGCATTTTTTTCGTCAGGAGCAACTCGCGCCTGAGTTCGTGAATTCGCAGCGCTGTCTGGTTGGACGCATCGTACAGGGTTTCCTCCTCGAGCGCCTCGACGGCGTTGCCGAAGCTTTCGATGAGCGGGAACCCCATGTCGATGATCACATCCACCAGAGAGTAGAACAGGTAGTCGATGCCGAGCGTCCGGATGCGGGTATTTTCCTTGCGCAGGCTTCGCAACACCGGCGCGAACGGGTCATCGGTGTTCGGAGAGAACGTGATCACGAAGCGTTTGCCGAGAAACAGGCTGATCTGCGTGGCCCGCGGCAGCTTTTCCTGGAAATGCGGCACGTTGAGCGTGGTGAACAACTGGTCCTCGAAGCAATCGTATTTGGGACGCTGCCCGGTGTTGAGCACGTCCTCGACCGCAAGCGGATGCAGATTGAAAACCTGGCCGAGCCGCGCAAGCAGGCTGCCCGACACCGGCCCCTGCACGTGAATCCAGGCCAGCCTGTCCCGGTCGGCGGCGATGTGTTCACCAGGCTCGGATCGGAGGCAGCAGGTCTCGGGGTCGACGTTGCCGCGCTCGAAGTAGTCGTGTGAATTGAACGTGACCAGGCGGATTTTCGCGGCTGGCGGCACTTCGCCGCTGTCGATCAGCGTGCCGGGCGACGTGCCCGGCGGGTGGTAGCGTTTGTGAAAATAGGCCATCGGTGGTCCTCTGGAGTGAGCCGCAAACAGGGGCGCCGGCCGGATCCGCGGCGCATACAATGGCAGTACGGCAGACCCGCCGGGGCGTGCGCCCAAGGGGGATGATAGGCGACAGGATGCACCGGGTCCATGTGATGGCGGACGCCGGGCGCTGGCTCTTGACGGGCCGGGAGCGAAAGCGTACTGTCGCCGGCTCCCGCACAGGGCGTTGTTTTCGCTAAAATCCCGCCTGAACCAGAATATGCCGCCCGCACGGCATGGCCGGAGATCGTATGGAATTTTTCAAACGTAATCTGCATATCGACTTCATGGGCAAGCGCGGGGTGATGGCCGCGGTGCTGGCGAGCCTGATCGCGCTCAGCCTCGGCTCCATGATCGTCAAGGGGCTGAGGCTGGGGCTGGATTTTACGGGCGGCACCCTTATCGAGGCGGGTTACGGCAATCCGGTCGATCTGCGCCAGGTGCGCACCGCGCTAGCCGACGGCGGATTCTCCGACGCGATCGTGCAGAATTTCGGTTCTTCGCGCGACGTGCTGGTCCGGCTCGCGCCCAGGCAGGGCGAGGACAGCGCAGAGGTCAGCAGCCGCGTGCTCGGCGTGCTGCAGAAAGCCACGAAGGACGAGGTCAACATGCGCCGGGTGGAGTATGTGGGCTCGCAGGTCGGCGATGAGCTGATCGAGAAAGGTGGCATGGCGATGCTGTTCGCGTTGGTCGGCATCCTGATCTATGTGGCGCTCCGGTTCGAATGGCGCTTCGCGCTGGGCGCGCTGCTGGCGACCGTTCACGACGCGCTGTTCACGATCGGTTTCTTCTCCTTGTTTCAGATCGAATTTGACCTGACCGTGCTGGCGGCGGTGCTCGCGGTCATCGGCTATTCGCTGAATGACACGATCGTGGTGTTTGATCGAATCCGGGAGAACTTCCGGCGCATGCGCACCGATTCGGTCACCGATGTCATGAACGTGTCGATCAACCAGACGTTGTCACGAACCATCATGACCAGTGCCACCACGATGCTGGTGGTGGTCGCGCTGTATTTCCTCGGCGGTCAGGTGGTCCACGGCTTCTCTCTGGCGCTCATCGTCGGCATTCTGATCGGAACGGTTTCGTCCATTTACGTCGCGAGCCCGCTGGCGCTGTGGCTGGGTATCACGCGGCGTAACATGATACCGGTGGCCAAGACCGATGGTCGGGCTGACCAGAGACCCTGACCAGGGCTCTGCGACCGGGGATGCCAGGCGGTGTGTCGCGGGATTCCGGTACTACGCATAATGTATATTATGTAAAATTAAGTATTCCCTGATTTCTGATATCACCCCGACCGTTTAGGCCACTGGACGTCCGTCCGATAGAGTCGGCCAAATGGCTGAACATCGTTACATCTGCGACCTTTCAACACTTGATTACGCTCTGCGAGGCTGGCACCTCTGGAGCGACGGACTTAACCGCGACAATCGCTTTTGCACGTGGAATCGAATACTGGGCATTGAATACCAGGACCACCTACTGCGAGAGCTTGCTAAAGAACTAAAACAACCGCGTGCACCTCGTTTGCCTGACCCGGTTCACATGATCCTTATCCTCGATCAGGCCGAACATCATCTCCATAAACTGAGACAACAACTAAACACACACCTGCCCGAGAGACACTTAGCCCCTGCCATTTCTTTTAGATCATTATCCAAGCCGCAGCAAACCATTCCGTTCAGACTCGGTCGCCGAGTCCGCACCCTGAGTCGCCCAGGTCTCATTCAACGCCTGAGCTCAGGTGCGTTTGAGGCGACGGCCGTTTTTGCAGTAGCAAAACTGGGCGGCGGGTCAAACGTCACCTGCCGCGACTTGTTAGTCGACTCATGCATAGAGGCACCCATCTGGACACAGCAACGCCCACCAGCGCTTGTGTTTATTCTCGTGGGTAGCAAATGCGCCTTCCTGGCAACCTAGAATCAGTTGCTCAGCATCAAGAACATCATGCTCCATTTTCTCGTACAGACGTCCGCTCATTGGCTTCGGAATGTTTCCCTGGTAACGGACATGAACATCAAGAGCGAACAAGAGCTGAACTTGGACGTACCGATAGATTGCCCATCGTTCGTCGATTCTCTCAACAGGCGGAAGCGGCTTCTCCCCGGGAGGAGGTTCCAATTGAGAAATAAAGGGGCGAAGCGCCCCGGGAGATACAATTGCCTTCTCCGCCTCAAGGTGTGCGGCATCTCGTTCGACCTGACTCCCCGTGAATAGATCTGGAAACAGCGATGTTACAGCGCCAGTCCGTTCGACGAACCTCTGCACTGACTCCGTTAAACGAGCTGTTTCTTCATCAATTGCCTTCTGGGCATCTTCGGGCGGGCGATATTCCTCCTTCTTTAGTGATGAATTGAATAGAAACTGCACATCTTCTTTGTGACGCGACGGCTTGCCGCTCGGCGTGCCAGCCTCCATCTCATATCGCATTAGCACACCGGCATGGCTGATCAAATCCACCGGATTCGGGCCATCAGGAAACTTTGCGAAGCATTGAACTCGTGCATCAGGCCGCGTGGTTAAGAGTTCGTAGAACAGAGCGTCGGACATGAGTATTCGGTGCTCTGACGCCAATTCGCGCACACGCCGGCCGGCGGTACCTTGCAGGAAGCTCTTGTCGACTACGATATTAGTCATGGCACTAGTCGGCTAACGTTCAAAGTCACCGGCCTGCGCGGCTTTTTGCGCAGGCCCGGTGGACTGCCGGGTTAGCCCCCCCGCCCCCTCGCCTCCCCGCGAGCACCGGGAGCACGGCGAGTAGCGGATAACTGCGAGTAGCGGGAGCACCGGCACAAGTTTCTAAGTACCTGCCGCAAAGGGGATTTCTTGCGGTAAGCGTCACGATTCGGCACTACTTAAATATCGGGTTGACATGAAACGTGATGCACTCAATACGGGAGTAGGCGCTGTTTCAGTAGGTGCTTTTTCAGTGAGCAACGAATAACTCATTGAATATATTGAATAACTTCGCAACAATGGCTACCAAGCTCAAGCACTGATTTGCCGCGGACGGTGCTGGCCCGGGCCTCCAAAACCCGGGCCGCGAGCCACAACCAGAAGGAGCAAGCGATGAACACCAAGCAACTTGCCATCCGCCGTTCAAAAGCGCAAGAGAAGTCGTTAAGACTTCGTGAGGAGTACTGGCCCGACCTCAAGGATGACGATCTCTGGAATCGCAAACGACACCGTGGGTTTACAACCATCCCTCGGACGATGCCGCTATTAATGAACATCATTGACAGCCTCTCGAAGAACCACCCGGCCGGCCAAGCGTATTTTGTTCTTTGGTGTCGGGCGTTCGATGAGTCTCTGGTCATGATTGAAAATCCCGCTGCCTTTGCTTCCGAAAGCGGCTTTACGGGCGAGCGAGCCCTGACCACATGGCGCCAGCGAATGCGAACACTGCAGGAGCTCGGTTTCATAGATTGCAAAGATGGCGCATCGGGGCCGTTCCATTATGTGTTGCTCCGTAACCCACACACCGTTGCGCGAAAGCTGAAAGATCGTATTCAAGATGGTCTGTTCCGGCAGCTATTGGATCGGGCATTCGATATCGGCGCGAAGGATATGACGGGGGGCCAACGCTCCGCATGAACGGCCGAGCGGTAGCGAGGTCCGGCGCCACGCAGTGGCGCGAATTCGATGTGGTTGTTGGACTGTCGTCTACTCATGAACAGTAGAGCCCAGAGAGAAGACATCTTCGCTCTCGCGCACCCGGTACTCTCTACCACGGCGAATCGTCATATCTGGTAGAGGAACAACCGCTCTGGGATTGTGAATCAAGATGAAGTCATCGCCCAACCGACGCGTGGGATTGCATGCGTCGACAGAGGAATAGAGAACCGCACTCAAACTCCGATAACGGTCCTGAAGGAACACATCCGTTTCGATTTCGGCGCCCTTCATTCGCTCCACCGTGCGGCGGTACTGATAGCTCGTTTCCGTGGGCACGCTCGGATCGCGATCGAATGTGACCTGCATATTTCCAATTGGAAGAACCGACCGTATGATTCGCGGAATGTCTCTCTCCAAACGTGCGTGCGGTATTTGACAGCCGTTTATCGCGACAACGTGTGCGGAGTCGTTCGAGATGATTCCCCGCTCAGCGTATCGATTGAAGGCTCTAACCTTTGTCTCAATCGCGTGCCGCAGTCGCATAATGACCTCGGCATCCGGCACCCGTGTCGCCACCGGCGCACCGAAGTTGTAATCAGGTACGCGATCAGGGTTCTCTTCGGAGCCCCGTGTCGGACAAATGGCTTCGATCCAGACCGTTGTTTCATCTAGGGACAGTTGGACATCTGGCCCCGGCTTCGGGCAAGACACCGGTAGGCCAAGATCAAGCAGGGCGCAAGTGAGGTACATCTCCCAGAAGCGCTCGTCGAAAGCGCTTTGAATCTCCGTACGAAAGTGCGGGTCAGCATAAGGCCTATACAGTCGCCAGAGGCGTTCAGTCAGCTCTCGGGCGTTCTTGGCAGGTTCAGGCTCGCCGTCACGAATATTGACGTATGCTGGATCCGACGCATCCGCGTCGAGGATGAATAGCGGCTCAGTCATGTAACAGCCCAACGCTGAAGCTCACCTGCACCAGAGTGCGAAGCGGTTTGGCGTCGCGTGCAGCGACTGGTTATGTTTCTTCTCCATAAGTCTCTTTGCACACTGGGCAAGAGTGACTGCCAAATACTATGAAAGCATCCGTTAGTTTAGATAGCCGGACCTTTTGACCTTTCGCATCATAGCAGCCTGGGCAAAATGGGCCGTCACCGTCTGGCGAGAAGTACGCGAACTCTTTAAACTCAAGCGAAGGACTGCTTTTCTCGTTGAGTTTCCGCCGGAGCTCATCGTTCTCCGCCACAAGACTAGCAACCTGAACCTTCATATTTGAAAGTTCAATTGAAAGATCAGCTAGTACATTGGCGAATTCTGCATTGGAAATATTCTTGTTTATCTCCCGCAAACGCATAACCAACTGTATCGCGGCGGTAGCGCCAGCAACAATCAGCTCATTCACGTGCTGCCTCCAGAAACATAACTACAATTGGGGAGCCTAAAAGCGCCTTTGTAAACGACTCTTTTGGGCTCCCTAACGATCTAACCCCTAATAGAAGCAACAACCTAAGCTCCCAATATGGAGCCTAACGAAATTGTCCAACGGAGTACAGACGCCGACACAACCAGCCGCCTCCCGGCAGATGCAAACAGGTCACGCACCGCCTTGCAAGCTTGCTGCTGCCCCTCATTTGCTCCGGGCCATCCCGTCCCGCCATGAGGAATGGTCCTCGCAAACAAGGGGCAAAATCATGAAGCTTGAAAGTCTGACGATCAACTCCGAAACGCAGGCTTATACCGCTGGCTGGAACGATCAGCGCGACGACTTGCCGCGCATCGACCGGGTGCCGGTGGAGTATCACACGGCGTATCGCCTCGGGTGGGCTGAAAGCCGAAAAGAGGAAGCCTTTGGACGTTGAACGGTTCCGTGGCCAGGGACGGCCCTTTCAACCTCCGCGCCAGGCTGCGCTTGTCACTCGGTTGAGCCTGTCTTTTACCGGGTGCGGTGGTCGCGGGGTCTACGGCGCATCCCTGCGCCGGCTTCGGCTTCCTGCCTCGCTGTCGGCCAGTGTGGTGCGCGCGGGCGGATGCCGTGAACCTTTCCCCGCTGCGCGGGGACCCCCTTCACGGCATCAAGCCGCTGAGCTTGACGGTGGGCACGCCGCAGGTGACGTAACGCTCGCTGCCGGCGAAGTGCAGGCGCACGACGCAGGGATTGACCGGCTCGACGGCGTAGCCGGCCTGCGTCAGATCGCGGCCGGTGACCTCGAAGACCTCCTGGCCGTTCTGCGTGGCGGCGAACACCCAGGCATAGCGTCGCTGTTTGGCGTTCCAGGCCGAGGCTTTCAGGTACAGCACGAAGCCGTCGTAGGGCTCTAGCGGCTTCGCGGCGAGCGCACCAGGCGGAGCAGCCGCAGGAGCACCCGCAGTCACAGCAGCAGCCGGTAGATGCGGGACATGCTGGAACTCCTTGGGGACGGCTGCCGGTGACTCGCCGGCGCGCGTCGCGGCGCGCAGCGCCAGGCCGCCGGCGAGCAGCAACATCAGGGCAGCGCCGACGAAGGGCCAGCGCTTGTAGATCGGAATAATGTCCGAGGAGCTGTCTTCCTGCACGACGCTGTCGGACTGCGTGTGCGACTGCCAGAGGCCGAAGTAACGGCGGTCATAGGCGACGACTTGTTGGCGAATCCGGGCGCCGCGCACGCCGTCGGTGGTGATGCGAAAATAACGGTCCGTGGTGCCCAGGGCCGTGGCCTTGCGCAGCCGGTAGCTGGTTTGCACGTTGTCGACCAGGGCGGCCGACAGCCGGCGGTAGTTCTGGGTCAACAGGACCACGTCGGCCCCGTAGTGACGGTACAGGGAGAACCATTCCTCCACGTCGCGCGGGGTGTTGCCCTTGGGGAACACCAACTGCGCTTCATCGATCACGTACAAAGGCCCCTGGTTGGTCTCGGGGTGGCGCCACTCGTCGGTGAAGTTCTCGACGGTTTTGAAGTGGCGCATGTCCTCGTGGATTTCCAGCAGGCCGAACGGATAGGAGACGAAACGCCGCAGGGCGTCCTCGATGATCGGCAGGTTGGTGCGCACCTTCCGGCCTTTTTCCAGGGCCGGCATGACGAAGGTGATAACGGCTTCGTACGATTTGCCGGCGCCGGACGGTCCTTGCAGCAGCGTGATCACGAACCGAGCCTGCAATCATCTGCGCGAAATACGCGCGCCACGCTTCCGCTAAGTAGCCGCTATCGACTGTGCGCCAGTCGATCAGCCGCCAATATTCGCGCTTCAAAGACAGTTCGAGCCGAAGCATCGCGTTGGCCGCTGCGATCTCGCGCGCGGCGTACTCCCGCCCGCGATAGCCGCGACGCTTCATCATGTAGGCCAGGTGCGGACCTTTCGCGTAGGCCTTGCCGGAGCGGTGTTTGCTCCTATGAGACCAGTAGACTGTGTCGCCCGCCTGCTGCGACACGCGGTAGCGTCCCCCCTCGCAGTCGCGCAGCTCGGCGAGCGCGATCCGTACCGCTTCAAGACTGTCCATGCGGAGGTTCCCGGTCACGTCGACACGCGATACGATCCAGTCGCGCGGCTCCACGCGATCGCGTACCTCGAGCCGATCGAACACCATGCGCGCCATGCGCTCGATGCACCCGGCCAAGTCGAGCGCCGCACTCGGTCCGGAGCCGAAGACGGCGCAGCCGTCGCCGCTGCAGCGGGCCGGGCTGCCCTGAATCCACAGCGCGTCGGACCCGACCCGAAACACCACCTGGTGGCTGTCGGAGCGCACCGACTCCCACGCCTGCGACTCGTAAATAACCGTACCAACTGTCTGGTTCTAACGCATGATCCGGTCCCCCAGGGCCAATAGCCGGGACCAGGTCGATTCTTGGAACTTGTCCCAAGGCATCCTTGCCGTCATCCAGTCCACGAGGAGCGCCGTCACGGGGTGGGCGGGGGCCGAGTCTCACCCATGAGACAAAAGGGCGGTGTTATAAGGACCGCCCTTCCCGGCCAGACCAGCCCGCTGCGCGTCCACTGCCCCAAATAGGGGGCACCGTCACCGTAGACGCGCGAGAGCGCGTGAAGGAGTGCCGGACTGGCAAGGGGGTAAAGGGTGCCGCGCCGCAGTGGAAGCCCTGGACGCGGCTGAATGGCGCGGCGGTGCGTCCGGCGGCAGGGGCAAGAGGTCAAGCTGGGCTGCCACGCGGCCAACATTACTAACACCCGTGTAAGTATCAAGCGGTCCACCGGCAACGCCGAAACAGCAAAGTCTTTACATTTTTCTAGGCATAACAATGACTTCCTACATCATATTGGCCGCTATCTCCCTCGTAGTGGTGATGATCGCGATAAACAAAAGGACAAATGTCTCAGATTCCAACGACTTAAAAAACGAGGTCGGAGCCGAACTGAAAAAACGCCACCCCCTCACCCCGCCAGAACAGGCTTTGTACTGGGCTCTTTCCAAAGTCTCCTCGGACCTGCTGGTATTGCCACAAGTGAGCTTCAGTGCCTTCTTGAGAACTACCGGACCCGACAATAAAGCGAACTTTCGACTGTTCAACCGGGTGCGCCAGAAGGTGGCGGATTTCGTGATCTGCGACAAATCCTTCAACGTAGTGAAAATAATCGAACTCGACGACTCCTCACACAGCGCAGAAAAAGACGTTGCACGGGATACCCTACTCGCTCAAGCCGGAATCCCCGTTGTTCGTCTGAACGTCAAAAGCTCCGCCGACCGGAGACGAGCTCGCCCAGATACTAACACCCCTGTAAGTCTTGCATCCCTGTAAGTATCGCCTCCTACAGTGTCCACCGCCCCCCAACTCAGAGCAGCCCGATGAAGACTTCGTGCGACTACCTGGACGCGATCAAGCGTAAGTACGACCTGACATTCCGACTACAAACTGGCCATGATGCTTGGTGTCTCACAGGCTGCAATAAGCCGATATCGAAAAAAGCAAAGCACTCTGGACAACTACACTGCATTGCGCGTGGCTGACGCACTGGATATTGATCCAATGACCATCATTGCCGCAGCGAGTGCTGAACGCGCGAAAGGAACCGAGGAAAAGAAAGCGTGGGTACGTATCGCAAAGCGATTAGAACACGCCGCCGTGGCGTACACTGCCCTGCTGATCGTTATCAGTGACACCATCAATGCTTCAGTGCAGGGTATATTGTGTTAAATACGCCATCCAGCGACCTGAAATAGACTGCCGAGACGTGCTCCAGCCACCCCGTATTCACTGACCACGGCCACAGTGGCGTCATGAAACGAACATGATGGAAATGCTTCGCCACTTTGAATTCGGCCTGAGTCCCGCGGCGCTGCTGACGCTGGTCGTGTATCACGTCTACCTCTGGCGAAAACTGCGCAGAGACCCGCTCAGCACGTCGCTCGGACTGACCCGGCGTACGCGTGCAATGTGGGTGCATGCGATCATGAAGGATGGCAGGGATATCCTTGCGGTGCAAACCCTGCGCAACTGGACCATGGCGGCGACCTTTCTGGCCTCCACGGCCATCATCACCGGGCTGGGAGTCTTCAACCTGGCGTTGACCGCGGACAAACAAGGCGAACTGTCGCAGTTTGTCATCCAGTTCGGAAGCACTCACCCCGGGCTGTGGCTCGGCAAGCTGATTCTGCTGGGCGCCGACTTCCTCTTTGCTTTCTTTAATTTTACTCTGGCCGTGCGCTACTACAACCATACCGGGTTCATGATCAATCTGCCGACCGACAATACTACGGACATCCGCGAGGAAGACGTAGTCGAAATACTCGACCGCGGCGGCACGCACTATACGCTGGGCATGCGCGCCTACTACCTGTCGATTCCGCTGGCGCTGTGGTTGTTCGGTCCGCTCTGGCTGCTGGCCGGCAGCCTGCTCATGGTCATTGCGCTGTACAGGCTCGATCGCGGCGTCTGACGGGTCAGACATCTCTGCCGCACTCACGCCGGGCGCGGGCCTCGGCCTTCCGTGGCCCTTGTGTTACTGCACGCTCCCGAATGACGGGTCGACCGCGCCGGCCGGCGGCGTGAGGCCGGCAATCCGGCAGCCCTGCGCGACCGGTCCGCCCGGGAAAAGCTTGTACAGGTGCTTCATCCCGCCGCTGGCATGGAAGCGTTCGTCGAGGGCATCGTGCAATTCGCGCACGTTGACTTCGGTCTCCACGTGGCGGGCGAAATACTCCTGCAGCGCTTGCACCACGGCCCAGTGTTCGGCCGCCAGTTCGATACCCTCCTCACGCGCCGTGCGTTCGGCGGTCTCCCTGTCCCACCCGGGCGGCGGCGACTGGCCGTTCCCTGACGATGATTTGCCCGGATTCGCTGGTTTGAGATCGATCATTGTCGGACTCCTTGTAGGTTCTTGAATGTCCCGGTCGTTTCAGAATGTGTAGCGCGCACCGATACAGCGGTCAATAGGCCGGGCCGGCTGCCCTGGTGCGAACCCTCTTCCAACCTGACGGACGAATCGAAACGAATGGACGCACTCCGCATGGCTGCCATTTCAAGTTTAGATGGAATTTGACCCCGCGTGTTCCCCCTGTCGTCAATAAGCGGTTTCTACACTAAACTAATAACAGATGGTGCAGCAATCCGGTCTTCTTCGATGAAAAAGTGGCGACTGGCATTTGTTCTCGCGGTGTCGCTGACGAGTCCCCTGCCCGCCCAGGCCAATAGCATGGGCGAAATGATGTACGCCATGGCAAAGATGATGGCGGTGATGATGGGCCAGATGATGGGGGCGGCGATGAAAGATTCGTCCGCAACCGGCGGTTTCAGCCCCTACATGAACTTCACGTCCGGCATGAGCGCCTGGCCGACCGCGTGGAACTGGCCGGCAACGGGGACGCTACCCTGGGCCACGAATCCCTATGGCTCCACAAGCGATCCGGGCGTGCCCGGGGGCGGCTGGGGTTATCCCGGCAGCAGCGCACCCTACAGAACCCTGCAGGGCCGCTGGGTCGGCGTTTCGGGTGATGTCCTCGACCTCAGCGGCAACCGGTTTCGCCTGCAGGGCGGCCAGTACGCTATCAGCGGGCGCTACGTGATTGACGACAACCACCTGCTGTTGTACACACCGCAAAGCCCACGCGTGACCGAGTATCGCTTCGCCTACCAGGGGCCGCGGCTTGCGCTGCGCGATTCCTACGGACAGACCCTGCTGTTCGAGCGAGTGGGATGGCGCGCTTTCGGGCGGCATTGATGCGCGCTCGCACGAACGCCGGCTAGGCGCCGGCCGCTTTGTCGACCAACGTGATCATGATCTCCACGACGATCAGGATGACGATGTACCACTCCACTCTTAACGAACGCTGATTCTGCAGAATCGACAGCGCGGTTTCAGCGGTGCGGGAAATCAGCGCGAGCTTGCGTTCGATGCCGGCGTGGCGTTCGGCCAGTTCGTATTCGTCGTCCAGCCGCAGGTACAGCCGCTCGTGCTCCGGGTAGTCCCAGATCAGTTCGGGCTTTTCGGTCGCTTCCACCCGGCCGACCATCTTGCCCTCGATGGTCAGTGTTTCGCCGATGTGCTGCAGCAGATCCCTGGCCCGGGTGCCAAACCCGAAGCGTCTTCCGCTCAGGCTCGCGGCCAGCGGGTCGATGCGGTCGAATTGCTTGGCGAGTCCGACCTCGTAGTGTCCCAGCACGACGCTCTTGGCGAGTACATCGGCGATGATCTGAATGCGCTCGAGCGTGTAGGCATGGACTCGCAGCGTACCCTGCGCCGCGCCCTCGGGCCTGCGCGCATCATGGACGACCTGTACCTCGTCCCGCTCGACATCGGCGAACGGCTGTACAACGGACGAACGGACGTCCTCCAGGAACGAGAGAATCTCCGATGGCCGCAAGTCGAAAAAAACCACGACGCCATAGCGGAAGAGCACGGCAATGCCGCTGGCTCCGGCCCGTATCGTCAGCGGCGCATCCGAGAGCCGCTCGAACGTCTTTGAAGGCCTGCACCTCCAGGCGCTGGCCAACGTAGATCGCCTTGGCGTCGACCCTGTCGCTGTCGGGAAAGAGGCGTTCTGTCATAAGCTACCTGCGGGTTCGTGATTGCGTGTTCCAACGGCCGGCAGTCATTGTCCATCAGGATACACCTGCGTTAAAGAGGGGGGATTCGACCTGGGCGGCGCGGATGACGGCGGGACCGGCTCTGTTCTGTGGTAAAGTCCGCGATTTGGACCGGTGGGCCGCTGCCGGCACAGGCGTCACAGGAGGCGATCGATGACCGAACAGTTCCAGGCGCACAACGCGCTGGAGGAAAAACTGATTGCGGCACAGCAGGGCTTGATGGAGTCCGAGGCTTTCGTTCAGGAACTGCTCCAGTCGCAGCTCTTCATGCCCATCCAGGACGACAACTCCGGCATACAGGGTTTCCAGCGTTCCAGCCGGGCCAATCCGCTGACGATCGAGGATGAGGACGGCGCGCAGGTGCTGGTGCTGTTTACGAGTCCTGAACGCGCGAAGCCTTTCCTGGTCGATTATCCCAACTATCACGGCGGCCTATTGACCGAATTCACCTGGGTGCTGGAACGGATCGGGTCCGGCGTGGGTATCGCCATCAACCCCGGTTTCGGGATCGGCATGGACTTCGAACCCGGAATGGTCGAGCAATTGATCCACCTCAGCGCCGGCAGCCGGAATGCCCCCGGCACCCATTGAGCACCGGGCTAGCCGGTGCCGCGCCCGGCGAGTTCGCGCAGGCAGCGGTACAGTTCGGCCGTGTCGACCGGAAACGCAAAGGCCCGATGGACGGTGTGCCGTTCCCGCAGCCGCTTGAACTGGTGTTCGAATTCCCTTTCAAAAAATACCAGCACGCGTGTGTCGGGCAAGCGCTGAACCACCGACATCATCGATTCGAGCGAACTGGTGCGATCCCGGAAGTCGGACTGAAAGTTGAATTCGGCGACCACCACCGCCGGCTGTTCGCGCCGCATCACCGCCATCGCCTTGCGCATGGTCCGTTCGTCGAGCACGTCGAAGCCCGCCTCGCGGTAGACGGGCGAGAAGTTGGGATAGCCGCCGCGTTCGACGATCGAAAGCAACAGGGGTCTGGACATGGCATCGGGTTCCTGCGGTACGGGCGCAAGTAATCGCCCGGTCTGCCGTCAAAAGGTCGCATTGTCGATTGGGATTATACGAATTCCAGAGCTATGTTCCGAAAGCTCCGCATTCTGATATTGCTGCTGATACTGATCGGCGTTGCCCTGGGCACCTGGCTTGGCAGATTGCGTGCGACGGACTGGAACGATCCGTTATGGGTGGTCATCTATCCCATCAACGGCGACGGCAGCCCGAGCGCCGCTGCGACGATTGCCGGACTCACGTCGGACGATTTCGCCGAGATCGGCGACTGGTTCGAGAGCCAGGCCAGGCGCTGGGGGCGCGACATCCGTACGCCGTTGATCGTCAAGCTTGGCCCTGCCGTGTCCGAGCCGCCGCCGGCGCCGCCGGCCGCGCCGGGTCCGATCACCGTCGGACTCTGGAGCCTGCGCTTCCGTTACTGGGCGGCGACGCACGATGACTTTGACGGTCCGCCTCCGGATATCCGACTGTTCGTGCTCTACCACGCCCCGGTCGAAAACCGCGCCCTGGACAATTCGCTCGGCTTGGAAAAAGGCCGCGTGGGCGTCGTCAACGCCTTCGCCACGCGCCCCATGCAGGCGCCGAACAACATCGTGATCGCCCACGAACTGCTGCACACGCTTGGCGCAACCGACAAGTACGACCTGGCGACGGACCAGCCGAGGTTTCCCGACGGTTACGCCGAGCCTGACGCCCGTCCGCTCTATCCACAGCATCTCGCGGAGATCATGGCCGGGCGTGCTCCGCTGTCCCGCACCGAGTCCGAGATGCCCGAGCGACTGAGTGCCATGCTCGTTGGTCCGGCGACGGCCAGGGAAATCCGCTGGATCGAGTGATGAACCGCCGGGGCGCCGGTCCCAAATAACCTCAATTTGTCTTGTGTGAATCGATCGAATGGCTATGCGACAATCAAAATCCGATATGAGCGGCGACGATTTCAAATCCGGAATGCGCGAACGCCACCTGGCGCGCAAGCGGGGCAATCCCCTGTTCCCGTCCCACGTGCGTTCGGTCGGCGACCGGGACATCGAACTGGCGCGGCAAGAGGATCGCCACCGCCTCGAACGTTTTCGGGAGCGGTTTCACGACCAGCTCGAAAGGGCGCTGGCGCTCGCCCCCAATACACCCAGCGAGACCATTCTGGAACTCAAGGAAGCGCTGGACGAAAGCTATCAGATCAGTTGCACGCTGCCGGGCGACGTGGCCGAGATACAGGACGCTATCCGCAAACTGATCGGCACCATTATGCGCGCGATCAGGGACGGCGCCGGCGGCGATGCCTATGCCCAGCGGCAGTTGCACGATGAAGAAACCGCACGCCGCGTGCATTTTCAACTGCAGGCGATACCGCTGATCGCCGATCTGACGGCGGCCGATTCGCCCATCGCCGAAGACGAGTTGATCCCGACGTTGTTGAGCGAAACGCCCAGCGTGCTGCATCAGGTGCTCGCGATCTTCGATCGGGACCAGATGGACATGCTGTTGCAACAGGCCGCAGACTTTCTGTCGAGCATCGACCCCGACGCACGCCAGAAGGCGGCCTGGGAAAATCTCGAAGTGATTCGCAGCCGGCTCGCGGCCGGCAAAGTTGCCGTCGGAAAACCGAATTGAAAGGTGCGGTCGTCAACGCCGAGCGCTGGGACGAAGGGCGCGTGATCGAACTGTATCCCTGGACCGACATGCTCTATTCCCTGCGCGTCCGTGCTGCGGTCGAGCCCTTTGTCGCCGGACAGTTTACCAAGATCGGGCACGTCATCGACGACGAACTGGTCAGCCGCCCCTATTCCTACGTCAACAGCCCGGATGAAGAGGTGCTGGAATTCTATTTCGTTCGCGTGCCCGACGGTCCGTTGACCAGGCGTCTGATCGAGGCACGCGCGGGCGAGCCGATCTGGGTGATGAAGCGTGCTTCCGGCTTCCTGACCCTGAACCAAGTGCCGGACAGCCGCGATCTGTGGATGCTGTCGACGGGCACCGCGATCGGCCCCTTTCTGTCGATACTCAAGACCGACGAGCCGTGGAAACGTTTCGAGCGCGTCGTGCTGGTGCACGCCGTTCGGTATGCGCGCGAACTGAGCTTCCAGGACACCGTCGCACAGCTCAGGAAGTGTCATGGCGAGCGTTTCCGCTACGTGCCGTTCGTTAGCCGCGAACCGGCGCCGCCGGCGCTGCCGGGGCGAATCACCCAGGCGCTGGCCGACGGCTCGCTGGAACGGGCGGCAGGCCTGCCGCTTGCCGCAGAACTGAGCCAGGTGATGATCTGCGGAAATCCCGCCATGGTGCGCGACACCACGGAGCTTCTCAACGGCCGCGGACTGCACAAGAACCGGCGCCGTGCGCCGGGTCACGTCACGGTGGAAAATTACTGGTAGCGGGTCACGCCGGGCCGGCGTCGCATCATGCTATGATTGGGGTATCCCGAGCAGGCACAAAGGGCGGCGAGGAGGGCAAGCGCGCGTGACGAATCCTGACCAGTTGCAGCAGGACCGCCGGCTTGCCAGCGACCGCAGGAAACCCGTCGGCCGCAGACTGGAAGACGCCGCTTGCGCACCGGAGCTGCACGCGGCCTCCTGGGAAGAACAAAAGGTCCAGTTCGGCACGCGCTACGCGTTCTGGGTGCTCGGCATTCTCTATTTCAATTTCATCGAGGGTGGCGGACCGATCCACCTCAGCCGGGACCAGATCAATCTCGTGTACCTGGGCTATCTGGTGGGCAGCGTCCTGCTTTTCTGGCACGGCAGCCGGCATCATCATCACCCGTTGCGCTACCGTCTCGCGATGTGGCTGGACACCGGCATCGTGTCGATATCCGTGCTGAACGACGCCTACGCCATCCCGCCGACCCTGCTGGCCTACATCATGATCGTACTCGGCAACGGCATGCGCTACGGTCTGCGCCTGTTCCGCGAGAGCCTGATCACCTGCCTGGTCGCCGGATCGGTCATCGTTACCGCGCGGGTGGTGATGCATTCAGAGGTGATCACGGCCGGGCTGGTGTATTTCGTGTTGTTCTGCACCATCATTCTCCTGTACACCTACAAGCTGATGGGGCGCATGGAACAGAATCGCGCCGAGCTGGAAACTCTGAGCAAGTACGATGCGCTGACCGGACTCTTCAATCGGCGTGCGCTGGCGGATGTTTCCGCGATCATGTTTCGGCGACTGCATCGCCATCAGTACCGCCTGGTCATGCTGTTTGCGGATCTGGACGGCTTCAAGCGCGTCAACGACCGCTGGGGTCACGCGACCGGCGACCGCATGTTGAAGGAATTCGCCGACATCATTCGCAACTCGATACGCGGCATCGACATAGCCGCGCGGTTCGGCGGCGACGAGTTCGTGCTGTTGCTCGACGACACACGGGTGCAGGAGGCCGAAATCGTCGCTTCAAGAATACAGGCGCAGGTTCGGCGCTGGTCGGAGCGCAATGGCACCGATCTCAGCGTCAGTTTCGGCATCGGCGAGGCGCCGACGCACGGCCGCACCCTGCAGACCCTGCTGGAGCAGGTCGACAAGGCCATGTATCAGTCCAAGTCCTCGGAGACCCGGGGCGGGTACGCGCTGGCGGTTCCGCCGGTGCGCGCGGTCAAGACTTCCTGAAGCGATTTTGCGATACTTCGGCCGCCCGCTGCGGGGGCAGCAACGCTGCCCGTCGCGCCTGCAAGAAAACATTTACGGCGTATTACGGCAAGCCGTACCCGGTATAAGGCAGGCTGCCGATAAGTCTTTGCAAACCTAAGTCACGGCAACAGACAGCGGAGGAGCATCATGTCAAGACATGTACGCGTCGCCATCCTGGGTGCGGGCAGCGCCGGTCTGACGGCGCTGAGCCAGGTCAGAAGAAGAACCGACAGTTTCGCGCTGATCGACGGCGGTGAACTGGGCACCACCTGCGCGCGGGTCGGCTGCATGCCGTCCAAGGCGCTGATTCAGATCGCAGAGGATTTTCATCGGCGCGCCCAGTGCGTGCGCGAAGGCATCGAGGGCACCGACGGGCTTGCGGTCGCCGGAGGCAGCGTGCTGGAACACACGCAGAATCTGCGCGATCTCTTCGTCGACAAGGTCTTGGCGTCGACCACCGACGATCTGGACGACCGGTTCATCCGCGCCAACGCCCGGTTCATCGCGCCCGGCCGCCTCGACGTCGGCGGCGAGACGCTCACGGCGGACAGCGTCGTCATCGCCACCGGTTCGTCGCCGGTCGTTCCGGCCGCCTGGCGCGCTCTCGGGGATCGCATCGTGACGACCGACGAGATTTTCGAACTCGATACGCTGCCGGCGTCGCTGGCGGTGATCGGAATGGGTGTCGTCGGCCTGGAACTCGGTCAGGCGCTCGGCCGTCTCGGCGTGCGGGTAACGGGGTTCGATCGCTTGAACAGGATCGCCAACCTGCACGACGAGGTACTCAACGCGCTTGCCATCGAGTTGCTCGGCCGGGAATTTCCGCTTCATCTGGGCGCAAGCGTCGAGATGCGCGAAGCCGCGGACGGGCGACTGACCGTGACGGCGGGCGGTCACAGCGCGACCGTCGATCAAGTGCTTGTCAGCATGGGACGCTCGCCCAATCTCGCGACGCTCGATCTTGCCGCGGCCGGTATCCCGGTGGGCGCGAACGGTGTGCCAGACTTCGATTGTCAGACCATGCGGATCGGGGATCATCCTGTGTTTGTCGCCGGCGACGTCACCGGCGCAAGAGCCGTTCTGCACGAAGCGATCGACGAAGGCCGCATCGCGGGGTTCAACGCGGTTGCCGATCAGATCGCCCGTTTCCGCCGCAAGACGCTGCTGACCATCGCGTTCACGGATCCGAACATCGTCGTGGTCGGCGAGCTGCCGGAGCCGGTCGACGACGAAACGGTCATCAGCAGCACTACGCAGTTCAACATGCTGGGCCGCGCGTTGATCATGGGCAAGAACCGCGGTGGATTGACCCTGCACGCGGCGCGCGCCGACGGACGGCTCCTGGGCGCGGTCATGGTCGCACCCGGCGGTGAACACCTGGGCCATCTGCTCGCCTGGTCCGTGCAGATGGGATTGACAGCCGCCCAGGCGATCCGTATGCCGTTCTATCACCCGGTCATCGAAGAGGCACTGCAACCGGTACTGCGCGAACTGGCGGCGAATACGCGGCAGAAGGCCGAGTGGCCGCTGGATGTGGAAAGGCTGGCATGAAAGACCCGTATAATTGACCGGTGCGGCCGGCGGCCGACTTGAATAAGCAACGACGGGAAGGAACTGGCACTTGTACAAGAAACTGGAAGGCCGGCTGCGGCGGCTCGGCCGGCTGCAAAGTCCACGTCTGCTGCGCGCCAGCAGCATGGGCGTGGAGAAGGAAACGCTGCGCGTCAACCGCGCGGGCAGCATCGCTCAGACCGACCATCCCTCCAGTCTGGGTTCGGCGCTCACCCATCCGTTCATCACCACCGACTACTCGGAAGCGCTGATCGAGTTCATCACCCCGCCCTTGCCGTCGGTGCCGGAGGTGCTTGCCTTTCTGCGCGATGCGCAGCAGTTCGTCTACGAACGGCTGCAGGACGAATATCTCTGGGCGACCAGCATGCCCTGCGTGGTTGCCGGCGAAACCAGCGTACGCATCGCCGAGTACGGAAGATCCAATTCCGGCATGATGAAACACATTTACCGGCGCGGCCTGGGTTACCGCTACGGACGCACCATGCAGGTCATCGCCGGCGTACATTTCAACTATTCGCTCGCACCAGAGTTCTGGCCGATCTACGCCGAACTCGAAGGTTACGCCGGAAGCGCGCAGGATTTCATCTCGGAATCCTACATGGCGCTGATTCGCAACCTGCAGCGCCTCGGCTGGCTGATTCCCTATCTGTTCGGCGCCTCGCCGGCGGTCTGCAGATCGTTCCTCGGCGGCGCCGCGACCAACCTCCAGGAATTCGACGCCAACACCTGTTACGGTCCGTATGCAACCTCGCTGCGCATGGGTGACATCGGCTATCAGAACAACCGCGAGAACGAACACGGCATCAAGGCCAGTTACGATTCGTTGCCCAGCTACATCGACAGCCTGACCCGGGCGATAGAGACGCCCTGCCCCGAGTACGCGAAGATCGGCGTGGTGGTCGACGGCGAATACCGCCAGCTCAACGCCAATATTCTCCAGATCGAGAACGAATACTACAGTACCATCAGGCCGAAGCAGCGGCTGAAGGGCAACGAGAAACCGACGGTCGCGCTGAAACGGCGCGGCATCGAATATGTGGAACTGCGTTCCATCAACGTCAACGCCTTCGATCCCCTGGGCATCAACCAGACGCAGCTCTATTTCCTCGAATCCTTCCTGCTGTTCTGCCTGCTGCAGGACAGCCCGCCGATTTCAGCCGGCGAACGCAAGGCGATCGACGGCAACGAGCTGGCGGCCGCCCACCAGGGGCGCAATCCCGAGCTTCGGCTGCAACGCCGGGACGGACCGGTCCTGCTGCGCGATTGGGCGGACGAAGTCTGCGCTGAAATGCGCGGCATCTGCGAAATGATGGACAGCGTCGGCGAAGGCACGCCCTATTGCGACGCACTGGCGGCGCAGGTGCGCAAGGTCGGGGATGCGTCGCTGACGCCGTCGGCGCGTATGCTGGAAAACATGTGGGAGCACAAGGAAGGTTTCTATCATTTCGCCCGGCGAATGTCGGAGACGCACCAGCGATTCTTCATGAATCTGCCGCGCAATCCCGAGCGCGAGCGCTTCTTCATGGAACTCGCCGCCCGTTCCATCGAAGAGCAGAAAGCGCGCGAAGCCGCCGAGGAAGTTCCGTTCGATGTCTACCTGGCGCGCTACTTCGCCCAGCGCTGAAGCGACGCCATGGCCGAACGTCAACTGATTCTCGCGTCGATGTCGCGCTACCGCAGGGCGCTGCTGGAGCGACTGGCGCTTGCGTTTGCCGCGTTTGACCCGGCAGTCGACGAGCGCCGGCGGGCGGGCGAAACCGCGGACACGCTCGTGCAACGGCTTGCGATCGCCAAGGCGCGGGCGGGCGCGGGCACCTTTCCGGACGGACTCATCATCGGTTCGGACCAGGTCGCGGAATGCGAAGGCGAGATACTCGGCAAGTCCGGCGGTCACGAAGCGGCCGCCGCGCAATTGCACCGTCTCTCAGGCCGGCGCGTCCTGTTTCACGCCGGGTTGTGTCTGTACGACGCCCGCGACGCAAGCCACCGGGTGGAAGCGGTGCCGTTCGCGGTGCATTTCAGAAAGCTCACTGACGCCCAGATCGAACGCTATCTGCGCGCGGAACAACCTTATGATTGCGCGGGCAGCTTCAAATCGGAAGGGCTCGGCATCAGCCTGTTCGCGCGCATGGAGGGCGACGACCCCACGGCACTCATCGGCCTGCCGCTGATCCGCCTGACGGAATGGCTCAACGAAGCCGGAGTGGCGGTTCCGTGACTATTTGGATCGGTTAACCGCTAAGGACGCCAAGGACGCGAAGGAAAACCAATGCTCAAAGGCTGTGCGGACGGACCAGAGTCGCCCGGGGTGATCTGAAATATCGCTCGCAATTCCTTGTCCAATCCTAGGGTACACAAACGCAATCCATCGACCATCGTTCCATGGCGCGCCTTCGCGGTAGCAATCCTTTCCTTTGCGTCCTTGGCGTCCTTCGCGGTTAAGAGTGTGGGACGTCAGGTCCTTTACAGCTAGACCAGCAGTCTATTGCATCAGCACATGTTCCAGGCCGAGCACCTTGGCGACGCCCTCGCCCATGGCGACGCCGAAGCGTTTGCTGAATTTCTGCACCCAGTCGGGCGACGGCGTGTAATCGACGATCTTCTCGGCGCCGATCTCGTCGCGCGCGACCTGGCTCGCACTGGCCAGGCCGTCGACCAGTCCCAGCTTAACCGCCTGATCGCCGGTCCAGATCAGACCGCTGAACATGTCCGGGGTTTCCTTGAGCCGGTCGCCCCGCCCTTCGCGGACCGTAGCGATGAACTGGTGGTGAATGTCGTCGAGCAGGCCCTGCACGTGCTGAACATCGTCGTCCTTGACGGGCTGAAACGGATCCAGGAAGCCCTTGTGCTCGCCGGCCGTGAGCAGGCGCCGTTCGACGCCCAGTTTCTTCATCGCATCGACGAAGCCGAAGCCGTCCATGCGTACGCCGATCGACCCGATGATGCTTGCCTTGTCCGCATAGATCTTGTCGGCGGCGACGGCTACGTAGTAACCGCCGGACGCACAGATATCGGTGACCACGACGTACATCGGCTTTTTCGGATATTTTTCGCGCAGGCGGCGGATTTCATCGTTCATGTAGCCGGCCTGCACCGGACTGCCGCCGGGACTGTTGATGCGCAGGATGACGCCCTTCGAGTGATCGTTCTCGAAGGCGTCGCGCAACCCGGTGATGATATTGTCGGCGCTTGCGTCCTCGTCCGCCGCGATCACACCCTTGAGTTCCACCAGCGCGGTGTGTTTTTCCGTCGAACCGGGTTCGATGACGCTCGGCCGGTACAGGATGAGAAGCGCCGCCAGGTAGGCGAACAACAGGAACTTGAAGAAGATGCTCCAGCGCCGGGCCTTGCGTTGCTCATCGACCGCGGCAAACGCCAGTTTGTTGATAACCTCGCGCTGCCAGCGACCGTCGTCGCCCGCGCCCTTAGTCGGTTGTTCGTTGTCCTTCATGGCTTGTTCACCCTTTGAGCTTGAATCAACTGAAGACAGGTTCCGGTGTTAGGTATGGCGCCGCCCGGACTGGGCCGCCACCAGACCGGCGGGCGTCAATCCCAGCCAGGTCTGCAGTTCCTCGATGGCGTCCAGACAGGTCAGCGGCCGGTGTCTGAGCAGGCGCTCGCGCTCGTGCACACCGTAACTGACGGCGATGGCGCCGGTGCCGGCGTTGGTGGCCATCTGCATGTCGAATTCAGTGTCCCCAACCATCACCGCGTGCTCCGCGCCGCAGTCCAGTTCGTCGAGCAACTCGTGCAGCATCTGCGGGTGCGGTTTGGAGCGCGTCTCGTCGGAGCAGCGGGTCGCATCGAACAGCACATCCAGCCCGGTTTCGGCCAGCACGCGGTCGAGCCCGGCGCGCCCCTTCCCCGTCGCGATCGCCAGTTGGAAGCCCGCTTGTCGGAGGCGTTCCAGCGTGGCCCGGGCGCCGGGAAACAGGCGCGACCGGCCCTGACCGGCGAACCAGTGATGCCGGTAGCGCTCCACGAAGCGATTGCGAAAGTCCGCGTCGGTGCCCGGATACAGTTCGTCGACGGCTTCCTGCAGGCCAAGACCGATGATGTTCCTGCAGGCCGCCTCGGTCCGCGCCGCGCAACCAAGATCGTCGATGGACGCCTGCATGGCGTCGACGATCTGGATTTCCGAGTTCATCAGCGTGCCATCCCAGTCGAAGACGACGAGCCGGAAGCGGCACTCGCGCCCTTCGGTACTATCTTTCTGCATGGATGTCAGGACTCGAGTCGATTGAGCAATGCGGTCAAATCATCGGCCAGCGGCGCACTGACTTCAACGGTGCGGCCGCGTTCGGCGTCTTCGAATGCCACATAATGTGCGTGCAAGAAGAGCCGTTTCAATCCCAGATTCCGCATTTGTGCGCTGAACTCGGCGGCGCCGTAGCGCGTGTCGCCGGCGAGCGGGTGCCCGCTGTGGGCGGCATGCACCCGGATTTGATGCGTGCGGCCGGTTTCGAGTTCCGCCTCGACCAGGCTGGCGACGCCGAAATCCTGCCAGCAACCGGAACCGCGTCGCCGCCGGTTTTCCGGCCTCGTCGACGCGGACGATACGCTCCCCGCCCTGCAACTGGTTCTTCTTGAGCGGCGCGTCCACCCGTTTCACTGCGGGGTCCCAGCGACCTTCCGCGAGCATCAGATACCGCTTCAGGACCCGGCCGGCGCGGAGCAGTTGGTGCAGTGTGCGGAGTTCGCTGCGCTTCTTGGCGATCATCAGGCAACCCGAGGTGTCGCGGTCCAGGCGGTGGACCAGTTCCAGGAAATGTGCCTCCGGGCGTTCGGCGCGCAGCGCCTCGATCACGCCGAAACTGAGACCGCTGCCGCCATGAACGGCCATACCGGCCGGTTTGTCGACCACCAGCAGCCGGCTGTCTTCGTACAGGATGCGGCCGGCAAGACCCGCCCGGGCGGCATCCGGAACGTCGGGCGCGTCGCGCACCGCCACGCGCAGCGGCGGCAACCGCAGTTCGTCGCCGGCGCACAACCGATAGTCCGGCTTCGCCCGGCCCCGGTTCACCCGAACCTCACCCTTACGCAATATACGGTATATGCGGCTCCTGGGGACGCCCTTGAAGTGGCGCAGCAGGAAATTGTCGATTCGCTGGCCGGCCTGATCGTTGGCGACTTCGAGTCTCTGCACAGCCGATTTGTCTGCGTCGCTCATGTACGGATTCTAGCAGCCGAATTCCCGCGGCACCCGGACTTTTTTCCCCGCTTGATCCCGTCCGATCAAGGCGCCGCGACCGGCGTAAGCAATTGAATTCAGTGGACTGGGCTGTTATAGTCTCGACGCCCTGAGTTGAAACCGCCGCGCCGTCCCGCTGGGGGTGGTCAGGGCCGAAGCAAAACCGTTTTCTGCTTCTCGATCCCGGATCGGGAAGTCAGGCAGGCGTGTTTCCCGCGCCTGTGGATTTTGAACCATCTTAAAGTTGAACAAACATAAAGCGAAGCTCCTGTGTTTATCACGCTACTATTGCTGATCGGGATGTTCCCGGACTGCCGTTGCGAAGTCGCCCCCCGTTTTCGGATCGCTGTCCGCGGTCGGATCGGGCGCCTGTCCGCGCAGTCCGTCGCCCCGTACGGTGCTGGTCAGCGTGGACACACAGTCGAGCGGGCGAGAGAAACCTATTATGAAAAGAATGCTAATCAACGCCACCCAGCCCGAAGAACTGCGTGTGGCGCTTGTCGACGGACAGAGGCTCTACGATCTTGATATCGAAGTCCCGTCCCGGGGCCAGAAAAAATCGAATATCTACAAAGGTAAGGTTACCCGAGTCGAGCCCAGTCTCGAAGCGGCGTTCGTCAACTACGGCGCGGAGCGGCATGGCTTCCTGCCGCTGAAGGAAGTCGCGCGCAGCTATTTCAAGGACGGCACTGTCGACGGCGGCGGCCGGGGCACCATCAAAGACGCGCTGCGCGAAGACCAGGAAGTCATCGTCCAGGTCGAAAAGGAGGAACGCGGCAACAAGGGCGCCGCGTTGACCACCTTCATCAGCCTGGCCGGCCGATACCTGGTTCTGATGCCCAACAATCCCCGCGCGGGCGGCGTATCGCGGCGCATCGAAGGCGAAGACCGCAGTCTGATCAAGGATGCCATGTCGGTGCTGGACATTCCGGCGGATATGGGCCTGATCGTCCGCACCGCCGGCGTCGGCCGCAATGCCGAGGAACTCCAGTGGGACCTCGACTACCTGCTGCACCTGTGGAGTTCCATCGAAACGGCCGGGACCACGCGCAGCGCCCCCTTCCTCATCTACCAGGAAAGCAACGTCATTATCCGGGCGCTGCGCGACTACCTGCGCAACGACATCGGCGAAATCCTGATCGACGACGCGGACGTCTACGAACGTGCCCGCGAATTCATGGAACAGGTGATGCCGCAGAGCCTGAACAAGCTGAAGCGCTACCAGGACCCGGTGCCGCTGTTTTCCCGCTACCAGATCGAGAGCCAGATCGAGTCGGCATTCCGGCGCGAGGTGTCCCTGCCGTCCGGCGGCGCGATCGTCATCGACCACACCGAGGCCATGATCTCGATCGACATCAACTCGGCGCGCGCGACCAAGGGCAGCGATATCGAGGAAACTGCGCTGCACACCAACCTGGAGGCGGCGGACGAGATTGCGCGCCAGTTGCGCATCCGCGACCTGGGCGGTTTGATCGTCATCGATTTCATCGACATGCAGCCGACCAAGCACCAGCGCGAGGTGGAAAACCGGCTGCGCGACGCGCTGCGCATGGACCGTGCCCGGGTTCAGGTCGGCCGCATATCGCGTTTCGGTCTGCTCGAGATGTCGCGGCAGCGGCTGCGGCCTTCGCTCGGAGAATCCAGCCAGATCGTCTGCCCACGCTGCCGCGGTCAGGGGACGGTGCGTGGTGTCGAGTCGCTGGCACTCTCGATTCTGCGCATCGTCGAAGAAGACGCCATGAAGGAAAAGACCGGTCGCGTCATCGCGCGCGTGCCGATCGACGTGGCCACGTACCTGTTGAATGAGAAGCGCGAAATCCTTGTCCGGCTTGAGCAGCGCCAGGGCGTGGACGTGGCGCTCATTCCGACCGCGTCACTGGAAACCCCGCACTACGAAGTCAAGCGCATCCGCAGCGATGAATTGCAGGGCGAGGACAGTCTGCCCAGTCATCTTTTGAAAGATACGGACGCCGAAGAAGAGACGCTGGCGCTCGAAGCGACGCTGAGCGGGACGGGCGGTGCCACGGTCGAACAGGCGGCGGTCCAGCGCATTGCGCCGCTGTCGCCCGCTCCCCCACCGTCGCTGCCGGCGCCGCTGCCCGCTGCAGGCGTCGGCGGCAGCGGACCGGGCCTGATCCGGCGGCTCTGGGGCAGTCTGTTCGGCAAGGGCGAACCACCGGAGGCCGAAACACCGGAACGCGCTCCGTCGGAGCGCAGGCAGCCCCGCCGCGAACGGCCATCCAGACCGGAGCGCGGTGAAACGGATCGGGACGCCTCGGGACGTTCGCGCAGCGGCTCGCCGCGCCGGCGCCCCGGTGGAAACGGCGCGTCGGGCCGGCCGCCCCAGTCCCAGAAACCTGCGCCGGCCAAACCGCAGCAGGCGCAAAAGCCCGCGGCGACGGAAAGCGATCAGGACGAAACAGCAGAGTCGGCACCGCAGCAACAGCAAACCGCGCGCAGCGGCCGGCGCGGCCGGCGCGGTGGCCGCCGTCGCTCGTCCGGCCAGAAGCATGAAGGCGGCGGCCAGGCCAACGCCGGAAGTCCCGCCGAACCCCGCGCAGACGCCGACCAGCCCCAGGCTGGCGCGTCGTCGGAGGACGCGCGAGACGCCGGCAGCAGACCCAGGGAAAGCCAGGAGCGCAAAGTCGATGCCCCGCCGGCGCCGGCGCCGGTATCCGAGCCACGGCCCGAATCCGCGCCGCCGGTTAAGCCGACTTCGGACGCCAGTTCGGCAGTGTCGGGGGAGTGACGGTTGAATTTGTCTGACCGCAACCCCTCCTAACCACGAAGGGCACAAAGGGCACAAAGGAAAATACTCTTCAGCCGCAAGGCAAACCGAGAGACGCACCGTTGACTGTGGGTCGTCAGGACCTGCCTCAGAAAAGCGGACCGGTAGATCAGCGCGCCACCCGACAGCGGAGGTGGAACAGCGGCCAAGCCGGAACCCTGGGGAGGCAATCGCGTGATGTCCACTCACCGCCGTTCAGCGGAAATGAAATGATCTTCGCTTCGTGTCCTTTGTGCGCTTTGTGGTTAAGGGTATCTACCTTTTCACAGCCGCCGGCGGATATCCTCCAGCAACCCCTCCACGCCCGCCTCCACCAGGTCCAGCACGTGCTCGAAGCCCTGTGCCCCGCCATAGTACGGATCCGGCACGTCCTGCTCAATCATTTCCGGCGCGAAATCCAGTAGGCGAAAAAGCTTGTGGCCGTATTCTTCGGGACAGATCGCGATCAGGTCCTCCAGATTTCCACTGTCCATCGCGAGCACGTAATCGAATCGCACGAAGTCCTCGCGCGCAATCCGGCGGGCACGGTAACGGCTGAGGTCGATGCCGCGGCGCGCGGCGGCGATCGCCGCGCGCCGATCGGGCGGTTCGCCGACGTGATACGCGTGCGTGCCGGCGGAGTCGGCTTCGATGCGCGTGGACAGACCGCGGTCGGCAAGCAGGCGCTCGAACACGCCCTGCCCGGTCGGCGAGCGGCATATGTTGCCCATGCACACGAACAGAACACTGATTTCAGTCATTTTCAACCCGACGACGGATTAACCTTGATATACAACTACTATAATTGTTCACAGGACGGTATCGCAATGCCAAGCCGAGGGCGTTAGCGTCGATGCGTGTGCATGAGGAGACCAGGAGAAAACATATGCCTGATCAATCACTGCAATATGCGGCAGTGGAAAGACTGATTGGCCGGTGCGTGGAGCACGAGGGGCACCACTATCGGGTCGTCGATTTTCTGATCCGGGAACAGACGTTGATTCTGCGCCAGGACGGCACCTGCCGCACGATACAGAGCAACCAGTTCGGAAGCCCGACCCGCCGGGTGCCGGAAACGGTCGAGTTCCCGCTGTACGAATCCGACGGCGCGCCGCTTCGGCAGGCGGTCGTCGAGTGGTTGGCCGCGCTCGAAAACCACTGAGCGGTCACGCCGCAACGCCACACCGCCGCTTGCAAGGCCGGGCAGGTTTCGGAACGGGCGGATGCCAGCGAAACCCTGGCTTGGGGGTTGTCTTCAACGCCCTGCCGCGCCAAGCGCATGCTTTTCACCGGGCCGCGAGTACCGCCCTGACCGCCTCCAGATCTTCCCGCGTATCGACGCCGGGACCGGGTTTGGCCAGCGCCTCGGCGACGTGGATTTTTTCCCCGTGCCATAGCGCGCGCAACTGTTCGAGCTGTTCGGCCTGTTCCAGCGGCGACGGCGCCATGCGCGCATACCCGCGCAGGTACGCGGCGCGGTAGGCATAGATGCCGATATGGCGCCACGGCGCCGCCGTTGTCGACAATGCGCGTTGCCCGTCGCGCAACAGGTCGCGGTCCCACGGAATCGGAGCGCGGCTGAAATACAGCGCATAGCCTTCGCGGTCGGTCGTCACCTTGACCACGTTGGGATCGAAAAACGCCTCCGCTCCGGGCAGCGGTGTCACCAGTGTCGCGATGCGCGCGGCGGTGTGCCGGCCCAGATCCTCGGCCACCTGACGGACCAGCACCGGCGGAATCAGGGGTTCGTCGCCCTGGACATTCACGATGATCGTGGCGTCCGGGATGTCGCGCCGGTCGACGACCTCGGCGAGACGCTCGGTCCCGCTGGTGTGCGCGGCCGAAGTCATGCACACATCCGCGCCGAACGCCAGCGCCGCCGCTTCGATGCGCGCGTCGTCGGTCGCAACGATGATCCGTCCGGCGCCGCTTTGCAGCGTTGCTTCGTGGACCCATTGCAACATGGGTTTGCCGCCGATTTCCAGCAGGGGTTTCCCCGGCAGACGCGACGACGCGTACCGGGCCGGGATCACCGCAATGAAGCCGTTGTCCAACGCTGTCGCGCTCGTCTTAAACGTCTTCGTCGGCGGCCAGCGTGCGCGCCTCGTCTTCCAGCATGACCGGTATGTCGTCCCTGATCGGGTAAGCCAGGCGGTCGGCCTTGCAGATCAGTTCACGTTGTTCCTTCCGGTAAACCAGCGGGCCTTTGCACAGGGGGCACGCGAGAATGTCGAGCAGCTTCTTGTCCAATCGTGGGTTCCTTACGCCGATGTCTGCACTGTGCCGAGTCTTTCCAGAAGCCGGCGCATGAATTCCGGCGGCATCCGGGCGTCGATGCGGACGAACCAGGTGTCCGGCCGGGAGAACGCACGGCATTTTACCGCGTCTTTTTCGGTCATCAAAATCGGATTGTCGTCGCCGGGCCGGATGTCCACCGGCCGGAATCGGTGGTGGTCGGGGAAGGCATGCTCCCTGACCTGGATGCCGGCCTCGCGCAGCAGGGCAAAGAACCGGGCCGGACGGGCAATGCCTGCGACGGCGTGGACGGTCTGGCCGGCGAAAGCGGAAAGCGGCCTGGGCATCCCGTCCCCGCCAATCGGAAACACGCCGGCGACCGCCTGCTCCATCGACACTGCGCCGGGATAAGCGCCGCGCGAGGCGACCAGCCAGTCGACCGTGCGCAACCGCGACACCGGCTCGCGCAGTGGGCCGGCCGGCAGGCAATAGCCGTTGCCGAAGGCGGTTTCGGCGTCAATCACCGCTATTTCGATGTCCCGCGCAAGGTGTTCGTGTTGCAGCCCGTCATCGCAGATCACCAGATCGCAGCCGGCGCCGGCAAGGCGTTCCACCGTGCGCACCCGGTCCGGTCCCGCACAGACGGCGCACCCGGTGCGCCGCGCCAGCAGCACCGCTTCATCGCCGACCTCGAAAGGATCGCTGTCGGCGTCCACCCCGCGCGGCCAGTCCGTCGCGGCACCCCCGTAGCCGGATGCGCTGATGCCGACCCGGTAACCCTGCGCGCCGAACCGCCCGGCGAGAAACACCACCAGCGACGTTTTGCCGCTGCCGCCGGCTACCAGGTTGCCGACGATCAGCACCGGCACGGGAAGACGGCGCCGCGACAGAATGCCGGTGCGGAACAGCAGACGGCGCGTGCGTACTGCGGCGCAGTACAGAAGCGCCGCCGGCGCCAGGCCGAACCGCGCGATGCTCCGGCCGTACCAGATGCGGTTCAGGAGGTTTTCGAGCACGAGACGCGCGGCCACTGCCAGCCGCCGCTAGCCGGTTGCCCGAAGACGTTCAGGCGCATGCGAAATACGCCGGGACCCGGCGCAATGGCGCAGTCCAACCAGCGTACAAGGGTCTTTCGAGCCGGTCTTCGGCGCAGAATCGTGGCGCATGGACATTTGTCTACAGCCTGCTATTCGTGCGTTTCGAGCGCGTCACGATACAAGAACTCATAAACGCCTCCGGACTCGAGCAGCGTGCGATGCGTACCGCGCTCGATGACGCGGCCCTCGTGCATGACGCAGATCAGGTCGGCGCGTCTTACGGTCGACAGACGGTGCGCGATGATCAGCGCCGTGCGGTTGGCCAACAGCGTTTCCAGTGCCGCCTGGATATGGCGCTCGGACGCCGTGTCCAGCGCCGACGTCGCTTCGTCGAGCAGCAGGATCGGCGCGTCCTTCAGAATCGCACGGGCGATCGCCAGCCGCTGGCGCTGGCCGCCGGACAACAGCACGCCGCGGTCGCCGATACGCGTTTCGAGTCCCCGCGGCAGCGCGTCGATGAACTCCAGCGCGTGCGCGGCTTCGGCCGCGGCTTCAATCGCCTGGCGCGACACCTTGTCGCCGCAACCGAAGGCGATGTTCTCCGCCACGGTGTTGTTGAACAGCACCACATCCTGGCTGACCAGCGCGAACTGGCGGCGCAGGTCCTCGAGCCGATAGTCGCGGATGTCCACGCCGTCGAGACGGATCGTCCCGGCGGTCGGCTCGTAAAACCGCATCAGCAACCGGGCCAGCGTGGTCTTGCCGCTGCCGGAGCGCCCTACCAGCGCGACTTTGCGCCCGGCCTCGACGACCAGATCGATGCCATCGAGTGCGGGCGCCGTCTGTTGTGGATAGGTGAAGCCGACCGCCGCGAAGGCGATGTCGCCGCGCGCGCGTTCGAGCCGGCGCGTGCCCCTGTCCATTTCCATCGGCTCGTCCAGCAGCGAGAAGATACTGTGCGCGGCGGCGATGCCGCGCTGAATGGACGCATTGATGTTGGTCAGCCGGCGCATCGGCTGCATGAGCAACAGCGTTGCGGCGATGAACGACATGAAGCCGCCGACGCTCACCTGGTCGAGCATCGACTTGCGGGTGGCGAGAAACACGACGATGGCCAGGATCGTTGCGGCCACGAGCTGAACCACCGGCGTGCCGAGGGAATCGATCAACGCCATGCGCAGGTACAGGCGCCGGTTGGCGAGGTTGACGACGTCGAAGCGGCGGAGCTGTTCGGGCTGGGCGTCGAAGGCCTTGATGACTTCGTGCCCGGTCAGCGATTCATCGACGAACTGGGTCAGTTCGCCCATCGAATCCTGGATATTGCGGCTGAGTTTGCGAAAGCGCCGGCCGGCATAGCGCATGATCGAGGCGACCGACGGCGCCACCAGCAGGAACATCAGCGTCAGCCAGGGACTCACCCAGAGCATGTAGGCCAGCAGAAACAGCAGGGTCAGGCTGTCGCGGATGAGGATGGTGAGGGCGTTGGTGCTGGCCTCCGCCACCTGCTCGGCGTCGAACGTCAGCCGCGACAGCAGGCGTCCGCCGGGCGCCGTGTCGTAGTATGCGCTCGGCAGATAGAGCATGTGCTGGAACAGGTCGGTGCGCAGCGACTGAATGACGCGGCGGCCGATCCAGGTAAGCCCAAAGCGGGACGCGAAGCCGGTCAGGCCGCGGAACAGGAACAGGCCGAGCAGCGCCAGCGGTACCAGGCGAATGGTCTCCGGATCGCGCCGGACGAAGCTGCCGTCGAGCATCGGCTTCATGAGTGCCGCGAAGCCGGTGTCGGTCGTGGCAAACAGTACCATCGCGACGACGGCGACCGCGAATCTTTGCCAGTAAGGGATGGCGTAACCAAGCAGCCGGCGATACAGGACAAGCCCGCCGGCCGTTTGCTCGGGCATTAGTCGCTGCCGGATTTCGCCTGGCTGGTGGCCAGAGACAGTTGCACGAGCCCGAGCTGGGAAGTCGCGTCCATGGCGCGGACGACGGATTCGTAGGGCGTACGGCGATCCGCCCGAATGATCACCGGCGCGGTCTTGCGGTCGCCCAGGAACTTGAGAATCGCTTTTTTCAGTGTCTCCAGTTCGGTATTCACCACTTCCTGCTCGCCGATGTAGAAGTGGCCCTCGGCATTGATGACGATCTCCAGCGTCTCCCGCTTCTCTTCGACCGGCTTGGCGCTGGCTTCGGGCAGCTCGATCTTGAGTTCCGACTCGCGCTGAAAGGTGGTGGTGACCATGAAGAACAGCAGCAGGATGAACACCACGTCGATCATCGACGTGAGATCGACGGACGGATCCTCGGTACGGCTGCGGCGCAGGTTCATAACTGGTCCTCCATGCGGCCGTCCTGGGTACGCTGTCCCTGCAGAACCTCGACCATGCGCAGTGCCTGCTTCTCCATGCGCAGCACCAGCATCGCCACTTTGCCGCGGAAGAACCGGTAGAACATCAGGCTGGGAATCGCGACCACCATGCCCGCGGCCGTGGTGATCAACGCCGTGGAGATGCCGCCGGCCAGCGCGCTGGGGTTGCCCACACCGTGCGTGGTGATCGCCGAAAAGACCTGGATCATGCCGACGACCGTACCCAGCAGGCCGAGCAGCGGTGAAATGGTCGCGATCGTGCCGAGTGTGTTCAGATAGCGCTCGAGTTCGTGCACGACGTGCCGTCCGGTATCCTCGATCGCCTCCTTCATGATGCTGCGGCTCGCGTTCCGGTTGACCAGCCCGGCCGCGAGAATGCGTCCCAGCGGCGAATCCGCGCGCAGCTTACGCAGCCGCTCCATGTCCAGTTGCTTGTCCTTGGCCCAGTCCCACACCTGGGCGACGAGGTGGCGCGGGAGCACGCGCGAGACGCGCAGTGTCCACAAACGCTCGGCAATGATCGCCAGTGCGATCACGGAACAGAGGATAATGGGCAGCATCAGCCAGCCGCCGGCAATGACCAGTTCAAACACCGCTAATCGTCCTCGGGAATTCCAGAGACCTATCCGCACGGTAAAGGCCGAATGATACTTGAATCGGGTCCGGATAAACAGTGAACCGCGCCGCTCAGCCGGGCGCTGCGGGTCGCCAGATGCGCGGCTGTCGAACACGAAAGCTTTCCACATGCCCGGTGTTCATTCGAAGTGTGATCGCGCCCGCGTCACCGGTGATCAGCACCTGCACACCGCGGCTCCGGTAGCGTTCCAGAATCTCCGCTTTGGGGAATCCGAAACGGTTGGCGTAACCGGCGGGAAACAGCGCAAGTCGCGGCATCACGTGATCGATGAACGCCGGGGTCGAGGATGTGCGGCTGCCGTGGTGCGGTACAACCAATGTATCGGCGCGCAGCCGGCCTTCGGCGCCGGCGATCAGGCGTCGTTCGAGCGGCGCCTCGATGTCGCCGGTCAGGAGCAGTGTCCGGCCCTGGTCCGTCATCACCTTCAACACGCACGAGGCATTGTTGCCCGACGCGTCGTCGTACGGCGCCAGTACCTCGAACGCGACGCCGTCCCAGCGCCAGTGTTGTCCGGCGCGGCAGCGGGTCGACCTGGCCCAGTCGATGGCTTCGGGGGTGCCGGACAGTATCCGCTGCACGTCCAGCGCGCGGTACACCGCGCGAGCACCTCCGATATGATCCATATCATCGTGACTGACGACCAGTTTCGCCACCCGGCGGACGCCCGCGTGCAGCAGATACGGCACCACCACCGCCGCACCGGTATCCAGACCGGACGGGAAGCGCGGCCCGGCGTCGTATACCAGCGTGTGTGACCGCGTGCGGACGACGGCGGCGAGCCCCTGACCGACGTCGAGCAGCGTCGCCCAGGCATCCCCCGCGTCCGGCACCGGCGGTTGGTGCAACACCGCGGCCAGCAGCAGGACAACCCCCAAGGCACGCACCGGAACGCCGCGCGGCGCGAGCACCAGCAGCGCGCCGGCGCCGAGCGGTAGCAACTGCCAGGTGACTCCGACCGCCTGCGACCACTGGCTCTGCGGCAATGCCGCGAGCATCCCGAGCGCGGTCATCAGCGCCTTCAGCAGAATGGCGGCCACCTGAAGACCGTATCCCGACAAGGTCGGTGCGACCGGTGCAATGACCAGCGACGCCAGAACCAGCGGGACCGCCACCACACCGACCAGGGGCACGGCCAAGGCGTTCGCCAGCGGTCCGAGCAGCGGCACCTGCTGAAAGCTGGAGATCATGACCGGAAGCAGGCCGACCGCCAGCCCAAGCTGCACGGTCAGCGCACGGCGCAGCCGTCCCTGCGCGCCGAAGCGTGCGCCGGACACAAAGAGTATGCAGCCCACCGCGCCGAACGAAAGCCAGAACCCGTCGGACAACACGGCCAGGGGGTCGTGCATCAGCACCAGCCAGAGTGCGATCTGAAATGTGCGCAGCGGTTCTCCGCGTCTTGCGACGATGCGGGCGCTCATGAAGGTTCCGACCATGATCAGCGCGCGCTGGGTGGGGAGCGTCATGCCGGCCAGCAATGCGTACAGGCCGGCGGCGATGAGTCCCGCCCAGGCGGCGGCAACGGTCGCCGGTACCGCGGCGGGCCAGTGGATCAGCGCGCGGATGCGGCGGACCGCAAGATAGACCATGCCTGCCACAAAACCGATGTGCAGCCCCGATATCGCCACCAGATGCGAGGTTCCGGTCGCGCGCAACAGGTTCCAGTCCCGGTCCGCGATACCGGAGCGATCGCCGATGGCCAGCGCCTTGACCAGACCCCGGTCCGCTTCGCTCAGACGCCCGTCGATCCAGCGGGCGATGCCCTGGCGCCAGCGGTCGGGACGGAGACAGGCGGCGGCGCCCGGCAAGCGCAGCAAAGTGCCGCTGCGGACATAACCAGTGCCGGCGAGGCGCTGTGCGAAGAGCCAGCGCGCATAGTCGAATCCGCCGGGGTTGGCCAGCCCGCGCCGGGGCTTGAGCTTGACGCGCAGTTGCCAGCGTTGCGCCGTGCCGATGCGGGGAGCGTCCCGGTACCAGGTCAACAGCACCGTCCGCGCCTCCTCCTGCCATGCGGGTTCCGCCGCGGCCTGCCAGCGCGCGATCCGAAACCGGAACTGCAGCGAGCCGTCGGCGCGACGCTCGGGCAATCCCAGGACTTCGCCCTGCACGAGGATGTCCTTCAGAACCCTGTCGGGCGGCACGCCGTCGGCTGCGACCCGGCCGGCGTGAATTCCCGCCCAGGCGAATCCGAGCGCCAGCGCACCGACCCAGCGCAGGCCGGGACGCAACAGACAGGCGACAGCCGCCACGGCCAGCAGCGCGCACAGCCCGGGTGCCGGCGCGGCGGCAAGAAAAAACAACGAGCAGATGCCGGCCAGAAAGGCCAGTGTGGAAGGCGCCATGTCGTCCCTGACTGGTTGATATCGACGGCCGGGCCGCCCGAACCGCGCCATACGCGATCCCCGCGCCGGCGCATGCGTGAGCCGATTTAGGAACCGGCGCCGGGTTGGGCGCTCACCAGCACACCGTCTTTCAGCTCCCGCACGTCGTCGACCCTGTCGGCGACGGCGAAATCGTGGGTGACCACGACCAGGCTGGTGCCGAACTCATGGTTGAGCGACATCATCAGCGCCAGCACGTGTTCGGCGTTGCGCCGGTCCAGATTGCCGGTCGGTTCGTCGGCCAGAATGCAATCGGGCTGCGTGACCAGCGCGCGCGCCACCGCCGCGCGCTGGCGTTCGCCGCCGGAAAGCTCACCCGGTTTGTGCTGCAGCCTTTCGAACAGACCGACGCGCTCCAGCAGAGCCGCTGCGCGGGTCCGGCACTCGTGCGGCGGACGGCCGCGGATCAGCAGCGGCATCGCCACGTTTTCCAGCGCGGTGAATTCCGGGAGCAGGTGGTGGAACTGATAAACGAAGCCCAGGTGCCGATTGCGCAGCCGACTGCGTTTCGCCTCGCTCATGTTGCCGAAATCCTCGCTGACCAGACGAACCTTGCCGCGCGTCGGTTTGTCCAGGCCACCCAGCAGATGCAGCAGCGTGCTCTTGCCGCTGCCGGAGCTGCCGACGATGGCGATGCTGCGGCCGCGCGCCACGCTGAGATTGACGTCGCGCAGGACATCCACGTCCAGCCCGCCCTCGTTGAAGCGGCGCGACAGCCAAGTGCAGCCGATCACCTCGTCGTCCACCGCGGTGTCCCGCTCGATAACCGGTTCACTCATAGCGCAGCGCTTCGGCGGGTTGCGTGCGCCCTGCCCGCCAGGCCGGATAGAGCGTCGCCAGCGTGCTCAGCGCAAAAGCCACGCCTCCGATACGCCACACATCCCGCCAGTTGAGCCTGGAAGGCACATCGCTGATGTAATACACGTCCGCCGGCATGAACTGCACGTGGAACTGATGCTCTATCCAGGGCACAATGGTTTCGACGTTCAACGCCAGCGTGACGCCGCCGGCGATGCCCAACGCAGTACCGAGCGCGCCGATCAGCGTGCCCAGAACGAAGAAGACCTGCATGATTTCGCTGGGTGTCGCACCCAAGGTGCGCAATATGGCGATGTCCGCCTGCTTGTCGGTGACCACCATAACCAGCGTGGAGACGATATTGAAAGCGGCGACGGCGACAATCAGTGTAAGAATAATGAACATCACGCGCTTTTCCGTTTGCACGGCGCGGAAAAAATTGGCGTGCTGGCGGGTCCAGTCCTCGACGCGATAGCCCCGGCCCAGTTGCGCTTCCACCTCGGCGGCGACGCGCGGCGCGGCGAACAGGTTGGACAGCCGCAGGCGGATCCCAGTCACGGCGTCATCCATCTGGAACAGTTTCTCGGCGTCCCGAATGTTCACCAACGCCACACCCCGGTCGTATTCGTACATGCCGACGCTGAAGATACCGACCACCTTGAAACGCCGCATGCGCGGCAATATGCCGGCCGGGCTGAAATTGGCCTCGGGTGTGATCATCGTCACGCTGTCGCCGACGTGCACGCGCAGACTCAAGGCGAGTTCGTTGCCCAGAATGATGCCGTACTCACCGGGGCGAAGCGCCGCCAGCCCGCCGCTGATCATGTTGTCTCCGACCGACGAGACCGTCGGTTCGACAAGGGGATCGACGCCGTTCAACAGCGTGCCGCTGACACGGCCGCCAAGACTCAGCATCACTTCGCGCTGGACGTAGGGCGCCGTACCGCTCACCTCCGGATTCTCGCGGGCGATCGTCGCGGCCTTCTGCCAGTCATCGAGATTGCCGTCGTCGGCGAGCACGTTGGCGTGTGACGCCATGCCCAGAATGCGTGAACGCAGTTCCTGTTCGAACCCGTTCATGACCGACAGCACGGTGATCAGCGCGGCCACGCCCAGGGCGATTCCCAGCATGGAAATCAGTGAGATAAAGGAAATAAAGTGGTTGCGGCGCGTGGCGCCGGCGTACCGCAGACCGATGAAGAACGGGAGGGGGCGAAACATGGTGCGGCATTAAAGCACAACGTCGTGGGAAAAGGTACCGATTGCGGCTGAAGTTCATGGACTTAGCGGCAAGAAACAGTTACTTTAGATTTGTCCGACGGATGCCGAAAACCTTGACTCCACCGCTATCCCGGAACCCTTGAGGAATCTCGCATGCGTTACATGAGACTGATCGCGATCGTGGCCGCCATGCTGGCCGGAACGCCCGCCGCTTTCGCAGACACCCTGCTCGTCGATTCGATCCAGGCCAACGCCTCGGTCAAGACACCGGTGCGCGCTTCGTCCATGACCAGCGTGTCGCAGCAGTTCGGCGAACCGCAGCACCGCGCCGGTCCGGTCGGCGATCCGCCGATCAGCCAGTGGGACTATGGCAGCTTCATCGTCTACTTCGAACGCGACCGCGTAATCCATTCGGTCGTCAAGAGTCACTGAAACAGCACCCGATCGTCTTCCGCAACGTCATCCCGGCGAAGGCCGGGATCCCTGTACCCCCCAGAATCCGGATACCGGCTTCCGCCGCCATGACGACTCTGATAACGCCAGGAACGGCGCTTCCGTCAATCCCCTTTTTTTTGATGATCCCGAGCGGCGCGGACCGATAGCGTCCGCGACCACCGGTGGCTACAATGCGTCGCCATGACGACGCCACGCCTGCCCGCCGAATGGGAACCTCAATCCGGCATCATGCTCACCTGGCCGCACGAGCGCGGCGGCTGGGGCGCCAGGCTGCACGCGGTCGAGCCCGTGTTCGTACGCATTGCGCACGCCGTCAGCCGGCGGCAACGCCTGTTGATCAGTTGCCGCACCGCGGAGCATCGGCGCGCGGTGCTGAAACAACTGCGCGAAGGCGGCGTCGAGCTTGACGCGGTCAGGCTTGCCCTGTGCCCGTCCAACAACGTCTGGGCGCGCGACCACGGGCCGATCACCGTTGAACGTGGCGGACGGGCCCGCCTGCTGGATTTCCGGTTCAACGGCTGGGGCATGAAATATCCCGCCGACCTCGACAATGCGATCTCGCGGGCATTGGCGGCCGAGGGGTGCTTCGGCGCCACACCGCTCGAGACGCTGCCCTTCGTGCTGGAAGGCGGCAGCATCGACAGCGATGGCGAAGGTACACTGCTGACAACATCGCGCTGCCTGTTCCACGAGAAACGCAATCCCGAACTGACGCGCGCGGACTGGGAGCGCAGCTTCGGTCACTGGTTCGGTGTCACCCGCGTGCTGTGGCTGGACGACGGCGAATTGCTCGGCGACGACACCGACGGCCACGTCGACATGCTCGCCCGCTTCGCCGGCAACGCGACGATACTCTATCAGGGGTGCAGCGAGCCGGATTACCCGGCCAAACCCTCCCTTGACCGCATGGTCGAAACGCTGCGCGGTTTCAAGACCCGCAGCGGGCACCCCTACAATCTCAGCGCCCTGCCCTGGCCGTCGGCGAAATTCAGCGCCGGCGGCGAACGGCTGCCGGCCAGCTATGCCAATTTTCTGGTGATCAACGAGGCCGTGCTGGTGCCCGTCTACGGCGATGCCGCCGATGATCCGGCCTGCGCGATCATCGGCGACGCCTTTCCCGGACGCGCGGTGGTGCCAATCAACGCTCTGCCGCTGATCGTGCAGCACGGCAGTCTGCATTGCGTGACGATGCAGTTTCCCGCCAGTGTCGCGCTGCCGGCCGCGCCGATTCCCGGCGCGGACTGAATCACGTAAACTTTCGCCATGAGCCGTTCAACCATTTTGCCGGTCGCCCTGGTCCAGATCGCGTGCAGCGCCGATCGGGAGGACAACTGGCGCAGCCTGCGCGCGCACATCGAACGCGCGGCGGCCGAAGGGGCGCGCCTGGTGGTTCTGCAGGAGCTGCACAACGGCCTTTATTTCTGCCAGGTCGAAGACCCGGCGAATTTCGATCTCGCCGAATCGATACCGGGCCCGTCCACCGAGTTCTTCGGCAACCTGGCGCGCGAACACGGACTGGTGATCGTCGCGTCGCTGTTCGAGCGCCGCGCCGCCGGGCTGTATCACAACACTGCGGTGGTGCTGGACGCGGACGGTCGCCTGGCCGGTGTGTATCGGAAGATGCACATACCCGACGATCCCGGGTACTACGAAAAATTCTATTTCACGCCCGGCGACCTGGGCTTCGAACCGGTCAACACGAGTGTCGGCTCGCTCGGTGTGCTGGTGTGCTGGGACCAGTGGTATCCGGAAGCCGCGCGCCTGATGGCGCTGGCCGGCGCCGACATGCTGATCTATCCCACCGCGATCGGCTGGCATCCGCACGACGAAGCCGCCGAGAAACAGCGCCAGTACGACGCCTGGACGCTGATTCAGCAGTCGCATGCGGTGGCCAACGGCCTGCCGGTGCTGGTCTCCAACCGCACCGGCTTCGAAGCGGCGCCCGGACAGGCCGGCGCGGGCATCCAATTCTGGGGCGGCAGTTTCGTCTGCGGCCAGCAGGGCGAACTGCTCGCCCGCGCCGGGCATACGGAGGAAACCCTGCTGCACTGCGACATCGACCGCGGCCGCGGCGAGCAGGTGCGCCGCATGTGGCCGTACCTGCGTGACCGCCGCATCGACGCCTACCAGGATCTGCTGCTGCGCTTCCGCAAGTAATTTCACACCCGCCGTTCGAAAGGGACACCCGCGATGATTCTCATACTAGCGCCCAACACAGGGACGGACAGCGTCGAGTTCAGGCAACTGGAAATCTATCTGCAACAACTGCCGAACATCCGCTATCGGATTCACCAGGAAACCGGCACGCAGCAACTGCTCACCGAGGTCTACCTGATCGGCGACACCGGCGCGCTGGTCATGGAGGACATCCAGAACCTGCCCGCCGTCGAACGCGTGGTGCGCGTTTCGGAGGAGTACCGGGTGCTGGGCCGCCACCGGGACGACCGCCGCCCGACCAGTTTCGAATACAACGGCGTCCGCTTCGGCCAGGACAACCTGAACGTGTTCGCGGGTCTGTGCGCGGTCAATACGCCGGAACACGTCGAAGCGATGATGAAGGCGTTGAAGGAAAACGGTCAGACCTGCACGCGCATGGGCGCGTACAAACCGCGCACCAACCCCTACTCGTTTCAGGGCCACGGCAAGTCCTGCCTGCCCTACGTGTTCGAACTGGCCGGCAAATACGACATCAAGGTGATCGCCATGGAGATCACCCATGAGACGCACGTGCAGGAAATCAGCGAGGCGCTCGAGGCGACCGGGAATTCCACGGGCGTCTTGCTGCAGATCGGCACGCGCAACACACAGAACTTCGAGTTGCTCAAGTTCGTCGGCAAACAGCGGCGGTTTCCGGTGCTGCTCAAGCGCGGCTTCGGCATCACGCTGGAAGAATCGCTGAACGCCGCCGAGTATCTCGCCAGCGAGGGCAACCGCAACGTCATCTTCGGCTTGCGCGGCATGAAGACCAACATGGGCGATCCGCATCGCAACTTCGTCGATTTCGCACACGTGCCCGTCATCAAACGGCTCACCCGCATGCCCGTGTGCATCGACCCGTCGCACTCGGTCGGTTCGCGCGACGCCGCACCCGACGGCCTGCTCGATATCATGCACGTGACCGCCCAGGGCGTCGTGGCGGGGGCCAACATGATCCTGGTGGATTTCCACCCGGCACCCGAAAAGGCGCTGGTCGACGGACCGCAGGCGCTGCGCCTGGAAGAGCTGCCCTATTTCCTCGAAGACGTCAGCATCGCACGGGAAGCCTACCTGAAACGCCGGGACATCGCGGCGAATTTTGTGGCGCCGGCCCCCGTTGAGAGCGGGGCCCGGCCCCGCAGCCCGATTCCGTAGTGCATTCCCGGTTAACGCGCTGTCGAAAAGCCTTCGGGCGGGTGCGGGACAAGGCGAACACCGGGTCCGTTAACCTGAACCTCCTAGGCCGGTGTTCAGCACCGAATCGCACCGCGCAAGCGTTTTTCGACGGCCCGCTGATCCGGCGGACGCAAATGCTTTATAGTATTCGCCCGGTGAATTCATGAGTTTCCCCTGGTGCTGCGCAACATCCCCTACCTCAGCCTGATTTCGGCCGCATTGGCCGTGCCGCCCGTGTTTGCGCAAGGATTCGCCCTGCCCGCACCCCAGGACGAAGTGATCGGCGCGGTGACCACCGTCACCGCCTCCAAAGACGAAACGCTGCTCGACATCGCCCGCCGGTTCGATATCGGTCAGAACGAGATCCTGATGGCCAACCCGTCGGTCGATCGCTGGCTGCCGGCCGACGGCGCCGAGGTCACCATTCCTTCGTCGTATATCCTGCCGCGCGCCGACCGCGTCGGCCTGGTGCTCAACGTGCCGGAGATGCGTCTTTACTACTATCCGCCGAGCATCCCCGATCTGCCGGAACGTCGTGCAGACCTATCCCGTGAGCATCGGGCGCATGGACTGGTCGACCCCGCTGGGCACCACCCGCATCGTCGACAAGACCGAGAATCCGAGCTGGCGGCCTCCGGCATCCGTCATGGCGGAACACGCGTCCGAGGGTGAAGTCCTGCCCGAAGTCATCCCGCCAGGTCCGGACAACCCGCTGGGCAAGTTCGCCCTGCGGCTGGGACTGCCCGGTTATCTGATCCACGGCACCAACAAACCCTACGGGGTGGGCATGCGCGTCTCTCACGGCTGCGTGCGCATGTATCCGGAAGATATCGAACTGCTGTATCCGCTGATACCGGTCGGCACACCGGTGGCGATCGTCAATCAGCCGATCAAGCTCGGGTGGCTGGGCGACCTGCTGTATGTCGAAATCCATCCGCCGCTCGAAGAGGAAAAGACCGAGCGGGGACTGCGCGAACGCGTGCTGGACCTCGTTAACGCCGAATGGGAGAAGCGCCGCTTCGTGCTGGACGGTGCCGCGTTCAATACGGCACTGGAGTTGCAGAACGGCATTCCGACGCCCATCGGCCGTTCGGTCGACATGCCGGGGACCGCGGACGCAAACCCCTGACGGGATCCGCGGCCGCGGGGTGCATCCGACCCGTAGGGTCTTACTTGTACATCGACTTCTTGAACATGCGGTCGAGCTTGGCGTCGGTCGCTTCCGACATGGCCTTCGCCTCGTCCGCCGTCGTCTTGGCGTCGGCCGCCGTGCTGCTGGCCGCGGCCGCTTCCTGCTTGGCGGCGTCGGCGGTGGCCTTGGCGTCGCTGGCCGCGTTGGCGGCGTCGCTGACTTCCGCGCGCAGCTTGTCCAGGTCCGACGTGCTGGCGCAGCCGGCCAAGCCCACGAGGGCAACCAACGCACTCGCCGTCATAAACCGAGTCACTGATTTCTTCTCCATAAACTCACCCTTTTTTTGCAATTCGATGAACAAAACCGGAAATTAACGCGCATCAGTATATACGAATTTGCCGCAGCCGACAGCGTTCTGTCAACGCACCTCGACCCGCATGCCCAGATACACCCACTGGGACAGCCGCTCGATCTGTTCGTTGGTCAGGGCGATGCAACCTTGCGTCCAGTCGAACTTGCTGTGAATCCTCCGGTCGCCGGGGCCCAGCCCGTGAATGCCCAGTTGCCCGCCCAGGGGCGTATCCGGCGGCGGCGGCGTGTTCTTTTTGAAAGCGGCGACAATCCGGCGGTAGACCCCGGCGTCGATGCGCCCCGCCTGCAGTGCCCGCCGTGCATCTTCGGGCCGCGGATAGTCGAAGCCGAAGAAGGTCAGGAACGGTGAATTCAGGTTGATGTGATCGATGTGAAAGGTGCCCAGCGGCGTCGTTCCGTCGTCGCGCACCTTGTCCACGGACACGCCGCCACGCCCGATGGCGATATTGTCGAACCGCTCCACCCGCACGCTGTCGCTGAACACCGACAGTGTGCGGGTTTTCGTATCCACCAGAATCCAGGGATCCGGCATCGGCCCATCCGCCGGCGCTGCCCCGGCCGCCGCAACCAGCGCCGTCATCAGGTAGCCGATGAGCCATCGCCGGTACCGCCTTGCGATCGGATCAGCCAATATGCGCATTCATTCGACCGATGTTGCCGACTTGGCCCAGACGTTGTGTCGATTGACACAAAGGTGAATTGGGAAAGCGTCGCCGTTCGAGTCGACGTTGCCCAGGACGCGCCGACAGTATGCGTTAACCACGGGCCAATTCATAGTTCCGCTATGACCGAACGCGGCGCCGGGACCGAAACTCCGCCCGCCCTTCTGACGTTGGCACACCCGATGGCCTTTGCGCTGGAGCAATGAAATAATGCGGCCCGAAAACGCCGGGGTGGTCCCTGCCCCGGCTCTTTTCCCTGAGAGTGACCCATGTTCCGTATCCGCAAGATCCACGACGACGTTTCGCCGGCGAACAAGCAGGCGCTGGTGCAAATCGGCGAAATCATGCGCAGCCAGTTTCCGCTGGCATCGCAGCACGAGATCGACAAGTTGCCCGGCCAGCTGCGCGACCCGCTCAAATACCGGTTCCGCTCGCTGATACTGGTCGCCGAGGACGCGCAGGATCGTGTCAAGGGCTTCGCCCTGTTCCTGCACGTGACCGATCTGAATTTTGGTTACCTGGAGTTTATCTCCGTGGCGCCGGGCACCACAGGCGGCGGTCTGGGCGGCGTGCTGTACGAACGGGTGCGCGAGGAAGCACTCGACCTGGGACTCATGGGCATATTTTTCGAAGTTCTGCCCGACGAACCCCATCTGCTCACACACCCCGAATTACTCGAACAGAACATAGCGCGCCTGCGCTTCTACGAACGCTACGGCGCCCGTCCGATCGTCAATAACGAGTTCCACAAGCCGGTCACGGGCAGGGACAGCAACCTGTTCTTTCTGGTATTCGACGATCTGGGCACGGGGGTCCAGGTGCATCGCGCGCAAATGCGCAAGGTCGTGAGGGCAATTCTCGAACGCAAATACGGCGATGTCTGCAGCGAAGCGTACATCCGGGCCGTCATGGATTCATTCAACGATGACCCGATAAAACTGCGCGCGCCGCGCTACCGGCGCATGGCAAGCCGGGCAGCGGCGCTGCAACGGCACGCGAAACCGCCGATCGCGCTGTTTCTCAACGAAGGTCACGATATCCACCACGTGCGCGACCGGGGCTACGTCGAAGCGCCGGTGCGGATCGCTTCCATTCTGGACGAGTTGAACAAGACCGGGCTGTTTCAACGAATGACCACGCGCCGAGCCAGCGAACGCCTGCTCGACAGCGTGCATGACCCGGCGTATGTGTCTTACCTCAAGCACATTTGCGCCCTGGTACCTTCCGGAAAATCGATCTACCCCATCGTCTTTCCGCTGCACAATCCCCACCGCGCGCCAAAGGACTGGGAACTGCGCGCCGGGTATTATTGCATGGACACGTTCACGCCGCTGAATCGCAATGCCTATCTGGCGGCGCGGGGTGCCGTAGACTGCGCCTTCAGCGGAGCGAACGCGGTCCTGAACGGGCATCACTTCGCCTATGCCCTGGTCCGCCCGCCCGGTCACCACGCCGAGCGGCGCGCCTTCGGTGGCTTCTGTTATTTCAATTCGTCGGCGGTGGCGGCGCAGCACCTTTGTCATTACGGCAAGGTGGCGGTCCTGGATGTCGATTTTCATCACGGCAACGGGACCCAGGACATTTTCTACCACCGCGCAGATGTGCTGACGGTATCCATTCATGGCGATCCGCATTTCGCCTATCCTCACTTCGCAGGCTTCAGCGACGAGACCGGGGTGGGCGAGGGCCAGGGATATAATGTCAATCTTCCGCTGCCCGAGAAGTGTACGCTCGAGCGCTACCAGAAAACGCTGGGCAAAGCGTTGCGGCGCATACGCGAATTCGGCCCCGGGTATCTGGTTGTGGCGCTGGGACTGGATACGGCAAAGGCAGACCCGACCGGAACCTGGAGCATGCGCGCCGCTGATTTCCATGCAAACGGAGCCCGGGTCGGCGCCTTGGGTCTTCCGACACTGATCGTGCAGGAAGGGGGGTATCGGACGCGGACGCTCGGTGCCAACGCCCGCGCGTTTTTCGACGGCCTCTGGTCAGGCTGGCAGGACCTCCGCGCGCGACGCTGACGCTGCCGCGCCCCGCCGTTCGCGAGTGGTCTGCTGCCCGGGGTTCGCAATTTCGCGCTGTCCGTTTGAGGCAATACTTGACTAAAACACTCAGGTACTATATATTAGTTTCCACTGAAGTACTGAATGACCGGGAGGTGGAAACATGAACAGACTGATTCCCAATTTCCCCGACAACGGCGTGGTTACCATCAATCGCGTCCTCATCAAGGACGGCTATTCGGTGGATGATCTCCAGGAGCGCGTGGCGATGCTTTGCGAAAACGTCAAGACGTATCACTCCGAAACCGGCTTCGTCGGCGGCTTCGTGGCGCTCAACGGCGGCCAGGTGTCGAATGAAGGTTCGACCGTCGGCCAGGCGGTGGAAAGCCCGCTCAAGGGCAAAGAGGCCCTGATCGTGACCTTCTGGCGCAGCTTCGAGGACCACGAGCGTTCGCATCGCAGCGACACCTTCCAGCCCTTGTTCAAACAGGTGCTGGAGCTGTGCGAGAACGGCAACGAAGAGATCGCCTACGAAATGCTGTGGTCGGGCAAGGCCTACGACAAGGCCGAAGCCAGGGCCGCGCGCGCGGCGAAGGAGAAATACGCCGCCGCCTGACGGCCGCGCTCCGGCGGCAACACCTGGGGGGGCTGACAAGCCCCCCGCTTTTCTGCAGGCGCAAGGACGCCGGGGACGCAAGCTTTCACCGCATAGGCACAACGCGCACCCAGGGCGCGAAGAGAGCCGGCAAACGGCAGCGCCTTGCGGGCCGCCCGGCCTGGCAGCGCTGTCGTTGATCCGACCCGCTGCCAGGTTCCCTGATCTGGCTTGACCTCAGAGTGGCTTAAGAAAACCCGCGCGATTCGACCGAACCCTGTTGTTGACGGGTTACGGGGCGGGTAACCGATCTGCGGGTGGAATTCACAACGGGTGAAATTCAACAGGCCCGCAGGTTGATGGCGCTGAGCACCGCGAAGCCCGACGATCAGCGGTCCGGCGTTGGGCTGCGTGCCTCAGTCCAACCCACATCGATGCAATGATTGGGTTAAACTGTGGCTGTCGAGCCTTACACGAGCGCCTGGCAGAGGTGCTGGCTTACCCGCGAATCCCCGCGGCACAGCCAATGCACCGCCAGCGGCCGCTCCTACCGGTGTCGCCCGGTCAGCGAGTGCTCGATGAGCAGCCCACTGCACCAGAGCCATTGATGAGTCGCGTCTCACACAACCTGAACGTCGAAGTCGGACTGAGCGACCGCTTGCGCCAGTGCGTCCTGTTTTCGGGTCTGACGGACGCCCAGTTGGAGCGGGTGCAGCAGCGCAGCCGGCTGACCGAACTCGCTGACGGCGAGACGCTGTTCGAGCAGCAGCAGCCCGCGCACGAGTTTTTTCTGCTGGCGGAAGGTCAGATGAAACTGGCGCGTTACTCGATCGAAGGCAACGAAAAGATCATCGACCTCATCTTCCCCGGTTCCAGCTTCGGCGAGGCGATCATGTTCGCGCACCAGCCGGTCTACCCGGTCACCGCCGCCGCGCTCGCACCGAGCCGGGTCGTCTGTTTCGACGCCCGGACCTACATCGACATTCTGCGCGAATCGACCGAAGCCTGTTTCGCGATCATGGCGCAGATGAGCCGGCGCCTGCACTGGCAGATCGCCGAGATCGACCGGTTGACGCTGCACAGCGCGATTTTCCGGGTCGTGACCTACCTGCTCGACCAGGTGCCGAGCACCCAGCTCGGCGCCCCGCAGGTCCAGCTCGATACGCCGAAACACGTGATCGCCGCACGCCTGTCGGTGACGCCGGAGACGCTGTCGCGTTGTTTTTCCCGACTGACGCGCGACGGCCTCATCGAAGTCAAAGACAGCCAGGTGACACTCAAAGACGTGGAAAAACTGCGGTACTTCACCCAGCAGGGCACACTGTAGCCTGTTTGCGGATGCTGTTTGACCGTTGGGCTGAGCAGGTTCAACCGCAAAGGACGCGAATGATTAACCGCGAAGGACGCGAAGGACGCCAAGGAAACCCCTTCGACCGCAAAGGCGCGCGAAGGCGCGCCAAGTAAGACCCGCGAATTGATCAAGTGAGTTTCGCTTTATCCGTCGTACCATTGAGGTAATTGATGGTATCGCGTAGCAATCCGAACAGGGCGGCCTGATTTCCCGTTTCGCTGAGCAACGACCAATCGCTGATTTCCCCCCTCCGGGAGTGTGTCTCCACATCATGGAGCTCATTGTGCTTAGAGAACCGCCAACCCGCTATTTGCCCGCCGGCGCGACAACATCCGCTGTCCCTGTGCGCTACGTGTCAGGTCTGCCGATCTGCACGAAGTGAACGGCCGTGTGAACCTGTGAACTGAATGAACCTGGCGCGCCTTTGCGGTAGAAGGGGTTTCCTTGGCGTCCTTCGCGTCCTTTGCGGTTAATCCTGTTCGCCGCTCTCAGCAATCCCGCGTCAACCGCGCATACAGCCGCGGCAATCGGGCCGGCAGTTCGGCTGCATTTTTCACGCGTGCGTAACCCGCCGCGCCGAACAGGTACGGCACATAGTCGCTGGCCCGGTCGTCGATGGTCACGCAGAACGGCGTGATCCCGTGCGCGCCGATCTCGCGCGTCGCGTGCCGCGTATCCTCGATGCCGTAGCGGCCTTCGTAACGATCCAGGTCGTTCGGTTTGCCGTCGGTCAGCATGAGCAGCAGTTTCTTTTCGGCCCGCTGAGCGTCCAGGAGCCGGGCGGCGTAACGCATCGCCGCGCCCATGCGCGTGTAATATCCCGGCCTCGCCGCCTGTATCCGCGCCCGAACGACCGGCGAGTACTTCTCGTCGAACGTCTTCAGGCTATGGAAACGCACATGGTCGCGACGCCGCGAGGAAAAGCCGTACAGCGCAAAACGGTCACCCGTGGCGCTCAACGCCTCGGCAAGCAACAGCAGGCTTGCGCGGATGACGTCGATGACGCGCTGTTCGTTGTTCACGTGGCTGTCCGTCGACAGGGACAGATCGGCCAGCACCAGGCAGCACAGGTCGCGCGCCCGTTTTTCCGTGCGACGGAACACATCCGCGTCGGCAGCGCGCACGCCCAGCGCGCGGTCGGCGGCGTGATCGATCAGTGCATTGATGTCCAGCTCGCTGCCTTCCGGCTGCCCGTTCACCCAGACGCGCGACGGCCTGAGGCGCTCGAACTGCGCCCGCAGCCGGCGCGCTTGGGCGCGCAGCCCGTCCGGCAGCGGCGCGGGCTCGATGCCGTCTGCGATCAACGGCTGCAACCGGCAGTAATCGGGAATCAGGCATTGTCTGCGGTAGTCCCACTCGGGCAGCGGAACGCCGACTCCCAGCCGCAGATCATCGTGGTCTTCGGGCGGCAGATCCAGATCGAAGCGCAGGCGCGTCGCCGTGCGGCGGCGATCGCGCGCCAGACTCAGCACGTCCAGGTCGTCCACGGCGCCTTTGGCGTTGCGGTCCTCGTCTTCTTCGATGCTTCGATCGACGGCGGCATAGTCGGCACGCGTGAACAGGCTTTCGAGCCGGAACGCCAGCAGTCCGCTGCGGCCGTCGGGCGCGTCCACGCGCGTGCCGGCGCGGCGTTTTTCGACATCGGCATTCGCGCCGGAGCCCTCGCCGCCGGTGTCGTCGGCAGTTGCGGCCAATGGCGCTGCCGGCGGCGGGTCCGGGTGCAGCCAGAGCGGTACCGGTTGCGCCGGACTGCGTGCCGCCGGTAGGGCAGCCGAGGTGAATTCGGGCTGCATGAGACCCCGCCGAATCGCGCGTTCCTGGCGCGCCTCGGCTTCGGTCAAACGCTCCGGGTCGGGACGCTGGGCCAGGTGCGCCTCGACCAGGCGGCGATAACGTTTGGCCAGGCCGGGATAGCGCTGCAGCAAACGCGCAGTCGCGCCTGCGTTGCACTGCAGCCAGTCGCCGTGCGCGTGCGCGCCGTCGGCGGCGAGCGCCGCCAGCCACAGATACAGATCCCGGTTGAGCGCGCGTTCCGGGAATACGCCGATGGACGCCGGCAGGCGCAGCGTCTCGTGGTCGCGCCAGGCGAGTTCGAGCGTTCCGCCGGTTCCCGCCAGCCGCCGCACCAGCGTCCGGCGCGCACGGTTGCGGGTCTCCCTCGCCGGCTCCACGCGCAGTCCCCGCGCACCGCCCAGGGCGCGAAACATCACGGCCGCCGGGCGGCGCATTTCCTCGAGAGAAACGGCCGCCTCCGGGTGGTCGCCGCGGGCGGCGCGCGTGACGATCCGGTGCCAGAGTTGCCCGACCCACGCTTCCATCAACGCGCGTCCTTGGGACCGTTGCGGCGTTCAAAGCAGTCCGGCGGCACGCACGGACGGCGCCCGAAATCCCGCTCCGACGCATCCAGCGCGCAGTCGCCGGACAGCATCCGCAGCAGGCCGGGCGCGCCCTGCGCGGCGTTGACCCGTTCGCAGGATTGCACGCACCGCCGGCACTGGGTGCAGGTGAAAATCCTGCGTTTGATCTGGCGCGGCTTGAGCCGCATCGGACAGGCGTGTTCGCAGGACGCGTCGCAACTTGCGCATTCAGCGGCCCGCGAACGGTCGAACCCGACCACCAGCGCGCGCCGGTTGCCCATCCATACCAGACTCTGGAACAGCCCGATCGCGCAGCCGTAGCGACAGAACAGGTGCCGCGCAACGCTGAATTCGATCGCCAGCAGCACTGTCGCCACGCCGATGAACAGCGCCTGGTTGCGCGTCAGGTGGCCGCTCATCAGGTTGCCCCAGATTTCCGCGGGCGGCAGCAGATAGGTCAGCAGCGTCACCGCCCAGAGCACCGCAAACAACAACACCGCCGGCAGCACCAGCCACCAGATCGCGCGACGCGGGTGAATGATCAGCCCGTCGGCTTGGCGTTCGGGTAAAGGATCGCGCTCCCACAGCGTCGGTTTGCCGGACGCGCGGCGCATGAGGGCATTGATAATTTCCACCACCGAGAAATGCGGGCAGAGCCAGCCGCAATAAAGGCGGCCGTAACGCCGGGAGACCCAGACACCGGCCATGACCACCGCGGCTACCGGCAGAAAGCCGCGCGCGATGAGATTGATCGCGGTCCGCAATGGCTGGTCGGCGTCGACCCCCAGCGTCCAGGGAACGCCGAGAAGATAGAAGTGCCCCAGGTCGAGATCGAAGCGAAGCAGATCCAGCGGCGGCGCGAGCAGAAACAACGCAAAGAAACCGGCGCGGGACAGCAGGCGCGCGCGTTGCACCCGGTTCATGCCGCGAACCACCGGCCGATCAGCGGAAACCGGAACCGCTCGCCGGCCATGGCCTTCACCAGCCCCAGCACGCCCATGAGAATCAGCGAACTGTGAATGAACGTGAAATAGAGCACCACGACCATCCAGGTGTACCCCGAGTCGAAGCCGCCCAGCGCGATAATCAAAGCGATCACGCAGACGATCAGACCGCCGCCGAGCAGACTGGCGCCGACCGTCTGCGACAGGTGATTGCGCGCGAGCGCCGACAGCCCATGGCGGCGCGACAGATGCAGGCCGAGCAGCATCAGGAAGGCCAGCCCGGGCAGCAGCAGCAGGTTCAGCAGAAACAGCGTTTCGGCGGCAATCGCCAGCGACCGGTCCTCGGTTTCCATGGGCTCACCCGAAACCGGCGTCGACCAGGTCCATCAGTGCCGCGACCGTTGCCGGGTCGTCGCTCAGGGGTTCGATCAGCCCGGCGCGGCAGGCCTCGACGGGGTCGAAGCCGTCACGGATCAGGCGCGCGGTGTAGATCAGCAGCCGCGTCGACGCCGCTTCGTCGAGGTCCTGGTCCTTCAGCGCGCGCAGGTTCTGGCCCAGCCGAACCAGTGGCTCGGCGACGGCTGCATCCAGACCGGTTTCGCGGACGATGATGCGCCGCTCGGTTTCGGCATCGGGAAAATCGAAGCGGATGGCGACGAAGCGCTGGCGGGTGGAGGGCTTCATGCCCTTGAGCAGGTTCTGGTAACCGGGATTGTAGGAGACCACCAGCATGAACTCGGGCGGCGCGCGCAGCGTTTCGCCGGTGCGCTCGATCGGCAGCATGCGCCGGTCGTCCGACAGCGGGTGCAGGACGACCGTCGTGTCCTTGCGCGCCTCGACGACTTCGTCGAGGTAGCAGATGGCGCCGTCGCGCACGGCGCGCGTGAGCGGGCCGTCGTTCCAGTAGGTGCCCGCCTCGCCCAGCAGGTGCCGGCCGACCAGGTCGGCCGCGGTCAGGTCGTCGTGACAGGCGACCGTATAGAGCGGCCGTCCCAGGCGCGCGGCCATGTGCTCGATGAACCGCGTCTTGCCGCAGCCGGTCGGCCCCTTGAGCAACAGCGGCAACTGGTTGCGCCACGCATACTCGAACAGTTCCACCTCGCGGTGTTGCGGTTGATAAAAGGGAACGTCCGCCGCCGCATCGCGCAGTTTGGCTGCATCCTGTCTCATGTCGTTGTCTCCGCTCCCCGAACGCCGGTGCCGATCGCTGCACTCAGCGCGAGCCGCCACAGCTTCGCCATCCGCTGATGATGCGGATGGCGAAGTCCCCCGGCGGACGCCCGCGGCGGCCGGTGGTCGGGCGATCCGCGCCGTCCCACGCGCGGTCCGTCACGACGCCGCAGCGACGGGAGCCGGTGCGCGCGCCTTGACGAAGAACGACAGCACGTACAGCACCAGCCCGACCAGGAACACAGCACCGGCCAGCTCGCGCAGCCAGTAGAACACGACGATCTTCTCCTGCACCGCCATGAACGGCAGCGGATTGTCCGTATAGCGCTGCAGCCAGACCTGCAGCACGCCGGCGCCGGTCAGGAACAGCGTGATGAAGACCATCGACACCGTCATGAACCAGAAGGACCACATCTCCAGCACCTGCGAGCGCGCATTGCCGGCCTCCTGTCCGCGCAGGATCGGCATCGCGTAGGAGATCATGGTCAGCACGATCATGACGTAAGCGCCGTAGAAGGCAATGTGCGCGTGTGCCGCCGTGATCTGCGATCCGTGCGTGTAGTAGTTGATCGGCGCCAGCGTGTGCAGAAAGCCCCACACGCCCGCGCCGAGAAACGCCATCACCGACGTGCCCAGCGCCCAGAGCACGGCCGCCTTGTTCGGGTGTTCGCGACGGCGGCGGTTGACCATGTTGAAGGCGAACACGGTCATCATGAAGAATGGAATGGGTTCCAGCGCCGAAAAGATCGAACCCCACCACTGCCAGTACTCGGGCGTGCCGATCCAATAGTAATGGTGGCCGGTGCCGACGATGCCGGTGATCAGCGACATGGCGATGATAACATACAGCCACTTTTCGATGACCTCGCGGTCGACGCCGGTGGTCTTGATCAGCACGAACGCCAGGATGGAACCCAGAATCAGTTCCCACACGCCTTCCACCCACAGATGCACGACCCACCACCAGTAGAATTTGTCCTTGACCAGGTTCTCGGGATTGTAGAACGAAAACAGGAACAGCAGCGCCAGGCCGAGCAGCCCGGTCAGCAGTACCAGGTTGACCACCGTCTTGCGCCCCCCGAGCACCGTCATGCCGACGTTGTAGAGAAAGCCGAGCGCGACGATGACGATGCCGATCTTGGTGATGGTCGGCTGTTCCAGAAACTCCCGGCCCATGGTCGGCAGCAGATCGTTGCCGGTCAGTTTTGCCAGGCCGGCATAGGGCACCAGCAGATACCCCAGCACGGTCAGCGCACCGGCGATCAGAAACACCCAGAACAGCAACCGCGCCAGCGCCGGACTGTGCAGTTCGCGCTCGGATTCCTCCGGCACCAGGTAATAGGCCGCGCCCATGAATCCGAACAGCAGCCAGACGATCAGCAGGTTGGTATGCACCATCCGCGCGACGTTGAAGGGGATTTCCGGAAACAGGAAATCGCCCCACAGGTACTGGAGGCCCATCACCAGCCCGAACAGAATCTGGCCGACGAACAGGCCGATGGCGGCGATGAAATAAGGCTTGGCGACAGCTTGAGACTTGTATTGCATGACGCTCTCCTCAACCCTGAATATTCGGTGGCCAGTGGGACGAATTGATGTCGCTGGTGTACTTCAGAAACGCGGCGACCGCCTGCAGGTCCTCGTCGCTGAGGTTGAACTGCGGCATGCTGCGGCGCCCGGGAATGCCCTGCGCCGGCCGGCTCTTGATGAACGCGACGATGGCATCGGTCGAATTGCCGAAGCGCTTGTAGACGTTGCCCAGCTCCGGCGCGAAATAGGCCCCCTCGCCCAGCAGCGTGTGGCAGCCGATGCAGTCGTTCTGCTCCCAGACGCGCTTGCCGTGGGCCACCTGGTCGGTGATCGCCACGTGATTGTCCCGGTCCGGGGTTTTGCCGGACGTGTCGAAGGTCAACGCGAGAAACAGGAGGATGAAAAACAGGCTGCCCCCGTAATAGATGTTTCTCGCCATGCTCTTGGTGAACACTTCGCTCATGGCGCACCTGCCCTCTCGATAAATTGGATTCGGGGGTGATTTAGCCGGTTTGCCCTGGTGGGTGTCCTTGATATGAATCAAGCGGTGTTTTTGGCCGTTCTGGGTTACGGAAACCGCACTGTTTCAACCGCGAAGGACGCAAAGGACGCTAAGTAAAAGGACTATTTCACTGCAAAAACGCCTCGAGGCGCGCAGAGCATCGCCGTCCATGGGAAGACTATCCGAGTGCGACCAATATGAAGACCGGGAGCGAGTGAACCTCGCCAGGCTCAAGTACCAACCGAAACTGAATAGAATTGATTTCCCTTCCGGAATTCGAATTTTACTTCGCGTCCTTCGCGTCCTTTGCGGTTAGAATTCAACCCCCCGGTCTAGTGGCTCGTCCCCGCGGACAGGTGGATCTTGTTGTAGACGTTGTACTTGCCGACCGGTTTGCGCATCGGGATGCGTTTCACCTCTTCGAGCGTCTTGGCGTCGTACACGACGATGGCGCCGTCGTCGTCCCAGATGCTCACCAGCGCATACCTGCCGTAGCGGTCGAACTCGACGTGGGCCGAGGTCTTGCCCGGTGCCGGACGCAGCGTCTTGACGATTTCCAGCGTGCGTTTGTCGATCACGTGCATCAGGTCCTTGTCGGGGCCGAAGAACACGTCCACCCACGCGTACGGCGAGTTTTCGTGGCTGCGCATGAAGAAACCGGGGCCGCGGGTCTGGATCCGTTTGACGGTTTGCCAGGTCGCCATATCGATCACGGTGACCGCGGCTTCCTCCAGGCTGGGCGTCGCCAGCACGGTGGTATCGCGCCAGGGCCAGGTGATGCCCGAACCCAGATGCGGCATGCCGGTCAGTTCGAGGTCGGCGATCTTGCGTCCGACGATCAGGTCGACCACCTGTCCCCGCTTCGCGTTGCGCGCCGCGCCGATCAGGTGCTGATAGGACTGGTCGAAGAAAAAGTCGTCCAGATAATCGTCCAGCGCGATCCGCCGCACCGGAAAGCGGCCGGTTTCCGCCACGCCCTCGCCCATCTGGTAATCGTGCATCAGGCCGCGATAGACCGGTTCCGGGTCGGGCGCATAGCTGATTTCCCAGACTTCCTTGAGATCCTTGAGCGCGACCACGAAGCTTTGGCGCGGCGGCGCGGTATAGACGGCGCTCACCCGCGACGCGTTGCCGAAGTCGTCCTGCACCGGGATGATCTTGATCAGACTGAGGTCGCGCGCATCAAGCAGCACCAGTGCGCGCGGAAGGTAGTTGCCGACCAGCACGAAGCGGTCGTCCGCCGATACCGCGGCGTTGCGCGTGTTCAGCCCGGCGCGGATTTCCGCGACCGTTTCCAGCCGGTACAGGTCGAACTTGGTGATCCAGCCGTCGCGCGAGGCGAAATAGACGAAGCGGCCGTCCGAGGAAAATTTGGGGCCGCCGTGCAGGGCGAAGTGCGATTTGAAGCGGTAGATGGGTTCCAGCCTGTCGCCGTCGAGAACGGTGACATGGTGATCGCCGGCTTCGACCACCAGGAACAGATTCAGTGGATCGGCGTCGTAGACCGGCTTGACCGTCGTCGCGTCGCCGTGCGTCAGTTCGGGTTTGTAGACGACGTGGCTGGCGTCGATCTCCTGCGCGCCCCACACCGGCGGATTCGCCGGCGGCGTGTAGATGAAGGCGGCCAGCGCATCGATTTGCTCCGCTGTCAGCGTGTCACCGAACGCCGGCATCTGCGTCGCCGCCCGCCCCTGGCGGATGGTATCGATGGCATCGGGTTTGCGCAGCCGGTCGAGACTTTCCGGCAACAGCGCCGGCCCCATGCCACCGGTGCGCTCGGCGCCATGGCAGGCGGCGCAGTGTTGCGCGTAGAGGCCCGCCGGCTCCTGTGCATTCGCCAGACAGATCGAGGCAGCAAACAGGAGCAGCAGTGGCAGTCGGGTTGGGAGCCTTTTCATGGATGAAATTCGTTTAACCGCGAAGGACGCGAAGGGAAAAGCGTCTTACCGCGAAGGCGCGCAAAGTATTTCGTGCCAGCCGGTATCCGGTATCCATGCTGCGAGCCTCTGTTGCTGAGTAGGGTGGTCATTGCATTGAATGAAAGTCATGTCAGGCAGTGCTGAAACCATTGCGGGCAGTTGGCGCGCATCACCCACGGCCTGCCGCAACGATCCGAAGCGGTATTTGCAAAGAGTTACTTCGCTCGCCTTGGTGCGCCTTTGCGGTGAAACAATAGGGTCTTCCCTTCGCGTCCTTCGCGTCCTTCGCGTCCTTTGCGGTTAATATAACAGCCCAATTCACCTACACGACCTCGCGAAACCGCACCGTCCGCACCTTGAGGTCGAGCGGTTGCGGCCGGTCGGCCGCGTAGTCCGCGCGGGTGATGCCCAGTTCCTCGTCGTCCAGGTAGCAGGCCGGGTCCTCCCACCAGGGATCGCCGGTAATCTGAAACGCGCGCACGCGCGTGTTGCCGCCGCAGATCGCGCGCGCCCGGCATACGCGGCAGCGGCCCTTGAGTGGGCGCGGCGAGGCTTTGAGGCCCGCCATGAGCGGGTCGCTCCTGTCGTTCCAGATTTCCGCAAACGGCCGGTCCTTGACGTTGCCCAGACTGTAGTTCCACCAGAACGTATCGGGATGCACGTTGCCCAGGTTGTCGATGTTGGCGATATTGACCCCGGAGGCGTTGCCGCCCCAGTGTTCGAGCCGCTGGCGCATGCGCTCATGGTGCTCCGGCAGGTGTTCGCGCACCCAGTGCAGCAGATAGACGCCGTCGGCGTCGTTGTTGCCGGTGACGAATTCGCGCCGCCTGCCCTGTTGCACGTCGTTCCAGCAGGTGTCGAACAGCAGGTCCATGATCTTGCGCGTGGTCTGGTGCACGACGTTGGAGCGCCGGTTGCGGTTGCCGCGGCCGCTGTAGTTCAGGTGCGAGACATAGAGCTTATCGACCGCCTCGGTTTCCATCAGTTGCAGGATTTGCGGCAGTTCGTGCGCGTTGTCCTGGGTCGGCGTGAAGCGCATGCCGACCTTGATGCCCGCGTCGCGGCACAGGCCGATGGCACGCATCGAGGCGTCGAACGCCCCCTGTTTCTGGCGGAACCGGTCGTGCGTTTCGCGGATGCCGTCGATGCTGATGCCGACGTAATCGTAGCCGACACCGGCGATCTGTTCGATATTCGCCGCGTCGATCAGCGTCCCATTGGTCGACAGCCCGACATAGAAACCCAGCGCCTTGGCGCGCCGCGAGATCGCGAAGATATCCGAGCGCAGCAGCGGCTCGCCGCCGGACAGGATCAGTACCGGCACCTGAAACGCGCGCAGGTCGTCCATCACCGCAAAGACCTGCGAGGTGCTCAATTCGCCGGGAAAATCGACGTCGGCGGAAATGGAATAGCAGTGTTTGCAGGTCAGGTTGCAGCGGCGCACCAGATTCCAGATCACCACCGGACCGGTGGGCTTGCCCGCCGGCAGCGGCGCGTCTGGGTCCGGGTCCGCCAGCACCTGCAGGTAGTGAGAGATACGGAACATTCAACCCTCCATCAGGCGCAACCCGGTCTTCTTCAGGATGCGCGTACTGAACAGCACCTCGTGGCGGCGCACCCGCTCGCCGAGCAGTGCCGCAATGCGGTCGACCTTTTCGCAGACTTCGTGGCGGCTGTGGCCGTGGACCATCGCAAACAGGTTGTACGGCCAGTCCGGCGGATGACGCGGCCGCCGATAGCAATGACTGACGATGTCCAGCCGGCCGACCTCACTCCCGACTTCGCGAATATGTTCATCGGGAACGTCCCACACCGACATGCCGTTGGCGACATAGCCCAGGCGGTAGTGATTGGGCACCGCACCGATGCGGCGGATGCGCCCGTCGTCCAGCATCGCCTCGACCCGCCGCATGACGGTCTCCGGTGTCAGGCCGAGCGCCCCGGCCACCCAGCGATAGGGCCGCGCGTCGAGCGGCAGCCCCGCCTGCAGCGCCAGCACGATGCGCCGGTCGAGGTCGCCTGGATCCTCCGCGGCGGTCGCGCCCACCGGCTCAGACCTGGAAGTGCAGTCCGACAAAGAATTCGTCCTGTTTCGGAAAATTGAACACCGCCAGCCCGGTTTCCCGCCCGATGGCCTCCAGCGTCGCCGTCAGTTCACCCACCGACCCGGTCGCCAGCACGAACCACATGTTCATGACGTGGTCGCGCTGGTAGTTGTGCGCGACCTGGGGAAAGGCGTTGACCTGCGCGGCAACCGCCTCGAAGCGCTCGGCCGGCACGCGCAGGGCGCACAGACTGAGCGCGCCGCCGAGGCGTTCGGCGTTGAACAGCGGTCCGAAGCGCGTCAGCAACCCATCGTCTAGCATACAGCGCAGCCGCGTCATCAGTTCGCTCTCGCTGGTGCCGAGGCGTTGCGCAACCGCTTCGAAGGGGCGCTCGCAGACCGGAAACCCACCCTGCAGTTCGTTGACGATGAGGCGGTCGAGGTGGTCCATCTCAGTCGCTCAGCCGGTAGCGCGCGCCGCGCTGGCGAAACCGCCGGCCGCTGAACAGCACGGCGTGCGGCACCGCGCGCAAGTCCAGTCCTTCGACCATCCGGCCGATGCAGGCCAGCACATCGCTCCGGTCGCGGCCGTGCACCATGCAGAACAGGTTGTAGGGCCAGTCGGGCAGCCGCCGCGGGCGCTGGTAACAGAGCGTCACGCAGTCCTGGCGGCCCAACTGCGCGCCGAGCCGGTCGACCTCGGCGTCCGCCACGTTCCACACCACCATGGCGTTGGCGCGATAGCCCAATTCATGGTGGCGCACCACGACGCCGAGCCGCTTGATCACGCCGCACGCCAGCATATCGCGCAGGCCGTCGATCACCGCCTGCTCGGACCAGCCCAGCCGCGCGCCGATCTCGCGATAGGGCCGCGCCACCAGCGGAATGCCGTCCTGGACGGCTTCGATCAGGTCTTCGGCGGCGCGGGCTGTTGTCGCGTCGGCACCGTCCGGTTCGCACAGGTCGCCGGCGCACTCCGGCAGGATACGTGTGCCGGCGTCGAGCCCCATGCGGAAACCCAGATCGATGTGATAGTCGCGGACCAGCGGCAGCACCAGCACTGCGTATCCCGCCCCGGCTTCGATTTCGCGCAGGGTGTATTCCAGCGCTGTACGGTCGCGCGCCGTCACGACGAACCAGAGGTTAAAGCGGTGTTCGCGCTCGTAGTTGTGATTGACCTGGGGAAAGCGGTTGACGACGGCGGCGACCGCTTCCAGCGCGGCGGCCGGCACCGCCATCGCCGCGAGCGTGCTGGCCCCGACACTGTTCGGCCGGAACACCGGCCCGACGCGGCTGACGGCGCCGTCGCGCTTGAGCGCGCGCAGCAACGCCAGCACCCGCTCCCTGCTGGTATCGAGGTCGCGCGCAATCTGGTCGAACGGCGCCGGGTTGAGCGGAAAGTTGCGCTGAAAATCGTCGAGCAGCCGCTGTTCGAGGACGTCCATTGTCAGAGTCCGATCCTGTTCGCGCGGTCGCTGAAGAAGATGCCGCTGGGTTTGTCCGCCGGCAGCGAATACAGCTTCTCCAGTGTCCGCGTGTCGTAGACATCCACGCGGTCCTCGTCGCGCACCGACACCCACACGCGCTCGCCGCGCGGCGTGAACTCCATGTGCATGACGCCCTTGCCCGGCGCCAGCGTCGCCGCGACGGCGCGCGTCTCGACGTCGATGACCTGCACCCGGCCGTTGTCGGGAACGGCGAAATTCACCCACACCTGGCGGCCGTCGGGACGCGCCATGACGAAGACCGGCTGGCCGGCAACCTCGATGGCGCCCTCCTCTTTCCAGGTCTCGGTGTCCACCACCAGCACCTTGTGCTGGCCGACCGCCGGTACGAACGCGTGGCGGCCGGCGACGGTCCAGCCTTCCAGGTGCGGCATCTTGTACACCGGCAGTGTCTTCTCGTGCGCAGCGTACCCTTGCAGAATCTTCTTCACGCCCGCTTCGGGGTGCCAGAGATCGAGCAGCGCAAGGCTGTCCTCGCCGAACAGACCGGCGATGTAATACCGGCCGTCAGGCGTAATCAGCGCGTCGTAGGGCGATTGGCCGATGTCGGCGAATTTCGTCACGACCGGCCGCTTCGGTTCGGTCATGTCGACCACCCAGATCTGACCGGCGTCGTACAGGCTGAAGACGAAGCGGTTGCCGGGCGCGTCGACCAGCCCGACGGTCTTGGACAGCTTTCCGGGTGCGTATTCCGCGGGGATGTCGGCGACCTGTTCCAGCGTGGCCGCGTCGAAGATGCGCACGCCGCCCGGTTCGTAGTTGGAGACCGCAACCAGCCGGCCGTCCTGCGAGATGGCGCCGCCGATGCTGTTGCCCGCCTGCATGACGCGCCCGGCGACACGCTGTTCGAGCAGATCGACTTTGGTCAGGCCGCCGTCGCGGCCGAATACATAGGCGTAGCGCTGGTCGCGCGAAAACACGGCCGAGGCGTGCGACAGGTCGCCCAGGCCCTCGATCTCGGCCAGCCGGCTGCCGGTGCTGTGTTCAATCACCAGCACCTTGCCGACCGCGCGCTCGATGACGATGCCCAGGTCGCCCGTGCCGCGCACCTGGCCGAACGCTACAGACGCCAGTAGGCAGGCAAGAGACGCGGCGAAGGCAGTGAACCACCGCTTCACGGCGCACCTCCTCCGTCTTTCAGAAAATGTGCGATCCAGTCGATCTCAGTGTCGCTCAACAAGGGTTTCCACGGCGGCATGGGTGTGCCGGCGCGCCCGTCGCGGATGGTCGCCGCCACCAGCGCCAGCGGACGGTCCGCCAGCGCTGCGCGCGTCAACGCCGGACCCAACCCGCCGGTCAGGTGCAGACCGTGGCACGAACCGCAATCCTCGAGCACCAGATCGCGCAGTTCGGTCTGGCGCGCGGCCGACAGCGGCGCGGCGCCGGCGTTCGCCGCCAAGAGAACGCATGCACACAGCACGAGGCTACGCATAGCGCAGCGCGGCTTCGCGCGCGACCGGCATGAACCAGTCCAGTTCGTCGGCCAGCGTCACGACGGCGCCGATGATGAGCAGCGCCGGAGAGCGGACTGTGTGACGTTCGGCGGTCACCGGCAGTTCGGCAAGCGTGGTCAGCAGCGTGCGCTGGCGCGGCGTGCTGCCCTGCTCGACGATCGCCGCCGGTGTCGACCGCGCGCGTCCGGCGCGCACCAGTTCGTCCACGATGCGCGGCAGTGTGGCCAGTCCCATGTAGACAACCAGCGTCTGTTGCGGATCGGCCAGACCACCGCGGTCGATCACGAGGGGTTCGTTATTCTTGCAGCGGCCGGTGATGAAGCGTAGGCCGCGCGAGAGTCCGCGGTGCGTCAGCGGAATGCCCGCGTAGGCCGCACACGCCTGCGCGGCCGTGATGCCCGGTACCACCTCGAACGGCACACCGGCCTGCGCCAGTGCGCGCGCTTCCTCGCCGCCGCGCCCGAAAATAAAGGGATCGCCGCCCTTGAGCCGCACCACGGATTGGCCGCGCCGACCCAGGTCGACCAGCAAGGCGTTGATCTCCGTCTGGCCGAGCCTGTGCCGCCCGGTCATCTTGCCGACATCGATGCGCCCCACCGGTGCGGGAATCAACTGCAGTATTTCGCGCGAGACCAGGCGGTCGTAGACCACGCTGTCGGCCTGTTCCAGGAGACGCAGCGCCTTGACCGTCAGCAGCTCCGGATCGCCCGGACCCGCGCCCACCAGATAGATTTTCCTGTCGATCGCCATCGCTCTACTCCCACGGATTCGGTCAGGACCGGAGCGGCGCCGGTGCCGCTCCGGTCGTTGTCATCAATAGATGTCGTGGACCGTGTTGTAGACGTTGAACTTGCCGGTCGGCGTGACCAGGCGCTTGTCCTTGATGACCTGCTTGAGCGTGCGCGTCTTGTCGTCGACCACCACCAGCGCCGATTCCTGGTCCTTGCCGCTCCACACCGAGAACCAGACCTCGTCGCCGGCCTTGTTGTACTCGGGCTGTACGACGCGTTTGGGACCGTCGCCCAGTCCGGCCCATTCGGCGATCGGCAGCACCTGGTACCCGTTGTCCAGGTGATTGATGTCGAACACCGCGACCGACTGGCTGATCTTGGCGTCGGGGTTGAGCGGCGTGTCGACCCACAGGTTCTTCGATTGCGGATGGGTCTTGATGAACAGCGAACCGCCGCCCTGACCCTTGAGCACCTGCGTCACTTTCCAGGCGGAGTCCTTGTGTTTCGCAGGGTCCGTGCCAATGCAGGTGATGTTCTCGTTGCCCAACGCGCTGGTGCACCACACCGGACCGAACTTCGGGTCCACGAAGTTCGCGCCGCGGCCGGGGTGCGGAATCTCGGTGACGTTGATCAGCGCTTCCAGCTCGCGCTTCTTCGAGTCGACCACCGCGATCTTGTCGGACTTGTTGGCCGCGGTCAGGAAATAGCGGTGGGTCGAGTCCCAACCGCCATCGTGCAGGAAGCGTGCGGCGGGTATCGTGGTGACCGACAGGTTATCCACGTCGGTGTAATTGACCAGCAGGATCTTGCCGGTCTCCTTGACGTTGACGATGAACTCCGGGTGCTCGTGCGAGGCGACGATCGCGGCCACGCGCGGTTCCGGGTGGTATTCCTGCGTGTCCACCGTCATGCCGCGGGTCGAGACGATCTGCAGCGGCTCCAGCGTATCGCCGTTCATGATGACGTACTGCGGCGGCCAGTAGGTGCCAGCGATGGCGTACTTGTCCTCGTACCCCTTGTACTTGGAGGTTTCCACCGAACGCGCTTCCAGCCCGACCTTGATTTTGGCGACCGTGTCCGGTTTTTCCATCCACAGGTCGATCAGGTTGATCTTGGCGTCGCGGCCGATGACGTACAGATAGCGTCCCGAAGCCGACGGGCGCGAGATGTGCACGGCGTAGCCGGTGTCAACCACGTTGATGATCTTCTTGGTGTCGCCGTCGATCAGCGCCACCTGGCCGGCGTCGCGCAGCGTCACTGAGAACACATTGTCGATGTCGTAGTGGTTCATCTTCTTCCTGGGGCGCTTGTCGACGGGCACGACGACCTGCCAGCTCTCCTTCATGTCTTTCATGCCCCATTCCGGCGGCGTCGGCGGCTCGTGCTGGAGGTACCTGACCATCACGTCGATTTCGCGCTCTGACAGTTCGCCCGAGGTGCCCCAGTTCGGCATGCCCGCCGGCGAGCCGTAGGTGATGAAGGTTTTCAGGTAGGCGTCGCCGCGCTGGCGGGTGATGTCGGTGGTCAGCGGTTTGCCGGTTGCGCCCTTGCGCAGCACGCCGTGACAACCCGCGCAGCGCTGGAAGAAGATTTTCTTTCCTTCGTTGAATTCAGCGAGCGTCATCGGCGGTCCTTCGGAATCGATCATGTCCCTGGTCTTGTTCGGGTCGATGCCGGAGGGTGCGCCCTGGTAACGCAATTCGGGGCCGCCGGCCGGCGGGTGTTTCGCGTCCTGCGCATAGGCAAGCGCCGGCACCGCCAGGGTGGCGGCAAGCGCGATGTTCAGCAGTCCTGCGCGGAAGGGATGGGTGTTCATGGGTCGTCCTCCATAGCACGGTCGATTCTGGGGCCTGGTGCATTATCGAAGGCCGGGATGCGCGGTGGCCTTGATTTACATCAAGGGGTATTTTTCGGTTCATTGCGCGCGTCCGGCGGCGCTGAAACGCGCGGCGCCGGCATGAACCCACCGGCCGGGCGTGTTAAAGTGCGGGAACTGTTTCGCGTCTTCGATACGGGCGGCATCTTAACCATGCGAGGACTGCTTTTCGATCTGGACGGCGTGTTCTATCAGAACGACGCGGCGGTCGCCGGCGCCGCGGAGACGCTCGACTGGGTGGCCGTGCACGGTATACCGCACCTGTTCATCACCAACACGACCTCCAAACCCCGCAGCGCGATCACCGACAAGCTCGCCGCGCTGGGCATGTGTGTATCCCCCGATCAGATTCTGTCGCCGCCCGTCGCCGCCGCGCACTGGCTTGCGGCGCACACCACGGAACCGGTCGCGCTGTTCCTGCCCGGCGCCACGCAGAGCGAATTCGATGGACTGACCGGCTGGAGCGGCGACGAGCAGGAGCGGGTCGGCGCGGTCGTGCTCGGCGACCTCGCCGACGAATGGAGTTTCACGCGGCTGAATCAGGCATTCCGGCTGTTGATGCAGACGCCGCCGCCGGCCCTGATCGCGTTGGGCATGACGCGCTACTGGCGCACGGCCGCGGGTCTGCAACTGGATGTGGGGCCGTTCGTGAAGGCGCTGGAATACGCGAGCGGGGTCGAGCCGGTCGTGCTGGGCAAACCCTCCGCTGCGTTTTTCCACGCCGCGACCGGCCTGATCGGCCTGAACCCGGACGCCGTGCTGATGGTCGGCGACGACCTCCACGGCGACATCGGCGGCGCGCAACAGGCCGGCCTGGCCGGCGCGCTGGTGCGGACCGGCAAGTTCCGGCCCGAGGACCTCGCCGGCGCTATTCGCCCCGACGCGACACTCGGCTCGATCGCGGATCTGCCGGGCTGGTGGGAGCGACACGCGACGGCGTGAGCGCCGCAGCCAGTGTCGATCCGGCGAGATTTGATTCAGCTCAATGGGTCTTGCCCGGTATCTGTGCTATTGAGCAGGACAGGATCGGGCGACACCGGGACGAGCCGCCGAGGGCCGGCCTTTCGCGGACAGGCACGCTCCTGCAATGATGTCCGGCCTTTGTCCTGCCATTGTCACGAGGAGCGGTATGATCAAGCACGTGTTTCAGCAGCGACTGCATTGCCGCTACCGGCAGCCCGGCAACGCTGTCGCCGAACTTGTCGTCGAACAGTACGCAAAGGGTGAATGGCGACCGTTCGAGCTTGGCTTCGGCACGCCCGGTTTCGAGACCTTCGTCTACGCCCTGCTCAACTGCCAGCACCTGTACCTGCGCGTCAACGCGGCGGAACGCGGTCTGGCGCTGGCATCGGCGGAAGGCGCCATCGAAGCCGTCGCCGACGACGTCTGGGCCTTGCGCAAACTGCACGTCCGCTTCGAGGCGAAGCTGCAATCGGGCAGCCCCAGCGAAGACGACATCGCGTACATCGTCGACCGCATGCGCCACTGTCCGGTGTCGACGAACATCAGGGAAGCGCCTGATACGGTGGTCGAGGTGCGGTTTGGTTGAGATTAACCGCGTCCTTCGCGGTTAATCCGAATCAGCCCCCAAAGTGCCACAACACGCCGAATCGGCTATACTCCGCTCTCCACAAACGCCGCGCAAAACAAAGGTGCTGTCCATGAAATTCTCTCATTCGTTCGTCGCCGGACTGGTGGTCATCGCGGCAGGCGCCGGCGCCGCGCACGCCGCCGGTGTGGGCGGCCTGCTGGATATGTTGCGCGGCCTGGGCGGCGGTGACCAGACCCAGGGCACCGGCATCGAGGCGCTGACGCAGGGCGAGATCGCCGACGGCTTGAAGCAGGCGCTCGAAAAGGGCGTGAACACCGCCGTGACCGAACTCGGGCGGCCGGGTGGCTTTCTCGACAATGCGCGCGTGCGCATCCCCATGCCCAAGCAACTGGCCTGGGCCGAGAAGGCGCTGCGCGAGTTGGGCCAGGACAAGCTGGCCGACGATTTCGTGAACTCCATGAACAGCGCCGCCGAAAAGGCCGTGCCCGAGGTCGCCAATCTGTTCGGCGGCGCGATCAAGCAAATGACTGTCGACGATGCGAAACGCATCCTCCAGGGACCCGACGATGCGGCAACGCAGTACTTCCGCACGCACACCAGCGATGCCCTGGTCGAACGCATGCGGCCGATCGTCACCCAGGCCACCGATGCCGCCGGCGTCACTGCGTCCTACAAATCCATGATGAGCAAGGCCGGCGGTTTGACCAGCCTGCTGGGGCAGGACGCGGTGGACCTGGACGGGTATGTCACCGACCGGGCCATGGACGGGCTGTTCCTGATGATCGCGGACGAAGAGAAGAAGATCCGCGCCAATCCGGTGGAACGCTCGACCGAATTGCTGAAGAAAGTGTTCGCCAACGGGTCGTCCTGACCGGCCGTCGGCGCCGGGTTGAGATTAACCGCGAAGCACGCCGAGGACCCGAAGGGAGACCCAACCGCCTGTCAGCCACAAAGGACACAAAGAAACGCGTAACGAATTTCGGCTTTCGCTTTCGCTCAACCCGGGCCGCGAACGCCGTTCTGTTGGTTGCGAACGAAACACTTGATTACACGTCAGGCGAAGCGATCGCGTGCTTCCGGCACAGGAACCGCACAAGCGGACGGCGCGCGACATCCTGAGCCGGCGTCAGACGCGCCGATGGACGATCACCAGCCGGGTGTCCTCGGTCGCATCGAAGGTCAACTGGTCGTCGCGAAACAGCGTTCCCTCGGTGACGTGATCCTCGTTGGCGAATCCGGCGCCGCTCACCAGGTACGCCATGAACGGCGTGTCCACGTCCAGGCTCTGTCCGCCGTCCAGGAATGCGATATCCACGCCCGTTGCAGCAGCCGGCGCCGCGTGCCGTTGGCCGTCGCCGCCATAGACCCGGGTGACGCGGCCCTTCTGCAACGGCAGTTGCCGCCAGTCCGCCTCCGTCCGCTGCCGCTCCGGCACCAGCCCGAGCCGGACGACTCGATTGGGTTGGTCATCGGGGTTGATTTCGTTGTGCGCGAAACCGGCCGCGCCCGCGCATTGCACGATGACCTCGTCGGTTTGCAGCAATGCGCCGTCGTTCAGCGAACCGCGATGCTCGAGGCGCCCGTCCACCACGAGTGTCACCAGGTCCAGATTGCGGTGCTCCCGCGTCCCGATCTCGCCGCCGGCAGCACAGCGGCAGTCGCTGAGACAGACCAGACCGCCCACGCTGACCCACCCGCCGCCATCGCCTTCCCCGGCCGCGTTCGGACCGGTGACCAGACGGTACTCGCGCGCGCCGCCTGAGCGGCTCAGCGGCAGTTCGGAACGATTCAGGATTTCCATGACAGACTCCTCGTGACAGATGCCCCGGACGGCACCGGATTGTATTCAATCGCGCGTTGCCAGCGAACCCCTCGGCCGCTGTGGATGAGCGGCGCGCAGCGCATTGCCGGCGTGCCGCCGAGGCTGTTGGTGCGCATCGGCAATATAGGTATACTCCCCCCACCGCCGCGCGCCTGCGCATCCAGCGACAGAGTAGAGGGCGAATTTCTTGCTGAAGCAACTCGGCGGCTTTTGGCTGGCGCTGAAAGGAAGTATCCGGGATCTGACGCCGATTTTTCTGGTGATCGGTTTTTTCCAACTGGTGGTGTTGCGACAGCCGATCCCCAACCTTTCCGATCTGCTGTCCGGCACGGTGCTGGTCGTGCTGGGCCTGACGTTCTTCGTGCGCGGCCTGCAACTGGGCCTTTTCCCGATCGGCGAAACCCTGGCCGTCTCCTTTGCGCGCCGCGGCAGTCTGACCCTGCTGCTGATATTCGCCTTCGGATTGGGCTTCGGCACCACCGTCGCGGAACCGGCGCTGATCGCGGTCGCCGGCGAAGCCGCTGACGTGGCGGCGGACGCGAATTTCATCGCCGACAACGCGGAGGAAAAGGATTCCTATGCGCTCGGCCTGCGACTGACCGTCGCGGTTTCGGTGGGGCTGGCCATCGTGATCGGCGTCATTCGCATCATCAAGGGCTGGCCGCTGTATCTGCTGATCATCGCCGGTTATGCCGGCGTGGTGATCATGACAGCGTTCGCGCCGCGCGAGATCATCGGCATTGCGTACGATTCCGGCGGGGTGACCACGTCCACGATCACCGTTCCGCTGGTGACGGCCCTGGGCATCGGCCTGTCGCTGTCGATCGAGGGCCGCAACCCGATGCTGGACGGGTTCGGGCTGATCGCGCTCGCGTCGCTGGCACCCATTCTGTTCGTGCTCGGTTTCGGCATGGTGATCTGATGGACTTCCTGCATCATCTGCTGGCCGACCTGCTCGCCACCCTGCGCGACGTGCTGCCGATCGCCGCCGTGCTGTTCGGTTTTCAGGTTCTTATCCTGCGCCGGCCGATCCCGCGCCTGCGCAGCGTTCTGACCGGTTTCGTCTACGTGCTGGTGGGCCTGGCGCTGTTTCTGCAAGGGCTGGAACAGGCGCTGTTCCCGCTCGGCGAACTGATGGCCAGACAGTTGACCGACCCGGCTTTTCTAGGCGTCCACGTCAGCGCCGCCGGCGCCGCCGACTGGCACGACTACTACTGGGTCTACGCGTTCGGCGCCCTGATCGGTTTTGCGACGACCATCGCCGAGCCCTCGCTGATCGCCGTCGCCATGAAAGCCGGCGAAGTCTCCGGCGGCGCGGTCCGTCCCTGGGGGCTGCGCATGGCGGTGGCCATCGGCGTCGCGATCGGGATTGCGCTGGGCACCTTCCGCATCGTGACGGGTACGCCGCTGCACTACTACATCATCGCCGGCTACGTCTTCGTCCTGATCCAGACCTACTATGCGCCGCGCATGATCATCCCGCTGGCCTACGATTCCGGCGGCGTGACCACGTCGACCGTGACGGTGCCGCTGGTCACCGCGCTCGGCCTCGGCCTGGCCGGGACGGTGCCCGGTTGCAGTCCGATTCTCGACGGTTTCGGGCTGATCGCCTTTGCGAGTCTGTTTTCCATCATGGCGGTCATGGCCTATGCGCAGCTCAGCCAGTGGCGGACCCGGCGACGGACCGCCGCCGACCTGAACGACCAAGCCTTTTGAGGAGATAGCCATGCACTTCAAACTCATCATCGCCTTCGTCGAAGACGACAAGACCGACGCCGTCATGAAAGCCGCCCGGGAAGCCGGCGCCACCGGCTGTACGGTGGTCACCAGTGCGCGCGGCGAAGGCAGCGACCGGCCCAAGACGTTCTTCGGCATGAACCTGGTCGCCGTGCGCGACGTACTGTTGTTCCTGGTCGAGGAGCACATGAGCCGCTTGGTCCTCGAACACATCAGCCAGGTCGCCGAATTCGAACAGAAACCGGGACGCGGCATCGCGTTCCAGATCGACGTCGAGGATGCCATCGGCGTCACCCAGCAGATACAGCAGCTCAAAGGCGCCGTGGAGGACAAACTATGAGCGACGACAAAGAAATCATCCGCGTCCGTTCGGTGATGAAAACGCACTTCGACCTGGTCGACGGCATGCTCACCATCGAGGAAGCGATCAAGTCGATGAAGCACGTCGAAACCAAGGCCCTGGTGGTCAGGAAGCGCCACGGCGACGACGAGTACGGCCTGTTGCTGTTGTCCGACATCGCGCGCAAGGTGCTGGCCAGGGACCGTGCGCCGAACCGGGTCAACGTCTACGAAGTGATGGCCAAGCCGGTGATCAGCGTCGATCCCGACATGGATATCCGCTACTGCGCGCGCCTGCTCGAGCGTTTTCAACTGAGCCGCGTGCTGGTCATCGAGGATGGCAACGTCGTCGGCATCGTGAGCCTCACCGATCTGGTGCTCAAAGGACTGTGCCGGTCCATCGTCTAGTGGTCTATGCGGATAATAAGGTTACGTATCGATGGTCCGTTCAGACGAGCAAGACCGGCGTAGAATCTTATTGCGCCTGGCCGTTAAGGAACCTTTGGTTTATTCGTCATGGCGGCGAAAGCCGGCATCCAGGTTCTTGCAACGACTGGATACCGGCCTACGCCGGTATGACGACCTGGGCATTGATCAGCGTTTCCGCTAGTCATCAATGCATTACCGAATTATCCGCAGGGACCACTAGCAGGGGCGAATCTGTCGGTCGACGACGACGCTTCGGCACGGGCGGCCGTGCCCCGCCCGCGCGGGAATCGGGAGTTTACCGCGTGCGCGGAACTGGTACGCGCCTTGCTTTGTCAGACTGCGGACTCTCACAAAGGAAACGACCGATGCGACATTTCTTCGCGCTCAACACCTTCCGTCAGCTCATGGCGACCGGCTTTTCGCTGCTCTTTTTCGTTCTCGCGGTGGCGCTCGCCGGCTTGACCGCCGAAGCCCTGATCAACGGTCTGGCCGGCTCGATCGGCATGACCGAGGCGTTCGTCAAGGCCATCAACATGGCGATCGTGTCGCTGGCGACCTTCGAACTGGGCCTGGTCGTCAACCAGGAATACGCAGGGCGTGACGACGAGAGCCACATCGCGACCGTGCTGCAGCGTACGCTGCCGCGCTTCGTCAGCATCGTCTGCATCGCCCTCGTGCTCGAAGGCCTGCTGATGGTCATCAAGTACAGCCAGCTCGATATGGCCGGCAATCTCTACTACCCGGTCGCGGTCATCTCGAGCGCCGCGCTGTTGCTGGCAGCGCTGGGCGTTTTCCTGAAGCTCTCGGTCCCGGCGCAGGCTGCCGAAGCGCCGGCGGCGCCGCCGCCGGTCGACGCCACGACGCGGCTCGCCGGCAACGCGTGCGTGCTGCGTTCCTGACGCGGCGGCTGGCCCTGTCGGGTTGGCGGCGCAGCGGATGGCTGGCGCTGTCCGCCGGCGTCGTCGGCCTGCTCGCCGGGTGCGCGACGCCCTATGTGGTTCCCGCGGGCGGCACGCGGGCGGCGCCGATCCTGGACGCAAAGGAAGCGATCATGGACGACGGATTCCGCCTGCCGTTGCGCGCCTGGCTGCCGGATGCCGCGCCGCGCGCGCTGCTGCTGGCCGTGCACGGTCTTAACGACTACGGCCGCGCTTTCGACGGGCTCGGGCGTCGTCTGGCGGCGGCCGGCATCGCCGTCTACGCCTACGATCAACGCGGCTTCGGCGCGAGCCGCGACTGGGGCTACTGGCACGGCACGGACCGGCTGGTCGGCGACCTCGACGAAATGAAGGCGCTGCTGCGTCGCCGTTACCCCGACCTGCCGCTGTATGTACTCGGCGAGAGCATGGGCGGCGCGGTGGCGTTGGCCGGGCTTGGAGACGGCGCCGTCGCACCCGACGGCATCGTTCTGGTGGCGCCCGCCGTGTGGTCGCGCGACGCCATGCCGTTCTACCAGCGCTGGGCGCTGGCGTTCATGGCGCACACGTTTCCGGCCGAGCGGTTGACCGGCAGAGGACTGAAACTGCAACCCACGGACAATCTGGAAATGCTGCGCGCCTGGGCGCGTGATCCGCTGGTGATCAAGGCGACGCGCGTCGACGTGCTGTACGGCGTCGCCAACCTCATGGACCGGGCGACGGCCGCCGCGCCGCGCCTGCACGGACCGGTACTGCTGCTGTACGGCGGTCACGACGAGATCGTGCCGAAGACGGCGATGTGCCGCTTCCTCGCCGCGTTGCCGGCCGGCGATCCCGCGTTGAACCTGACCCTGTCGCTCTACCCCGAGGGCTATCACATGCTGACGCGCGACCTGGACGCCGCGCGCGTGCAGGACGACATCGCCGGCTGGATACTCGACCGGCACGGTTTTGCGCCGCGCGAGCGGATGGCGATGTGCGGCGGCGCGGTTGAATCGCCGAAGGTGGCTATGGGGCCCGGGGCGGATAACAATTAACCACGAAGCACACAAAGGACACGAAGAAAAGAGTCATGAATTTCGGGTTTCGCTTACGCTCAACCCGGACCGCGAACCCCGTTCTCATCGTTGCGAATGAAACGCGTAATTACACGTCAAGCGAAGTAATCTCGTGGTCCCGGCATAACCACTCATGCGTTGCACTGTCGCTGCATTCCTCGCTTTGACGAATATTCAAGCGGTTCTTCCTTGCAGCCTTCGCCAACGAATTCAACGGTACGCTGTGTCGGTCTTGGCTGTTTGTACCTTGGTGTCCTTCGTGTGCTTTGTGGTTAATAAGAATTGGTCCGCCGGGCACCCAGCGGCCGGTCATCCACATCAACAGGTCGCGCCGATCCAGAACGCCGTGTTCTTTTCCAGGAACTCGTCGTACGGCATGTAGTGCGAGCCGTCGCAGGAGAACGTCAGGCTGATCATGCCGTTGAAGATGTTGATCGAGGCCGAGCGCAGGTACAGCGTCTCGTCGGCCAGGCGCAGATCCTTCATCGCCACCAGGATCGGGCCGATGCAATCGGGCGGAATCTTCGCGTCACGGGGGTAGGAACAGGCGGGATAAGCCAGGCAGATGTCCGGGTCGTTCAGCACTTCGCTGTCCAGGATGCGGTAGCGGTACGGGTCGGCCAGCGTCCAGACCGTGGCGCGGCTGCTGGAGAAATGGATGACGATCTGGAACACGCCGCGCTCGGTCATCAGTTCCTCCAGTATGGCCAGGCCCTGTTCGAGAATTCTGTCCAGCGGGCTTTCGATGCGCGTCTGTTGAAACACCGACCCGCGAATCGCCGGGTCGCCCTTGATCTGGCGCCAGGTGCCCGGATCTTCGTAGAGCTGCGACGACACCGGCAGATCGCGCAAGTCGAAGTCCGCGCCGATGTAGCCCAGCATCCTGTCGCCCGCGCGCACCACCTGCAGCGCGGTCAGCGACGGACGCCGGGCCATCAGACTGATATACGCATCCGACAACAGAAAGCCCCACGCGGGCACCGCCTCGCGCATGTAAGGGCGCGCGGAGCGGTCGCGGCCAAAATGTTCCGGCATCAATCCCTGCGCGCCCACGTTGTCGCAGATCTGCACCCCGTCCGGACCCAGCGCATACAGATACGTGCTGTGCGGAATGTCCGCGAAGCCCTCGAGCAGCACCTTGTCGAGCTTTTCCCTGTCGCCCCATACCGGTACGCACTGAGTCGCAAGCCGCTCCAGCGGTGCGCGCAGCCTGCGCGCCAGCGCTTCGCGCTGTATGTAGATCACGTCTTTCCAGGATTGGCTCATGCATCCCTCCGACCGCGGCTGTCGACGCGCGCCATTCTAACAGTTGCGCCGTTTCCTGTAATGACTTTCCGGGCGCGCGGCGGTTGCGGCGCGCGCAGGGCTCAGCCTTTGCCGCGCGTGCGGGTGTGCTGGTGTTTTGCATTTTTCTCGATGAATTCGATCGTCAGCGCCGCGACATCGATGCCGGTCGCGCCTTCGATGCCTTCCAGTCCCGGCGATGCGTTCACTTCGAGCACCACCGGTCCGCGATCGGAGCGCACGATATCGACACCCGATACGTTGAGCCCCGTTTTGCGCGAGGCAAGCAGCGCCGTGGCGCGTTCCTCCGGCGTCAGTTTGACGGCTTTGGCGGTGCCGCCGCGGTGCAGGTTGGAGCGGAATTCACCGGGTTTGGCGACGCGCAGCATGGCGGCGACCACCCTGTCGCCGATCACGAAACAGCGGATATCGGTGCCGCCGGCCTCTTTGATGTACTCCTGCACCAGAAAGTTCGCCTGCAATTCGCGAAACGCGCCGATCAGGCTCTCCGCGGCGCTCTGCGTTTCCGCGAGCACCACGCCCCTGCCCTGCGAACTGTGGGTCAGCTTGAGCACCAGCGGCGGACCGCCGACGAGGTTGATCAGATCCTGCGTGTCGTCCGGTGAACTCGCGAAACCGGTCATCGGCAGCCCCACGCCGGCGCGCGCGAGTATCTGCAGGGAGCGCAGTTTGTCGCGCGCGCGCGTGATGGCGACCGATTCGTTCAGCGGATAGGTGCCGATCATCTCGAACTGGCGCAGGACGGCGGTGCCGTATTCGGTGATGGATGCACCGATGCGGGGTATGACCGCATCGTATTGAGGCAGCAGTCTACCCTTGTAGTGCACGCTGGGCCGGTGCGAGGCGATGTCGAGATAGCACTTGAGCGTGTCGACCACGTCGACGTCGTGACCGCGCGCCTGCGCCGCTTCGACCAGGCGCTGGGTGGAGTAGAGTTTCTTGTTGAGCGACAGAATGACGATTTTCATTGCCTGCTCGGGCTCCAGGGCATGGGTGGCGGTGGTCGGAAGGTTCGAACGGTCGGGTCAGAATCCGGCGCGCGGGCGCCTGGCGCCGGTGCCCGGTCCGCGCGTGAGATAGGATCGCGCGGGATCGACCAGGTAACGGCCGCGCATCGCGGTGCGGCCGAGCAGCATCCGGAAGCGCATGGTGTCGCGGTCGGTCAACGTGACTTCGATGGTCCGCGCTTCGGGGCCGATCATCACCATCGCATGGATCACCGGGCGCCGCTCGCGATGGCCGCCGGAGTCGGACACGACCCGCTCTTCCACGATGTCGGCGACACATTCGACGCGCGTCCGGTCATCGTGCTGAAACGGGTGCACCAGAAAGCGCACTTTCGCGCGCCCATCCGCGGTGAACCGTTCCAGCGCGAACGCATGCAGCGCCGACGTGCGCGCGCCGGTGTCCACCTTGGCCTTGATCCAGGGTATGCCGAGTTCCGGCAGCGCGACCCACTCGCGCCAGCCGAGCACGATTTGTCCATCGACCACGCTGTGCTGTCCTCCGGAATCCTGCGCCGTGTCGGCCGCTCAGTAATGGGGCGGCGGTCCGTCCTCGGGCGCCGGCGCGGCCGTCGCCTGCAGCGCGCGTAGTTGCGCGTCGAGGCGTTCCAGCGCTTCGCTCTGGCGCTGCGTCAGCCGTTCCTGCTGCAGCAGGGCGCGCGTCAGCTCCTCCAGCGCGGCTTCCTGGTGCGCAAGCCGGATTTCCAGGTCGATCAATCGCGATTCCAGACTGTTTTCCTGTGCCATGGCCCAAGCGCGGTTTCATCGGCGTACCGCCGCCCCTTGGCAGCGACCTGCGTCCGCCGTTAGGATAACCGATCCTGGCGTATTTGAGGTAAGTCCCGATGAGTGATGCATTGAATTATCTGGTCGCCGCACGGCCCGACGCGATCAAACCCTATTTCAAGTTTCTGAAGGAAGCGGGCAAGCATCTGGACACCCGCACGCGTGACCTGATTTCCGTCATCACCAAGGTCGACGCCCAGACCGAACCCGGGTTCCGCCAGTATCTGACGCGGGCGCTGCGCAACGGCGCGAGCGCCAACGAAGTGCTCGACGCGCTGCTGATGGCGTTCCCGACGCTCGGGCTGGCCAAGATCGTATGGGCCGTGGACATACTGCTCGACATGGATATTCCCGAGTTCCATCTGGAGAACCTGGACGCCAAATCCGCCTGGCACGACGTCGCGCCGTTGGCGGATATTCCGTCGGGCGAAATCAGCTATCTCGATTGCGATGGCCGCAGTCTGTTCGTCTACCGCACCGGCGACGACCTGCGCGTCTACGACAGCCGCTGCCCGCACCAGGTCACGAACATACCGCACCTGGCGCTCGACGGCACCCGCCTGACCTGCCCCAAGCACCACTGGGCGTTCGACGTGACCACCGGCGAGTGCACCGAGATCGGCGACCGGCCTCTGCGCGCGTTCGAACACAAGGTCACGGATGGGCGGGTGCTGGCTTATTGGTGATGCCAAAGGGCTTTCATTAACCACAAAGGACACGAAGGACACAAAGTTTTCAGTTGTGTTTGACTGCAACGCTCCACAAAGCCAGGGATTGGCTGGTCGTCGGCAAGACCGGAAGAGAGCTTGTGGATTCGAATGCACGACGTGCGGACGGACCGGCGCCCAGGGTCTAACAGTCGGTACCCGATGTGCCAGACGTTGTCCGATCATCGCGCGTTTCGCTCGCTTGCGCGAATGACTGGTAACGACAACGAATTGCCAGTACTCCTGGCACGGAAGACCCCGCTGACGCGGGGTACCTGATCGGCGGTCACCGGCCAGGAGTTGCCACCGCACCCGTGGGGTGGCCTGAGAAACGAAGCCCGACACGGCCCCTGCGTTGGGCTTCACATTCGTTTAGCCCATCAACCTACCCAGGCCCTGGCTGACCGGCTAGGGTCCGGTGTTCCCGGGGGAAGCCCCTGCCCGCGATCTATCAGCGACACCGCCGTTGATACTTTGCGGCAATAAAGGTCTTCTTTGTGTCCTTCGAGTCCTTTGTGGTTAAGGGGGGTTCAATAAATCTGCGCCAGAATATCCTGCCACAGGTTCTGGAACGCCAGCGTCGCCGGGTGGCTCCGCGCGAACACCGGCAGCGGCGCGCGGTATTCGCCCATCTTCTCTACCGCCGACGCGTACGGAATGTGGCTCAGCAGTAATTGCTTGAGTTCCGCCGGCGGGTGTTCGATGGTGTCGCGGTGCAGCTTCCGGCGCACGTCCACCATGTTGAAGAACGGATACAGGTTCTTGTGCCCGAGGTCGTGCTGTTTCATGAACTCGCGCACCTGCTGGAATGCGCGCAGCGAAAGATGGGTCGGCACCAGCGGCACGAAGACGATGTCGGCGGCGGCGAAGATCTGTTGCGCGAGCCGCGACAGGCTCGGCGGGCAATCCAGGACGGCCAGCGAATAGGTCTCGCCGAACGGTTCGATGAGCCGCCTGAGGGCGTGCCGGTCGTCGGCGTAGCGCGCCAGCGCAAGGTCGAAGTCCCGCTCCGAGAAATCGGCCGGCAGCAGATCCAGGCGTTCGTAGGGCGTGGCGATCACGTGATCGCCGATGGGCGTCTTGCCCTTCAGCAGTTTCTTGGGGCTCCAGTCGCCGTGCCGGTTCGCACCCAGATACCAGCTCGCCGCGCCCTGCGGGTCGAGGTCCCAGACGAGTGTCGGCAGGTGCGACTGGGCCGCCAGCCAGGCGATGTTGACCGCGCACGACGTCTTGCCGACGCCCCCCTTCAAGTTGTAAAAAGCCACGATACGCATGAAGCAGCGCTCGCCGTCCAACGGCGTCTGATGGGTTGTCGAATGAGTTCAAGGCCGTGCGGTCTGACCGGCCGGTTGTACGCCCCCCCGGCGCGCTTTGCTCACCGGGTGCCGTCGCAGCGGGACGCCGGTGAGCAATGCGGGCCGGTGAGCGCGCAAGCGTAACGCACTGGACCGGCACGGTGTAACCTTGCTCACGGGGCCAGTTTCTCAGCCAGGCTCGTGCGTCGATATATTTTTATATAATACATAAGGAGATCACATGAACTTAATCCTATACTACACGCCGGAAACGCGCGCGGTGCGCCCGCGCTGGCTGCTCGAGGAACTCGGTCTGCCGTACCAAATCCGCCGTATCGACCTGCGCGCCGGCGAGCAACGGTCGCCCGAGTATCTGCGTATCAATCCGTTCGGCCTGGTGCCATCGCTGGAGATCGACGGCGACGTCGTGGTCGAGTCGGGCGCCATCTGTCATTGGCTGACAGACCGTCACCCCGACGCCGGGCTGGCACCTGCGCCGGACAGTCCGCTGCGCCGCGACTACGAACGCTGGATGTTTTTCGCTCCCGGTACGCTGGAAACCGGCATCTGGCTCGCCGCCTTGCACACCCGCCTGCTGCCCGAGGACAAACGCGTCGCCGCGATCGTGCCCTGGAGTCTGAAGCTGTACCGGTCGGTGCTCGCACCGCTCGAGGCGGTCATGGCGGAGCGCGAGCACCTGGTGGGCGATGGCTTCACCACGGCGGACATCATGGTCGGATCGACACTCATGTGGTCGCCGGATTCCCTGAAATCGTTTCCACACCTGCGGGACTATGTCGCGCGGCTCGCGGCACGACCGGCGTACGCCCGCGCCACGCGTGACTGAAAGGCGCAGGACTCGTCATTCCGGCGCATCGCTGCGCGACCATTTTGCAGAGCCAGGCTGATGAGGCACGAAGCCCAAGGCCGGACGGCTGGCCGTTGGGCTTTGCTGCGCTCAGCGCCAACCGGCGCGCGCCTTTGCGGTGATAGCGGTGGATTGCCTTCGTGTCCTTGGTGTCCGTTGTGGTTGAAACCGGATCAGTTCAACTCGATGCCCACCGCGCCGGCCGCGCGTTTGGCTTTCGCCAGCGCGTCGTCACAGGATTCGGCGCGCGCCAGAGCGACACCCATGCGCCGGCGCCCGGCGACGTCCGGTTTGCCGAACAGGCGCAACTGCGTGTCCGGTTCGGCCAGCGCCGCGTCGACGCCGGTAAAGGAGATCTGCGATGACGTCCCTTCCGCCAGTATCACGCTCGACGCCGAGGGTCCGTGAAACCGGATGTTCGGAACCGGCAGGCCCAGGATCGCGCGCGCGTGCAGCGCGAACTGCGACAGGTCCTGCGAAATCATGGTCACCATGCCCGTGTCGTGCGGTCGCGGCGACACTTCGCTGAAGATCACGGCGTCGCCCTTGATGAACAGCTCGACGCCGAAAATGCCGCGGCCGCCCAGCGCACCGGTGATCCGGCCGGCGATAGCGCGCGCTTTGGCCAGCGCGGTATCGCTCATCGGCTGCGGCTGCCAGGATTGGCGGTAATCACCGTCGACCTGGAGATGGCCGATCGGTTCGCAGAATGCGGTGCCTGCGGCGTGGCGCAGCGTCAGTTGCGTGATCTCGTAGTCGAAGTCCACGAAGCCCTCGACGATGACGCGGCCGGCGCCGCTGCGCCCGCCCTGCTGCGCGTAGTGCCAGACCTTGTCGATATCGGCGGCTTCGCGCAGCGTGCTCTGGCCCTTTCCCGACGAACTCATGATGGGTTTGACGACGCACGGCAGCCCGATGCGTTCGACCGCCTGTTCGAAACGCGTACGGTCGTCGGCAAAGGCGTAAGGCGACGTCGGCAAGCCCAGTTCCTCGGCGGCCAGCCGGCGGATGCCCTCGCGGTTCATCGTCAGCCGCGCGGCGCGCGCGGTGGGAATCACGCAGTATCCTTCGCGCTCCAGTTCGACCAGCGTATCGGTGGCGATCGCCTCGATCTCCGGCACGATGTAGTGCGGGCGCTCCTGTTCGACGATGGCGCGCAGCCACGCTCCGTCCAGCATGGACAGGCTGTAGCTGCGATGGGCGACCTGCATGGCCGGTGCATGTTCGTAGCGGTCCAGCACGATGACCTCCACACCCAGGCGCTGCAATTCGATGACGACTTCCTTGCCCAGTTCGCCGCCGCCGCAAAACAGCACACGGACGGCGGTCGGTGTCAGAGCGGTGCCCAGCTTGACCATGGTTTCAACCTCGCGTGATGGACCGGCCGCTTGCCGGCGGCCTGAAGGGGAAGCAGTTTAGCAGGCTTTGCGACGGGAGCAGGTGGCCGCGCTTTCCTTGCAGTCCGACCGACAACCGAGCGGCCTCGTCACCTGGACTTCGAGGTGCGTGGTTACCGCGTGCGACGTTCAAAGCGCCGCCGGTATCCCCGGTTGCACAGGTGTTTCTGACTGCGCGCAGGATACACGCGAGGCACCGTTACGATTCATGGTCCGTTGATCGATCCGGCCGCAAGGCGATCCTGCACGGCGCCATTTTCGCGGAAATTCGCAATTCGAGGCAACATCCGTGGCTGGTGCCGCTCGCCTAGTGGCGCACCTGCGCCGAACGATCCTGGCCATCCAGCCCGGGCGGCACGCGAATGCCCGCGAGCGCCGCGAGTGTCGGCGCCGCGTCCACGGTGGCCACCGGCGTGTCGATCGAGTGGGCGCGCAGATTGCCGCCCCGGAAGATCAGCGGAACGTGCGTGTCGCAGGCGTAGGGTGAACCGTGGCCGGTGCCCGTGCCGCGCACCGGCTGGTGATTTTCGCGGAACTGGATGAAATAGTCGTCGCCGCGGTCGGGGTGCAGACTGTTGCGCCAGGCGGCGAAGTACGGCTGATCGGCGCCCTCGCCCGCCTGCAGCTCGGTGCGCGTCCACAGACGCTCGACCGCCGTGCAGGACTCGATGCGCTCCTTGACCACCTGGTCGAGCGCTTCGCGCGAGACGCCCAGTTTCGCGACCACCGCCTGATCGAGCAGCAATCCCTTCCTGAAGATTTCGCGGCCCTGGAAATGGTCCTTCAGGTACGCGCGCACGCGCTGCAGGCAGGCGATGTCCTCCGCGTCGGCGCGCGTTGCGTCGACGCCGTGCAGGCGCTGGTACTCGGGCAGCGGCTCGACGCCGTGATCGGAACTGAACAGCACCAGCGTCCGCCCCTTGCCCACCTGCTGGTCCAGGCGGTCGAGCAGCGCGCCGATCAGCGCGTCGAGTCGCAGCAGCGTATCCATCACTTCCCGGCTGTTGGGACCGTAATGGTGTCCGACCAGGTCCAGCGCCGAGTACGATACGGCGAGCAGATCGGTGTGCCCGCCCGCACCCAAGCGCTCTTTTTCGATCAGTTCGGTGACAAACGCATTGAGCTGCGCGTCCAGAAACGGCGACTCGTACAGCGCCTTGTAGAACGCAGGCGACGGCACGATCTCGCCCGGACCCAGCGCATGCGGAAAGTCGTCGGGGAACAGGCCGCGGTCCAGTGTCACCACCTGCGCCTTGTCGGCCAGTGCCGCGGGCACCGGCAGCGCGCGCCAGCTCTGGCCGAAATAACGCGCCGCGCTCTGCTCGCGATTGAATGCCGTCACCCAGTCCGGAACCGCCGGGTAGTAGGCGCTGGTGACGAACCCGCCGGTGGCGCTGTCGTACCACCAGGCGCCGCGCGGGTGATGACCGCCCAGAACGACGGCGGCGCGGTCCTTGCCGCTGGCCGAGAATACGCGCGCCTCGGGGTCCTGTTCCCGCAGCCAGTCGGCGATACCCTCGGCCTGCAGTTGACGCGGCGAACGCTTGAACTGCGGATCGCCGACGCAGTAGATCTCTTCGCCGCTGGCGCGGTCGTACCAGGAATTTTCCACGATGCCGGAACGCGCCGGATGCACGCCGGTGGCCAGCGCCGCGTGGCCGGGACAGGTCTCGGTCAATGCGTGGGCGTGATTGGCCCGGGTGAACGACACGCCTTCGGTGGTCAGCCGGCGCAGGCCGTCGTGGAACAGGCCGGCGAAGCGCTCCAGGTAGTCATAGCGGAACTGGTCGACCACCAGCACGACGATCAGCCGGTATGGCGGGTGCAGCACCGCCCGCGCGTCGGGTTCGTCGTCCGCCGACAGCCACGCCGGAAGCCCGAGCCAGACCAGGACCAGGAACATCGCGAAAGGTCGGAACAAGGGACGCTACTCCGGGTTGACGAATGGGCGCGAATTATAGCGGGGCCGGGTCGCGACGGAAACGCGCGGCACGGCCGGCACCACGAACATCCGCTTAAACCCAAAGTCTTCGAGGTTGATAGGGTCGGCGGCAACGCGTAGCTTAGCTGCATACTTTATTAATTTAATCAACTATTACGGAGCGCGATTATGCAAGCCAGTGTCGAGGGGAAAACGATCGAATTGGGCGAAGCCGGCTGGCTGTTGAATCTCGACGAATGGAGCGCGGATCTGGCGGTGGAGATTGCCAGGAACGAAAAGATTCCGGCGCTGACGCCCGAGCACTGGGACATCATCCACACGGCGCGCGACTATTTCACCGACAACGGCACCGTTGCCGAGCCGCGCGTGTTTCCCAAGATCATGAAGGAAAAGTTCGGCAAGGACCGCAGCGATCAGAAATACATCTACTCGCTGTTTCCCACCGGCCTGATCAAGTGCGCGAACAAGGTCGCCGGCCTGCCGCGTCCGAAAGGCTGTAGCTGAACACGATCGGCCAACCGCATCAGGCTTTCAGCGCGTCGGCGTGAAACGCCAGATGTTCGCCGATGAAAGTGGCGATGAAGTGATAGCTGTGGTCGTAGCCGTCCTGCAGGCGCAAGCTGAGCGGCAGCCCGCGTGCCGCGCAGGCGCGCTGCAGCGCGTCCGGATATAACTGTTCGGCCAGAAACTCGTCAGCCGTGCCCTGGTCGATCAGCATCGGCACCGCCGGTGCGCCCGCCTCCACCAGACAGGTCGCGTCGTAGGCCTCCCAGCGCCTGCGATCGTCGCCCAGATACGCGCTGAAACAACCCTGCCCCCAGGGGCTCTCGATCGGGTGGCAGACGGGCGCGAACGCCGACGCCGAGCGATAGGCGCCCGGCTCCTTCAGCGCGCAGATCAGCGCACCGTGGCCGCCCATCGAGTGACCGCTGATCGCGCGCAGTCCCGGCACCAGCGGCAATGCGCCTTCGACCAGCGCGGGCAGTTCGCGCGTCACGTAATCGTACATGTGATAGTGCGTCGCCCAGGGCATGCGCGTGGCATTGACGTAAAAGCCGGCGCCCTTGCCCAGATCGTAGCGGTCCCGCGCGTCCGGCACATCGTCGCCGCGCGGACTGGTATCGGGAATGATCAACGCCAGTCCCAGCTCCGACGCATAGCGCTGCGCGCCGGCCTTGACCCGAAAATTGTCATCGGTGCAGGTCAGCCCCGACAGCCAATAGACCGCTGGCACGGGTTCCTGCGCCGCGCGCGGCGGCAGGTAGACCGAAAACGTCATGGTGCAGCGGCAGACCGCAGAGGCGTGCTGGTAGCGGTCCAGCCACCCGCCCGCTTCCTTGATGCGCTCGATGCGTTCCACTTTCGCCCTCAGAAAATGATGACCGAGCGGATGCTCTCGCCTTGGTGCATCAGGTCGAACGCGCGGTTGATGTCCTCCAGCGGCATCGTATGGGTCACCATGCTGTCCAGTTCGATCTGGCCGTTCATGTAGCGGTCGACGTAGCCGGGCAGCTCGCTGCGGCCCTTGACGCCGCCGAACGCCGTGCCTTTCCAGGTGCGGCCGGTCACCAACTGGAACGGGCGCGTGTGGATTTCCTGGCCGGCACCGGCGACGCCGATGATCGTCGACACGCCCCAGCCCATGTGACAGCACTCGAGCGCTTCGCGCATGACTTTGACGTTGCCGATGCACTCGAAGGAGTAATCGACGCCGCCCTGGGTCATGGCGACGATTTCCTGGCCGGCGGTGACCCCCAGTTCGCTGGGATCGATGCAGTCGGTGGCGCCCAGCACGCGCGCCACTTCGAACTTGTCCGGATTGATGTCGACCGCGATGATGCGCGCGGCGCCGGCCATCACGGCGCCCTGGATCACCGACAGGCCGATGCCGCCCAGACCGAACACCGCGACCGAAGCGCCGGGTTCGACCTTGGCCGTATTGAGCACCGCGCCGATGCCGGTGGTCACGCCGCAGCCCAGCAGGCAGACCTTGTCGAGCGGCGCGGCCGGGTTGATTTTCGCGAGCGCGATCTCGGGCACCACCGTGTATTCGGAAAAGGTCGAACAGCCCATGTAGTGATAGATCGGCTTGCCCTTGTGCGAGAAGCGCCGCGTGCCGTCGGGCATGTAACCGGTCCAGACCGTCTTGGCGATGGACTGGCACAGATTAGTCTTGGCCGATCGGCAATACTCGCAGGTGCCGCACTCGGGTATGTACAGGGGAATGACGTGGTCGCCGGGCATGAGCGTCTTCACGCCGGGACCGGTTTCGACGACTTCGCAGCCGCCCTCGTGGCCGAGCACGCAGGGAAACACTCCCTCCGGATCATCGCCGGACAGCGTGAACGCATCCGTGTGACAGACGCCGGACGCAATCACCTTGAGCAACACCTCGCCCTCGCGCGGTCCCTCGACGTCGATTTCCTCGATGCTCAACGGTTGCCTGGGTTCCCAGGCCACGGCTGCTCGCGCTTTCATTGCATGCCTCCTGTACGAAATGCCTTGGTGAATTGCGCCCGCATTGTCTGTAGTCGAATGGATACAGCCGGTAAGCCAGCCCGCTCAGTCGGTTAGTGTCGGGCGCGGACCCGGGCGTTTGCGGATAGTGACAGTCACGGCCCCAAGCTTCGGGCGCCCATCTTACCTTCATTCGATAGTAAATTGAATTGCATGTGCTTTGTCTGGATTGCCCGAGGCTGGCATCGGTCTTGCTCGGCTCCTTACGTCCTCTGAATCAATTTGACGTGAGCGTCATGAACAGAATCACACCCGTGCTGCTGGTGCTGAGCTGCGCGGCCGGACCGGTGGCCGCGCTGCCAACGGAAGACGCGGGATGGCCGGAATTCTCCATGCTCGACACGGACGGCGACGCGCTCATTTCGCGCACCGAAGCGAAAGCGTCCGACACCGTGATCGTCGGGTTCGACCGGATCGACACCAACCGCGACGGCACGCTGGACGAACAGGAATATCAGGAAGCCAAAGGCGGTCAGGCGTCCGACCAGTAGACATCCGACGCCTCCGGCAGCGGCATCGTTCAAATCCCCCGTACTGGGCGCGGCCCGTCCGCGCCCTTTTTTGTGCACCCAACAAAAAACCGGGGTCAGAACACAGTTTTCGCTAATATTCAAATCGACGTGCGCTGCGCTGCAGCCGGCAAGGTGATGCCGGTCGAATATTAGCGAAAACTGTGTTCTGACCCGAATGGCACTTACTTAACTCTGAATTCAGGGGTTTCGTCATTCCGGCGAAGGCCGGAATCCAGGAAAGCTACCACTATTGCAGATTCTGGATCCCGGCCTTCGCCGGGATGACGGCAGTTCTGGGCTTAAGTAAGTGCCATTCTGTTCTGACCCCGGTTTTCTAGCCGGCCTCGTCTTCGTCCCAGATCAGCGCGCGATGGTCGAAGCCCAGCGCCAGTGTCGGCTTGATGATTTCGAAATACGGCGAAACGTCGAAGTCACGTGGCGTAAACAGCGTGTGGTGGCGACTGTGCAGTACCTCCCTGCGCACGTTGGCACCCATCACGGTTTCATTCAGGTCCCGGATGCTCACGGTCGGAAGAATCGGATACCGGATCGACTGAAACGCCTGGGCAATAAGCGTCGAACAGATGGCGCGGGTCGGGTCGCCGCTGCCCAGCGCGAGCATCTTGCGACGAAAACGCATCGGCACCGGCGGCGTCGGCAGCAGATAGCGCATCAGATCAACGACGTTTTTCAGATCGTACTTGAGGCCGATGCGCTGCACCACGAAGGTGACGACCTGCCGCCTCTCCGGTTCCGACAGTCCGACCGGTCGGCAGATGCGGGTGTGGAACCGATCGTACTTGCTGATCGGCACGGCGTTGACGCCGCTTTCCAGATCGATCTCGACCAGCATCGAACCCTCCAGTTCGCGGCCGGCCAGAGTGCCCACGCAGATCGCCGCGTGCGACCAGGTCGACTGCGTCAGATACTTGATCGCGGAACTGATGCGCCGGTTGCCCTCGACCAGCAGAACGTCACAAGGCCGCAGCAGCGCGCGGAGTTTTTCCGGCGGCGTGGTCGCGGTGGGGCGATAGTCGCTGACGGGCTTGTTCAGATACCGCGCGAGCAGGCGGCCGACGTTGCGCGTTACCAGTCCCATTCTTGAGTAACAATCTCTTTTTATATTTCAATTAGATACGGACTATTTATATAGTAATTACGCAGGCTGGCTCGCCACCACGCCTGGTTCGCGCTACACTATTTCACAGCGTTCGGGTTCCCATTACAACTATAAGAACGAGCCATGCTGTCACTCTTTTACCTGATCTCAGGATGCGCGTTGTACGGCGCCATTCAACAACTCCAGTTGAGTGTCGCGCCACCGGGCCGGTATTCGGTCGTTCACCTGCTGCTCACCCTGCTCTGGTTCCTGCTCGGCGCCCTGGCGCTGGTGCATGCCAACGCCGTGGACTTCGATCCCGCCACGTCCTGGTTCGATCCCGCCGCTCTCGTCAAACTCGACAACGGCGTCCGCTTTCTGATGTGGTTTTGTCTGATCCAGGTGATCGCCGTCTACACGCGCGCACGCGAGACGCTGCTGCCCCTGACGCTGGCCGGCGTTTGGCTGGTGCTCCTCTGTTTCAGCCTGCAGACGCCGGTGTATTTCTACGTCCCGCACCTTGGCGCGCCGGCGCACGCGCCCGTCGGCGCCGCGACTAACGGCGGCTGGTATGGCATACACCTGCTCATGCTGGCCAACGTCGCGTATGCCTTGTATCTGTGCCACCGCTATTACCGGCGCGGGCATCGCACCACCGCGCGGATTCTGTCGGCCAGCCTCATCGCGATTCTCGCGACCACCGTCTACGAGATGCTGGCGGGTTTGTTCGCGCCGCCGCTGCCGCTGATCGATCTGCTCGGGTTTCTCGGCTTTCTGCTGGTCGTCGGTTTCTATCTCCTGCCGCACTATCACAGGGTTCACCGCCACGTGGCGGCCCGCCAGGCGCGCGCCCGTGCGGCGGCGCCGGATCGCGCGCAGTCCGAAGCGGCGCCACGCGCGAAAACGACCACGGGCGCGCAGATCGTTCCGGTCACGCCGGAAACCTTGAAAGCGATCGGTTGGTACGCCGACATGGGCATCCGCCGGCTGGCCCGCGGCGCGGCCGGCCCGGACAAACTGGCGGCCCTGTTCCGCAAGATCAGGGACGAAGCGGCGTCGCGGTTGCCGCCGGGTTCGCTGGAACAGTGACGTCCGGTCGGCTCGAATATCAGCGAAAGCTTGTTCTGACCCGAATGGCACTTTCTTAACTCTGAATCCAGGGGTTTCGTCATTCCGGCGAAGGCCGGAATCCAGGAAAACTACCACTATTGTAGATTCTGCATCCCGGCCTTCGCCGGGATGACGGCAGTTCTGGGCTTAAGTAAGTGCCATTCTGTTCTGACCCCGGTTTTTTGCGCACCCGACCGACGCTGCGGTCAGCGTCCGTGCAGCCGCGGCAGCAACTCCGCCAGATTGCAGGGACGGGTGCGGCTGTCGAGCTGAACGGCGATCAGCTTGTCCCACGCCGTGCGGCACGCGCCGCTGGAGCCCGGCACGCAGAACACGTAGGTGCCGTTGGCGACGCCGGCCAGCGCGCGTGACTGAATCGTCGAGGCGCCGATTTCCCCATAGGAGATCATGCGGAAGAGTTCACCGAAGCCCGTGATCTCCTTGTCCAGCAGGACCTGCACGGCTTCCGGCGTGCCGTCGCGGCCGGTCACGCCGGTCCCGCCCGTGGTGATGACGACCTCGACCTGCGGATCGGCGATCCAGTGCGAAACCCGCGCGCGGATCTGATAAATGTCGTCCGGCACGATGCAGCGGTCGGCCAGGCGGTGCCCCGCGCCCTGCAGGCGTTCGACCAGCGTCCTGCCCGACTGATCGTCGGCTTCGGTGCGCGTGTCCGACACCGTCATGACGGCGATGCGCAGCGCCTTGACGGCGGCGTCCTCCATCATTTCGCTCCGGTCGCCGGTGTGCTGAACAGATCGGCGAACATCTGCAGCATCGCCTGCCACGACCGGCGGTCGGCCTTGGCATTGTAGGCGAGCTGCGCCATACCGTAGGCACCAGCGTCGGGATTGGTGAAACCGTGCTTTGCGCCGCCCAGGATCAGCATATCCCAGTCCGCGCCGGAACGGTCCAGCGCGGCGCGCAGCGCGTCGAGCTGCGCGTCGGTCGCAAACGGATCGGCGTTGCCGTGGGCGATCAGGATGCGTGCCTTGATCCTGCCGGTCTGATCTTCCGCCGGCAGGGTCAGCGCGCCGTGAAAACTGACGACGCCCGCCAGATCCAGGCCGGCGTAGGCCATCTGCTGCACGGTCGCGCCGCCGAAACAGTAACCAATCGCCGCCACGCGGCTCGCATCGACCATCGGCTGCTGCTTCAACACATCCAGGCCGGCGGCGGCGCGCCTGACCCAGCCGGCGACGTTGGCGTTGACGGTCTTCATCCAGGCGCCGGCTTCGTCCGGATGCTGCGTAACCTTGCCGATCCCATACATGTCAAGCGCGAAGGCGACGTAACCCAGCTCGGCAAGCTGGTGCGCACGGCTTTTCGCGTAATCGTTCAGGCCCCACCATTCGTGGACCACCAGCACGCCGGGCCGCTTACCCTGCGCTGCGTCATCCCAGAACAGGTACCCGCGCAAGGGCGTATCACCGTCCGAATAATCGATCGCCCGGCTCTGCACCGCAGCCAGCGCCGGTGCAAGGTACGCAAGCAGCGCAATCAGGGAAAACACTCGAGAAAAAAGCCTTGGCATCGCGCACCTCCGATCCGTGATTTTTCGCTAAGATTAGCAGGTTATCCACCCGCCGCCTATTGAGACTTGCATAAATGCGTGACAGACGCTCCCCCTTTGTCGTTATTCCGGCGCAGGCTGGAATCCATTGGGGCGGGAGCCGCTGGATCCCGGCCTGCACCCGGATGACGGTCAAACTTGTCAACCATTTATGCAAGTCTCAATAGGCGGATCGACAGCGCGCGCCGACCGCTTGTCGGAACCTTATTGCGCGCCCAGTGTCGAGCGGGTAACGTAGCCGCACCGACACTGCCTGCCGCCGGCGCGCGGCGCCCGCAAGGTCTCGCGCGCGCCCCGGCCCCTACTTGATTCGACCAACGACAAACAACCGATTCGAATGACCGCCAGACGTCTGCAAGCCTTCATTTACGGGCTGCTGTTGCTCGGCGCCGCGACGGGCGCGGCGGCAACGGTGGTCCGCATGGAATTACAGATCGGCACCGAAACCCCGTTTGACGTCTATGTCGAGTTGTTCGATGCCGACGCACCGGTGACCGTCGCGAATTTTCTGCACTACGTCGACGACGGTGCCGGCGACCATCGCTACGACGGCACGTTCATCCATCGAAGTATCCCCGGCTTCGTGCTCCAGGGCGGCGGCTACAAGTACGATTCCACCCTCGGCGATTTCGGGCCGGCGTCGGTTTCGCACATCGCCGAAGACGCACCGATCGTCAACGAGTTCAATCCTGCGCACTCGAACGTCGCCGGCACGCTGACCATGGCGAAAGTGTCGGGCGATCCGAACAGCGCAACCTCGGAATGGTTTTTCAACGCCGCCGACAATTCGGCAAACCTGGACAACACGAACGGCGGCTACACCGTGTTCGGGCAGGTGCTGGGGCTCGACTTCCAGAACCTCGCTTCGATACTGTCGCTGGGCACCATCAACCTCGGGAATCCGTTCACCGATCTGCCGCTTGCGAATGGTTACGTCTCACCGAATCCCATTACCGACAGCGACCTGGTGCACCTGAATACCATCGAGATCGATCCGCCCGCCCACCTGTCGGTGCGGCCGCGCACGGTCGACTTCGACCTGGTCGATCCGCTCGCGGCGCCCCCGACCCGCAACATGACGCTGCAGAACGCCGGCGGCCAGGATCTCACGTTCGGCCAGATCGGTGCGCCCGACCCGCTGGACGCGCCTTTTTCCTTCACCGCGGACACCTGCTCCAACGTGACCCTGGGCCCCACCGAATCCTGCTCGCTGTCGCTGACCTTTGCATCGGCGACGTCCGGGGCCTTCGCCGACACCTTCGACATTCCGTCGAACGACCTGTCGCAGCCGCTGGTCAGCTATGCGGTCACCGGCATCGCCCAAGCGGGTACGCCGACGCTGTACATCGACTCGGGCCCCGACCTGGATTTCGGTGAGATCGGCGTCGGTGATCAGACCACCGCGCAGGTCATCGTGCGCAACATCGGCACCGGCGCGCTGTCGCCCTCCGCCGGCGCCATCACCGGCACCGACGCCGCACGCTTTACAGTGGTCGACGACGCGTGCGCGACGACGACACTCGATGTCGGCCAGACTTGCGCGATCACGCTCCAGATGGACGGTGCGTCGCTGGGGACCACGACGGCGCAACTGCAGGTCAATGCAGCGCCCGGTTCGCAGTCGACCCAGGTCAACCTCACCGGTCTGGTCAGGGCCTCGCAGGCCGCCCTGACGCTGCCCGCCACGCTGCCCTACCCGATCGGCGACGTACGCTTCGCTCTCAGCACCACGGCAAGTATTCCGCTCGTCAATTCGGGTACCGATACGCTGGTCATCAGCAGCATCACGGTCACCGGAGCCGACGCCGGGGATTTCAGCGTGGCCGGCGTGTGCCAGCGCATCGTCTCGGGCGGTGTGTGCCAGGAGCAAGTGACCTTCAGCCCGGCCAGCACCGGCGTAAAGACGGCCAGCCTGCAGATCGACAGCAACGATCCGAACACACCGGCGATGCTGCCGATCAGCGGTACGTCGAGTTCGGACAACGACGGTGTCAGCGATGCAATCGAGAATGCCGGCCCCAACGGCGGCGACGCCAACCATGACGGCACACCCGACGACCTGCAGGAAAACGTGGCCACCCTGCCCGACCTGTACGGCGATTACGTGACCCTCGAAGCGCCGCTTGGCAGCAGCCTGACCGGCGTCGCCGCCATCGACAACCCGGCCCCGGGCGCGCCGCTGTACGCCAGCGGCGGGGCGCTGTCGTTCCCCACGGGGTTCTACCGCTTCAATCTCGAGAATGTCGCGCCCGGGTCGACCGCCGACGTTACACTGCACCTGCCGGCAGGCACGCGCGTCAATGCCTATTTCAAATACGGCCACTTTCTGACAAGCCCCGCCAGCTTCTGGTACCTGTTCAATTTCACGAACGGCACCGGCGCGGAGCTGCTGTCCGACCGCGTGGTGCTGCACCTGCGGGACGGCGGCCGCGGCGATGACGACGCGACGGCGGATGGCCGCATCGTCGACCCGGGCGGACCGGGGCTGGTGGTTTCCACCGACAGCGGTTCGTCCGGCGGTTGCACGATGATCGCCGGGAACGGCGGTGCGCCGCAGCGCCACAGGCTGGACGGGTGGCTGGCGCTGGGCGTGGTGCTGCTGCTGCGGAGGCGGCGCAGTCGGGTGAATTGATGTTGTGGACTGCAAAGCCCACCTTTTCAACCGCGAAGGACGCGAAGGTACGACACCTTAACCTCTTAACCACAAAGGACACGAAGGTACACATTATCAGGCCACCTCCGGCCGAGCCGTCATGCCGGTGAAGGCCGGCATCCAATCGACGTCGCAGCGATTGAACGGCGGGAATTGCACGCATCGAATCCTCGTGGATCGCGTCCGTTGTCGTGCAACGGCATTGACAACATCGGAGTGGCGATTATTCCGGGGCTTCACGGTACGTACCAAGCATCGGCGTCTCCGGGTGCCGGCCTTTGCCGGCATGGCGATCCCAGGAAAGGTTCTTTGCTATTCTTGCCTTAGTGTCCTTCGTGTCCTTTGTGGTTAAGAGGTTGAGGTGTATTACCTTCGCCGTCGAACTGACCACCACCGCCGGCTGCCGGACCACCATCCCGCTGTGCTAACATACAGGCTCCTTCCGAATCATCACCGCACGCACCATGACGCCGGCGTTGTCGATCACCAACCTGACCAAGACCTACCCGAACGGCTTTCAGGCGCTCAAGGGCATCGACCTCACCGTCGACCAGGGTGATTTCTTCGCGCTGCTCGGTCCCAACGGCGCCGGCAAGTCGACCACCATCGGCATCGTCTGTTCGCTGATCAACAAGACTTCGGGCGAGGTGCGCGTCTTCGGACACGATGCGGTGACCGAAGCGTCGGCGGCCAAGCGCACCATCGGCCTGGTGCCCCAGGAATTCAATTTCAACGTGTTCGAGCCGGTCGAGGAAGTCGTCGTCAACCAGGCGGGCTATTTCGGCATCGAACGCCACGAGGCCTTTCGCCGCGCGGAAAAATACCTCAGGCAGCTCGGCTTGTGGGACAAACGCCGCGAACAGGCGCGCGACCTGTCCGGCGGCTTGAAGCGGCGTCTGATGATCGCGCGCGCGCTGATGCACGAACCCAGCCTGTTGATCCTCGACGAACCGACCGCCGGCGTCGACATCGAGATACGCCGTTCCATGTGGGATTTTCTGCGCGAGACCAACGCCCGCGGCACGACCATCATCCTCACCACCCACTATCTGGAAGAAGCGGAAAGCCTCTGCCGCGACATCGCGATCATCGATCAGGGCGAGTTGATCGAGAACACCAGCATGAAGGCACTGCTGAGCCAGTTGCAGATGGAGACCTTCATTCTCGACCTGCGCAAGCCCATCGACCGGCTGCCGGACGTTTCGCCCCAGTGCCTGAAGCTGATCGACGAAACGACGCTCGAAGCGCAGATCTCGAAGGAGACCAGCATCAACTTCGTGTTCGACGCCCTCTCGCGCCAGGGCGTCGAGGTGATGAGCATGCGCAACAAGACCAACCGCCTGGAGCAGCTTTTCGTCAACATGCTCGCCCGCAACCAAGCGGCGGTGTCATGACGCTGTACGAGAAATACATCGCCTTCAAGACCATCCTGATCAAGGAGGTGCTGCGCTTCGCGCGCATCTGGTTGCAGACCATCGTGCCGCCGGTGATCACCACGTCGCTGTACTTCGTGATCTTCGGCAACCTGATCGGCCCGCGCATCGGCGACATGGCGGGCGTGCCTTACATGAACTATATCGTGCCCGGCCTCATCATGCTCGCGGTGATCAGCAACTCCTATTCCAACGTGGTGTCCTCGTTCTACGGCAGCAAGTTCCACCGTCACATCGAGGAAATGATGGTTTCGCCGATCCCCACCTACCTGATCATCGCCGGGTTCGTGTCCGGCGGCGTCGCGCGCGGGCTGTCGGTGGGCGTGGCCGTCTCCGCGGTTTCGCTGATGTTCAGCCACCTGCACGTTCACAGCTTCGCCGTGATCGTTTCCGTGGTGCTCCTGACCTCGGTGCTGTTTTCGCTGGCCGGCCTGTTGAACGGGATTTTCGCCAAGAGCTTCGACGACATCTCCATCATACCAACCTTCGTCCTGACGCCGCTGACCTATCTCGGCGGCATTTTCTACTCGATAAAGATGCTGCCCGACTTCTGGCAGACGATGTCGCTGGCCAACCCGATTCTGTACATGATCAACACCTTCCGCTATGGCTTTCTCGGCGTCAGCGACATCAGCCTCGGCGTCTCGTACAGCATCATCATCGGCTTCGTGGTCGCCCTGTACGCGCTGGCCTGGTACCTGCTGAAAACCGGCTACGGCATCCGCAAGTGATCAGTCGGCCAGCCAGCCTTCCAGCGCCTCGATGATCGAGCGCGCCTGGTCGCGGCTGGAGATATTGAACTTGGATTTCTGCTGATACTGGCCGTCGCGCTTCTGGTAGCGGCGGATCGTATACTTGTCCGGCCCGTACGCCGACTTGGCGCGTTCCCAGTCCTGATAGCGGAAAATGACCGTCGCCCATGCGCCCTTGGTCAGCACCTTCTTGTCGAGTTCCTTGACGGTGACCACGCCGTCTTCTTCGTACTGCACGCTCAGGTCGTTTACATCGCTTGCCATTCGGACACCTCTGAACCAGAAAAATTGGGTAAAGCCGTTACCGGGCCGCCATCAGGGCTGCATCGACGCGGGTTGGGCTTCGCTGCGCTCAGCGCCAACCTACCCACGCGCAACGTTGGACCACTGACCATTAAACCTGGTACCTCCGCGCAACCCGCGCACGCCCGAGACCCGTCATGCCGGCGAAGGCCGGCATCCAGTGTCGGAGCGCATGGATCCCGGCCTTCGCCGGGATGACGACGCAACGACGACGACGCAAGGACGACGACGCAAGGACGACGACGCAAGGACGACGACGCAAGGACGACGACGCAAGGACGACGACGCAAGGACGACGGCGCAACGGCGACGACGCCACACATCAACGTCTTTCCACTGAGACTTCGTTCGCCGCGACGGTCAGCAACCGGTCGCCGTTCAGCAATGCGGCCAGTTCCTTGCCGGCCAGCTCCTTGCGCCAGCCGTGCAGCAACGGCACCTCGCAGTCGCGGCCCACCATGGCGATCAGTTGCTTGCGCGATGCAAGGCTCGCCGGGTTGATCGAATGCCGCGCCGCCAGCACACCGAGGTAGGCCGCCAGCAGATCGGCCACCGCCTCCTGCGCGGCGGTCGGCTTTTCCGGCCGTTCGCCGGCCGGGACCGGCGTGCGCTTCGACGCCGCCGCGATCAGCTCGACCAGTTCACCGCCAAAGTTCTGCGCCGTGCGTTCGGGGAAATCGCGGATCGCCTTCAACGCATCCAGCGACACCGGGCGGCGGCGCGCCACTTCCAGCAGCAGGTCGTCGCGCAGTATCCAGTTGCGCGGCCGGTCCTTCTGCTGCGCCATCTTCTCGCGCCATTCCGCCAACGCCTGCAGCACCGCCAGAGACGCCGACCGCAGACGTTCTATTCCCTTGATCCGCCGCCAGGCATCTTCCGGCGACGGCCGGTAGCGCTCGACGGCCGTATAACGTTCGAAATCCTCGTCGAGCCACCGCGTGCGCCCGGTTTCATCCAGCCGCTCGCGTATCTTCAGATAGAGCGGCACAAGATAGCGCACATCGTCCAGTGCGTACTCGATCTGCTTCACGTCCAGCGGCCGCGCCGACCAGTCCGTGCGCGCGTGCCCCTTGTCCAGGCTGACGCCGAGCAGCTCCTGCACCAGGTTCGCGTAACCGATCTGCTCCGGATAACCGAGCAGCGGCGCGGCCAACTGCGTGTCGAACAGCGGTTCGGGAACACGGCCGGTCAGGTGGAACAGGATTTCCAGATCCTGACTGCACGCGTGCATCACCTTGGTGATCGCCGGGTCCCGCAGCACGCCGTACAGCGGCGCCAGATCCTCGATCGCCAGCGGATCGATGCAGCCGATCAGGTCGGGCGTCGCGATCTGGATCAGACAGAGCCTGGGATAATAGGTACGCTCGCGCAGAAACTCGGTATCGATCGCGAACCAGTTTGCGTGCGCCAGCGACGCCACGAACTGCTCGAGACCGGCCGCCGAATCGACATAGCGATCCGCGCCGGGCAACTTAATGTCCACGCCCATCAGTGAACCGGCAGCCTGGCGCGCAGCGCCTCGCGGTCGAACCACCAGCCGTCGCCGACCATGACATCGACGATGGTGCCCAGGCGTTTCAACAGCTTCGGCACATCGTGCAGCTCGTACATTTCCAGCCAGACGTTCAGCGTTTCCTGGTCCTCGATGCCGCGCTGCCGCTTCGCCACGCGCGAGATCATCTGCGTGGTCAGGAACGTGAGACTCTTGCGCTCCTCGCCTTGCGTGCGCAGTCCGGCGATATAGTGCGCCGCCATTGCCGCGACCGCCGCGCCGTCGGAATCGTCGGGCGTCTCGTCCAGCACATGGTTCAGCAGCGTCACCGTGCTCTGCGCCCTGACCGGATAGGTGACCGCCAGCCAGATGCCCTGCCCCAGCGCGGCGATCGCGCCGTCCTCGCCGGTCTGGTAGAGCACGTCGGCGGCCTCGACCGCGCGCTGCCAGTCTTCGTAATCGACGAAGACCGAAAACGCCTCCCGAGCATAACGCCAGGCATCGGCGTTCCGCTGCAACGCCAGCAGCGGCTCGGCGACGTCCAGCAACGCCGTCGCCCGCTTCACGGGGTGGACGTCTTCGGACATCTGCGTCAGGCGGGCCTCGGCGGATTTGAGCGCAGCGCGCGCTTCCTGGTCGCTGTCGAGCGAAATCAGGTTCACCGGCGCCTGGTTTTCAGTCTTTTCGCCGCTGTCGTCGGACATGTCGTCGTTCCAGAGGATTTGTGCGGGTCTGAACTATACCAATCGGTGCGGTGAATGCACGCGGTCGCGGTGCCGATCCGGGCGGACCCTGGCTGTGGCCGGATTCAAACGGTTCGGGTCACGCCGCTGTGCAGAGTTAACGTTTGTGTTGAAGACACTGTAATAACTAATTGATGTAACACATATTAAATGGACTCTAGTCAGCCACAGCCTGGGTAGGTTGATGGGGTGAACGAACGTGAAGCCCAGCGTGTGGGCGATGTTGGGCTTCGTTCCCTCAGCCCATAGAGGGCCTCCTCCCGGTTTGCAAGACAGTGTGCGCACTTTGACAGGGACAGCATTGCTTCCCTAGATCCGGCTTGTTGATGAGGAGCGGACGCCTCTGGCCTCGATGAGACGTGCGCGTATCGTCCTAAACCAAAATGGAGATCCCCCAGCTCTGCTGGGGAGGCATCAGCCGTTTGACAGTAACGGGAGTCTCACGGTAACTCCGAAGCGTGAGCCGCCAAGCAACAGGCTACGGAGAAACCATGAGACAACAAGTGTGTCGTGACGCTCAGGATGCGAAACGGGACATCCAAGTCACCGTTTCGCCCTCGCTTGTCACGACAGCCTATTGTGCCCCGGCCGCCCTGCGTCCGTGCCGCTTCGCCACACCGTCGCACGCTCGGCGCTGGCTACGCAGCACTCCCGCAAATGGCTTGACGGCGTGTCGGATGCGCTTGCATACGCCCTCCGCCGGCTTGGGACCTCTCGGCCCCGCGCCACTACGGCCATACGCCCGCGCCTACGCCTACCGCGGACTACGCGCCTTCGCTTCGCTCTCCATGGCGCGCAGCGGTGGAAAGTTTAAGTCACACGCGCTGGGAGTTAAGTACCACATGGTGTTTATACCGAAATACCGGAGGAAGCTGCTGTTCGGTCAGAGTAAGTATCCCGCGGCTTTGGCGGGGGGTACTTACCTGGCCTTGTCCAGCAATCTGTTCACGGCGCGAAACAGCGCTTCGAAACGGTCGAGCGCCTCGCCCGTCTGCGCAGCGTCGGATTCGAGATAGCCCGGGTGCAGATGCAAGACGTAGGCGGGCTGATAAGGGTCGAACTCATCGCTCTTTGGACGCAGCGACCTGAAATAGCTTTCGGCTTTCTTCACGAGCCGTTCCGTGTCGGCTTTTTCGGCCCGTAGCCGGGCATCGTCGAGCGCAAACCTGGCCGATAGCCCAAATGCCTTGTTCAGCAGAACCGCATAAAGCTCGGGGCCGAGCACATCTTCGATGTTCGCTTCCTCCCCTCCCGTGAAATCGGTAATACGCACGATGCGGTTCTCTTCGAGAATACCGGCATCCGCCAGTCGTTTCAGCGCATCCCTGTTGCACGCTGCGACATCAGCCAATAGCGCAACGTTGACAGTGTTTCCGGCGTACAGACTCACCAGCGGGAGGACATTGCCCATAGCGCCGGCGGGTGACAGCGTCCAGTTTGGACTGAGATAGGTTCGGTTCAGTGCCTTGAGACGGTTGGAGAACGCCTGGACATAGAGAATGTCGGAAGGTCGCCCGACTATCAGCGTGTTCGGCCCGCTGATGAGCGCTTGTGTGAGTTCAAGGCCGAGAGCGCCTTGCAGCGGGAACAGTGTCTCCCGGTCGGTAACCACCAGGTCGCCGCTGACCTTGGTGCCCTCCGAGCGTTTTCTGCCTCGGCTGTCTATGCGTACGACATCCTCGACCAACCGCACGCAGGCAATGTCGTTTGGAGGAACCATAAACGGGGAGTGTGTCGAGAAGATGAGCTGGTGCTGAGGTTCGAGCTGCTCGGCAAAGTATCTCAACAGGTCTTCCTGGGCCTTGCCATGCAGGGTCAGGCCAGGCTCGTCCAGCAGTATGACCACATTGCCATGTTTCTTCTTTACCTGGGCAAACTTGACCAGGAAGGAAAAGAACCAGATAAACCCGGCGCTGCGTTCTGAGAAAGGCACGCTGACGCGATGCAGCTCGTTGTATACGCGAGCCCTGACGACGGTTCCGGTGTTGAACGGTGCGGGGTCCCCTCTTTCACCGTGGCCGACAGTGACGTTGATTCTGAGTGATTCGTTCTGGCTCCAGTATTTCGAAATCTGATCGGTTATCTTGTTCGATGCCGCTTCGCACTTGGAATTCAGACTTTCGAAGGTGCTTGCGGCCTTCAGCTCTTCGAGGTCAGTTCCCGCGAACTCAAGAAAATCCAGGAACACACTATCGCTTTCAGGCAGGGTGCCGGTGTGCCTGGCTTTTTCGAGCTGCTCGACAGAGATCTGCCCGCTCATTCGGTCATAGTGCGAGAAGTACATGAACTGCGGCATCGAAAGAACATCGATCGCCGCGAGGAGCGGATCGCGATCCCTGAAACCATCGATCGTGCTCAGCAATGCCTGCTGCTTGTCCGTCGGATGCGGCAGCTCCTCCAGCACCTTCACAAGTTCGCGCACATCCGCTGGACCGCCGATTTGAGAATACTCGGCGGCGTTGAACGAAAGAGGCCGGATGAGATTGCTCACAATCCTCTGGTGGTTCAGATCGATCGACCAGCGTGTCACGTCTTCGGTATAGGAACGGGATATCGTAATGATGTTCGAAGCGATGGTCTTGGCGCCAAGCCTGGCTTCGACACGTGCCATCTCTTCTTCACTCAACGCCCAGGTCGTGACGACAACCGGTGCCGGCAAATCAGGATGGCGGCTCTGATAGTCGTTCAGATGGGCCCGCGGATAGTCGTGTTCGATGTCATAGGTGAACGGCGCCAGCGGGTTCAGTCCGTAGATCGCCTGCAGAATGGCCGATTTCCCGGACTCATTCTTGCCGACCAGACACACGCGTTGGCCGAGTTCGAATTCGCCGGAGTCTTCCACGGATCTGAAGTTGGTGACCTGGGCTCTTATTAATTTCATATTGGCTCCCTATACCCTGAGACCGACTGGGTTATCGTCTAAACCGAAGCGCCACCGGAGGGTCGTCACACCCTGAAGGGGGGTCAGCGACACTTGACTATAATACTAGATCGCATTTATCACCGACTTCTTTAAGGAACCACTGATAAAGTCGTCATGCCGGCGAAGGCCGGCATCCACCGGGTTGAAAGGCCTGGTCCCGGTTTTGGCCGGGATGACGTTTGAGCACTTGATCAGAACCTCTTTAAGAACCGAAGCCGGGACGCTTCCGCGGCGGGGCGTTTCCCGTCGAGGTGGGTGAGGAGTGTATCGATCACCGCCGGGTCGTCGATGCAGGCGATGATCCGAAACCCCGACAGACGCTTCAATCCGCCCCGGATCTCTGGTCCCAGGACCGGACCGGCAGGCCGTTTAGTTGTGGGCGCCGGCAGCCCCATTAAAGCTGGTATACTGGTCGCCGGATTACCATGCTTCGCTCAACCCTTTATCACCTGTTGCTGACCGCCTTGCTGCTGGCGGGCACCGGCCGTGTGGCCGCCGCTGAACCCTGCACGCCCTTCGAAGCGAGGGTAGACGCCGGGTTGCTGGCCGAGATGCGGGACACCGCGCACCAGGGCCACCTGTACCGCGTGATACCCGGCCGAGCCCAGGTCGAATTCTGCGTCCGGCATTTCCCGTTCCAGGAGTTCCGCGGCACCTTCACCCATGTCGTGGGCGGACTCGCCCTGCCGCCGGCACTGGACCGTCAGGGTCGGGCGCTGTTGCTGGTACATACGACGACCATGGAAGCGAGCGAACCAGACCTCGCATCGCTGGTGCAGAGCCACGAATTCATGGATATCCGGCACTTTCCGGAAATCCTCTTCGTGGGCCGCGACTTTCAGTGGTACAGCCCGACACAGGCCCGGATCTACGGTGATCTGACCCTGCACGGCGTCACCCGGCCGGTGGCGTTCGACGTTGAGATCCATGTGGTGGATGTCGACGCGAATGAACAACCCCGGGACCTTGAACTGGTCGGCACCAGTCAGGTCAGCCGCCTGGATTTCGATATGCGCAGCCGTCAGTTCCTGGTCAGCGAAACGGTCCGGCTTTGCCTCTCCGTCGGTCTGAGGCGGTGGGAAGAGTGAACGGGAGCAGCGGTGAACCCGCAGGACTGTGCCTCGGACAACGGCACCGGCATCCTGACCGGTAGCTTGTTCACAGGGGCCGGTCATCGGCATCCGTCTTCCAATCGATGAACCGGTGTTTGAAGATTCTGTTTCCCGCTGTCGGGTGTGGCAAAACGGCGGTGTCCCGGATCGGGCGCTGCCTGTGACCGGCCTCCGGGGCCAATCACCTTTCGACCGCCAGCGCGCACCCCGGTACGCGACGTCGGACCCAACAGCGGCGCGTCCTCCGCCAGATTGACGAACGTCAAAGCAGAGATGCCAGGCGTTCAATAGCTTCATTCCGTGGCGCGATGTGTAAGACTGGAAGAATCACCACAGCCGGAGCCCTCCCGATGAAAAACATTCTCCTGGCGATCGATGACGTCGAAAACACGACCATCGCCTCGCCCATGATCGAGCGCACCCTGGAGCTGGCGCGGGCGTTTTCCGGCAAGGTCTGGCTGGTACACATCGTGCCGCAGTCGAGCGAGCAGCCGCCTTTCAATATCGACGACGAATTGCTGCGTCACGCGTCTGCCGCCGAATTGCACAAGGAGCACGAGTTCCTGCAGACCCTGGCGCGTTGTCTGCGCGATCGGGGTGTCGATGCCACCGCGCTCCTGATCGAAGGCGCGACGGTGAAAGCACTGCTCAAGGAATCCGAGCGGTTGAATATCGACCTGATCGTTCTCGGCTGCCGCCGACACGGCATACCCTACGGCGTGCTGCTGGAATTTACCGAGGAAGGTCTGCTGGGCAGGTGCACGCGGCCTATCATGTATGTGCCGACGCGGTGACCGGGTTGCTTGGGTGGCGGGACGTTTCCTCAGTCAGTGCCAACGCTTCGTTAGCGCAACGCAAAAAGTGGACGGATCCATTTGTGTCCTATTGAGGCTTGCATCAATGGTTGACAAGTTTGACCGTCATTCCGGCGTTTGACCGTCATTCCGGCGCAGGCCGGAATCCATTGGCGCGGCGGCTGGATCCCGGCCTGCGCCGGGATGACGGCAAAGGCGGATCGTCTGTCACGCATTGATGCAAGCCTCAATAATATTCGTCCGTGTCCTCATTGATGCCCGCTATTACCAAGCGAACAGGCTGACGTTATCCCATTTCAGCCCGTCGCCATTTTCCATGCTGCGCGCGTTATTGGTCTCGAACCGGATCCAGAGGTCGTCCGAGCGATAGAGGGTGAGGTCGTAATAGTCGCCGTTGTGCACACCGACATCGATGCCGGGTCCCTCAAAGGTGTCCAGCGTGACCCAGCCTGGCAGCCGGCCATCGCCGCCGTCGGCGTCGTAGACCATGAACGCCACCCGGTCACCGCTGTCGTCCATGCCGGTGCGCCGGTGCTTGAACGACAGCCACACGGCGGATTTTTGCGACACATCACCCACCCGCCGCTCCACCCAATGGCTGACATTGTTATCCGTATCCTTCAGTAACCGATACCAGCCATCACTGCCGATCCGTGCGTCGAAACCGAGCGGCGCACCGCCATCGTTCCAGCACGCGCCGCCCCAGTCAGTGAACTCCTGGGTACAGGGGTCGGGATTCTCGAAATCGTCGTAGTAATAGCTGTCGGTGCGTACCTGCGTGGGATTGAAACCCTGCCAGACAGTCTGGGCAATCATCAGTTGTCCGGCGCGCGAGGGATGGTAGCAGTCCACCTGGGACACCATATAAGGCTCGATAGGCATGTCGAACAGGGCGTTGCTGAACTGCACCCGAACGCCGTTACGGCCATCGTATTCGGTGGCCTTGCGCGCCAGCAGCGCGTTCAGATCGATGTTGAACTGGCGTGCATCGAGGCGCTGCTGGTCACTGTTGGCGCTGCTGAGTAGGCTTCCGCACGCGCCTTCGTCGACATGGTTCTGATCGAGGGCCCTGTCCAGCAACAGATCCAGGAGCTGGTTTTCCAGATCCGCCGGCAACACATCACACACCGCGCCCAGTTCGCCCTTGCACAGGCTGTCGCGGGCCTCGGATTGCAGCGCGTTGGTGTCCAGGTCCCACATCGCCTGGCAACTGTTGAAAATGAAATTGTGCTGTCGGGGTGACATCAGATCGCGCAACCGGCTGATGTCGGGTGTTCCGGTCATGTAGATGGCGGCACCGGACCTGCCTGCCATGGCGTTGGTGAGATAGGTCAGGGTGTTATCGATATGCTGCGCGATTTGTTCCAGGTCGCCATCATACAGATGGCCGAATTCCTTACACACATCGTTGGCGCCCAGGCCGATGAACACCTGGTTGGTCTGCGCCAGTCCGGTTTCATTTTCGAGCAGGCTCTGCGCCTGCTGCAGGGCATCGTTCCACTTGGCACCATTGACCGCTGCCGAGTGGATTGCGCTGGCGTCGTAGCCGGCCCGCCGTCCGAACGACCAAGTCTGACTGCCGGCCGCGAAACTCCAGGCAGTATTATCGTCATCGAGCCGTTTGCGCAGGCAGCTCATCAGTTCGTCGCCGGAGCCGCACAGGTCATTACTGAGGGTCGCGGCGGACATGCTGTCGCCGATGACGCCGAATTGCCACTCCGGCGAGTCCGCCGGCATCGATGAAGTCGAACTCCCGCCACCACCGCAGCCGTGCAGAAGTGCACCGGCGCCGAGCAAAACCATCAGGTTTTTCAGGCAACGTGTCATTTCAATTTACCTCCGTTGCTTGCTACCCAACCAGGATCCTGCTCCGGCTTCCCGTGCCAGTCAACGTCTCCCGGGCAGCCCGCCACCGTCATGACTATCGATGGTTCTCGGAGGGTGGGAGTTCGAGTACCCGGGCGCCGCTGATTAGAACCGACCGAACGGCCTTGGTGTCGTCCCGTAACCTACTCACATCAACGCAGTTTTGACAATGCGTGTTCTGTCCCCCGTCGCCCGACGGGTAAACAGCGCATGAACCACTGCCTGTGAGGCTTTACGTATTCTAAAGGGGGTCGGTGACAATCAATTATGATTGTGATTCGCATTTGTCACCGACCCCTTTTTACTACAAGGAGCACGAGTTCCTGCAAACCCTGGTGCATTGCCTGCGCGACCGGGGCGTCGATGCCGCCGCGCTCCTGATCGAAGGCGCGACGGTGAAGACGCTGTTGAAGGAATCCGAGCGGTTGAATATCGACCTGATCGTTCTCGGTTGCCGTCGGCACGGCGTACCCTACGGCGTGCTGCTTGAATTTACCGAGGAAGGTCTGCTGGGCAGGTGTACGCGGCCTATTATGTATGTGCCGACGCGGTGACGGGCTGTCGAATAAATGCGGTTAGAATACCCGCCCAAATAAATCTGTCCCCTTTGTGAATGTCCGGCCCGCAGCCCTGTATGGATGCCATCGACCCACCGCTGCGCGCCATGGAGAGCGAAGCGAGGGCGCGTAGTCCCCGGAAGGCGTAGGCGCGGGCGTATGGCCGTAGGTGTGAGCGATAGCGAACGCCGAAGGCCATATGCAAGCGCATCCGACACGCCGTCAAGCCATTTGCGGGAGTGCTGCGCAGCCAGCGCCGAGCGTGCGATGGCGTGGCGAAGCGGCACGGACGCAGGGCGGCCGGGGCATAATAGGCTGTCGTGACAAGCGAGGGCGAAACGGCGACTTGGATGTCCCGTTTCGCATCCTGAGCGTCACGACACTCTTGCCGTAGACATAACGCGCCGCGGACAGGTCGCGTTCGTTCCAGCTGGCATGCTCCGCCGCCCACTGCGCCTTCAGGCGGCTGACGACGTTGGGCGTAGACCCTTGGCGTCCTCACCCACGAGCACCTTCAATGCCTCGCTCATGTCGCCGGTGGATATGCCCTTCAGATACAGCCACGGCAGTGCCGCCGAGATGCGCGCCGAACGCCGAACGTAGGGCGGCAACAGCGCCGAATTGAATTTGACCCCAGATCCCGAACGGTCGCCGACCTTCGGCACCTGCACAGGCACTGGGCCTACGGCGGTCAGCCCCTCGCGCTCGGGCACGTAGCCGTTGCGCACTACCGCACGTTGTCCGGCGAGGGTCTTCACGTTTTCATATTGCCCAAGCAATTGGGCCAGTTCCGCTTCCACCGCCTGTTGGATTACTTCCCGGGCACCCCGGCGAATCAGGTCCTCTAATCCAAGACCGATTTCCGCTAGACCCGGCAACGTCTTCTCGCTATTCTGCTTCATGGTGGAGTGTTTCCTTCTGCTGGTTAGTGACTTCGACAATCACATTCTCAACAGAAACCTCCACCGCCTCAACTTATGCCGCCCGGGGGCCTGTACACCACTTTCGACTTTAGCTCCATGTTTGAATTCCCTCTGATTAGTTTCGCCAGCACTTGCCCAGTTCACGACGGAACATAGGCTAGGACGCGTCTATACTTAAATGATTACTTTCTACAGATGAGCCGAAGACGCATTCTAGTAATCGGCTCCCAATGCTCGGCGCTCGGTTACCTGAGCTTCCTTCCCAGTGTAGCCCTTGACCTCTATGGCGTGATGACTGACCCAGGTAGAGGCGACTGCGTGTCGGCGCTTGAAGGCGCGGGAGTACTGATTGATCCAACCGTCAATGAAGCGAAAGATGCAATTAGACGTGCATATCAGCGCGCCGCAAGAGATGAAGCAACTTTATTCATCGCCTACATTGGTCACGGAGAGAAAGTGGGAGAAAAGGTCGGCGAGGATTTCTTTCTGATGCCGCAAGACGCCAAGTCACCACCCACTTCAGACACAGCAATCCATTTTACCCATCTTATCAAAGAAATTCACAATACGTCGCCAGGCCGAGTCGATGGGTTGGGAGTTCTCGTCGATACCTGTTTTGCGGGCGTGGCTGGATTTTCGGCCGCAAAGACATGGATTGCGGATCTCAAAGGAACACTCCGATTCGAGATGCTTGCTGCCGTCGACCACCGCCCCGCCGCTAATGGCTGTTTCAGCAGGAGCCTCATTGCGTTACTTCGTGATGGTATCGCGATGATTCCATCAGCATATCTATGGTGCTCCGACGTACGCCCATATATCGAGAGGGATTGCCCGAACCAAGTGCCGCAGCACCCGTCATACAATCCAGATAAGACACTATGGCTCGCACGCAATGGTGGAGTACTTAATGAATTCTGGTCACACACTGAGGTCGCTGAGGAGATCCAACGACTGACGCTGGCATACCAGCCAACTCCGGCCTTGAGTGACACCGTCCTTAATTCAATACAATACTCCTGCTTAGCCCTCGTAGGTGAAGCCGGCAGTGGAAAATCCGCATTGGCTGCGGCTCTGGCCTGGCCTCGGGTGACAGCAGACATAGTGCCCAATGGATTCGTGCATGCAATCGCACTGCTTACGGAAGCAACCACCCCACATGGTCTTGCGCGCATGCTTGCTGCGCAACTTTCGCGTTCCGTTGCCCGTTTTCGCGAAGCACAAGAACACTTCGCGCGCGATTCTGCGCTCAGCCAGCGACAACGGCTCGGCATACTGGAAAGGCTCGTAGTCGGCCCACTGAATCTTCTGCAAACAGGTGAATCAATACGGTTAATAGTTGATGGACTAGATCGTATTGCAGTTGGCGCCCAAGCCTCGATAATGGGCGCCTTAGAACTACTAACAAGGCTCACTTTTGTGAACTTGGTAATCACCGCACGGCCGGACACAGAACTTCCAAAGACCGCGCATCCATACCAACTGCCCGCAGCGTCTGCCGATAGCGTGTCCAGATATCTCCAACGACGTGATATTCCGCAAAGTCGCATAGACAGCATTACCCGTGCGGCACAAGGTAACTGGCTGGTGGCGCGATCTATAGTGGACCTGCTCAGTCAGGACCCCAACGCCAAGATCTGCAGTGACTTCGTCGTACTTAACGAACTCTTCGAAGAGATGTTGGTTCGGTGTGGCGCAACGGAAAACGACAACACACAGAATATTCTTGCTATTTTAGGTGCGGCCGGTTCAGGCCCCATAGTCCCAATGGATTTACTGTGTACTGCTAGCGAGATATTAGCAGGCCCAGGCACCCCTGCTGGCGTACGCGACCACTTAGTTAGATTGCGAGGCCTAGTTGTTCGAATTGGCGCTGGTACGATGCTGGAGCACGTTGGCCTCTTTCACCAGACCCTTAACAAATACGTCACTACGAGTTCACCGCAGAAGAATAGAGAAGCGCATTACGCAATAGTAACTGCCATTCAGCAACTTTCCCCGTTAGGAAAAGGGCCAACAGACCTAGATGATCCGATTACTAGTTATGCCTTCGAACGAGAAGCAGAACACCTGTGGTTTCTTGGCGATTTTGCGATGGCAATTCGATGTCTGACACTTCGAACGTCAGCGAACCCAAGGGATAATGTGCGACGTTGGGAACGTTGGAAGACGTTTATAGAGAGTACTCAGGGACCAGATCATCCGGAAGCGCTCGCGGCTGAAAGCAACATTGCTCACTGGACTGCTGACTGCGGCGACTTTGAAAAGGCCCTTCAGATTGCTTCTGCACTACTTCCACGGATGACACAAGTACTCGGCCCTAATCACCTGTACACATTAGTGACGCGACACAATATTGCAAGCTTCACCGGAGAGATTTGGAATGCGAGAAAAGCGCTTGAGCTATCCAAAAGTCTTCTCATTGACGAGACTCATGTACTTGGTCCATATCATTGGGAAACGCTTTCAACGCGTGGCAATGTCGCCTATTTCACAGGGGCACTAGATAACGTTCAGGAAGCATTGCAACTAATGGAGACACTGCTCACAGATCAGCGGCATGTAATGGGGCCGGATGATCAGAAAACGTTGTCGACTCGCCTGAATATTGCCAATTTGACGGCCAGATCTGGGAATAATCAGAAGGCACTCAAACTGCTGAGGGAATTGATTCCTGATCTCGAGAGAGTGTGTGGTCCTGGTGCGCGGAATACGCTGAAGGCGCGGACGGCGGCGATCCTATTGGATTCCTCAAGTCACACCGGTAATCAACTGAAAAGTCTACTGCATGACCTCGACCACTACCTTGGTTCTGATGACCGAGACACACTTGTATTTCGCGTCAATATTGCTTCTATTAAACTCGCGGGTGGTAATGCCCGCGGCGCCTTGGAACTGGCTGAGACGTTGCTGCCAGAGTTAAAACACCAGTTCGGTCCGAATCATCTGGAAACGCTTAGATTGCGCCGATTGATTGCGAGTTGTGTTGGTGAGGACGGCGACAAACAGCGAGCGCTCGCACTCTGCTTGGAGTTGCTTCCAATGGAAATAGCCGCTCTCGGCCCAACTCATCAGGAGACACTTCTGACGCGGTTCAGCATCGCTGATTGGACCCTACGATCCGGTGATCCTCAGGAAGCACTAAGGCTGTTCAGCGATCTATATAACGACCAAAAAGACGTACTTGCGCCTGACGATCCTGAAATACTCATGACGCGCCTTTGCGTTGGTCAGGCTACGGGCGCGTGCGGCGATGTTAGCAAGGCAATGAGTCTCTTCCGGGCACTAGTACTTGATCAAACTCGCATACTTGGATGGGATCATCCAAATACACTTAAGACGCGCAGCAATATTGGATTCCTAACAGCAGGCTCTGGTAACGTACGGGAAGCACTCCGTCTTGCTCGAGAAGTACTACATGACCGTGTTCGGGTACTGGGCCGGAACCACCCAAGCACGCTGAAAACGCTGGCAGATGTTATTGGTTATACGCATGGACTTTCTAATCACCTGGACGCACGTAAACTTTTTGAATTGCTGCTCGTAGATCAGGTTAATATCTTGGGCAAGTTACATCGGGAGACTCTCGCAACCCGCCTTTATATGTTGTTGTTCAGCCAGCGATCTGGCAAGGTTTAACTAGAGGAGTGGCTATTCGGCCGATTTATCTTGCCAAGAAATTCTTCAAATGACCGCGAATTGTAGGGACGGCCAATTGCTTTCGGTGACTTACCTCACAGCTCCGTGAAACTATAGTTGTAGGGATACGTTGCGGCCGTTGCGGATTGACAACAATTACGGCGAGTTGCGCCTGAACAGTGTTCCAACCTCATTTCCCACTTGCACCTTGGTGAGATAGAATTCTACACGGTGCGGCTCAGCTCCGTTATCTACGGTGAAGGTGTCTTCGAGCACTGACTGGCCCGGGATATTCACGCCAAATAATGCTCTCAGATTTGGATCGGCAGCTATAAAGTCATTCCGATCAGCAACGTTAACCCATCGGCGAACCAGGGGTGGAAAACTTGGCGGTTGTGGTCGGAGTTTTTGATAAATTATGGTTTGGAGGCCTAGTGGCGAACCCAAGGTCAGTAGAAGCAAAAGCGGATCGCGTAGACGATGCGCCACTTCAAATGCGATCACCGAACCGAGTGAATGAGCAATAATGACCTTGGTTTCCGGACCAATCAGAGATAAAGCTGTTCGTAGGGCTGCATCCCGGATTTCGTTATTTGTAAAATAACGTGTAACCTGACTCAGCGCACGGTACACAAATCGTTCAGCGAAGCCCATGCCATACGGTGCAAACCACTCAATCTTTGCGAGGCTACTTATTGCAGTACGAATGAAACTTCTGGCGCCCTGCTCGACTCCTAAGTCGGTTTGTACAAAAGCTCGCTCACGCATCCCAGTCAATCGTATCTCTTGCCGTGTCGCGCGTTCAGCTACGTTATTAAGCCATTCGCGAGCCAACGATTCGGCGAATTCCGCCTCTTCCTCCGTAAAGTCCTCAGCGCCGCTTCCCTGTATGCCGGGCACGAGAAATAAGTTACCGTAAAAAGCCATGCGCGCGTCGATCCCGGCAACGGTCCTAGCGCCACGCCAGATACGGTCAGCAACATCCGGAAGTCCCGCAAGACGAATACCACCTGCCAGCTCGGGAAGCCATTCGCTTTCAAGGGCGTCTGCAGTACGTTGCTGCTGGTCAATACCATGGATGAGAACTATGTCAGCCATAACCGATTGAAATAAACCGTCAAGATGATGGGCGTAAAGAGAACTAACTTGGGTTCACTGTGCTTGGCACTACGCCCCCATTGTGGTGACAGTGCTCAAGAAGGCCATATCCAGGGTGATCGTCATAATGCCGGCATTCAATCACTAATGTAGCGGAAATCGCGTGCTTGGCGATGGTGGTTGGTACCGGAAAGAGAAATCCAACGTCCGATCTACTGGTTACGAAGTAGTGATCGAGAAACGAGGCATAAGCGAACTGTGCACATAATGTCTACATCAATATCACGCGGACCCGGTCCGCATGAGCGTATTCTAGTAACTAATTGATATATATGGTGCCCGGGACCGGACTCGAACCGGTACGGAGTTACCCCCGAGGGATTTTAAGTCCCTTGCGTCTACCAATTTCGCCACCCGGGCCGGGGAGACTCGAAAACGGCGGTCAAGGGACATCCCCCGGCAGGCGGACGCGCGGGGCCTTTGACCTGAACTTTATGGGGACATGATAAATGGAGGCGACGCCCGGAGTCGAACCGAGGTACACGGATTTGCAGTCCGCTGCATGGCCACTCTGCCACGTCGCCAAAGTAAAAACCCCGGGCTGTGCCGGGGTCTCGCCCTTGCGGATCGGAAATCTGGAGCGGGAAACGAGACTCGAACTCGCGACCCCAACCTTGGCAAGGTTGTGCTCTACCAACTGAGCTATTCCCGCAAAACAGCGAAGGCGTATTTTATGACATGGCGCCCGGCTGTCAAGCGGCCGGCGCCCGAAGTTCCCGAAACATGGCGGAAAATCCGCCGGTTCGCACCCTGCCCGGCCCCGGTGCGGCCACCCGCTAGTCACTGTGGGACTGGGTCAGCATCGGCCAGGCGGCGCGCAGGTAGACGACCATCGACCAGAGCGTCAGCAGTGCCGCCACGTACAGCAGCGCGACCCCCAGGTCGTGGGTGGGCAGCGGGCCGAGCGGCCCGCGGAACAGCAGCAGGAGCAGCGCGATCATCTGCACGGTGGTCTTGATCTTGCCGATCACCGACACGGCCACTTTGGCGCGCTTGCCGATCTCGGCCATCCATTCGCGCAGCGCCGAAATGGCGATCTCGCGGCCGACGATGATGGCGGCCGGCACCGCGAACCAGGCCGTGGGGTTGAGCTGCACCAGCAGCACCAGCGCCACTGCGACGATGAGCTTGTCGGCGACCGGATCGAGAAAGGCGCCGAATGGCGACAACTGTCCCAGGCGCCGGGCCAAGTAGCCGTCCAGCCAGTCGGTCAGCGCGGCCAGGCCGAAGATGGCCGTGCAGACCAGCGGCGCCCAGGGATACGGCAGGTAGAACACCAGCACGAACACCGGAATGAGCAGTATCCGCAGCGCGGTCAGGATGTTCGGTATGGTCCACGGCATGGTTTCAGGTTCCTTCGTGAAAGACGTCGTAGATCTGCTGGGCCAGCACCGGGCTGATGCCCTCGACGCGCGCCAGATCCTCGACGCCGGCCCGGGCGATCTCCCTGAGGCCGCCGAAACGGGTCAACAGGCGCTGGCGCCGTTTCGGGCCGATGCCCGGTATGCGTTCGAGCGGCGACGCCTGGCGCTTGCGCGCGCGCCCGGCCCGGTGTCCGGCGATCGCAAAGCGGTGCGCCTCGTCGCGCACCTGCTGGATCAGGTGCAGCGCTGGGGAATCGGCCTCCGGCGTCAGGGTGCGATCATAAGCGGGTATGTGGATCAGCTCCATACCCGCGCGGCGGTCGGGCCCCTTGGACACGCCCACCACCAGCACGCCGTCAACGTCCAGCGCCGCCAGCACCTCGCAGGCGACGCCGACCTGGCCCTTGCCGCCGTCGATCAGCAGCACGTCGGGCAGCGGCGCGGCCTCTTTCTGCAGGCGGGCGTAACGCCGGGTCAGCGCCTGGCGCATGGCGGCGTAGTCGTCGCCGGGGTTGATGCCGCTGATGGAAAAGCGCCGGTAGTCCTGTTTGCGCGGACCCTCGGCGTCGAACACGACGCAGGAGGCCATGGTGCCCTCGCCGCGCGTGTGGCTGATGTCGAAGCCTTCGATGCGCTGCGGCGGTTCGTCCAGATCGAGCAGCGCCTGCACCGCCTGCAGGCGGTCCTTGACGCCGGCGGCGGTGTTCAGGCGCGCGTCGAGCGCCTGGCGGGCGTTGGCTTCGCACATTTTCAGCCAGCGCGCGCGTTCGCCGCGCGGGCGTGGCGTCAGCGTCACCTTGTGCCCGGCCTTGTCGCCCAGCACGCCGGCGAGCAGGTCCGCGTCTTCCAGCCGGCGGTTCAGCAGCAGTTCGTCGGGCACCTCATGCGCGAGGTAGTACTGCGCGACGAACGCGGACAGCACGGCGTCGGCGTCGCTGTCGTCGGGCACGCGCGGAAAGAACGCGCGGCTGCCCAGGTTGCGGCCGTCGCGAAAGAAGAACACCTGCACGCAGGCATTGCCGCCGCCGGTGACGGCCGCGACGATGTCCAGGTTGGCGGAGCCGCCGCTGATGTATTGGCGCTGTTGAATCTTCTGCAGATTGCTGATCTGGTCGCGGTAAAGCGCGGCGCCCTCGAAATCCAGCGCGTCCGACGCCGCCTGCATGCGCTCGGCCAGCCGCTCGACGAGCTGCGTGCTCTTGCCGTCGAGAAACAGCACCGCGTGTTCGACGTCCTCGGCATAGCGCTCGGGCGTGATGTAACCGACGCAGGGCGCCTTGCAGCGCTTGATCTGGTATTGCAGGCAGGGACGGCTGCGGTTGCCGAAATAGCTGTCCTCGCACTGGCGCACCTTGAACATCTTCTGCAACAGTTGCAGGCTGTCGCGCACCGCATAGGCGTTCGGATAGGGTCCGAAATAGCGGCCCGGCGCGCGTTTGGCGCCGCGGTGGAACGCAAGGCGGGGATAAACGTCCTTGGTGCTGAGATAGATGAACGGGTAGCTCTTGTCGTCGCGCAGCAGAATGTTGTAGCGCGGCTTGTGCGCCTTGATCAGATTGCTTTCCAGCAGCAGCGCTTCGGCCTCGGTATGGGTAAGGGTCACGTCGACGCTGACCACCTGGCGCATCAGCGCCTGCGTCTTGGGCGCCATGCCGTTCGCTCTGAAATAGCTGGACACGCGTTTCTTCAGGTTGCGCGCCTTGCCGACGTACAGCCACTGCTCGCCGTCGCCGCGCATGCAGTAGACGCCCGGGCGGCTGGTGAGGGTTTTCAGAAAGGCCGGTGCATCGAAGGGTGGGTCTGTGCGTTTGCGCGCCATGCCGCTAGATTAACGCGTTCGCTGCGGCAGTGCAGCCCGGATGCGCCCGAACAGGCGGTCGAACATCGCGGGCGTGAGCCGGCCGGTCTGGGTGTTGTAGCGGCTGCAGTGATAGGAATCGACGAGCCGGCGGCCGCCGAGTTCGTGCCAGGCGCCGTGCGCGAAACGGCGCGCAGACAGCTTTTCGCCCAGCGCGCGCAGCACCGCGTCGTGCGCGATCGTGCCGAGCGCCAGTATCAGCGCGTCACGCGGCAGCGCCTCGATTTCGGCGCGCAGATAGGGGTTGCAGCGGTGGACTTCGTCGGCGGTGGGCTTGTTCTGCGGCGGCAGGCATTTCACCGCGTTGGTGATGCGGCAGCCGCGCAGTCGCAGGCCGTCGTCCAGCGCGACCGACTCGGGCCGGTTGCTGAACCCGTGTGCGTGCAGGGTGCGGTACAATAGTATGCCCGCGTAGTCGCCGGTGAACGGCCGGCCGGTCGCGTTGGCGCCGTGCAGGCCGGGCGCCAGTCCGACGATCAGCAGGTCCGGCCGTTCGGCGCCGAACGGCCGCACCGGCCGCGCGTGGTAGTCGGGGAATTCAAGCGAGACCTGGTCGAGAAACGCACTGAGTCTGCCGCAGGCGCGGCAGTCGGGATCAAAACTCGGACACCCGCTCCTTGATCTCGACGACTTCGGTGAGTCGGGATTGCAGGTCGAGGCTGACGATTTCGTGCGCATTGGTGTTGGCGATAAACAGCTTGTTCCGGAACAGCGCCAGCCCGCCGGGCTCGTTCAAGGTGTGGGCGATCTTGAACTTGGTAACCTGGTTGGTCCCCAGGTCGAGGCGCTTGATGCGCGAATTATACGTGTCCGCGATCCACAGCGCATTACGCTCCGGATCGGCTTCGACCGCCAGCGGGTACTGCAGCCGCGCCTCCTGGCCGATGCCTTCGCGGTCGCCGAAGTCGAATACGCCCTTGCCGATCAGCGTATCCACGATATTGTGGACCAGGGTGATCGAACGGATGGAGGACGAATCGGCGTCGGCCACGTAGAGCATGTCGTTCATGGCCGTGATGCCGGAGGGTTGTGCGAAGCTGGCCACTTCGCCGCCGCCGTCGACCCGATCCTCGCGTCCCGACCCGGCATAGCGCTCGATGGTCAGATGGTTGAGGTTCATGCGCCAGACCTGGTGCTGACCCGCCATCGTGATGTAGAGGTTGCTTTCGTGAAAGGTCAGGTCCATCGGCGAATTCAGTTGCGCCTGCAGGGGGTCTTTGAACCGGTCGGCGACGTAGCGGCCGAGTTCGCCGTCACCGGCCAGCGTCATGACTTCGCCGGATTTCAGGTGAATGCGCCGGATGACGTGGTTGCCGGTGTCGGCGACATACAGAAAGTCCCCCACGTGAATGATGCCCTGGGGATTGTTGAACGACGCGCCGTCCTCCGTGCCGTCGAGCAGATCGGGGGACCCGCTGCCGAACACGCGTCTGACGGTACCGTCGTGATAGGTTTCCAGAATCCGGTTGCGACCGCTGTCCGAGATATAAAGGCTGTTGCGCGAGACGCAGATGTTGCCCGGAAAGCGTAATGCGCCGCCCGATTCCGGCGTGGTGACGACAGACATCTTCTGGCGCCTCAGGGTGCCGACGAGTTCCGCCTGTGCCACGTGTTTCTGGATCAGCTCTTCCAGTTGGCGCACCCGGCCCTCGCCGCGCAGCACGCCGACGACATAACCTTCGGCATCGACGAAGATGATCGAAGGCCAGGCCTTGATGCCGTAGGCGCGCCACATCTCGAACTGGGCGTCGCTGGCGACCGGCCGGCGCACATGCAGGCGGTTGACCGCCTTCTGCAACTGCTCCGCGTCGGCCTCGTTGCGGAACTTGGGACAATGGATGTCGACGATCGCGATCGCGTCCTGGAAGCGTTTCTCCAGATAGCGCAGGTCCGGCAGCACGTGCTGGCAGTTGATCGAGCTGTAGGTGGTGAAGTTCAGCAGCACGATGCGGCCGCGCAATTGCTCCAGCGTCAGTGCCTGTTCGGTATTGAGCCAGCGCAGTCCTTCGGGGAATGCCGGTGCCAGTGTTCTTGTTTCCGTTGTCATGTCTGCGATTCAGTCACTCAAGATTCAGTCAATCTGCCGTTCGGCTCCGAAAACGCTGTCCAGAGTCCGGGTGGACAGGCTCGGAAGCGCCGCGTTCATGTTCACCAGGCCGGCTGCGCTACGTCCACCAACCCGTGGCGGATGGCCAAGTGAGCCAGTTGGACATCCGTGTCGACGCTGAGTTTCTCCAGCAGCCGGTTTCGATACACATTGACGGTCTTCGCCGTCAGCCCCAGTGCGCGGGATATCCCCGCCGCGTTTCTGCCCTCCGCCACCAGCAGCAGGATTTGCAGTTCACGGTGCGTCAGGTCGTTGAGGGGCACACCTTGCGAACCCGGCAGGTGGTTGAAGGCAAGCTCACGCGCGAGCTGATCGCTGATGTAACGCCCGCCGCGGCAGACGACGCCGATCGCCGCCAGCAACTCCTGCAGCGAACAGCGCGCGTCGACACAGCCGGAAACACCCGCCTGCAGCAGCCGGTCCTGCACGATCAGATCGTCGCTGGGCATCATCACGAGCAGGCGCGTCCGTCCCGAGCAGCGCCCGAACTTGCGCACACCGCCGAGCAGGTCCGCCGTCGAGTCCTGGCGGCCGACGATCGCCACGTCAACCGGCCGGGTCCGCACCGTCTGAATGGCGCCTTCCCAGTCGCCGGCCACGGCCACCCCGCCGACCAGCGCCACGTCCCGCAGCAGGCGTGCGAGACCCTCCCGCACGAGCTGGCGGTGGTCCACCAGCAGCAGGTGGAGAGGGTTGGGGTTGGTCTCGGTTTGGGCCGCTGCCCGCTCTATGGCCATGTCATTGCGTCCCGGCACGCACGAAGCTCCAGGTGCCGTTAGCGACAGACGGACCTAATAGCTTGAGTGCAACCGAAAAATCCAGCCCGACCGGTGGTTCCGGCGCCCTGCCGGCGACGCGGGTTCAGCGCACCTGCACGGGGCCTTCGATGATGCCGTGGCGGATGGCCATATGGGTGAGTTCCACGTCGTTGTCGACGCCGAGTTTGTCGAACAGCCGGTACCGGTAGGTGCTGACAGTCTTGGGACTGAGGCACAGCCGGTCCGAGATGGCCTGGACGGTCTGTCCCTCGGTCACCATCATCATGACCTGAAGCTCGCGCCGCGACAGGGATTCGAAGCGTGACTGGCGGCGTCCCGGCAGCATCGATAGCGCGATCTGGCGGGCGATGTCGGCGCTGATATAGCGTTCCTTGCGCACGACAGCCTCGATCGCAGCGATCACTTCGTCAACGGTGCAGTCCTTGGTCATGCACCCCGATGCACCGGCATCCAGCAAGCGCGTGGGGATCAGTTCGTCGGCTTGCGATATCAGCGCGACGATGCCGACGAAGGCAGACGACGACTTGATGCGGCGGGTAGCCTCGAGCCCGCCCATGCCGGGCATGCCGGCATCGATCAGCACCGCGTCCGGACGGTGTTTGCGTGCGAGTTCGACGCCCTGCTCGCAGGTCTCGGCTTCCGCGATCACCGCAATGCGCGCGTGATCGTCGAGGAGGCGGCGAATCCCGTGGCGAACCATCGCGTGGTCATCGATCAGCAGTACCCGAATGCTGGATTTTTCCATGTCATTGACTCCCTGTCTTTGGCTGTGTAATGGCAAAACCGCGTCCAAATATACGGGGAATGACCAGAATGGCAAGTAAGAAATCCCTGATTGGAGACCTGCGCAACTGACGGAAATACAAGTGAGAAGCGGCGCTGCGGTCCGCGCGTCTCACGCCGGATTGGCGGAGAGGGTGGGATTCGAACCCACGGACGGTCGCCCGTCGCCGGTTTTCAAGACCGGTGCTTTCAACCACTCAGCCACCTCTCCCTCGTATCCGGGGACAGGCACGACCCGGGGGACCTCATCCTGAAGGGCCCCAAAGCATATAGGATGCGCGGGTATTTGCAAACTCGACGGAACATTCCGCAAGGGTTACCGGTCGAACGCCGCAATGGGGTAGAATCTCTGCAATCGTCATCAAAACGGAGGCTGAAACGGCTCATGAATCGAATAGCGACTACTATCACCCGTTCTCAAGACTCGGTGCTTGCCACCAATCGCGTCCTGCGCAACACCTATCTGCTGCTTTCCCTGACACTGCTGTTCAGTGCGCTGATGGCGAGCGCGTCGGTCGCGCTCGGACTTCCGCGCGGTGCAGCCATGATTTCATCGCTGGCCGCCATCGGCCTGGTGTGGCTGGTGCTGCCGCGCACCGAGAACTCCAGCGCGGGCATCGTCGTGGTGTTCGCCATCACCGGCCTGCTCGGGCTGGGGCTGGGTCCGCTGCTTTCGGCTTATCTGCAATTTCCCGAAGGATCACGCGTCGTCGCGACCGCGCTTGGCGGCACCGGCCTGATCTTTCTCGGTCTGTCGGGTTACGCGCTGGCGTCGGGGCGCAATTTCGAGTTCCTGGGCGGCATGCTGTTCAGCGGCCTGATCGTCGTCTTCATCGCGGCGATCGCGAACATCTTTCTCGCGATCCCCCTGCTGCAGCTCACCGTTTCGGCCGGCATCATTCTGATCATGAGCGGCCTGATCCTGTTCGACACCAGCCGCATCGTGCACGGCGGCGAAACCAACTATATCCGCGCGACCGTCTCGCTGTACCTCAACATCTACAACATCTTCGTCGCCTTGCTGAACATACTGGGCGCGTTCAGCCGCGACGATTGATGCACTGATCCGACCGGCCGCCGCCGCATCGAAGCTGCGGCGGCACGGAATCCAGATCATTGAGGCTTGCATCAATGCGTGACAGACGATCCGCCTATGCCGTCATCCCGGCGCAGGCCGGGATCCAGCCGCCGCCGCGCCAATGGATTCCGGCCTGCGCCGTAATGACGGTCAAACTTGTCGACCATTCATGCAAGCCTCAATAGGAACCGATCCGTGCCCCTCTGGCTCAAAATCGTCACCGCCGCCGCGCTCGGCTACATGGTCATCCGCCTGTGGCCGGCGGCAAAGCAGATGATCGAACACGGCCCCAAAGGCAACGCCCGCGACTGGCAGGCGGCTCTGCTGCCGATCGCGCTGGTCGCCGGTTTCGTGGTGCTGCTCGTCCTGATGGTGCGGCACTGAAACCCTGCGGGCGGCGGCCAGGTACCGCCGTTCATACCCCCACTGCTTTACCGCTTTTATCGTCGCCGCCCTGACGCTATGCTAGTAGGCCATGCGGATGATAAGGTTACGTATCGATGATCCGTTTAGACAAGCAAGACCGGCGCAGAATGTTATTGCGCCTGCCGGTTAAGGAACCTCTGATTTATTCGTCATACCGGCGTAGGCCGGCATCCAGGTTCTTGCAACGACTGGATATCGGCCTTCGCCGGTATGACGACCTGGGCATTGATCAGCGTTTCCGCCAGTCATCAATGCATTACCGAATTATCCGCATGGACCACTAGCGGACCAGCGCCGGTCATCACCTGGACCGGCCGACGCCGCATTTCACGCCGGGGGCAAGCACATGGTTCAGGTCACCCAATACGAAGAACACCCTTTCGCCGCCTACGTCCGGATGCTGGGCAAGGGCCGGAACGGTTCGAGATCGCTTTCCGAGCAAGAGGCCTTCGAGGCGATGCGGATGATCCTGAACGACGAAGTCGAACCGGTCCAACTCGGGGCGTTTCTGATGCTGATGCGGGTCAAGGAGGAAACGCCCGAGGAAGTCGCCGGCTTCGTGCGCGCCGCGCGCGACTGGATCAGGATTCCGTCTGACGCGCCCGCCGTCGACCTCGACTGGTCGTCGTACGCGGGCAAGCGCCGTCAACTGCCCTGGTTCATTCTGTCGACCCTGCTGCTCGCCGATTACGGCAAACGGGTCTTCATGCACGGCGCCAGCGGCCATACCAACGGACGCATCTATACGAAAGACGTGCTGGCGGCGCTGGGCATTGCGCCCTGCACCTCGATCGCGGAAGCCTGCCGGCGCCTGGAGCGGGACAACTTCGCTTACCTCGACATCGAATATCTCTGTCCGAAGCTGCACACCATCATCGAACTGCGTCCGTTGCTGGGCTTGCGTTCCCCGGTGCACACCGTGGGTCGCAGCATCAATCCCTTTGGCGCGCCCTACGTCATGCAGGGCATCTTTCACCCCGGTTACCGGCCAATGCACCAGGAAGCCGCGCAGTTGCTCGGCGAAGCCAACGTCGCCGTCATCAAGGGCGAAGGCGGCGAGATCGAACGCAACCCGGACATCCCCTGTCTGGTCCAGTACGTGCGCCACGGGGAACTGCACGAGATCGAGTGGCCGGCACTGTTCGAGCGGCGCCACGTCAAGGACGAGACGCTCGACGTGCAGCGGCTGGCCGCACTCTGGCGCGGCGAAACCGAGGACGAATACGGCGCTGCTGCCGTGGTCGGCACCGCGGCCATCGCGCTGCATCTCATGCACGAGGCCGAGGACCCCGCCGGTGCGGTCGCCCTGGCCCAGCGGCTGTGGGACGGACGCGCGCGCGACAAGTACGTCCGCGCCGCCTGAACCCGGGAGACACGGCTGGCCATGACCGACATCTCAGTGGAATCGACCGGCGCCGCGCCGCGGACCATCTATCTCAAGGACTACGCACCGCCCGCGTTCCTGGTCGACCGGGTGGCGCTGCATTTCGACCTCGACCCCGCGGCGACGCGCGTCCGCTCGCGCCTGGACGTACGCAGGAATCCGGCGGCCGCTGCGGCGGCGCCTTTGCGGCTCGAGGGGCAGGCGCTGGAATTGGTCAGTCTGGCGATCGACGGTCAGGCCGTCGGCGCAAGCGGCTACACGCTGGATGACGACGGCGCACTGGTGGTAAACATCGCCGGCGACGGCGCCAGCGTGGAAATCGAGACGCTGATCCATCCGGCGGCCAACACCGCGCTCGAAGGGCTGTACGTGTCGAGCGGCATGTTCTGCACGCAGTGCGAAGCCGAGGGCTTTCGCCGCATCACCTGGTTCCCGGACCGCCCGGACGTCATGGCGCGTTACACGACGACGATCGTGGCCGACAAGACCGCGTATCCGGTACTGCTGTCGAACGGCAATCCGGTCGAGCGCGGCGAACTGGACGGCGGCCGCCACTGGGTGCGCTGGGAGGACCCCTTTCCCAAACCCAGTTATCTGTTCGCGCTGGTCGCCGGCGACCTCGTCGAAAAGACCGATCGGTTCGTCACCCGCTCGGGCCGGACGGTAGCGCTGCACCTCTATGTCGAGCCGTCCAACGCGCACAAATGCGACCACGCGCTGGCGTCCCTGAAACAGGCCATGGCCTGGGACGAACAGACCTACGGGCGCGAATACGATCTGGACATCTTCATGATCGTGGCGGTCAACGACTTCAACATGGGAGCGATGGAAAACAAGGGTCTCAACGTGTTCAACTCGGCCTGCGTGCTGGCCAGCCCCGACACCGCCACCGACGACGATTACCACAGCATTCAAAGCATCATCGGCCACGAATATTTTCATAACTGGTCGGGCAACCGGGTGACCTGCCGCGACTGGTTCCAACTCAGCCTGAAGGAAGGCTTCACCGTGTTCCGCGACCAGCAGTTCAGCGCCGATCTGAACTCGGCGCCGGTCAAGCGCATCGCCGACGTCAACCTGCTGCGCACCTTCCAGTTCGCGCAGGACGCCAGCCCCATGGCCCATCCGGTGCGCCCGGAGTCCTATATCGAGATCAGTAATTTCTACACGGTGACCGTGTACAACAAGGGCGCCGAAGTGGTGCGCATGCTGCGCACCCTGCTGGGCGCAGAGGGCTTTCGGCGCGGCACCGATCTGTATTTCGAGCGCCATGACGGCCAGGCGGTCACCACCGACGATTTCGTGGCCGCCATGGAAGACGCCAATACGTTCGACCTCGCCCAGTTCCGGCGCTGGTACAGTCAGGCCGGCACCCCGGTGGTGACGGTCGCCATGGATTACGACGCGCAGCGGGAAACCTGTCGGCTGACCTTGCGCCAGAGCTGCCCGCCGACGCCCGGCCAGCCCGACAAGGCGCCGTTCCACATTCCCCTGGCGATGGCCCTGCTCGATCCGCAGGGTGCGCCCGTGCCGCTCAGCCTGACCGGTCATCCGGGTTCGCCCGCGGCGCCGCCGGAGCGGATCATCGATCTCAGGGACAGGGAGCAGACGTTCACGTTCACCGGCGTCCGCCAGCGGCCGGTACTGTCGATCAACCGCGGGTTGTCCGCGCCGGTCATCGTCCAGGATGCCGCCGACCGCGAAACGCTCAAGTTCCTGCTGGCGCGGGATACCGATCCGTTCAATCGCTGGGAGGCAGGGCAGCGGCTGGCGATTGCGGTGCTGCTGGAGCTGGTCGACGAATATCGGAAGCAGGCGCCGCTCGCCGTCGATGCCGCCGTCCTCGACGCGTTCGGGCGCGTATTGGACGACGCAACGCTCGACCCCGCGCTGGTCGCCCAGACGCTGGCGCTGCCGTCCGAAAGCTACCTGGCCGATCAGTGCGACGTCGTGGATGTCGATGCCATCCACGCGGCGCGCGAGCACCTGCGCAAAGCGCTGGCGGTCCGCTTTGCCGACCGGTTCATGGCGCACTACCAGCGTTGCAAGACCCCGGGCGCATACCGTTTCGACGCGGAACAGATGGCCAGGCGCTCGCTCAAGAACCTGTGTCTGGCCTACCTGACGGAGTCCACCCACCCCGACGCCCGGAGCACCTGCGTCAACCAGTTCGAGCGGGCGGACAACATGACCGATTCGCTCGCCGCGCTGTCCATTCTGGCGCAGTGGGATATACCCGAACGGCGTGAAGCACTGGACATCTTTTATCGGCGCTGGAAGGGCGATGCCCTGGTCGTCAACAAGTGGTTTTCAATTCAGGCCGGGTCGCGCCTGCCGGACACGCTGCAGCAGGTCAGGAAGCTGATGCAGCACCCGGCGTTTTCGATCACCAATCCCAACAACGTGCGCGCGGTGGTCGGCCGGTTCTGCCAGGGCAACGCGCGGCGGTTTCACGAGGCTTCGGGCGCCGGCTACCGCTTTCTGACCGAACAGGTCCTGACGCTGGACCGGATGAATCCGCAGATCGCGGCGCGCCTGGTCAGCGCCTTCAGCCGGTGGCACCGTTACGACCCCGTGCGCCAGCAGTTGATGCGCGGCGAGCTGGAGAAGCTCAGCCAGGTGGACCATCTGTCCAAAGACGTGTTCGAGATCGTCTCCAAGAGCCTGCGGGGCTGACCGGGTTCCTGCCGGGAAGGCCGCGCCCCGCGCGCTGCAAACCTTGAAGCCGCACCGCATGCCCCCATAGTCAGGCCAATGTCTGAAACCGAATCGGGGTATTTGGCGTGTCCGAGGCTTTGCACATCGTCTGCCCGCATTGCGCTGCGGTAAACCGTATACCGGAACAAGGCCTGGCGGCGCATCCGAAATGCGGGAAATGCAAGGCGCCGCTGTTTTCCGGCCATCCCGTCGAACTCGACGACACCAGTCTGGAACGGCACATCGCCCGCGACGATATCCCCCTGGTGGTGGACTTCTGGGCGCCCTGGTGCGGCCCTTGCCGGATGATGGCCCCCTGGTTCGAGCAGGTGACGGCGCAGGTCGAACCCCACGTCCGCATGGCCAAGCTCAACACCGAAGTCGCGCAACGCAGCGCGCTGCAGTTCAATGTCCGCAGCATTCCCACGCTGGTGATCTTCAGAGGCGGCCGGGAAATCGCGCGCCAGGCCGGCGCCATGGATGCGCACAACCTGAGTCAGTGGATTCGTTCGAAGGTCTAGCCGGTAGTTGAAATACGTTCATGCGGGCCGGTGTATCGGACGAATGGATCCCGGCCTTCGCCGGGATGACGGTTCAGCGAACCCCGGTGCCCTGGGGCGCGCAACGGCAGCAACCGGCGGCACTCTCCAGCGCGCGCTCGATCAGCGACGCGTCGCTGCCGGGGCGGTGCGCCTGCTCGCTCAACACCCTGCGCCAGGCGCGCGCGCCCGGCACGCCGTGGAACAACCCGAGCATGTGACGGGTGATCTGGTTGAGGCGTGCGCCGCGCTCGAGCCGTTGACGGATGTACGGGAGCATCCGGCGCGCGATATCCGCCCGTTCCGGCACGGCTGCCGCCGGATCGAAGAACCGGCGATCGACCTGCGCGAGCAGATAGGGATTGTGGTAGGCCTCGCGGCCGATCATGACACCGTCGACGTGGCGCAGATGCGCTTCCGCCTGCGCCAGACCGGTGACGCCGCCGTTGATGTGTATCGGCAGATCGGGGAAATCGGTCTTCAGACGGTAAACGCGCGCGTAGTCGAGCGGCGGTATGTCGCGATTCTGGCCGGGACTCAGTCCGTGCAGCCAGGCCTTGCGCGCGTGCACGATCAGTTTGTCGGCGCCTGCCGCATTCACCATCCCGGCAAAACGCGCCAGGTGTGCATAGGAATCCAGATCGTCGATGCCGGTACGGGTCTTGACGGTCACGGGGATCGCGACCGCCGCACGCATCGCGGCGATCGCCGCGGCGACGGTCTCCGGTTCGGCCATCAGGCAGGCCCCGAACCGGCCCGACTGGACGCGGTCGCTGGGACAGCCCACGTTCAGATTGATCTCGGCATAACCGTACGTCTCGCCGATGCGCGCGCACGCCGCCAAACGCGCCGGATCGGAACCGCCCAGTTGCAAGGCCAGCGGCGGCTCCGCCGGATCGAAGCCCAACAGGCGTTCCGGATCGCCGTGCAGGATCGCGTCGGTCGTCACCATCTCCGTATAGAGCAGGACGCGCGCCGAGATCAGCCGCAGGAAATAGCGGCAATCACGGTCCGTCCAGTCCATCATGGGGGCGACGGACAACGCGGAGCGCACCGCCGAATCCGGCAGCGGGGCCGTCACGTTGAAATCCGGAACACCCATGGTCGAACCTGATTCTACGCCAAAGCACCGGCCGCCGCCGGTGTGCACCCCCGGCGTCCCGCCGCAGACGCGCATCCGCACCTGCCCGCGCACGCAACGATACCCCCCGCATCGCCGGCCGCCGCCGCTTCGGCACCGGTTGCGCGGCGCCGCCCGGGTTGGCATGTACGCAGCCTGGCGGGTATCATGCCGGCGCGGCGGTCGCATCGGCACTTCACCTTCAGGAATAAGGATCAAGTGGTAATGTCCCACAAAATTCTGATAACCGGCGGCGCGGGCTACATCGGCAGCCACGCGGTGCGTCTGCTGACCGACGCCGGCGAATCGGTCGTGGTTCTGGACAACCTCTCGACGGGTTTCAGCGATGCCGTGCTGGGCGCCGAACTGGTGGTGGGCGACACCGGCGACCGGCATCTGGTTTCCTCGCTGCTCGCCGACCACGACGTCGACGTGGTGCTGCATTTCGCCGCGCACACTATCGTACTCGAATCGGTGAACCAGCCGCTGAAATATTACGGCAACAATACCTGCGGCACGCGCAATCTGCTCGAGTGCTGTCAGAACGCCGGCGTCAGGCACTTCATTTTCTCGTCCACCGCCGCCGTCTACGGTATTCCGCAGGGCCCCTACGCCGACGAATCGAGCCCGCTGGCACCCATCAATCCCTATGGCATGTCCAAACTCATGTCGGAGACGATGCTGCGCGATCTGGGCAAGGCGTCGGACATGACCCATGTCATCCTGCGCTACTTCAACGTCGCCGGCTCGGATCCGGACCTGCGGATCGGACAGTCGACGCAAAACGCCACGCTGCTGATCAAAGTGGCCGCCGAGGTGGCGATGGGCAAGCGCGAGCGGCTCAGCGTGTTCGGCACGGACTACCCGACACCGGACGGTACCGGCGTCCGCGACTATATCCACGTCGACGACCTCGCCGATGCGCACGTCAAAGCGCTCGACTATCTGCGCCGGGGCGGCGCCTCGCAGACGCTGAACTGCGGCTACGGCCACGGCTACAGCGTGCGCGAAGTGATCAACGCCGTGGACCGGGTGCACGGAACGCCGATCAATGTCAGGGAAGAGCCGCGCCGCGCCGGCGATCCGCCGACGCTGGTTGCGCGCGCCGACCGGATTCAGCAGGTGCTGGGCTGGAAGCCGAAGCACGACGACCTCGACTACATCGTCAGAACATCGCTGGCCTGGGAACGAAAACTGCGGGATTACACGCCGAAATAGGCGCTCGCGATAGCGACCTGATTACGCGGCCGGCATCCTGTCCGGCAGACCTGCAGGACCGGTTCGCGGCGGAGGCCGCGCGTACGCATAAGCGTGTCACCCACTTGCGCGATGCTCAACAGGCCGACGCCTGCACCGGCTGCCGCCGGCGCCGCGCCACAGCGGCGGCCAGACGCTCCAGCACGGGCAGGGTCGCTTCCCATCCGAGACAGGCATCGGTGATGCTCTGGCCGTACTCCAGCGGTTTGCCCGGAAGCTTGTCCTGTCGGCCCTCCTTGAGATGACTTTCGAGCATGGCGCCCATGATCGCCGGGTTGCCCGCTTCGATCTGCGCCGCCACCTCCTCGGCCACGTCGCGCTGGCGCTGGAACTGCTTGGCGCTGTTGCCGTGGCTGAAGTCGATCATCAGTTTTTCGGGCAATTCGGCCTTGCGCAAGGCTTCGACCGCCGCCGCGACACTGGCCGCATCGTAGTTGGGATGGCGGCCGCCGCGCAGAATGACGTGGCAATCGCGGTTGCCGGCGGTCTTGAAGATCGCGGAATGCCCTTCCTTGGTCAGCGACAGGAAGTGATGCGGCTGCGACGCAGAGTGAACGGCGTCGATGGCGATATTCAGTTTGCCGTCGGTGCCGTTCTTGAAACCCACCGGACAGGACAGGCCCGAAGCCAGTTCGCGATGAACCTGGCTCTCGGTCGTGCGCGCGCCGATGGCGCCCCAGCCGATCAGGTCCGAAACGTACTGCGGCGTCATCAGGTCCAGGTATTCGGTCGCGGCCGGCACGCCGAGGTTGTTGACGTCCAGCAGCAGCTTGCGGGCAAGCCGCAGCCCCTTGTTGATATTGAAGCTGTCGTCGAGGTCCGGATCGTTGATCAGCCCTTTCCAGCCCACCGTGGTGCGCGGTTTTTCGAAATAGACGCGCATCACGATCAGCAGGTCATCGGCGAGCCGCCGGCGCACCTCCGCCAGCCTCGCGGCGTATTCCAGCGCGGCGTCCGGATCGTGTATGGAACAGGGCCCGGAAATCACCAGCAGGCGGTCGTCCGCGCCGGTCAGCAGCGCGTGAATGGCGTTGCGCGTCTCGCAGGTCGTACGCGCCGCCGTTTCGGTGATCGGAAATTCGAGCTGCAACTCCGAATACCGAATCACTTCGCGTACGTCGAGAATGCGTAAATCGTCCGTGTGGTAGATCATGGTTCTTGTGCAATAACCGACAGAGCGCGCCGCGCGTCACCCGAAGTCCGGGAAAAATAAGCACCGGTACGAGGCGCAACGGCAAACCGATGCGCGCCCGCAGTATACACCAGAAGTCCGGCCGGCTTCGACACGGCGCGACCGGCCACGGAAGCCGTCGGCTCGGCCGCCAGACGCTGCCCGACCGCCTATGCCCGGCGGCCCGGCGGCCCGGCAGCGCCCCGCATCGCCGTAAGACTCCGGACGCGGCCCCCGCGCGCAGGCGATCGATCATAGCCCTTCCCTATTGGCAATTATTGCTATTTTAGATTTCACTAATCCACTGGCGCACCGTATCCTTGTCCACAGTCGCAGGAAGCTCCGTTCAACGAAACCTGACCCAAGAGGAATCTGACCATGTTCGAAAATCGGGAAGGCAAGTCCGTACCTGAAGTCGTGTTCAAGACGCGCGAGCACAACGCGTGGGTGGATGTCAGCACGAACGCATTGTTCGCCGGCAGAAACGTCATCGTATTCTCGCTGCCGGGCGCGTTCACCCCGACCTGTTCCTCCGCGCACGTGCCGAGATTCAACGAACTGGCCGCCACGTTCCGGCGCAACGGCATCGACGAGATCGTCTGCGTGTCGGTGAACGATGCGTTCGTCATGAATGAGTGGGCGCGCGACCAGCACGCCGAGAACATCCGGTTCATACCGGACGGCAACGGCGAATTCACCGAGGCCATGGGTTTGCTGGTCGACAAGAACGACCTGGGGTTCGGCAGGCGCTCCTGGCGTTATTCGATGCTGGTGCGCGACGGCATCATCGAGAAGATGTTCATCGAACCGGACGTCCCCGGCGATCCCTACGAGGTGTCCGACGCCGACACCCTGCTCGAGTACCTCAATCCCGAGGCGGTCAAGCCCATGGACGTGCTGATGTTCACCAAGGCCGGTTGTCCGTTTTGCGCGCGGGCCAAGGGCATGCTGCGCGACCAGGATATCGACTTCGAGGAGATCCAGGTGGGCAATGGGGTGTCGCCACGCGGTGTTCGCGCGGTCTCCGGCGCCGACACGGTTCCCCAGGTCTTTGTCGGCGGCCGGCTCATCGGCGGTTCGGAGGCGCTGGCGCAATGGCTGGCCACGCGCGAATCCAGGGCTGCGTGAGCGAAGCGGAACGGCCGCCGATGTCGATCCGGCAACTTCAGTATTTCATGGGGCTGTACCGGGTGCGGCATTTCGGTCGTGCTGCCGCCCGCTGTCACGTATCGCAGTCGACCCTGAGCATGCAGATCGCCAAGCTGGAGGTTGGTCTGGGCGTGGCCTTGTTCGAGCGCGACAAGCGCCGCGTGAATCCGACGACCGCCGCCTGCGCCAGCGCACCGCTGGTGGCGGCGGTGCTCGAAGGCGTCGACCGGATTGGTGCCAACGTCGAGGACGGGTGCGCCGACGGCGTGAGGGATGCGGCCGGCTGATCGATTTGATCGATTTGAATTCAATCGGTTCTGTGCTTAGACTCGGTTTAAAGCAAAAACCGCTCGGGAAGTCAGACAGTCGGCCCCGGGCGAACGACCGGAAACCGTTGATAAGGAGGAAGCAAACGTGAAGTACAGACTATCCGATCTAGTTTCGTGCCTGTTGCTGGCGGCCAGCGTGGGCGCCATTGCCGCCCCGCTGGGACTGCCGCCGGTGCCCGTTCCCGCCGACAACCCGCAGACGCCGGCGAAGATCGCATTGGGTGACAAGCTCTTTCATGACAAACGCTTCAGCGCGGATGGTAAGGTCGCCTGCGCCAACTGCCACGAGAAAACCAAGGGCTTTACCGACCACCTGCCGGTGTCCAAGGGCTTCAACGACCTGACCGGCACGCGCAACGCGCCGACCATCATCAACGCCGCGTACATGACGACGCTGTTCTGGGACGGGCGCGAACCGGATCTCGAAGGCCAGTCCAAGCAGCCGTCGGTCAATCCGGTCGAAGGCGGCCTGCCCAACCATGAGCCCATTCTGGCGACGATTCGCGGCGACGAGGCGTACGTGAAGGCGTTCCAGGACGTGTTCGGCGTGGCGGCCGACGCGATCACCATGGACCAGGTGGCGAAAGCGATCGCCAGCTTCGAGCGCACGATCGTGGCCGGCGACTCGCCCTTCGACCGTTACTACTACGGCGGCGACACCAAGGCCATGAACGCCGCCCAGGTTCGCGGGCTCGCCGTGTTCGTCGGTCAGGGCCGGTGCGTCTCCTGCCACAGAATCGAGCAGACCCAGGCGCTGTTCACCGATAACCGCTTCCACAACATCGGCATCGGCTTCAAGCGCATCCAGGGGAAGGAGACCGACACCGCCGCCGCGTTCGTGCATTCGAAGCGCGCAGGCGCCGAGGTCGACAAGACCGTGCTGATCAACGCCAACATGTCCGAGCTGGGCCGCTTCGCGGTCACCGAAAATCCGACCGAGGTCGGCGCGTTCAAGACGGCGACGCTGCGCAACATCGCGGTCACCGAACCGTACATGCACGACGGCAGCCTGAAAACGCTGGACGACGTGGTGAACTTCTACAACAACGGCGGCCGCCTCAAGGAAACCGATCCGCTGTCAGGTTTTCTGAGCGGCGGCATACGACCGCTGAATCTCAGTGAACAGCAGAAAAAGGACCTGGTCGCCTTCCTCAAGGCGCTGACCAGCCCCGAATACGTCGCGCAAGCCGGGCAATGATCGAGGAGACAGACCATGAGCAAAATCATCAATCGACGTGAATTTCTCAAGCGCGGCACCGCGCTGGTCGCGGCCGGCAGTCTGCCGTTCTCGCTGGTGGAGATCGCCTTCGGCAAGGACAGTCCCGGGAATTTCACCTTCGCCTATATTTCCGACTCGCATATCACGCACGTCAAGGACAAGGACTTCGTGCGCAACTGGGATCGCGGCCTGATCCGCGCCGTGGCCGAGTCCAATCTGCTCGACCCGCGCCCGGATTTCATCTTTTACGGCGGCGACATCGCCCAGCTCGGCAAGCCCGAGGAGATCGATCACGGCCTGGAAATCCTTGCCGGCCTGCGCGGCGACGTACACTACGTCATGGGCGAGCACGACTATTACCTCGACCTGGGCGAACACTGGCGCAAGAACCTGGGACCGGACCATTACAGCTTCGATCACAAGGGCGTGCATTTCGTGGTGCTCAACAGCATCCTCACCTACGACGACTGGACCTACAACAAGTGGCCGACGGCCGACGCGAGCGCATGCATCAGATGGCGCGCCTGGACAATCCCCAGGGCTCGCCGTTCATGGTCGGCGACAAGCAGCGCGAATGGCTGAAGCAGGACCTCGCCAAAGTGGACAAGGACACGCCGGTCGTCGTCTTTTCCCACTCGCCCTTGCAGAAGATCTACAAGGGGTGGAACTTCTGGACCGAGGATGCCGAACAGGTGCAGGCGCTGCTCAAGCCGTTCAAAAAGGTCAGCGTCCTCTACGGTCACGTGCACCAGATACAGTACAACCAGATCGGCAACATCAGTTTCAACTCGGCCATGGCGACCGCCTGGCCCTGGCCGTACCCGGCCAGCTACAGCCAGGCGAAGACGCTATGTGCCGAAGCTGACGGTGAAGATGAACCGCGCCGATCCGTTCTTCGAACGCGACGCCACCGGCTGGCAGTTCATCAACCTGCACACCGGCAACGTGGATGTCGAGGTACGTCCTGCCGACAACCAGAATCGCACGGTGGCATTCGACACCAGGGCCGGTGAGCCGGCCGATATCAAATACCAGGCCGCGGCGGAGCAGATTCCTCCGCAGACCCACTACTAATCGCCGGGAGAACCATCCATGCAACCGAACACCTATCGAGTAACCGCGCTGGCGCTGGGCTGTCTGTTGAGCGCGCCGTCGGTGCGGGCCGACAACTTCACCCAGGCCGACCTGGAGCGCTGGCAGGCCGAGTATCAATCGGTCGTCGACAAGGGCGAGCAACTGTTTCACGGCGGACTGACCAGCAAGAACACCGTGTCCTGCGACCAGTGCCACCCCAACGGCGCGAACATCCATCCCGAAACCTATCCCAAGTTTCAGCAGCAACTGGGCAAGGTCGCGGTCCTCGGCGAAATGATCAACTGGTGCATCATGAATCCGCTGGAGAGCGACGCGCTTGCGCTGGATGACCCGTCCATGGTGGCGCTGCAGGCGTACATCACGCAGGAACGCCGCGGCGTGGCGCTGGCGCCGGGAAAACACTGAGCCAGATTCGCAGCAATGGCCCAAGAGAAAACGGCGCCCACAGGGGGCGCCGTTCTTTTTGGGGAACCGGCTCGGTCCGCTAGTTACAGATGAAGTCGGTCAGATTGAACGGCGCGCTGGCCGGCTGCTTGTCGGCCCCCATCAGAATCGGAAGATTCGTCGGCCGCTGGATGGCCGCCGCCGTCGCGCTGCACGCCAGCGTGAAGTCGAAGCCGTCCTCGTAGCCGTTGCCGACTCTCAGGTCGAAATCGATGGTCGATGCCGGCGCATTGGTCAGCACGTCGGTGCCTTCGATCGAGTATGGCTGGGAGTTGCTGACGGCCGCGCTGGCATCCAGGCTTCCGGTATTCCGGATGAAGCCGGTGCCGGCCACCGTGCGCCATTGCCAGCGATCCTGGTTGCAGTCTTTCCAGACGAACGTGGCATGATCCACGCCGGGTGTGTAGTCGGGTGCGCCGCAGGCGCCGCCACCGGAGCCGCCACCACCACCGTCGCCACCACCATTGACAGCGACGATGCCGGACAGCTCAGTCGCCCGGTAAAGCTCGTTCGAGGCCACGTTGTTGTAGACGTTGGTTTCCCCGCTGGGCCAGTCGATGCGCAGGTTGACGGTCGTGTTGTTCGCCAGACCGAAGTGAAGGTGCCTGAAGTTCTGCGACCCGCGGTGGTAGCCGTCGTTCCGCTCCCGGAGCTGCGTGACGCCGCCGGCCGTCGCGTACACCTTGGCGCCGATGGCGTCGCGGTTGGAGACGGTGCCCACCAGATCGAGTTCGACCCAGTTGCGCACCGCGCTGGTGTTGCGGAACAGTCGATAGGGACCGTTGTTGCGATGGGGCGGCCGCATGTTCATGCCGTTGGTCACCAGAAAGTCCAGGCGGCCGTCACGATCATAGTCGGCCGTCACCACGGTTTCGCTGGCGCCGACCTGATCGGCCACGGCAACCCCGGTAGCGCCCGCTGCGTCGGCGACTTCGGAAAACACGCCGTTGCCGTTTTTTTTCCAGCAGGATATTCGGAATGTTCCGCACGCCGGCACGGCACGCGAGGCACCTATCCTGGTCCATGTCATTGTCGAAATCCCCGGCAACGCCGCTCACGCACGAACTTTCGCGCCGAGGTTACCGGCCGCTGTGCGGTCGACCATGCCGGACGGCAGATTGGACAGGAACACGGGCGACAGCGGGTTGTCGACCGCCTGGATTCCACGGACGGACAGATTGCTGATGTTGGACGAACTCTGGACTTCCAGATAACTGTAGATCCACTTGCCACCCGAATAGACGCGAAGTCCCAGGTCTGCGTGCCGGTGTTGTAACCGATGTAAAGCTCCGACGCGGTCGATCCCGCACCGGGCGCCTTCACACCGTGCGTCGACGGGTCCGAGGGATCCAGCGTAAAGGTCTCGGCCGCCGGATGCACGCCTTTCCGGCCGATCTTGATGTTGCTGAACTTGGTGAACGTCTTGTTCCAGTCCAGCGTGACCTGCAACACGCCGGTCGACTTGAAGCTGAAGCCGCAGTCGTTGTTGACGGATTGCGCCTCGATCCGGTTGCCATTGAAGGTGATGGCCTCCGACAGACGCAGCGCGCCGTGCAGCAGCAGCATGTCATTGCGCAGATTGTTGTCGAAGTCGCCGACCACGATATCGTTGCCATTGGTCGTCGCCGGCAGCGAGGACGTCACGTTGGCGAAGGGCAGGTGCGACATGCCCCACGCATGGGCGAACGGCCCTCCGCTCTTTACGCAGATCAGTTCGAGCGAGCCGTCGTTGTCGAGGTCGATCAGCACGGCGAGCTGGTCGTCGTTGCACGCATAGCCGGTGCCGTCCTTGCGGTACCGGTGCTGTCCTGTTTCAGCAACGGGGCGCCGTAGAACGTCAGCAGTGTGGTCTCGAGCACGCGGTCCCGCTTCATGTCGAACCAGATCGGCATGCGGCCGCCCTGATCCGCGTCGCCGCTGAAGCCCCACTGGGTCGTGCGGTTATAGAGCTTGCCGCCTATGTTTTCCATGAACTGGATATTGCAGCAGATGCCCGTCGAAACGACCAGGTCCTGATCGCCGTCGTTGTCGAAATCCACCCAGGTGAGGTGCTCTTCTGAGTGAATCCCGCCTGACTCGAGACATTCGAAAAGGTGATCTGGGCGAAGGCTGCGGGCGCACATGCCAGACAGAACGCGGCCGACACGAACGCGAACGACAGCCGGCGCCAGTTATCTGACGACTTTGGTCGTTGCATGATTTTCCCCTCAGTTGCTGAAATGATTCGGCGAAATTCTATTAGGCTTCTAATTATCTAAATCCTAGCCATTCGGGCCCATATGTCAACGCTCAGGTGACCGAAACCAGCGAGGGACTTTGACCACGCGCAACAACAACAGCAACAACAACAGCGCACACAGTCCGACCGCGCGCGAGGCAGCACCAGAACGACACGCCGATGAGGCGGCCTGCAGGACACCCAGATAGTTCGTGTCCGCATAATTGTGGGCCCTATCCGGCACGAATCGCCTGAAGCGGTGTCACCGCGGGCTGCCGCGACCAGGGGTTGTGTGAAGAAGCGTTAACGCGCAAAGCCGCGCAATTGCGAAATTCAATGGCAGCGGTCGCGCCACAGCGTTGGTTGCCCGCCGAGTGCCCGCCGCCCCGCAAGACCGTCGTATCACGCACGTGACCACGGGCTGGATCTGTTGCAGACCGTTTCAGCCGCCCGTCCGCAGCAACGGCGCCGGACGGTCACACGTCGTTCACGTCCGGCGCAAAACCACGGCGCAGCGTATTTTCCGTGATGCACACGGGATCAGAGAACTGCCTGAGATAATCCGGTCCGCCGGCCTTGTTGCCCATACCGCTCAAGCGAAATCCGCCGAAGGGCTGGCGCGAGACCAGGGCGCCGGTGATCTTGCGGTTCAGATACAGGTTGCCCGCCGCGAGCGCCGCGCGTGCATAAGCGAGGTGGCGCGGCCGGCGCGAATAGACGCCCGCCGTCAACGCGTACGCGGTGCCATTGGCCAGCGCCACGGCCTGCTCGAAGGTCTCCGCGCGCAGCACGCTCAACACCGGACCGAAAATTTCCTCCTGCGCCAGCGGATCCTGCGGCGACACCCCGGTGAATACGGCCGGCGCGAGGTAATAGCCCTCGCGCGGCACATCGTCGCGCGCGGGACCGATCCATGTCGCGCGGGTTCGTCCCTCTTCGATCACGCGCGCGATGCGCCGCTGTGCATCGGCGTCGATGACCGGTCCCAGCAGCATGCCCGGGTCCTGCGGATCGCCGATACGCAGGCTGGCAACGGCCTCGCGCAGCCGCTCGATACACGCGGCATAAATCCTGCCGACCACAATGACCCGCGACGCCGCGCTGCACTTCTGTCCCTGGAATCCGAAGGCGGACTGCACGATGCCCGGAACCGCCGCGTCCAGGTCGGCGTCAGCGTCGACGATGATGGCGTTCTTGCCGCCCAGTTCGGCGATCACCCGCTTGATGTGCGTCTGTCCCGGCGCGACCCGGGCCGCGGCCTCGAGCAGTTGCGTGCCGACCGCGCGCGAACCGGTGAACGCGATGATCGCCACGTCCGGATGCGCGGCCAGGTAGGCGCCGGTTTCCGCGCCGGGACCGGGCAGAAAATTCACCACGCCCGGCGGAACCCCGGCCTCGAGCATGAGATCCATGAACTGCGCCGCGATCACCGGCGTCAGCGAGGACGGTTTCAGGATGGCAGTGTTGCCGGCGACGATCGTCGCCGCCAGCATGCCGGTGAGAATGGCGAGCGGGAAATTCCACGGCGCGATGACCACACCGACCCCGCGCGCCCTGTGCTGCCAGACGTTGTGTTCGCCGGGCAGCTCGATCACCTCGCCCGCGCCCAGACGTTCGGCCTGCAGCGCGTAATAGTTGAGAAAGTCGATCGCCTCGCAGACATCGGCATCGGCCTCGCACCAGTGCTTGCCCGCCTCCAGTACCTCCAGCGCCGCAAACTGGTCGCGCCGCTGCACCAGCAGCGCGGCGATCCGGCGCAAACAGCCGGCGCGGGCGTCGACCGGCAGCGCCCGCCACGCCGGCAGCGCGGCACGCGACGCAGCCAGCGCCCGGTCGGCCTGTTCCCGGCCGCTGCTGGCCACCGTGCCGATGACCTCACCGGGGTGGGCCGGATTGATCGAAGTGATGCAGCCGGTGCCCTCGACCGGTTCATTGTCGATGACCAGTGCATAGTGCCGCCCCGCATCGGCGCGAGCGGCGGCGATCGCTTCGCGGAAGGACGCGCGTTCCTGTAGAGCGACAAAGCGATGCACCGGCTGGTTGCGGAAGCGGTCGTCGCTCGCCTCCACCGCCGCAGCGGGAAGCATCGGTCGCGCGAGGCTGCGCAGGTCGCGCGCAACCCGACCCATGCCGCTGTCCAGGACCGTCTGGTTGCTGGTGTTTTCCAGCAGGCGGCGCACCAGATAGGCCATGCCGGGCAGGATGCTGCCGTACGGAACGTAGACGCGCACCGGATGACCGAGCGCGACCAGCGCCTGTTTGAGATCGTCCGCCATGCCGTACAGCATCTGGAATTCATAGTCGCCGTTCGACGCGCCGTGCACGTCCACCAGCGTCATGGCGTACGCCAGACTGCGTACGTTGTGGGTCGCCACCGCCGGCAGCACGCTCCCCTGCCTCGCAAACAGACGTTCGAGACAGGCATCGAAACAGGCATCCGTCTGCGCCTTGTGCGCCCATACCGGCGACGGCCAGCCGTGCAGGCGCGCGACGACGCTTTCCGCGTCCCAGTAGGCGCCGCGCACCAGGCGTATCTTGATCGGTGTGCCGCGCACAGCGGCCCAGTCGATCAGCGACTCCAGACAGTCCGGCGCCTCCCGCAGGTAGGCCTGCACGGCGATACCGGCGTGCGGCCAGGCGCGGAATTCCGGCTCCATGAGCAGCTCCCTGAAGCACCGCAGAATGATATGGCTGAGGTCGTAGTGCTCCATGTCGAACGTCACCGCGACATCGCGCGCGCGCGCGGCCGCCAGCAGTTCGCGCAGGCGCGGGCGGATGGCGGCGACGCTGCCGCGCGGATCGGCCGGGTGAATGCGCGAACTGAGCGAGGTGAGTTTCAGCGAGATCTCAGGGCGGTCGGCAGCCGCGCCGTTCGCGGGCAATCCGGCGATCAGCTTGAGATACGCCTGTTGATAGGCCTCGGCCTCCCGCTCGCTGACCACCGCTTCGCCCAACAGATCGAGGCTGGCGTGCAGGCCGCGGCCGCGCAGCCGCGCAACGGTGTCGAGCGCCCGCGCCAGGGTGCCGCCACCCATGAAGCGCCGCGACAGACCGCGCAGGGTGGCGCGTATGAGCGGCGCGGCGACGTGCGCCGCCCAGTACGATCCGCTGTGACGCAGGCTCCATCGGCTCACGACCGGCCACGGCAGTTCGACGCCGGCGAAATATTCCTGCAGGTGCGCGACCAGTTCGACGTCATCCTGCAACGCCGGCAGCACGTCGACGAACCGCAGCGTCTGCACACGGAACCGGCGGTCCTGGATGGAACGTTCGATCAGTGCATCGAGCCAGCCGCGCGGCGTCTCCTGCGCCGCCTGTTCGGCCCCGGCAAGCAGCCGTTCGCCCTGCGCCCGGATGCGCGCCTCGACTTCGGCAGTCGCCGCCGGCTCAGGCAACGCGTGTGAACCTACAGTCACTGCCGCGACGCCTGGCCTTGATGCGCGTGCGTTCGAACAGGATTTCCCGCCCGTCTTCGATTGCGCGCGGATCACCGGCGACGGCGATGAAGCCTTCGCGCGTGACCCCGCAGTGATAGACGCCGAGCTTGCCGTGCGTGGCCGGCGCCGGCGTCAGTCTGTCGGTAGGTTCAGACACCATGGTCACCTCCTGCACGTCCATCACGCGCACGTCCCGGTGTGCGGACGGCTAATCAGAGTTTAGCCGACGACCGGCGCGTCAGCGGTACGCCGGCAGCCGCTCCTTGCCGCTCACCGCCCCGCCGCGGTCCTCGACGTGAAATTCGACCAGCGGGGTGGGCGCGAGCGCGTCGGTCGGGCAGGCTTCCTCGACGAATCGGCAGCAGACGCACTCGAGGAATTGGTGAACAAATCGTCGTGCCGGCAAAGGCCGGCATGCAGCGCGGCCATGCGGACGGATTCCGGTCGTCGCCGGCGGAGTTTGCACAACCCTGTCGTTCGCGGGAATACCCGTTCCGGTACAGCCAGCGCAGCATGCAGTTGCGTTCCGAAAATATGCGCATGAAGGAAGGTTTTTTCGAGCGCCGGTGCGCGTCGGCGCAGCCGCGATAATACTTGACTAAATTAGTCGGGTTTGTTAGTTTGCAGTTAGATCGCGGTACACGCCAATCAGTCACCGCTTACCGGTGCGGCGAAACAGCTCCGTTGATTCAGGATACTATGGCAAGGTCAAACCCACAGATCGAGCGCCTGCTGGACCGTGAATATCCGGCGGGCTTCGTCACCGACATCGACGCCGACAGCGTGCCGCCCGGCCTCAGCGAGGACGTTGTGCGGCTGATTTCGGCCACAAAGCAGGAGCCGCAATTTCTGCTCGACTGGCGTCTCGAGGCCTACCGTCACTGGCAGACCCTGACACCGCCGCGCTGGTCGAGCGTGCACTATCCGCCGATCGACTACAACGCCATCAGCTACTATTCGTCGCCCAAAGCGCGCAAGCGCGCGCCCGGCAGCCTCGACGAAATCGATCCGAAGCTGCTGGAAACCTACGCCAAGCTTGGCATTCCGCTTGCCGAACAGGAAATGCTGGCCGGTGTGGCCGTCGACGCGGTGTTCGACAGCGTCTCGGTCGCCACCACCTTCAAGGACAAGCTCGCCGCGCACGGCATCATCTTCTGTTCGTTTTCCGAGGCGGTGCGCGAACACCCCGAGCTGGTGCGCCAGTACCTGGGTTCGGTGGTCCCCTACAAGGACAACTTCTACGCCACCCTGAACTCCGCCGTGTTCAGCGACGGCTCGTTCGTGTACGTACCCAAGGGCGTGCGCTGCCCGATGGAACTGTCGACCTACTTCCGCATCAATGCCGCCAACACCGGCCAGTTCGAGCGCACGCTGATCGTCGCCGACGAAGGCAGCTACGTCAGTTACCTCGAGGGCTGCACGGCGCCGATGCGCGACGAGAACCAACTGCACGCGGCGGTGGTGGAGCTGGTCGCGTTGAAGGATGCGCAGATCAAGTACTCGACCGTGCAGAACTGGTACCCCGGCGACGAACAGGGCCGCGGCGGCATCTACAACTTCGTCACCAAGCGCGGCGCCTGCCGCGGCGACAACGCGCACATAAGCTGGACCCAGGTGGAGACCGGCTCGGCCATCACCTGGAAGTACCCCAGCGTCATCCTCGAAGGCGACAACTCGGTCGGCGAGTTCTATTCGGTGGCCATGACCAACAACTTCCAGCAGGCCGACACCGGCACCAAGATGATCCACGTCGGCAGGAACACCCGCAGCACCATCATCTCCAAGGGCATCTCGGCGCGCCAGGGCCAGAATGCCTACCGCGGCCTGGTCAAGGTGCTCAAGGGCGCGCACGGCGCGCGCAACTACACCCAGTGCGACTCGCTGCTGATCGGCGACCGCTGCGGCGCGCACACCTTTCCCTACATCGAGGTGAAGAACCCGACGGCGCGCGTCGAGCACGAAGCCAGCACCTCGCGCATCGGCGAGGATCAGCTCTTTTATTGCCGCCAGCGCGGCCTGTCCGCCGAGGACGCGGTGACGCTGATCGTCAACGGCTTCTGCAAGCAGGTGCTGAACGAGCTGCCGATGGAGTTCGCGGTCGAAGCGCAGAAGCTGCTCGGCGTCAGCCTCGAAGGCAGCGTGGGATGAACGCCCTGCTCACCATCGAAGACCTGCATGTCGCGGTCGAGGGCAAGCCCATCATCAAAGGCATCGACCTGAGCGTGAACGCCGGCGAAGTGCACGCCATCATGGGTCCGAACGGCTCCGGCAAGAGCACGCTGGCGCACGCGCTGGCCGGGCGCGAGCCGTTCGAGATCACGCGCGGCAGCGTCCGCTTCGACGGCCGCGATCTGCTGGCGCAAGCGCCCGAGGAACGCGCCCGCGACGGCCTTTTCCTGGCCTTCCAGTACCCGGTCGAAATCCCCGGCGTGAGCAATGTCTATCTGCTGAAGTCCGCGCTCAACGCCCTGCGCAGGCACCGCGGCGAACCCGAACTGGACGCCATGGATTTCCTCGCGCTGGTCAAACAGCGCATGGCGCAGGTGCAGTTCAACGAGGAACTGCTGTACCGCCCGGTGAACACGGGTTTTTCGGGCGGCGAGAAGAAGCGCAACGAGATCCTGCAGATGCTGGTGCTGGAGCCGCGCCTGGCGATTCTCGACGAGACCGACTCGGGGCTCGACATCGATGCGCTGCAGGTCGTCGCCGGCGGCGTCAACAGCCTGCGCAGCGCGGATCGCGCTTTCCTGGTGGTGACCCACTACCAGCGGCTGCTGAACTATGTCAAGCCGGACTTCGTGCACGTGCTCGCGGACGGCCACCTGGTGAAATCGGGCGGGCCGGAACTGGCGCTCGAACTCGAAGCGCGCGGCTACGGCTGGCTGAAGGAAAGCGCTGCGGAGGCACGCACGTGACCGCGCCCGCACAGCACTACCGGCAAACCTTCGAGCGTGTGCACGACAACCTGCCGGGCGCCGGCGTACCCTGGATCGCGCGCCTGCGCAGTGACGCGATGGCGGCGTTCGAACAGCAGGGGTTTCCGGACACGCGCGTCGAAGCCTGGAAATACACCGACCTGCGCACGTTGAACCGTCACCTGTATACACCGCTGCCGGACGCCGCGGAAATGATCGAGCCGGCGCTGGAACCCTGGTTGTTCGGTGGCGCGCCGATGCACCGGCTGGTGTTCGTCGACGGCCGGTTTGCGCCGCACCTGTGCCCGTTCAGGCCGCTGCTCAGGGGCGTCACGCTGACCAACCTGGCAGCGGCGCTGGAACACGAACCGCACGAAGTCAGGCCGGTACTGGAACACCTGCCCGCCGCGGACCGGCCGGGCTTCGATGCCATGAACACCGCGTTCCTGCAGGACGGCGCCTGGGTGCGCCTGGAACCGGGCGTCGTCGTCGAGCAGCCGCTGCATCTGCTGTTCATCAACACCGGCCGGACCGAGGGCATGACGACCGTGCGCAATCTGATCCACGCGTGTCCCGGCAGTTCGGCGCAGGTCGTCGAATCCTGGGTGGCGCTGAACCCGGCCGCCTGCCTGACCAACACCCTCACGGAAATCGTCCTGGAGGAAAACGCGACGCTGGAGCACTACAAGCTGGAAGAGGAAGGCGGAGCGACCACGCACATCGGCGGCGTGTACGCACGGCAAGGCCGCAACAGCCGGCTGACCGCCCACAGCGTGTCGCTCGGCGGCCGGCTGGTGCGCAACGACCTGCAGGTCGACCTGGTCGGCGAAGGCGCCGAGTGCGCGCTCAACGGGTTTACGCTGACGCACGGCCACCAGCACGTGGACAACCATACCCGCATCGAGCATCGCCGGCCGCACACGACGGCCAGCGAAGGGTACAAAGCCATTGTCGACGACCGCTCGCGCGTGGTGTTCAGCGGCTATATCAAGGTCCATCCTGATGCGCAGAAAACCCGTGCACAACAGAGCAATCACAGCCTGCTGCTGTCGGCCGACGCCGAAGCCGACGCGCGGCCGCAGTTCGAGATCCACGCCGACGATGTGCAGTGCACGCACGGCTGCACCGTGGGCGAACTCGACACCGACGCGCTGTTCTACCTGCGCAGCCGCGGCCTGGACGAAGTCAGCGCGCGGAGCCTGCTGATACGTGGCTTCGCCGTCGACGTGCTCGAGCGCATGACCCTGGAACCGGTCCGCCAGCGTGTCGAGGCGTCACTGGCCGCGCGTCTCTCCGCGCGCGGCATGCCGGTGCCGGAAGATCGAACGCATTGATGAAACCTGGGGAGCGCAACATGGATCAACTGCGGGAACTCTACGAAGAAATGATCCTTGACCACAACCGCAACCCGCGCAATTTCGAACGGGCGCCGAGCGGCGCCAACCGCCATGCGCGCGGCTTCAACCCGATCTGCAACGACGAGTTCACGGTGCATCTGCGGATCGACGGTGGCGTCATCGCCGACATCGGTTTCGAGGGTGCCGGCTGCGCGATCTCGACGGCGTCGGCCTCGATGATGACCGAGGCGGTCAAGGGGAAAACCGAACAGCAGGCGCGCGAGCTGTTCCGGTCGATGCACAACCTGCTGACGGATACGCAACCGGCCGGCGACGTCGGCAAGCTTGCCGTGCTCGGCGGCGTGCACGAATACCCGATGCGCATCAAGTGCGCCACCCTGCCCTGGCACACGCTGCGCGCCGCGCTGGACGGCAACGACGACACGGTCTGCACCGAACCGCTGGCGCCTGATATCTGTGTCACGCCCGATGCCCGCTGAGCCGGCCACGATCGCGCACACGATCCTCACCGAACAGGTGATCGGCGTGCTGCGCACCCTGTACGACCCGGAGCTGCCGGTCAACGTCTACGACCTCGGCCTGATCTACGCCATCGATGTCGAACCGGACGCGGGCAAGGTGCATATCCAAATGACCCTCACGGCGCCGGGCTGCCCGGTCGCGCAGACCTTTCCCGGCGTCGTCGAGCGTGCCCTGTGCGCGCTGCCGGAGGTGCATGAGACCTGTGTCGAACTGGTCTGGGATCCGCCCTGGGACCGGAGCCGCATGTCCGAGGCGGCGCGCCTGACGCTGGGCCTGTTCGACTGACCCGCCGGGCCGGGAACCTTGTCCGCCTGGGTCAACGTCGACGCCGTGACGAATCTGCCGGAAGGCAGCGTCAGCCTGATCGAGGTCGACGGCGTCGAGGTCGCGGTGTTCAGCATCGGCGGCCGGTTCTACGCCATCGAGGATGTCTGCACGCACGACGGCGGCGCGCTGGCCGACGGCCTGGTGGAAGGCTTCGAGATCGAATGCCCGCGCCACGGCGCGCGCTTCGACCTGCGCACCGGCGAAGTCACGGCGCCGCCGGCCTGTGAAGCGGTGCCGACCTATGCCGTGCGCGTGCGCGACGGCCGGGTGGAGGTACGCGATGAGCGCAGCGTATGATGACGCGCAGCGATTGAGAAACATTGACCGCCGCCCCCTGATACGTTCGTTGCAGAGCCTCGGCCTCATGCTGCTCGCGAGCAATACAGTGCTGCCCGCGCCCGCGGGACAGGCGCTGCTGTTTGAAAATGCCGAGAGCGCCGCAGCGCTCACCGACGCCGATCGCCGGGCGATCTATGGACAACTCCGCCTCGAGGTCGGGCCGGACGGCAACAGGCTGGTGTTTGCCGACGGCGGGTGCTCGCCGCTGCAACCCAGCACCGGAGACATCCAGATCGCGACGGAAGCCCTGAACAACGACCAGCGTCCTGAAGTCTTCGTCAGTCTGGACAGCACCTGCATGTTTGGCGCGGTGGGCCCGGGCATCTACCACTTCACCAGCGACGGCGCCGGCCACTGGCAGATGCACAACCTCGGCACAGGCGTTTACGTCGTGCAGGACATACGCCATGAAGGTTATGCCGACCTGATGATCGGCGGCCCGGGATTTTGCCAACCCGTGCTGCGCTGGGACGGTAGGACCTACGTGTTCGACCACAATCTCGCCGAACAGCCGGGGGCTTGCGACGGGCAGCAACCCTAGTTCACGCGCCGTCCACGGCGGGTGCGCTGCCCGTCTGCGCCACGTTGGCGCAACGATTGCTGCGGGTGTACGCAAGCATTGCCTGTCGTCATTCACCAACAGACCAACACCCGGCAAGCAACCGACCGTTAAGTTTGGTGCTGCTGATAACGTTCGTCCTTGATCCCTGCACGCTGTCGCTGTTTTGCTGCAAGACAAATGAGCACCATCGCGGTCGCGAACCCGCACAATAACCCGCTTGCAAGGCAATCGAAGAGGACTATAGTAAGGGGGCGTTCGGCTCGTGCTTGCTGCCACGCCGATGGTTGTAACCGCTGCACGCCCGACGCACTGGCTCCAGACATCGACTGGCATGGAATTTAAGGAAGGTGCCTTATGCGCAATGGCAACAACTGTGTAGAGATTGTAATTCACATTGACGATTCACTGGGCGATGGTCGGCGAAGCGATCTGAAGTCCATACTGACTGAACGAGACGGCATCTATTCCGCCGAGTTCTGCTCACTGCGTGACCACCTGATGCTGGTGGAGTATGACAGCAGCCAGTTGTCGTCGCTGGACGTACTGCAACTGGTCAAGCGAGGAGACGTAACCGCACAGTTGATCGGCCCTATCTAGACCTTTCGCGCACGTCCTGCGCAGTTATCGGAAGGTGCCGGCCCAGGTGAAACTAGGGAGTGAATGAAATGTCAGCAACACTAGATCCAACCCTGCGGGAGATTCAGGCGATGACGCCGGACGCACTGAATCAGTGGTTTGACCAGCGATTCACCGAGAATATGGAGAAATTCGAAGCCGCGAAGACGCCCATGATTTCCATCATGGTGACCAAGGGCACCCTCGACTGGGCGTATCCGCCGTTCATTATCGGGTCGACTGCCGCCGCCATGGGCTGGGACGTCACCCTGTTCTTCACCTTCTACGGGCTGGCGCTGCTGAAGAAGGACCTCAAACCCCTTATCAGCCCGCTCGGCAATCCCGCTATGCCGATGAAGATGCCCTTCGGTCCCCAATGGTTTCAGAATATCCAATGGAATATGCCGAATCTGGTGATGGCGGGCATTCCCGGCTTCGAACCGCTCGCCACATCGCTGATGAAGCAGACGCTGAAGAACAAGGGTGTGGCGGATATCGGCGAGTTGCGCGACCTGTGCATCGAGGAAAAGGTCAAACTGGTGGCGTGCCAGATGACCGTCGATCTGTTCGGCTGGAACAAGGATGAATTCATCACCGAGATAACCGACTGGGCCGGCGCCGCCACCTACCTGACAACCGCGCGGGATGCGGATATCACGTTGTTTGTCTGATGCGCAGGGTTATGCCGCCGCATCCGCGGCGCCGCCGCCGGCGATCGTGAACGGCGGGCGCGCGAACCACACCAGGATCAGCAGCGCGACGAACAGCCACCCGGACAGCCAGAAGAAATCGTTCGTCGCCAGCATGAACGCCTGCTGCGAAGCGGTCCTGGCCAGGGCCGTCGAAGCGGCGAGCGGATCGAGGCCGAGGCTCTGGATCTGATCGAGGTGGTGCCGGATCAGCGGATTGAAAGCCGTAATCTGTTCGACGAGGCGGTTATCGTGGAAACTCTGACGCCGGTCCCACAGGGTGACGCTGAGCGAGACGCCGAAACTTCCGCCGAGGATACGCAGGAAGTTGGTGAGGCCGGCGGCGCTCGCGACCCGGTTCGGCGGGAGCCCCGACAGTGACATCGCAATAAGTGGGATAAAGAAGCAGGGCACCCCCAGGCCGAACGCGAGCCGCGGGAGCACGAGCTGGCGAAACTCCACCTGGGTGTTGAAGGAGGCATTCCAGAACGAGACCAGCGCGAACACGACAAAGGCAAAGCTGACGATCAAGCGCAGGTCGATCTTCGAGAGCAACTGACCCACGATCGGCGACATCACCAGCGCCAGTATGCCGATGAAAGCGGCGGCGAACCCTGCCCAGGTCGCCGTGTAACCCATCTGCGTCTGCAGCCAGAGCGGAAAGATCACCACGTTACCGAAAAAGATCAGGTAACCCAGGCTGATCGCCACCGTGCCGACGGTGAAGTTGATCTCCCTGAACAAGGTCAGGTCGACGATCGGGTTGCGTTCGGTGAGTTCCCAGACGATGAAGTAACCGAGCGTCACGACGGCGACCAGCGCAAGCGTCACGATGAACGGCGAGCCGAACCAGTCGAGGTCGTTGCCCTTGTCCAGCATCACCTGCAGGCTCCCCACGCCGACGACCAGCAACCCCAGGCCCAGGAGGTCGACGGGAACCCGGACTTTGCCCGTCTCGCGACTGCGCAGCAGCAGCCAGGTGACATAGGCCGCGAACAGGCCCACGGGCACGTTGATGTAGAAGATCCAGGGCCAACTGAAGTCGTCGGTGATCGAGCCGCCGAGGATGGGACCCACCACCGGGGCGACCACCGCGGTCAGACTCCAGATCGCCAGCGCGAGGCCTTTCTTGTCGTCCGGGTAATTCATGAGCAGCAGGCTTTGCGACAAGGGGATCATCGGACCCGCCGCGGCGCCCTGCAGCACCCGGAAGATCACCAGCGTCGCCAGGCTCCCCGACAGCCCGCACAGCCACGAGAACAGGGTGAATCCGAGCACCGAGATCACGAACAGGCGCACCTCGCCGAAGCGCCGGCCGAGCCACCCCGTAAGCGGGAGCGCGATGGCGGTGCTGACCGTAAAGGACGTGATGACCCAGGTGCCCTCGTCGGCGCTGACACCCAGGTCGCCCGACAGCGTGGGAATGGCCACGTTGGCGATCGAGGTGTCCAGCACGTTCATGAAGATGCCCAGCGACACGGCCACCGTCAGCAGGGTCAGCCGGCCGCCGTGCAGGCAGTCCTCAGTCATGGGCCGGCGTCGATCTGTCCGCGCACGGGCGGGCCTGCCGTGGTCTGCGCAGCAGCCGGGTCGCGCGCGTACCTGTCCGGGTTCCCGGCTGCGGGCGCCGCTTCCGCCACCGGCCGCGACCCCGCGCCCTGGGTCGGCAACACCGTGACGGTGTTGTCCTTGATGATACGCGCGATCAGCTCGTCGGCCCCCTTGTCTTCATCATTGTAAACGCTCGTGACGTAGAGGTCGGCCGGCTCCGGATCGTCGCTCAGCGAGGCGCCGCTGCGATCGCGGGTGTCGACCTTCGCCTCCATGGACAGGCCGATGCGCAAAGGATGTTGCGCGATTTCTTCCGCAGCGAGCCCGACGCGTACGGGAATCCGCTGTACGACCTTGATCCAGTTGCCGGTGGCGTTTTGCGGTGGCAGCACCGCGAACGCGCTGCCGGTGCCGGCGCCGAGTCCGAGGACGCGCCCACGATAGTCGACGCGCCCGCCGTACAGATCCGACGTGAGCTTCACGGGCTGCCCGATCCTGACAGTGCGCAACTGCGACTCCTTGAAGTTCGCGTCGACCCAGATCTGGTCGAGCGGAATGATGGCCATCAGCGGCGTCCCGGGGCTGACACGCTGACCGATCTGAACCGCGCGCTTGTCCACGTAGCCCGTCACCGGCACGCGGACCCTGGTGCGCTGCACGGCGACGTAAGCAGCGCGCAGCGCTGCGGCCGCCAGCCGGACCTGGGGATGATTGGCGAGTTCGGTGTTGGCCACGGCCACCTCGGTGGTCGCCCGTTGATGCTCCGCCAGATCGAGGCTCGCCTGATCGATGTCCACCTGCGTGCCGCGGTGCTGGTAGTCTTCGGCGCTCACGAACTTCCGCGCGACAAGGTTGCGGTCGCGCCGATAGTCGATGGTCGACTGCGCCAGCCTGGCGCGCTGCAGGGTCACGTTGGCTTCCTGCTGGGCCGCCGTCTGATAGAGCCCCTGCACCTGGCGCACTGTCTGCGCGAGCCGGGCTTCGGCCTGCTCCAGGGCGATCTGCGCGTCGGTGGCGTCAAGCAGTACGACCACCTGCCCCTCTTTCACCCACTGAGTGTTGTCCACGCGAATGGCGACGACCGTACCGTTGACCTGCGGCGTGAGAGCGACGACGTTGCCCGCCACGTAGGCATCGTCGGTGGTCTCGACGAAGCGGCCGGCGAACGCCCAGTAGGCGGCGTACGCGGCGCCGCACAGGACGCACAGCAGGGTAAGTCCGCCGAGCAGCCGCTTTCGCCGGCTGCGTGGCACGGGCGGACTCGCGGGTTCCGGTTCGGCCCTCGGCGGCGTCCCCGTCGGGGTGACGTCATCCATCGCTGTCGCAACCTCTGTGTGACGATTACCAAGCAAAGTATAGGTAAGCGCCCGGTCAATAATCCGTGAATATCCTGAGGCATTCCCTGCATGCCCCGGCTCCGGTGCGGTGTTCCTGAACCGCCCCGGTCAGTCGACGATAGGGTGTACCGGCAGCTTGCTCATCTCCCATTCGCCGGTCTTCGCGTCGTAGCGCGAAGCGGTGAAGACGTGCCACCCGGTATCGTCCAGCTTCGGATGATCGGCGCGATAATAGTAACCCGGCCAGCGTGTTTCCTGCCGGACAGCGTGTGTCGGGCCACCGCCTCCGCCGCCAGGGCCCGGTAATGGAGTTCCCACGCGCGCTGGAGCGGGTGCAGATCCTCGGCGCCGATGTGTTCGAGATCCTCGGTCAGCATCTCCAACAGCTCGAGGCCGCGCCTGAGCATCGGCTCGTTGGTCACATAAAAGGTGCTGATGCCGCCGGCGTATTCGTCCAGGAGTTTCTCCAGCCGCTGAAGCCCCTGCAGCGGCGACAGGTAGCTGGGTGACACGGTCCCCGGCGACGATCTCGTTTCTGCCCACCTGGTAGTGCTCGAGCGGTTTGAACACCCTTTCCTGCAGCCTTCTGATCTGCGCATCGTCCACCTGCGGCGCGCGCCCGTGCAGATCCCTGACGTATTTGACCGCCGACTTTCCGGCTGTGCGCCCCTCGGTAAAGGAGCCGGACGAGCACTTGTGCGCCGAACCGCCGATCGTGTCACCGGCGCCGAACAGGCCCTCGACGGTCGTCATCCGGTTGTAGCCCCACTGGTGCCCGTCCGCCGCACAGTCCTCCGGTCCGCTGGCCCAGGCGCCGGAACAGGTCGCGTGCGAACCCATGACGTAGGGCTCGGAGGTGATCAGCTCGGACGGCGTTTTCTTCGGGTCGATGTTCTGCGACGCCCAGACCACCGCCTGGCCGACCGTCATGTCCAGAAAATCCTCCCCTGTGCGAAAAACCGGGCGCTGCGCTTGTGGAGCATATCGAACAGCGTTCCCGTGGCAACCGCCAGTATCATCAGGATGACGTAGACCTGCATGAACAGCGGCGGCAGAAAGGCCGCGAGTTCGGCGAACGGATTGGTGGTAAACATCAGATCACCCGTCTGCGCCGCCGCACAAGTTGCCCGCCGATCCGGCGCGGGGCGTTTCCCTTGTGAGCCTGTACCGATTCACACACGCGTGCCGCGACGCCGCCGCCCGTCGCGCTCCTCGAAGGGAATCACCGCGCCACGCCGGTCTCTGCGTCCGGCGCCGGGTCTGAACTGGTACAGCATCCTCAGCAGGAATACGGCGGGAACGCTGATAGACCCGATCCAGGAACCGAAGTTCTCCATGTGCGTCACCTTCCGAATCCCTGCCATCGCAGGGTTTTGCGACAGGCGCGTTGGCCCTGCCTCGTTTCATTTCATAGAAACCGCCCCCTGTGTCATTGATAAACCGCAATGCCCTGGTCGCCGCAGGAAAACCATTGAAAACAGTCGCGCGCGGCATTGCGCCGATTTCGCTGCCGGGCCATTTCCTCAGCCTGCTAGGGTTTTGCAGCACCTCGGGTCGCTTGAAATCGCACCTCCAGACCCTCAGATAGCACCCTGTTCAATTCGCGATGTCGCCGCATAACGCGGCAGGAGGCGGTCTATGCGCAGAACCTCGCGGCACGTTCTGCAACCGGTCGCGGGCAGGCGTAATCGGGGCGCAGGCGCCGATCCGGCGCGCTCGAACGCCCCCACCGACACCGACCTGCTCGATGCCTATTCGAAGGCCGTCACCGGCGTCGTAGAGACGATCGGCCCTGCCGTGGTGAGCGTGCATACGGGGCGGCCGGTCCAGGGTCCGGGCGGCGAATTACAGGGCACCGGTTCCGGCGTGGCGATCACGCCGGACGGCTACATCCTCACCAACAGCCATGTCGTGCAAGGCGCGTCGAAACTTGCGGTCGCCCTGACCGACCGGCACAGGGTCGAGGCCAGCCTCGTCGGCCAGGATCCTCCGACCGGTCTTGCCCTGCTGCACGCGCACGGGTCCGACCTGCCCCACGCCGAACTGCACGCCGGCAACGACGTACGCGTCGGTCAACTGGCCATCGCCATGGGCAATCCGCTCGGCTTTCACGCGAGCGTGTCGACCGGCGTCGTCAGCGCGCTGGGCCGGGCGCTGCGCGCCGAGCAAGGCCAGCTCATCGAAAGCGTGATTCAGCACACGGCACCGCTCAATCCGGGCAATTCCGGCGGCCCGCTGCTGAACAGCCGCGGGAAGATCATCGGCATCAACACGGCCATCATCGCCAACGCCCAGGGCATCGGCTTTGCCGTGCCGGCCGCGACGGCCGCGTGGGTAGTGCCGCAATTGTTTCAGTACGGACGCGTCCGCCGCGCCTATCTGGGCATCGTCGGCCGGCAGCGACCCCTGGGGAGACGCACGATTCGCTACCACGAACTGGCTGCGGACTACGCCGTTGAAGTGGCTTCGCTCGATTCCGCCGGCCCCGCCGCGCGTGCCGGGCTGCAGCGCGGTGATTTCGTCGTGGCCATCAATGAACAGGTCGTCAGGAGCGTCGATGACCTGTACCGCTTCCTCTCCGAATGGGCGCCCGGCAGGGAACTCTCACTGACGCTGTTGCGCCGTACCAGGAAGCTGAGCCTGACAGCGGTGCCGACCGAGGCGTAACCGACGCCATCCGCGGCCGGCAAATTTCGCACGCTGAGGACGCGCGTGCGGATGCGTTGGGCAAGCTGGATGATCAGGACACAATAAAAAAGCCGCCTGATGGCGGCCTTCTTCACAGGCGCCTGTACGCGCCTTCAGGAATGGCTGGTCTTGCGACGGCCAACGCTGGCCATGCCCATCAAGCCGGCACCGAACAACCAGAGTGCGGCCGGCAGCGGCACGGGGACCAGAGTCGAGCCGGCGAACTGTCCGCTCGTGTTGCCATTACCGTCGTCAAAGTCGGCAACATGCGCGGCAAAAAATTCGGTCGCCGGCGGATTCAATGTCGAGCCCATCGCATACGACGCCAGCGTATCACCCGTTACCCCGGTGATCGTAAAGGTCAGCAATTCGGTTCGGGTGTTGCCCGTTCCGTTCAACTGAAACTCGAACTTTCCAAAGCCACCGCCGGCATTCTGATTCTCGGTGATCGTCCAGGTCGACGGATCGATGTTGACGATGTTGCCCGTGGTCACGGTCAGGCTGTTGTCGAAGTTGAACGAGAAATTCTCCATCCCGAAGTTCGAGCCCGGGGATGGGAAATTGCCGGTCAGGACGTCCACGCGGAAGTCAATATCGCCCCCGGCCCCGTCGCTGATGGTAACCTTCAGGTAATCGGTGCCATTCGGCAACGCGTTGGACTGATCGAGGAAATACGAGACAGATGCGGCATTGGCGGAAAATGCTGAAAATCCAAGGATCGCGACGCTGATCCAGCGTGCGGCTGAGCGAAAATCCATTACTTTACTCCTCCAAAATAATTGTATTGTGCTGCCCTTGCTCTTGGGCGCCCCACCCCAGACTTTAAGGCAAAGTTTGTGCCGTTTGCGACAGTACTAGAAAAACTTTGTACAACAACATGTTGGAGCTGCGTCAAAGAGTCGCCGAGCCGAGACTGTAAAATAAGACGACAATCCTACCGCGCTCCGTTCGTCAGCATACAGAACATATCCTTTTAACTCAATAGCTTATTACACATTCGCCGCATTTTGGCAGGAAGCAGATATTCCGACGGGCCTGAACGGCGGATATCAATGCCCGACGCAGGGTCGCTCGCGGGCTAGCCGCGCTTTTCACACCGCTCAGCCGCCGCGCATGCTGGCATGGGCGCGGTGCAGATGACGGACGTGCTCTTCGGAGCCCCGTTCCAGCAGCTTTTCCACCCACACTTTCACCGGCGCAAACACCACCAGCTCGCTCACGAGCGCATAGGCCCAGACCAGCAGCGCATAGCGCCAGCCGATCGGCTCGACGAATCAGCCGTACACCGTGCCCAGCGCCTGGGTCAGCTCGGCGGTCCAGAACAACCGCGCGTTCGGCCACGGACGGATCCAGAACCAGCCTTTCTTGCGCGTGAGATTGAGGGTCAGATGCCCCGCCACCAGCAGCTTGAGAAAAATCAGCGTCTGCACCGTCGGGCGCGGCAGCTCGAACACACGTTCCGCCAGCCAGAACAGGCCGAAGGTGGAGACCATCCCGAGCACACCCAGCACCGTGGCGAGCGTCAGCACCCGCGGCATGTCCCAGCGCACCGGCCGCGGTGCCACCGACACGTTGTCGTAGGCGATGGTCATGATCGGGAAGTCATTGAGGATCGCCAGCAGCACGATCATCACCGCCGTGACCGGGTAGAAGTTGAACACAAGAATCGACAGCGTCATGAACAGCAGCACGCGAATCGTTTCGGCGATGCGGAACGTCGCATAGCTGGTCATGCGCTCGAAGATGCGCCGCGCCTCCTCGACCGCCGTGGTGATCACCGCCAGGCCCGGCGCGGTCGGCACCAGGTCGGCCGCCGCGCGCGCCGCGTCGGTGGCGCCGCTGACGGCGATGCCGATGTCGGCTTGTTTCTGGGCGGGCGCGTCGTTCACGCCGTCGCCGGTCATGCCGACGATGTGGTCCGCGGCCTGCAGGGTGCGCACGATCTTGAACTTGTGCTCCGGAAAGACTTCGGCGAAGCCGTCGGCCGCTTCGATGCGTGCAACGTCGCTGTCGCTCTTGTCCTGTTCGAACACCTCGCGCGCAGCCACGATGTGGGTGCCCAGCTTCAGCTTGCGCGCAATCTCACGCGCGATGGCCGTGTGGTCACCCGTGACCATGCGCACGCCCAGCCCCATTGCGACGGCCCCCGCGATGGTCTGCGCCGAATCGTCGCGCGGTGGATCGAACAGCGACAACAGTCCCAGGAAGCGCCACTGGCCCTGCGCATCCGTGCGCGCCACGCCGAGTGTGCGGTACCCCTGCCCGGCGAGTTCGTCGGTATGCGCGCGCACCTGCGCCGCCAGATCCGCGTCGGGCTGCGTCAGTCCGAGGATCACCTGGGGCGCGCCCTTGGCGGCGTGGAAGCGCTCCCCGCCGTGAACGACCTCCGCTTCGGCGCGCTTGCGCACCGGATCGAAAGGCGTGAAGCGCTCGACGCGGTATTCGGCCAGCCGGTTCCGGTCGGTGACGCCCTGCTGCACGGCGGCATCGATCACGTCCGGACTGTCCGGCTCGCAGGCCAGCGCCGCGACCAGCAGCAGTTCCTGCGCGTCCTGCGCGCCGATCGGCACCGGGTCGCCGAGCGTGATCTCGTTCTTGGTCAGGGTTCAGGCCTTGTCCGAGCACAGGATGTCCATGCCCGCCATTTCCTCGATCGCCACCAGCCGCGACACGATCGCCTGCAGGCGCGCGGGCGCCGTGGCGCCGACTGCCAGGGTCACCGACAGCACCGTCGGGATCGCCGCCACCGTCAGGATCAGCGCCAACAGCAGCGTGTCGATCCAGGGATCGCCGCGGAACAGCGCCACCATGAGAATCAGGATCACGAGGCCCAGCGTGGCGAGGATGAGGAAGTTGCCGATCCTGAGCATGGCCTGCTGGAAGTGCGAGGTCGCGCCCGCCTCCTGGACCAGGCGTGCGGTCTTGCCGAAGTCGGTGTTCATGCCGGTGGCGGTGACGCGCGCGTGCATCTCGCCCTGGCGCACCAGCGACCCGGAGTAGGCCGTGTCGCCGGTCTTCTTCTCCACCGGCAGCGACTCGCCGGTCAGCGCCGATTCGTCCAGGCTCGGGTAGTCGCCCTGGCTCAGACTCGACGTCCGCCGGCACGATGTTGCCGAGTTTCAGCAGTACGACGTCGCCCGGGACCAGTTCGCGCGCCGCCAGGTCCTGCCAGCGGCCGTCGCGCAGCACGCGCGCGACCGGCGCGAGCTTGCTCTTGAGCGCCTCGATGGCGGTGTCGGCCTTGAATTCCTCGCGGAAACCGACCACCGCGTTGATGAGCAGGAGGCTGCCGATGACGGCCAGATCGTCCCAGCGCTGCGCCGCTCCGGAAAGGACCGCGGCAATTTCGATCATCCAGGGGATCGGTCCCCACAAACAGGACAGGAACTTGCGCAGCGCACTCGTGCGCTCTTCACGGAGGGCGTTCTCGCCGTACTGTTGCAGGCGCTGCCGCGCCTCGGCCGTGGTTAGGCCCGGCTGTTCCGCTGGCGTATTCATAGCCATCTGTCTCCCAGCGTTCCCGCGGCCAGACGCGACCCGTTCAACGGATATCGGCTTCGGTGGCGTAACCGCGCATCACCCGATGGCGGTCGAAGAAGCGCGTATCGCCCGCCAGCACGCCGAGACCGCCGCTGTCGATGTGCACCGCGCTGCGCCGCGCGATCTCCCTGCTGAAATACGCGCTGCGCGGTTCGTGGCTGAAGTCGTCAAGCAGCCCGGTCATTTTTCGGTGTTCCGCTCACCCGGCCAGCACCAGTCGCGAATCTCCGGCATGTCCTCGCCGTGGCGCGTGATTGATGTACTGGCGGTGCTCGACCAGGCGGTCGCGCATCGCCTGTTTGACGTCCGCGACCGGATAGCCCAGCCCGGGAACCCGGTCGATCACATCGCACACCCGATGAAAACGGTCGAGGTCGTTGCGCACGACCCTACCGAACGGCGTCGTGGTGGTGCCCTCCTCCTTGCAGCCGCGCACGTGCAGATTGTGGTGGTTGCTGCGCCGGTAGGTCAGCCGGTGAATCAAGCAGGGATAGCCGTGGTCGGCGAAGATGAGCGGCTTGTCGGTGGTGAACAGCGTAGCGAAGTCAGGGTCGGACAGGCCGTGCGGGTGTTCCTCGTGCGGGTGCAGCGTCATTAGGTCGACCACGTTGATGACGCGTATTCTGAGACCCGGCAACTGCCGGCGCAGCAGATCCACCGCTGCGAGCGTTTCCAGGGTCGGCACGTCGCCGGCACAGGCCAGCACGACGTTGGGCGCGCCGTCCTGATCGTTGCCGGCCCATTCCCAGATGCCGATGCCGGCCGCACAATGTTTGATCGCCGCGTCCATGTCCAGCCACTGCAACTCGCGTTGTTTCCCGGCGACGATGACATTGACGAAATCGCGCGAGCGCAGACAGGCATCGGCCACGCACAGAAGCGTATTGGCGTCGGGCGGCGGGTACACGCGGATGATGTCCGCCTTCTTGTTGACCACGTGGTCAATGAAAGCGGGGGCCTGGTGCGAAAAGCCGTTGTGATCCTGGCGCCAGACGTGCGAGGTCAGCAGATAGTTGAGCGAGGCGATCGGCCGCCGCCAGGGAATTTCGCGGCTTGCCACCTTGAGCCACTTGGCGTGCTGGTTGAACGTCGAGTCGACGCTGTGGATGAACGCCGCGTAGCAGGACAACAGACCGTGCCGGCCGGTCAGCAGATAGCCTTCCAGCCAGCCCTGGCAGGTATGTTCTCTGAGAATCCCCATGACGCGCCCGTCCGGCGCCAGATGGTCGTCTTCCGGCAGTGTATCGGCGACCCAGGTTCGCTCGGTCGCCTCGAACAGCGCGCCCAGGCGATTCGATGCGGTCTCGTCCGGCCCGAACACGCGGAAATTCCGCATCCGGCTGTTGAGCCGCATGACGTCGCGCAACAGCGCCCCCAACACGCGCGTCGCCTCGGCCCGCACCTGTAGATCTGGCCGACCGCGTGATAGTTCGCCGCGCGCCACCAGCCGTCGATCGCTTTGAGCGCCGCTTCATCGACCACCGGATTGTGTTCCGCGTTTGATACCGGACTGTCCATCCTGCGCCTCCTACCCAGTAAAGTACGCGATCGCCCCGGGTGTGGACGCGGGCGATGACCATCGACTCGTGATGGCGCGCTGCGACGCTGCGTCATCCGACCGGCAGTTGCAGACGCGGTTCACCGCGCTGCAGGAGTACCTGCAGCGCCTCTTCGGCCAGCAACGTCTCTTCGTCGACCGGAACCACGTGCACGGCCACCCGGCTGCGGACGGCGCTGATGCGTTCTTCGGTACCGACCGTCCGCGCATTGGCACGTTCGGAGAGAACGATGCCGGCAAACTCCATGCCGTGCAGGATGCGGCTGCGGATCTCCGGACTGTTCTCGCCGATCCCGCCGCCGAACAGGATCGCGTCGGCGCCGCCCAGCACGGCCAGATAGGCGCCCAGGTACTTGCGCGCACGGTAGCAATACAGATCGACCGCGAGCCGCGCGGCCGGTTCCGTGGACTTCAGCAACTCGCGCATGTCGCCGGACAGACCCGAGACACCCAGCAGACCGCTCTCCCGGTTGAGCATCCGTTCGACGTTGGCGGGCGCAAGACCCAACCCGGTCTGCAGATAGAGAATCAGCCCCGGGTCGACGTTGCCGGGCCGCGTGGCCATGACCAGGCCCTCGAGCGGCGAAAACCCCATGGAGGTGTCCTGCGCCTGTCCGTCACGTATCGCCGTGACCGAACTGCCGGCGCCAAGCTGAAATGAAATGACCCGGCCGCCGGCGTTCGCGCCGGCGCGCGAGCGCCAGCGTTCCCACAGGGCGCGGTGCGCAATGCCATGGAAACCGTAGCGGCGCAATTCCCGGTTGCGGGCGAGGTCGCGCGGCAACGCATACGTCGCCGCAACCTCGGGCAGTGTCGCGTACCAGGCCGTGTCGAAGACGGCGATCTGCTCAACCTGCTCGCCGTAGGCGGCGCGCGCGGCCTCGATCCAGCGCAACGCCGCCGGATTGTGCAGCGGCGCCAGCGGCGCCAGACGTTCGATCTCCTTTTCGGCATCGGCATCGACACGGCAGGTTGCGCTCAGACGCCGTCCGCCGTGCACGATGTGGTGGGCGACGATCGGCGGCCTGGCGGCGACCGATGGAAGCACGTCGGTCAGCACCGCCGCATCCGCATCGACGACCGGATGCCGCGCGCTGCGCAGCCTTGCAACCCCATTGCCGACTGTCGCGAACAGCGCCAGTCGCACTGAAGAGCTTCCCGCATTGACAGTGAGTATCTGCATCGATACCTGGTCCGGACTGCCTGACCGTTCTCGCGGCCTCCGGTGCTCATTGACCGGAGCCGGCCATGCAACGAACATCGCCCGGCGCGTGGCCGGGAGCCGGTGGCGAGACCTGGTCTGTCCGCTGTATTGATTTGCACGGGAACAGGAACCCCTTGCGTCCCGTGCCGTGCTGCGCATGTTTGACAGCCACCCGCGGGGAATGTTCAGTGGCCTGTTTTCACCTGCGCGACACCGAACTCCGCGGCCACCATTGAGAATTTTCAATGCCGTCATGGCCGAACCGGACCAGCATCAGACCAGCCCGCCGAGCGGTGACGCGAAACCGACAGCGCCCTGCAGGCACGGCCTCCTGACCGGCGGGCGGCGACAGAGCCATGGGACAGCAGCGCATTCTGAAACCGGGCAGGAACTGCTGGCGCGTCCGCCGTGCGGCGAGAGCGGCCTTTCTGCTCGGGGACACCGCCTACTTCGCGACGCTGAACGGCGCATTGCGGCGGGCCGAACATCAGGTGTTCATAGTGTCCAGGGATTTCGACAGCCGTCTCCAACTGCCTCGCCAGGGCGCGGCTGTCGCGGCCGACGGCACCGAGCTTGGTGCACTGCTTCGCCGCCTGGCCGGCGAGCGCAAAGCCCTGCGCATCCACATCCTCAACCAGGATTTTCCAGCCATCACCCGGGCGCTGTCGTACAACGACCTGCGCGGCAGCGCACCGGGTCGAGCGACGACCTCTGGTATTCGCTGTGCGCAGTATCCGACCGACTCGGTTCATCGTCAGAAGCTGGTGGTGATCGACGACAGGCTGGCCTTTGCCGGCAGCATCGACCTGACCCAAGTGCAGGCGAAAACGCCGGCATCCGGACCCGTTGAAAAGAACTGCCAGCCCGCCGCCGGCACCCACCCCGGATCCGGCCACGGCATTCAGATTGCAGTGTCGGGGCCGGTGGCGGTGGCGCTCGGCGATCTCGCCAGGGAATGGTGGCGGCGCGCCACTGGCGAGCAAATGCAACGGCCGCGGTACGCCAGCGCGGATGACCGGCGCGACGGGCTGCTTGCAGACATGCACGACGTTGACGTTGCGGTGGCACGCACCGAACCGGCCCAGGGCGATTACGCGGATATTCGGGAAGTGGAGCAGTTGTATCTGGACAGTATTGCCGCCGCGCGCGAATTCATCTATATCGCGCACAGCCATTTCAGCGCCCCTGCCATAGCGGCAGCGCTTGCCGCGCGCCTGGCGGAACCGGGTGGCCCAGAAGTTATCCTCACCCTGCCGCCGTGCCCGGCCACTCCGGCGGCCGGGCACTTGCCGGCTGTTCCCTGTCTCAAACTCATCGAACAGCTACGCGATGCCGACCGCTGCGTGCGGTTCGCGCTCTATCAGCCGCCCCCCACGGCCGGCGGCGCCGACAACCTGCACGTCGGACTGATGATCGTCGACGACCGCTTCATTCGCTTCGGGTCTTCCGCTCTCGATGACCGGTCACTCCGGCTGGACTCGGTATGCGACCTTGCCGTCGAAGCAGGCGCAGACCGGAGCCGGGACAGGATCGCGCTTCGTGCCTTCCGCAACCGCATCATCGGCGACCATCTGCGCACAAATCCGAACGTCCTCGACGACGCGGTGCGCGCCCAAGGTTCCCTGATTGCCGGCATCGAGGCAGTCGTACGCAGTCGCGGATACCGCTGACCGATCTCCGGAGCGATCCAGGTCATAACAGGATCAGGCCTGCGCTTCCGCCGACAGTGCCGACACATCACACTGAAAGCGTTCTTCGCCACCTGCTGCAGTGCATGCGGTGAGCAGCCCGGCGCGTTTGAACCCGGCCAGCACGCGGCTTACGCTTTCCGGCGTGACTCCCAGTACCTCGGCCGTTTCCTCGCAACTGAGCAGTGTCAGCTCGCGTGCGCCGCCGTTGTCTTCAAGATCGAGCAGAAACAGCAGCAGCCGCGCCACGCGCCCGCGGATCGGACCGGTCGAGAACTGGGTGATCCAGATGTCGGCGGTATTGAGATCGTCGTACCAGTGTTCGAGCAGGTGGCTGTAGGCGGCCGGGTTCTGCTCCTTCACCGGGCGCAACAGAATCAGAGGAATCTGGTAGACCTCGACGGCATCGACCGCCACGGCAGTGTGGTCGTGCGTCTCGCCGAGCAACCCGTTGAGTCCGATCACGCTGCCGCGCCGGTGCAGGCGCACGATACGAGCACGCCCGTCGGGAAGGTAACTCAGCAGCTTGATTCTGCCGCGCCGCACCACATACAGGGCACCGATTTCCGCGCCTTCATGGCACAGAGCCTCGCCGTGCGAAAAGCGGAGCAACCGCACAGCGCCCGGTGCCTGCCGCAGCACGTCGGTGATCGCCGCCTCGACGCCGAGCGCGGACAGCGCATCGACAATGCCAGTCGCCGCATCCGTCTGCTCTGCAACATCGGTACCGGCGTCTGTTCGGCCCTGCATCGAAGCGTCTCCGCAATCAGCACACCCGGGTTACCGGGGTGGATTGAAATTTATCAATGCCGTGCCCCCGGGTCGCGGGTATTTTGATAACAGGCAATGTCCCGGCGGCATCTGCCAGCGGGAACCTGACGCAAGCGTATCACACTACCGCACGTACGGAGGTTTTCATGAGCAAGGCCCATCAACTACCGCCCCTGCCCTGGGCTGCGGACGCATTGGAACCGCATATTTCCCAGGAAACCGTGGAGTATCACTACGGAAAACACCATGCCGCTTATGTGGACAAACTCAATGGACTGGTTACAGACACCGAGTACGCCGACACGCCGCTGGAACAGCTTGTGAAAACGGCCACCGGCGCCCTGTTCAACAACGCGGCCCAGGACTGGAACCACACCTTCTACTGGAACTGTCTCAGCCCCGACGGCGGCGGCGACCCTGAGTGGGACATCGCCGAGGCCATCGTCCGCGACTTTTCCTCGTTCGATGCGTTCCGGAAACGTTTCACCGAAACTGCAGCTGGACACTTCGGTTCCGGATGGGCCTGGCTGGTCTACCAGCCGAACGGCCGGCTGGAGGTTCTCGGTACGGACAACGCCGATACGCCGCTGCGCGCCGCTGCAACACCGCTGCTGACCTGCGACGTCTGGGAGCACGCGTACTACATCGATTATCGCAACCGGCGCCCGGATTACATCCAGGCGTTCTGGAAATGCGTCAACTGGCGCTTCGTCAATGAACAGTTTCTCGCGGCCGCCGGCGCACCGCGAGCGGGTCGGGCCGCACACGTCTAAGTGGGCGCCGCCAGCGGCCTGCCTGAACCAGCGTCCGGGCCTGCTGACCCGGACCGCCGCGCGACCCAACAACATAAAGGAACTGCAACGATGGCAAGCGAAGGATTACACGAAGCCGCGAAGGATATCAGCCGGGAAACGCGCGACACGCACCGTGCGCTGACATCGCTGTGCGAGGAACTGGAGGCCGTGGACTGGTATGCTCAACGCGCGTCCGCCTGCGACGACGCCCGGCTCAAAGCCATCCTGCTGCACAACATGCGCGAGGAACTGGAACACGCAGCCATGCTGATCGAATGGCTGCGCCGCCGCAACCCGTACTTCGACCGCCACTTGCAGCGGTATCTTTTCACGGAGCGGCCCATCGCTGAACTGGAAACCGCTTCGGCGGAAGACACCCCGCACACCGCCGGTGACGACGCAGGCGGCGGCTTTACCGTCGGATCGCTGAAGGAGTGAGCGCAATGGACAACCTGAACCGCGACCAGGCGCCCTTCCCCGGGGACATCTGGACAAAGATCGACACGGCCGCCGTTACGGCGGCAAAGAGCTGGCTGACCGCGCGCCGCTTTCTCGACGTCGAGGGTCCTTACGGACTCGGTCTCACTGCGCTGGAGTCCGGCGCCGACGACTATTGCCGCGAGCCGGGTCCCGACGAAGCCAGCGCCGTCATCAGTCACGCGATTTCCGTGCCTATGCTGCGCAAGTCATTCCGGCTCAGCGCCCGGCGCCTCGCGGCCCATCTTGACAAAGGCATGCCGCTCAGCCTGGCGAGCGCCGAGGAGGCGGCCGAAGCGGTCGCCCGCCGCGAGGAAGAGTTCATTTATTTCGGGCACGCGGATTTCGGTCTTCAGGGACTGCTGAATGCCGCCGGCCACCGCCAGGTCCAGCAACACGACTGGTCGGACCTGGACAGCGCGCTCAACGACGTTCTGGCGGCGGTCACGGCGCTCGACGAAGCCGGGTTTCATGGCCCCTACGCACTCGCCCTGCCGCCGGCCCGGTACAACAACCTGTTCCGTCACTACGAACACACCGACCTGCTTCAGGTCGAGCATCTCAAGTCGCTGTGCACAAACGGCGTCCACAAAGCTGCGATCGACCGGCCGGTACTGGTCGATGAACACGCGGGCGTGCTGGTGCTCGGCCAGGACCTGCGCGTCGGCTACGCGGGTACCGACGGTATTCACTACGAGCTGTTCGTGTGCGAAAGCCTCGCGCTGAGGCTGGACGAACCGCAGGCCGTGTGCGTGCTGTCCGCGTAATGGCGCCGTTACCGAACCTCCTCCGTCGCCCGCTGCGCCATGTACACCTTCGCCTCTTCGCCGGGATTCGGCAGCCCGCGCAACGTTTCCCCGCCGGCTGCAGATCCGACAGCGCCGCTGTGTGCAGACGCACCGGGTAGACGGTCTTACGCCATGGAACTTCCGGCCAGCGCCCGAATCTTCAGTACAGGGGGCTGGATCAGGCTCCGCGGAGCACAGCTTGTCCAGGGAGTACCTCTATCGATGGCGCAATACTTTCCACATACCGGCGGCGTCGTGCACCACAGCCGCGATGCTGCCGGCCCGACGCCGCCGCCACTGCTAGTGCGCCTGCTCGAAGGAACCGGCGTGCGCGTCAACGGCACCGCTCCGGGCGATATCCAGGTACGCGATGCCGAGACCTACCGGCGCGTTCTGACGCGCGGCTCGCTGGGGTTCGGCGAGGCCTACATGGACGGCCTGTGGGAATGCCGGCAACTCGACGTCATGCTGACCGCGCTGCTGCGTGCGGATCTGAACGAGCGTATCCGCACGCCGCCGCGCATGCACCTGCTGGCCAGCATCGCCGCCGGCATTGCCGCCGCCTGGCTGGTCAACCGCCAGTCGCGGCGCCACGCCTTCGTGGTCGGCAAGCGGCACTACGACATCGGCAACGACGTTTTCGAGGCGATGCTCGATTCGACGATGTCCTACAGCTGCGGCTACTGGGCGCAGGCCCGTGACCTCGAGCAAGCGCAGCGCGATAAACTCGACATGATCTGCCGTAAACTGGATCTTCAACCCGGAGAACACCTGCTGGACATCGGTTGCGGTTATGGCGGTCTGGCCCGCCACGCGGCGCAACACTACGGCGCACGCGTGTCGGGCATTACCGTCTCACGCCAGCAACTGGCGCTGGCGCGCGAACGCTGCGCCGGGTTGCCCATCAGGCTCGAGTTGATGGACTACCGTGATTTGCGCGGCCGTTTCGACAAGATCGCTTCCGTGGGCATGTTCGAACACGTCGGCCCGAAAAACTACACCGCGTTCTGGAACATCATCCGCCGGCTGCTGACCGATGACGGCCTGTTCCTGCTGCACACGATCGGCGACACCGCGCTCGACAACAGCAGAACCGACCCCTGGATGGACAGGTACATCTTTCCCAACGGCAAACTTCCCACGGCACAGCAGATCGCCGCGGCGCTCGAACCGGACCTCGTATTCCGCGACTGGCACGAGTTCGGTTTCGACTACGACCGCACAGTCATGGCCTGGTGGCAGAACTTCGACCGCACCTGGCCGCGGCTCCAGGCACGCTACGGCCCGCGCTTCTACCGCATGTGGAAATACTACCTGCACGCCTGCGCGGCCGGCTTCCGCTCCGGCCAGATGCAACTGTGGCAGATCGTGGTGACGCGGCGCGGCGCACGTGCCGCCTATCGTTCCCTGCGTCCCGGAACAGCGGGAAACACAGCCCGTGGCTGAAGCCGACGACGGCGCGCAGCACGCGCTGGTGGCCCTGTTCCGGAATGAAGCCGCCGTGGAACGCGCCGTACACAGGCTGATCGACCGCGACTTTCCCATGGACATGCTGTCGCTGCTCGGCAAGGCGCACAGCAGCGGCGACGACCCGCTGGGACTGTACCACACGGGCACCGGCGAGCGGGTGAAGGGCTGGGGCGGCATGGGCGCCTTGTGGGGCGGCCTGTTGGGTTTCCTGACCGGCGCCGCGGGCCTCTTTCTCCTTCCGGGTATCGGCCCCTTGTTTGCCGCCGGTCCGATCGTCGAGGCCATTGTCGGTGCGGCCGCGGGTGCCGGTATCGGTGGCGGCGTGATGGCCGGCGCCGCGGCGCTCTCGCACCTTGCGGTGGTGATGCGCCGGATCGGGTTACCCGAGGACAAGCTGGAAGCCATGCATCAGGCCATAGCCGACGGCGGCTACGTCGTGATGCTGCGCGTGGCCACGGAGGAAGCGGCACGCTGGCGCGGTGTGCTGACGTCGCTTGACGCCGACGAACTCATGGAGTTTCCCTTTCGCAGCCTGATCGACTGACGACGGCGGTTGTCGCCCGGCTGCAGCGGCGAACCGGCGGACGACTGTCCGGTACTGCACCCGCGCCGCCACGCGCGACGGTCACCCCGACGCCGCCGCGGGTTCGCGCTCGCGCCGTGTCGAGAGATAACGGCGCAACCTTTCCGCGTCCGCGTGACTCACGGCCGCCGCCACCTGGGCGCCATAGGGCGGCACCGCCGTCTGGAGTGTCCTGATTCCCAGTTCGTCGATTGCCGCTGACACACCACGATAGTCGACTTTCAGTTGCTCGGCGATGTCTTTGACGTACGCGTGCTCCATGTGTCACCCCATCTGTTCAGCTACCGGTAAATGCTGCAAATCCGGCTTCCGCAGCCGCACCACAATAGTATAGTGCGCGGACGCGGTGCACTCATTGAAATATCGCAATCGGTTCCGCGCGCGTTTCCGTGCCTGCGGTCGCGGCGAAGGAGCAGCCTGTCCGAGTCCGCCCGACAGGACACGCAGGCGACGACCGGCTCATCGCAACGGCCAGACGCACGTTCGTTACGCTGGCCGAAGCCCAGGGACCGCACGGCGAGATCCCCGCCACCGTCGAGCCGGCGGCGGAGCGCGTCAGTTACGGCGGCACCGCCGGGCGCGTCGATACCGACTTGTGGTTCGTCATCGGCTGCGGGGAATACTGGCAGGCCACCGGCGACGACCGGCTCCTGCGGCAGGTGCTTCCGGCCATTGAAAAAGTGCGCTTCCTGCTCGGCGCCTGGGAATTCAACAACCGCGGACTGCTGCACGTACCGCTCACGGGTGACTGGGCTGACGAGTACCTGCACAACGGTTATGTGCTGTACGACCAACTGTTGTACCTGCAGGCGCAGCGCACGCTTGCCCGCATGCACCGCGCGACGCACGCAAGCGCCGATCAGAGGCTGCGGGACAAGGCCGGCCGCCTGTGCGATCTGATTCGCGCGAACTACTGGTTCGACGGCGCCGGGGCGCCCGCGAACGTCTATCACGAGGTCCTTTACCGCAAGGGGCTACGGGCCGCTTCGCACACCGCCGGGCGCCATTGGATGCCCTCGTTCTCGCCCAGCGGTTACGCATATCGTTTCGACGCCCTCGCCAACGTGCTCGCTTGTTGCTCGGGGTTGCCGACGAACACCAGCGTACAAGCGTGGACGCGTTCATCGCCACGGAACTTGTCCATGAAGAACTGCCGCTGCTACCCGCGTTTCACCCGGTGATCAGGCCGGTGGACGAGGACTGGGAGCGTCTCCAGGTGATGTTCTCCTATACGTTCAAGAACCGGCCCTATCAGTATCACAACGGTGGCCTATGGTGCATGATTACCGGGTTCTACGTCGCCGACCTCGCACAGCGGCGCAAAACCGGACCGGCGCAAAAGCACCTTCACGCCATCCACCGCGCCAACGCACTGCCGATGAGCGGCGAACCCTGGGGTTTTGCCGAGTACGTGCACGGCCTGACACTGCGGCCGGAAGGCACCCGCTTTCAGGGCTGGAGCGCCGCGGCCGCGGTGATCGGTCACCCTGCCCTGCACGGAAAGCCTGTCTTCAGGGTCGGCGCCGGTGATCCCTGACGGGTTGCGACCGTCGGCGCCAGGAGTTCGAATGCACGACCGCGCAATCCCCATATCAGCCCGCATTTCTCACCGGCCGGTTGCAACTCCCCTCCGCAGTGTGATTGAGTAACGGCGATGTTCAGGAGGCACTGCCGGACAGTCCTGCGACCATGCGGCCGGTCTGCGCCGACAGCGGAAGAATCCACGCACGGGTCTGGTGTTGAGCCGCTTCGCTACGCGGCACTTTCTGCGCTGTAACGGGCCAGGAGGCCAGTGCGCACGGCATACCGGTAGGTGCGGGTGAAGAACCAGCCGGCAAGCAGAATGTACAGTATGGTCAGGCACGCGCCCCACACCAGGGCGGATCGCGAGACGACATCACCCGCCACAACCGCCCGCAGGTTCTCGAACACATACGAAGGCGGCAACACGGCCGAGACGTATTGCATCCACTTCGGCAGCGTCGCAAGCGGATAGAACACCCCGACGAACGGTGAGATCACTGCCGGCGCGGGCCAGATAAACCACTCCGCCGCCGGGCCCATGCGCAGCACCACGGCACTGCTGAAGATACCAAGCGCAATACCGCACAAGAAGAGTATCAGCAGCGAAGGAACGAGCGTGAATCCATAGGCCAGGAACGATAAGCCGAATACCGCCGTCGCCAGTGCGAGCATTATCGCCAGTCCGATCGCGCTGGTGGCGATGCTGGTAACGATCAGGCCGCCGAGGTACTCCGAAATGCGAAGCGGCGTCGCGAACAGGTTGAGAAAGTTGCGTGACCAGACATCCTCGAAAAAGGCCATGGTCACGCCTTGCATGACGCGAATGAGAAAATCCCAGAGGAGCACCGCGCCCAACAGGCGAGGCACGAAATCAAAGCCCGATGCAGTTACGCTGTTGAGATACCTGGTGATGAACCCCCACAGTATCATGTCGACGGCGACCCACGCGAACAGGGGAAACGCCCGGGCAGCACTGCCGCGTATCAGGTAGGCCAGGCGCAGTACGATGGCGAGCGTTCGGGTGACGGACATCCGCTTAGCCGCCTCCAAGAGTCGGCGGTTCCCGCGCCACGGTCACGAACAGCTCCTCCAGGCTCGCCTTGCCGTGCTCGCGCGGTAGCGTCTTGGGATTTCCTTCCAGCAAAATCCGGCCGTGCGACAGGAACAGCACGCGGTCGCACACTTTCTCGACTTCGTACATATTGTGCGACGTCCACAGGATGCCGGCAGAGTCCCGCACGGCGAACTCATGAATCCTCGTGCGGATGTCGCGCGCCGCCGCGGGATCGAGGGAGGCGGTCGGTTCATCCAGAAGCAGCAACTGCGGGCGATTGAGCATGGCCTTGGCGAGACCGGCCCGTGTCTGTTCCCCCGAAGACAGCAGTCCGCACTTGACGTTACGGAACCGCCCGAGTTCGTACTGTTCGAGCAGCGTGTCGATCCGTTCGGCCAGACCGCTGACGCCGTAGATGAGACCGAAGACGCGCAGGTTCTGATAGACGGTCAGATTACCGGGCAGCGGGGCGTAGACGGCCGCGAAATTGGTGTGCTGAAGTGCGCGCGATCGGTGCGCGCCGATATCCAGCCCAGCGACAAGGATAGTCCCCGAGGTCGGCTCCAGGACACCGAGAATCATGTTGATGATGGTGGTCTTCCCCGCGCCGTTGGGGCCCACCAGACCGACGATCTCATTATGGCCGACCGAGAAGGACACCCCGTTCACGGCGGTGGTCTTGCCGTAGGTCTTGCGCAAACCGTCGACCATCAGTACCGCAGGGTGTTGCTGCGTACCCGCGGCCACAATGAGGGGCTCAGTTTGCGTTGCGGTGCCCATCTTTCGCATTGCCTCGAGTCCGTAGTTCCCTGCGCGTCTCCTGATGTCGCTCGGCATGACCGGGGGGTCGACGCCGGCATCCGCCGCGATCTCCCGCGACGGTCGTTGGTGCAAGGGCCGCAGGGGATACACAATGGTACCGTATCGGGACATGATGGGTCGGCCCGACCAATCGCGCCTGCCGGGGTCCGGCGGGTGACCTATCCGCACTGGAGGAAACCACTATGAAACTGGACGTACGCGCTTTTGCGTTCACCTGCGCCCTCGTATGGGGACTTGGCCTGTTCTGTCTGACCTGGTGGATCATCGCTTTCGATGGAAGCAGCCACGAACCGAACCTGATCGGAAAACTCTACCGCGGCTACACTTTCTCTCCGGGCGGCAGCGTGATCGGACTCGTCTGGGCTTTCTTCGACGGCCTGATCGGCGGGGCGGTGTTCGCCTGGCTGTATAATCTGCTGACATCGCGCAGACCGCAGAATCCGCGCTAGACGCCGGTGCAGCAGCACGCCCCGCGCGCGACCGGCCGCCGCACCGGCGGCAACCCGCTGCGGCCGGCGATGCGCCCCGAACTCCGGAATCCGACCACGCAACAACGCCGTGGCGTCATGCAAGAAGCGCCGGCCGGAGCATCCAGCCGATGCGCCATCGACCCTCCTCGTCACGCTCCAGACAGACCAGGGTTCCGGGCTGGAAATGCGCGAGGGTCCTCTCTTCGTCGCCGATGACCAGATGGGAAACCAGTTTCGCGAGAAACGGCAGATGACCCACGACCAGCGTGTCGCGATCCCAGCCGTTGCTCTGCCAGTCGAAGGCCTTGGGACTGTCGTTCGGATCGATGATGCCGCTGCTCTCGGGCGTCACGCCCGGCGCAATCGAGCCCGCCATGATTTCGGCGGTCTGAACGGCGCGCAGTTTTTCGCTGTGTATCACGCGTCCCACGCGCACCCCCGCGCCCTTGAGAAAAGCGGCCAGCCGCTGTGCGTCGGCCAGTCCGCGGCCGGTCAGCGGGCGCTTCGGGTCAACGTCTTTCGAACAGGATTCGGCGTGCTGCAAGAGATAGAGTTTCATGCGGAATTACCTGCGTTCGGAAACAGGAGGTGAGCGGGACTGGCGCCGGTGATCCAGTGCGCGTCACGTCCGGCGAACGCCCGTGCTTCCTGACGGATCGTCAAGCGCTGTCTGACCACGCTGAAATGCGTGGAAAGGGTAACCCGGCAGGGGTTCGAAGCCAAGGCATTCCGAATGCCGCGAAGCGATGCCGGCGGACTATAATGGCCAGGGTAATCAACTGCCGCCACACCGGGCGGCAGAGGCAACGACTTGAAACGCATGCGCCTGACCAATCTGAAGCGGCCCGGATACTACGTTCCCTTGGGCCTGGTGTTCGTCCTGGCGGTGACGTGCGCGGTCGTCTTCCATCCCGCCTTCCAGAAGAAGATGCTGCTCGATTACGTCGCGCCGCGGGTCGATGCGCTCGAAATCGGCAGCGTACATCTTACCCCCTGGTCCCTGGACTTCGACCGGATTTCCGTGGGGTACCGGGGCGGTCGCTTTCAGGCCGGGCAAGGCTCGATCCGGTTCTGTCCCTCGTCGCTGCTGCTGCTCAATCTCAACATCAAGCGCATTGCGCTCAAGAACGTCCGGATCGATCTGCGGACGTTCCAACCGCCGGACACGCCGCCGCAGGAGCCGGCCGGCCCGTTTCCCGGCGTGCTGGCCTCGCTGGAGCACGGCGTCAGTTTCACGCTGCACGACGTCGACGCAAACGCCGAGGTCCTATTGCCGGGCAGGCAGTCGCTCCGCGCACGGCTGAGCGGCGGCGGCATCGAACCGAAGACGAGCGGCACGCTTGTCCTGGCGGTGCGCTTCGACACCGGCCGGGAAGACGATCACATCGACCTCGACGGCACGGTGACGTTCAACCAACAGACGCGCGGCCGGTTCGACGCGCTGCGCAGCGAGGCTGCCATTCAGGCCGTCATGGCGGCCCTGCCCGAGCCCGAACGCGCCGACGTGACGCTGTCCGTGACACCCGCGCCGATTCAGCAAGGCGCGCAATCCGCGGCCGCAGGCGGCGGCGAACGGCGCCGCTACACACCCGAATCGCTGCAACTGGCGGTGCGCCAGAACGACAGCGAAGGCAACAGCCGCACCGCGCTGGCGCTGCAAGGCACCTATGACGGCAACGACGGCCGGTTCGAAGGCGGCTACCGGGGCACCGCCAACGAACGCCTGGTCCAGCCCTATGCCGGAGCGAAGCGCATCCCGCCCACCGAAGAAGCGCTGAACGGCAAACTCAACTTCAATCTGGCCGATCTGACCGGCGACATGACGGTCGTCAGTGACCTGGTGGTCAGGGACCTCCGGCAGACACAAGCCAACGCGCGACTCCCCGAGCGGTTGCGGCTGAAGAACAACTTTCGTCTGGCGCTGCTGCCCGGCAGGCAACTGCGGGTGGAAACCCTGGATTCGGACCTGACCGATGACGCCGGACATACGCCGCTGACCGCGAAGCTGCCCGCCGAGCTGCACGTCCCGCTGGAACACATCAGCACCTTTCTGCAACAGGAAAACACCCTGCTCGAGTTCGAGCTGCCCGATGTGCCGCTGATCTGGTTCGATGTCTTTCTGCCCGGTCAGACGATCACGGCCGGCACGCTGACCGGCGCCTTTGCGATCACGACCGATGCGCAATCCGCGATCCTGCTCAAACCGCTCAAGCCCCTCAGGGTCTCGGGTCTTGGTTTCGAACGGGCGGACGGCTCGCGGGTCGAGAACCTGAATCTGTCGGCGCTGCCGGGCGTCACCTATTCCGGTGCCGCACTGCGCGTATCCGTTGACAAGCTGGTCATCGATGCCGGTAAGGAACCACTGGCCACGGCGACCCTCGCGGCCACCCTGCCCTTGTCCAAGGATCGGTCCGGTGCGCTCGACGCCCAGGGCGATGCGGACCTGGATATGCACGCACTCACCGATGTTCTCGCCGGCGAACCGACCTCTGACCAGACGCTGCCCAGGCACCTCTCGCTGGCACTGCAAACGCGAATACGGCAGGCGCCGGGCCGCCTGCTGATCGATCGGCTGGACGCAAACGTCGACAAGGACCGGCGCACCCGGCTGCTGACCCTGCAACTTCAGCAACCGCTGATTCTGGAAGACACAGCGAACGGCGGAAAGATCGCCAATGCGAGCGGCACGCTGGCAACGCTGGCCGTCAGCAACGTCCGGCTGGGGTGGTTCTCGGCGTTCGTGCCGGGCACGACGCTGCAAGGCGTGCTGCACCGCGCGGACGTGGTGCTCACCGCCGAGGCGCCCGGCGTCGCCGACCTGACCGCGGCCGGGCCCTTCAGAATCGATGGCATCAGCGTCGCGCGCAAGGACGGGCCGGTGCTCGAAAAGCTGGGCGTCAGTCTGCGCCCCGCGATACGCCTGACACCGGACGGCACCACGCTCACCTACAAGGATCTCCGGGTCACCGGGGGCAAGGCCCGCCTCGTGGCGGGCAACGGCCAGGTCAGGCTGCCGGGTACAGCGGAGCGACCGCTGCTGGCCGACGGCCATCTCGAGGTCGACCTGCAGGCGCTTTCGCGGCAACCGCTCATTGCCCGATCGCTGCCGGCGAGCATTACCGACCCCGTGCGCCTGGAGGCGGACTACCGGCTGGCTCAAGGCGAAGACCGCATCGACATCAGCCGTCTGGCGGCCCGGCTGTTCTACAGTGATGCGCAGCCCCGGGTTTCGCTGCAGGCGGACTCCCGAATCCGCATTCGCACCCGTCTCGGCCGACAATCCGAACTGGGCCGCGCCCGCGGCAAGGTCACCCTCACCCTTGCCGACCTCACACCCGAACCCTTTGCAAAGATTCTCGCGGCACACGGACTCGCCTTCACGCGTATCGCCGGCAAGGCGGTGCTGACCTCGGACGGCCGGTCCATGAAAGTCGCGACCCTTGAACCGCTGGCGCTCACGGGGCTGGCGGTGAAAACCAAGGAGGCCGCGTTGCTCGAACCCTTCACGCTGACTGCGGATGTTGCGACGACGCTGGACGGCGACAGCCTGCACGCCGGGGTGAACCGGCTCAGCCTGGCCTTCGACCGGGACAAGGGCGCACACGCCCTCGACGGGAACCTCGACGTGGTATTGAAGGGCAGCGGCGACGCCGTCAGAATCGAATCCGCCCGCACCGACCTGACGTTGTCCCTGCCGGCCATGCTCGATCAGCCCGCGCTCCTGCCCGGTCACACGCTGACCGCCGGCGAACTCAATGCCGCCATGACGCTGAACCCCGACGGCGACATCAACGCAACGGCCCGCATACACGACCTGCGAGGCGCGGAGGAACTGCCCCTGCAGTCCCTGCAAATGCAGGTCGACGGGCACCTGGATCCGGACGGCGGATTCGCCGTCACGGCGCCCATAACGACGGCCGGCAAGTCGGGCGAGAGCAGGATCGGAATCAAGGCCACCCGTTCGGTCAAGGACGGTGGCGACAATGCCGTTGCGCTCGCCGTCGACAGCCCCGTGTTCTACCTCAACGATATCCTGAACACACTCGATGCCATCGGCGGCAAGCGACCGGCGCAAACAGCCGCCGACAGCGCCGGCGCGAAGGGTGACCAGCAGCCGGCGAACGAACAAGCAGCGGTTTTGGACGACCGGCCCGACACACGGGCCTTCTGGGACGGGAGCGGCTACAGCGCCCGGATCGCCTTCGACCTGGGTCACCTGTTCTATACGGACTACCTGGATATCCAGAACATCAAGGCGCGCGCCCAGCTCGCGCCCGACCGGCTCACGCTCAGCGGCTTCGAAGCGCATTTTCACGACAGCCCGGTCACCGCGGACGGCGCGCTCAACTTTACCGGGGGCGAGTCACCCTATGACCTGAAGCTGCAGGCGGACGTCAAGCACTTCGACCTGGCCCGTTTCTTCCGGGAACTGGAGCCCGGATCGAAGCCGCCGGCGGAGGGCCTGTTCGATGTCACGATCGACGCGTTCGGCCGGTCAGCCAACATGGCGCAGTACCGCAACAACCTGTACTTCGACGCGCACCTGCAGAGCGGGAAAGGCGTCTTCCGCCTGCTCGATCCCGACAGCGCCCTGGTGTCGGGAAGTACCGGTCTCGCGGGAGGATTCGGCGAAGTGGTCTCCTATCTCCCGACCGGGCTGTTCGGGCTGGCCGCGGTCTCCCGCCTGGTCGACTACATCAAGGAAATCGAGTACGACAAGATCGATATCCACCTGGTGCGCGACGCATCCCGGGACGTGCAGATCAAAGAGTATGTCGTGCAGAGCCCGGAAGTGCTGCTGACAGCGCACGGCGGCGTCGAATACCGCGAAGGCACGGACATACTGCAAAGCCCGCTTGCGCTGGACGCACAACTCGCCATGCGCGCGAAGGGGGCCGCCATTCTCTACGAACTGAACCTGCTTGAATCGAAGCAGGATTCCTGGGGTTACTGGAAAGGTCCGTCCGTCCACTTCCGGGGTACGCCGGCCAAACCGGAATCGAACCTGGAAGACATCATTTCCAAGGCGGGCCGCAGCATGATGCTCGGCGGGGTCACACGCCCGATCTCGGGGCTGATCGGCAACGTCAAACACCGGTGGATCGGTGACGACGAAAAGCCGCTCGAATACTCAACAGGTGACGACAAGTGAGCGTCGCAGCCGGCGTAACAGGCTGACCGGCCCGGCCGGCTGGCGCGGCGCGACGGCGGTTTTTTATCGCGCGTCCGGTCCGGTGCCGCGCTGGCAACCGGGACCGGCGCCAGCGAGGCGCCCGGCGATCTCATCACTCAGTTGCGCCAGCGCCAGACTCAGCGCACCGACATACGCGGCGTAGCCCGGTCCGTCCGGCGCACGGGTGACCGCAAAACGATGCACTTCCAGACGACAGCCGGCGGCGACGTTGAACAGTTGCCACACGCCCGCCAGGTAGGCCTGTTTCCCGACATCCCCGTCGAAGCGGAAAAATTGCACGGCGACCTGGAGCACCGGGGTTGCCTGGCGTTGCCACGGCCACCCGACGATATTGTCGTTGTTCAGGCGTCCGGCCAGGTTCTGCACCAGCACCCGCTGCAGGTCCTCGCCGAGGCTGCCGCTCCAGCGGTCGTACTCGGCCAGTTCGACCCGATTGGCGTCCGGGCGCGTGACGATCTGCGGCCGGTCGTATATCTCCGGCAGGCTGACGGGACCGACACCGATCATCGGTGAAGGTGCAGCCGCTTCGGCCGGCCCGGCGGTGTTGACGCTCAACGCGTAAAAGTGCGCCGGCCGGCTCGGGCCGCCGAGACTGCAGGCGGCCAACAGCAGGGTGCCGAGCAGGAGCCTGAGCGGCGGCATCTTCAGGGTCAGAATTCTCACTGGTCCCCCTTGCCTTTCAACAGGGCTTCCGGATGACGCTCGATATAGTCGGCCACCAGGCGGATGGAACGCGCCGCCGTGGACACCTCTTTCAGGGCATCCTGCAACTGGCTGCCGATTTCGCCGTTCGGGGAGGTGGCGCTGCTGACCGTCTGCAGCGCGTCCGCCGCTTGCTTGAACGTCGTCCGGGCCTCCGCCAGCGCGCCGTGCAATTCGGTGGTCAGGCCGGGCGCGTCCTTCGCCAGCACGGCCATCAAGGTGCTGGTGGATGTCATGAGCGTATTCAGCTTGGCCGCCGTATCCTCCAGGTTGCTCTTTTCCAGCGTGGTCAACAGTTGCTGGATGCTGCCCAGTATCCCTTCGAAGGAACTCGGCATCGTCGGAATTTCGGGGTAGACCCCGGTCATGTCGAGCGTCGCCGGCGGCGCATCGGGATAAAAGTCCAGATCGACGAACAATTTGCCCGTAACCAGATTTCCCGTCTGCAGGCGCGCGCGCAGACCGTACTTTTCAACCTGCCGGCGTGCCCGCTTGATGGGATCGTGAATCAACTCGTCGAGTTGCGCGCCGGCGTGCTTGGAGCCGGCCACCGTCCCGTACGCTTCCAGCCGCTGAGGTTCGAGGTCCACGAGCACGACCGGCACCAGAATCTGCGCATTGTGCGGCGACGATCCGAGCTCGATGGCTTTCACCGTGCCGAGACGAATACCGCGATATTCCACCGGTGCGCCGACTTCCAGCCCGCGCACGGTGCTTTCGAACCGCAGCGCGAACGTGGTGACGTTGGTAATCGCCTGTTCCATGCTGATCTTGCGATTCGGGTAGAGGGTGAACACGTGGCCCGCATCCGCCTGCCCAGCGTTGCCGAATTCCGCCGGCGTCTGGAACGCGATGCCGCCACTGAGCAGCGAGGCCAGCGATTCCATCGACGCTTCCATGCCCGCGGAAGTGAGCGTGACGTTGACGCCGCTGGCATTCCAGAACCGCGTCGCCGGGGTGATGTAACGATCGTGCGGAGACTCGACGAAGATACCCACGTCGACGTAATCCTCGTTTTCGCTGAGCCGGTAATCGGTCACCTCGCCCACCTGGATCTGGCGGTAGTAGATGGGGGTGCCTACCGACAGCGAGCCGAGTCTGTCGGCACGCAGCCGGTAGCTCGTGCCCGTGCGGTCGGTGGTGATCACCGGCGGTTTCTCGAGTCCCGTAAAGCGCCGCTGCGGCTTGCCGGTGTCGTTGGGGTCGATCGCGATGTAGACGCCGCTGACCAGCGTTCCCAGTCCGGAGACCTCTCCGGCACCCAGGCGCGGCCGGACCACCCAAAAGCGGGTCTTGTCCGTCAAATACGGCTGTGTCTGACGCGTCATCGATATTTCGACGTGCACTTCGGACAGATCGTTGCTGAACGTTACCGATTTGACGCTGCCGACCTTGACGTCCTTGAGCTTGACCAGCGTCTTGCCTTCCTCGATGCCTTCCGCCGTCTTGAAAGTCACGACGATATCCGGTCCGCGCTCCGACACGGTCTTGGCGATCAGCCAGATGCCGGCCAGCAACGCGACCAGCGGCAGCAGCCACACCACGGAAAACGCCCTGCGCTCCGGGTCCACCACCGCCTCCGGCAGATTGTCGAGCGCAGGCTGCTCGTCAGACGACGCCATGCTGCTGTTCCTCGTGATCCCAGATGAGCCGCGGGTCGAAGCTTAACGCCGCCAGCATGGTCAGCACCACCACGGTCGTAAAGGCAATGGCGCCCACGCCGGGCACGATGGTCGCAAGCGCGCCGGCCTGCACCAGCGCGGCGAGCAGCGCAACCACGAAGATATCCACCATCGACCAGCGCCCCACCAGCTCGATCAGGCGAAACAGCCGGGTTCGCTGCTTCCTGCGCAGCAGTGACCGCCGTTGCACCGACAACAGCAGATAGACCAGTACCACCATCTTCACCAGCGGAACCATCACGCTGGCCACGAACACGATCAGCGCCAGCGGCCAGTCGCCGTGCAGAAACAGATAGACGACGCCGCTGAGGATGGTGTCGGACTGGCTGCTGCCCAGCGACACCACGGTCATCACTGGGTACAGGTTGGCCGGAAGGTAGGCGATGATCGCGGAAAGCAACAGCGCCCAGGTGAGCTGGATGCCGCCGGGCTTGCGCAGATGAACCGCCGAACCGCAACGCGGACAGTGTCCGCGACCGCGCGGCGGCAGTCTCTGCAACAGCCCGCAAGTATGACAGGCGGCCAGGCCGATGTCTCTAGCGCGCATGCCGCAGATTCTCCCGTTTGTCCAGCAAGCGCCAGAGGTAACTGGGTTCGAACGCCGCCGATGCCGCCGCCGACATCAGGATCAGGCCAGCGTAGGCGTACAGTGAGACACCCGTGTGCATGGTCGCCATGGCGCCGAGTCTGACGAAGGCCACCAGCACCCCGAGCATGAAGACATCCAGCATCCCCCAGGGTTGCAGATGACTGATCCACGACAGTGCCAGCCTGGCTCCCGGCAGCCGCAGCCCGAACCTGACGTTCAACAGTACGTACAGACTGCTGGCGATCAGAAGCGCCGGTGCCACGATACTGGTGATGAGGACCACCACCGCCAGTTCGCCCATTCCGGCCTCGTACAGCGCACGGGATGCGCCGAAAATACTGGTGATCTCGATTCGGCCCTGAATCTCAAGCTCGAGAAACGGGAAACTATTGGCCAACAGCAGAAGAATCAGGGCTGCGCTGAACAGGGCGATGGGCCGGTCCAGCCCGCCGCGCGGATTGCGCAGCAGCGTTGCGCGGCAGACCCGGCAGCGCGCCGCCTGGCCGGCCGCCAGCGCCGGCAAGTACTGCAGCGCGTCGCATTCGTGACAGGCCACCAGCCCGCCGCCCGCCTCGCTCACTGTTCCGAAACCGGTCATGGACGCGATTATCCCTGCGCACAACTTGTCTGCCAATACGGGCGGCTGATCGCGCCGGGTACGGCGCTTCAACTCCGATTGCGCTGCAAGCGCCAGTAGACATACAGGCCAGCCGCGATCGTGGCGATCAGGACCAGGGTGATCTGTTTCAGATACTGCTGCACCAGCGCCTCGTTTCCGCCGATCAGGTATCCCGTCGATGTCAGAATCAGCGACCACAGCCCGGCGCCCAGGCTGGTATAGAAGGCAAACGTGCCGTAACTCATGCGGCTCACGCCGGCGGGCAGCGAAATCAGATGCCGGATACCCGGCACCAGGCGCCCCGTGAAAATGGACACCGCGCCGTGCCTGGCGAAGAATGCGTCCGTCTTGTGCAACAGTTGCGGGCGCACGAAGAAGTATTTGCCCCAGCGTTCCAGAAACGGCCGGCCGACCCACAACGCGAAAGCATAGTTGATCGACGCACCCAGCAGACCGCCCAATGCCGACGCCAGCACGATGAGCGCGAAATTCATTTCGCCCTGGTAGGCGAGGTAGCCGGCCGGAATCAGCACCAGCTCCGACGGCACGGGCAGCACAGTGGATTCGAGACCCATGAGAATCAGGATGCCCGCGTAGTCCCAGTCCCGAACCGTCGCCAGCAGCCAGTCAATGAATTCGTGCAGCATCGTCACCCGCCCGTTCAGCGCTTACGTGAATCCTTGCGCGCCGGGAGCCCGCGCGCCGGCCGCGCGCGCGAAACATCCAGGCGCGCCCCGACTGAAAACCCTCATGGCGCAAGCAATCCCCATACCGGCCATCGTACCTTTTGCGCGCTCTGTCTGCACGGATGGCAATCCGGCTCAGGATCGCGCCAGCAGGCTGCGCGTTCGGGAATAGCCGAAGTAAACGACCATGCCAAGAACCAGCCAGATCACGAAGCGCGCCCAGGTGATTGCCGGCAGACGGGTCATCAGGTACAGGCAAAAGGCCATGCCGAGCAGCGGGATCAGCGGACTGAAGGGCGTCTTGAACGGTCTCGGCAAATCCGGCCGGGTCCGGCGCAGCACGATCACCCCGCCGCACACCAGGACGAAGGCGGCCAGCGTGCCGATGTTCACCAGCTCCGCGACTTCCCCGATGGGGGTGAACCCGGCGATCAGAGCGATCAGCGCGCCGCTCACCAGCACCACGCGCACCGGCGTATGCGTCCTGCGATTGATCACCGAAAACACCGGCGGCAACAGGCCGTCGCGCGCCATGGCCAGGAAGACGCGCGTCAGACCGTAGTAAAGAACCAGCATCACCGTGCTCAGGCCCGCGATGGCGCCGGCCGCGATGAAGCCGGCGGCCGTCCGGTAGCCCAGATGCAGCAGCGCGTCGGCGACCGGCGAAGCCACGTTCAGCGTGCCATAGGGCACGATGGCGGTCAGCAGCCCGGCGACCAGCATGTAGATGACGGTGCACACCAGCAGCGATGCGATGATGCCGATGGGCAGATCGCGCGGCGGGTCGATCGCCTCTTCCGCGGCGGTGGACACGGCGTCGAAACCGATATAGGCGAAAAAGATCAACGCCGCGCCGGACATCACGCCGCCCCAGCCGAAGGGCATGAACGGCGTCCAGTTGGCCGGATTCACATGGAACGCGGCCACCGCGATGAAGGTCGCGATGGCGGCGAGCTTGATCAGCACCATCGCGGCGTTGAAACGCGCGCTCTGGCGCACGCCGATGGCGAGCAGTGCAGCGAGCAGCACGACGATGGCGGCAGCGGGCAGATCGACGATGCCGCCGTCGCCCGGCGCCTTCAGCCACGCCTCCGGCAGACCCAGGCCCATGGCGGCCAGCGCGTTGTTGAAATAGCCCGACCAGCCGATCGCCACCGCCGCCGTCGCCACACCGTATTCCAGGATCAGGTCCCAGCCGATGATCCAGGCGACGAGTTCGCCCAGGCCCGCGTAGGCGTAGCCGTAGGCGCTGCCACAGCCGCCGATGCTCGCGGCAAGTTCCGCGTAGGCCAGTGCCGAGAACGCGCAGGCGAATCCCGCCACGACATACGAGAGCACGATGGCCGGACCGGCCTGCGTCGCCGCGGCCACACCGGTGAGCACGAAAATCCCCGCGCCGATGATGGCGCCGATGCCGAGCAGGGTCAGGTCGAACGCCCCCAGGCAGCGCTTGAGCCCGGTGTCGCAGAACAGGTCGGCGTTGATGGGTTTGGTGCGCAGCAGGCTCATGAAAATGCCTGTGCGGCCGGCGGCGCGCTGCGCGCGGTCCCTGGCCGAGATTCGCGCACCGGATTCAGCAACAGCGACGGATACGGTTCCATTTGCGTTCCAGTTCCGCCTTGTAGAATTGCTTGCGGTTCAGCGGCGCGCCGTCATCGGCGTGGTGTTCACGCCAGTGCGCGAGATACCGCTCATAGGCATCGTCGCCGCTCAGACGGCGCACCCAGGCCCATAACCGGTGCAGCCTGCGCATCGGCGTCAATCCCGCACCCAGTCTTCGACCAGCCGCGTGGGTTCGTGCGGCGCTTCGCTCAGCGGCGGATGCGTGCGGCCGCGCAGCACGCGCAGCGAGACGCGCAGCGTATCGAACACCAGCACCCAGGTGATCAGCAGGAACACCATGGTCAGCACGGCGTTGAGGTGGTCATTGAACAGAATCTGCTGCGACTGCGCGATCTGCTCCGGCGGGATCGCGCCGGCGGCGAGCCTGCCGGCCAGGTCGTTGGCGTGGGCGATGAACCCGATGCGCGTCTCGGGGTTGAACAGCTTCTCCCAGGCGGCGCTGGACGTGATCGTCACCAGCCAGGCGAGTGGAACCGCGGTCACCCAAGCGAAGCGCACCTTGCCCGATTTGATCAGGATGGTGGTGGCAACGCACAAGGCGATGGCGGCGAGCATCTGGTTGGAGATGCCGAACAGCGGCCACAGGCTGTTGATGCCGCCCAGCGGGTCGATGGTGCCCATGTAAAGGAAGTAGCCCCAGGCCGCCACCACCAGTCCGCTGGTGAGCAATACGCCCGGAATCCAGCGGGTGCGGCCGAGGCCGGGAACGAGATTGCCCAGCATGTCCTGCAGCATGAAGCGCGCGACGCGCGTGCCGGCATCCAGCGTGGTGAGGATGAACAGCGCCTCGAACATGATGGCGAAGTGGTACCACACCGCGAGCAGACCGGCGCCGAACGCAGTGGCGAAGATGCTGGCCATGCCCACCGCGAGCGACGGCGCGCCGCCGGTGCGCGCGAACAGCGTCGCCTCGCCCATTTCGCGCGCAAGCGCCGCCATCTGATCGGCCGTGACCGGAAAGCCCCAGCTGGAAATCTTCGCCACCGCGTCGGCCGCTTCGGCACCGACGATGCCGGCCGGGCTGTTGATGGCGAAAAACACGCCGGGGTCGAGCACGCAGGCGGCGATCATCGCCATGATGGCGACGAAGGATTCCATCATCATGCCGCCGTAACCGATCATGCTGCATGTCGCGCTCGCTGGACAGCAGTTTCGGCGTCGTACCCGAGGCGATCAGCGAATGGAAGCCGGAGATGGCGCCGCAGGCGATGGTGATGAACACGAACGGGAACAGTTTGCCGCCGAAGATCGGACCGGTGCCGTCGACGAAGCGCGTGAGCGCCGGCATCCGAATGTCCGGGTGCAGGATGACGATGGCCACCGCCAGCGCGGTGATGGTGCCGAGCTTCATGAAGGTGGACAGGTAGTCGCGCGGCGCCAGCAGCAGCCAGACCGGCAGCACCGCCGCGGCGAAGCCGTAGCCGATGACCATCAGCGCGAGCTGCGGGACCTTCATAGTCGAACCAGCCGCGCAATGCGGGCTGATGGTCGATCCAGCCGCCGCCCCACACCGCGAACAGCAGCAGCGCCACGCCGAGCAGTGTGCCTTCGAGCACGCGTCCGGGGCGCAGCTCGCGCAGGTACAGGCCGATCAGGATCGCGATCGGGATGGTGGCGGCTATCGTCGACGTGGCCCAGGGACTGTGCTTCATGGCGTTGACCACCACCAGGCCGAGCACGGCGATGAGAATGATCATGATGGTCATCACGCCGAGCAGCGCGGCCACGCCGCCCAGCGGCCCGAGTTCATCGCGCGCCATCTGCCCCAGCGAGCGGCCGTCGCGGCGCGTCGAAAAGAACAGGATGACGAAGTCCTGCACGCAGCCGCCCAGCACGGCGCCGATCAGAATCCAGAGCGTGCCCGGCAGATAGCCGAACTGCGCGGCCAGCGTCGGGCCGATCAGCGGGCCGGGGCCGGCGATGGCGGCGAAGTGGTGGCCGAAGACGATCCACTTGTTGGTCGGCACGAAATCGCGGCCGTCGTTGAAGCGCTCCGCCGGCGTGGCGCGGGTCGGGTCGAGCACCAGCACCTTGGCAGCGATGAAGGCGGCGTAGAACCGGTAACCGATGGCGTACACGCACACCGCCGCGACGACAAACCAGAGGCTGTTGATGCTCTCGCCGCGATGCAGGGCGATGCCGCCGACCGCGGACGCACCCAGGACGGCGACGGCGAACCAGGCCAGCATCCGCAGCGGACGTGTTCTGGAATCGACGGGTTCGGACATGAGGCAACTCCTGTGGCAGGGTGCGGGTACGGCGCCCGCGCGGTTGCGCGCGGATTCGATCGGTGCATTATTCATCACGAAGCTGCCGAAGAAAAGCACGCCGCACAGCGCTGACAGCCGCCTCAACGCCATTCCAATTCACCGAGGCCAGGGGCGCCACCGGCATTCGACGCCGCGGCGATGCCGGCGGACCGGATAATGTGCATTGGTCTCGAAGAACGCGTGCGCCATGGCGCCACTGATCAGTGCGGCGGCGATGTTGTTAAGGAATCTGCAATGAACCGAACAATCGCCTCCGTTCGGTCCGGATGCGTCACGACATTGGTCGGGGCGAGGGTGAGCCGGATCGGGAATCCGAGCGACCCTGAGGACGAAAGAGTTCCCTCAGGAACCCAATTCATAGGGTCGGGGCGAGAGGGTGAGGCGAACGCTGTACGCAAAGCATGGCTTCGCGTGAGCCGAACGCCCTTGTGCGAGAGCACAAGGGCCGGAAATCCGAACAACCCACAACATAAAGGGTTCCGCGAGGAACCCGTTTCTGATTTGGTCGGGGCGAGAGGGTGAGGCGAACGCTGTACGCAAAGCATGGCTTCGCGTGAGCCGAACGCCCTTGTGCGAGAGCACAAGGGCCGGAAATCCGAACAACCCACAACATAAAGGGTTCCGCGAGGAACCCGTTTCTGATTTGGTCGGGGCGAGAGGATTTGAACCTCCGACCACCTGCACCCCATGCAGATCATCGAACAAGCCCTAACCACTTTGAAATATCAGCAAATTATAGGGTGTGAGGGTGTCTAAAATTAGGTCGTTCTTGGCCTTCTAACCCCCTAATTTATAGAGATTCTGGAAAACGTTTTAGACGCACTTCCGGACTGAGAAGAGCTCGGCTGGCCGAACTGTAAGTGCCGACGAAAACCCGCGGCTATTTGCCGCGGTTCCATTCCAGGGGCAACCCGCCACTGAAGTCTGCGTCGGCGTCTTGGTGTGCAAGACCGAGGTTTGACCGGTGCGGAGTCACCCGCATCAGGTGACAGGAAATCTGGAAATAGGTAAGACAGGCTGGCCGAGGAGATGGGCGTAACGCCAGCCACGATTTGACGGTCAACGCTGACGCTACGCCCCAAACCGTGCTTTCGCACAGCCACGCCAGTGTCGCACCGGGCGTGGTCTTTATCCAGCCCCCATCGGCCGGTTGTGCCGATGAAACCCAGTGCCCGGCTGTACCACTGCGCCGCCTGTCATTGCCAGGTGTTTGTCTGCCGGGATTGCGATCGGGGGAACGTGTACTGTGCCGGCGGTTGCGCGGAACGGGCCCGCCAGGGGTCGTTGCGACGCGCCGGCTCCCGTTACCGTTCGACTTACCGGGGTCGCCTGGCCAACGCCGCACGCCAGCGCCGGTTCCGGGCGCGTCAAAAACAAAAAGTAACGCATCAGGGTTCCCCCGCGGTGGTGGCGCTTGTTCTACTTCCACAGGCATTGACCACACCGGAAAGTCCTCAGGACTGCGCGCGCCGACATGCCAATGCGGCGATTGATTGCCAATTCTGTGGTCGTGAATGCGAACCCTTGTTGAGACAGGACTTTCTTCGTCCCACCGAACGTGCTCGATTACCAAGAGCAGCGTGAATGAAGCGCCCCATCAGGAGACTGCCATTGACGATCGACAAGGCGCTGGAAACGACGATTTTACGCTATCACTTCGTCGAGCATTGGGGTGTGAATACCATCGCCAGGCAACTGGGCATTCATCACTCCGCCGTCGATCGGGTGCTGTCGCAGGCGGGTTTGCCCAAAGCCGAACGCACGCGACAGGCCTCGATCGTCGATCCCTACCACCCGATGATTATCGAAACGCTCGAGCGGTTTCCCCGGCTCACCGCTGCACGCCTGTATGCCATGGCGCAGGCGCGCGGCTACACCGGTGGCGCGAGCCAGTTCAGGGCGCATGTCGCGCAACTGCGCCCGCGCAAGCCCAGCGAGGCGTATCTGCGCCTGAAGACCCTGCCGGGTGAACAGGCACAGGTCGACTGGGGACACTTCGGTCATGTACAGATCGGCCGGGCCAAGCGACCGCTGATGGCCTTCGTGATGGTGTTGAGCTTCAGCCGCCAGATCTTCCTGCGCTTCTATCTCAACCAACGCATGGAGAGCTTCCTGCGCGGTCATGTCGCCGCCTTTGACGCCTGGGGTGGCGTGGCGCGGGTGCTGCTGTATGACAACCTGAAGTCAGCCGTGCTCGAGCGTCGTGATGATGCGATCCGCTTCCATCCCACGCTGTTGGCCTTGTCAGCGCACTACCGCTTCGAGCCCCGGCCGGTCGCCATCGCGCGGGGTAACGAGAAGGGCCGGGTCGAACGCGCGATACGCTATATTCGCGACAGCTTCTTTGCCGGCCGCCCGTGGTCCACTATCGATGAACTGAATGCACAGGCCGAGGCCTGGTGCGCAGACCCCGCCGCCAACCGCCCCTGCCCGGAAGATCCGAGTATCACCGTCCGGGCGGCCTTCGAGCAGGAACAGCCACAGCTGCTGGCGTTACCGGACAACCCCTTCGAAACCGACGAGCGGGTCGCCGTCAGTGTCGGCAAAACCCCCTATATCCGCTTTGATCTGAACGACTACAGTGTGCCGCATACCCAGGTGCGCCGCACGCTGACGGTGACGGCCTCACGGACCCAGGTGCGGGTGCTCGACGGCAGCGCGGTGATTGCCGAGCATGGGCGCGTCTATGGCAAGGGCGAACAGATCGAGGACCCGGCCCACATCGAAGCGCTCGCCAGCGCCAAGCGGGGTGCACGCCATCACCGCGGCCAGGACCGACTGGCGCAGGCCGCCCCCATGAGCCGTGCGTTATTGCAACAGGCCGCGCAGCGCGGCACCCCGCTCGCGCGTGTCACCGCCCAACTCGTACAACTGCTCGACGACTACGGCGCGGCCGAACTCGAAGGCGCCATCGCCGAGGCGCTCAAGAACGACGTACCCCATCCCAACGGCGTACGACAAGTGCTTGAACGGCGCCGCGAGCAGCGCGACCTGTTGCCGCCGTTAGTGCTCACGCTGCCTGACAATGACAAGGCGCGAAACATCGTCGTGCGTGCGCCCTCGCTGGCGCGCTACGACCAACTCAACACCGACACCGACACCGACACCGACACCGACACCACAAATGATACGGAGAAAACCGATGACAACACCACCTGATCCGGATCCGATCCGGCGCGATGAACTCAAGCAGCGCGCTGTCGTGCTCAAACTTCACGGTCTGGTGGCCCACTGGGACGAAGTGCCAGCGGCTGAACGGTCCTGGGTGCAGAGACTCATTGAGTGGGAAGACCTCGAACGCAAGCGGCGTGGACTCGAACGCCGGCTGAGCGCGGCGCACATCGGCCGCTTCAAGCCACTCGCCGACTTCGACTGGAGTTGGCCGGCGCAGTGCGACCAGGCGGCGGTATCAGGGTTCATGACCCTGCGCTTTATCCAGGAAACGGCCAACCTCATCCTGGTCGGCCCGAACGGCGTCGGCAAGTCGATGATTGCGCAAAACATCGCCCACCATGCCGTGATGCAGGGGCATAGCGCGCTGTTCATCAACGCCGCCCAGATGCTCGGGGACCTGGCCGCTCAGGACGGTGACAACGCACTGCGGCGTCGCTTGAAATACTATGCGCATCCGGACGTGTTGATCATTGATGAAGTGGGCTACCTCTCCTACGGCAATCGCCATGCCGACCTGCTGTTCAACATCATCAACCGCCGTTACGAGCTCAAGCCGACTCTCGTGACCACCAACCGCCCGTTTGCCGAATGGAGCGAGGTGTTCCCCAATGCGGCCTGCGTCGTCTCCATTGTCGATCGACTGGTACATCACTCGGAGATCCTCGTGATCGAGGGTGAGTCTTACCGCATGAGAGAGGCGAAGGAGCGTGCCGGCAGGAAAAAGAAATCAACACCGTCCAAGCGTACCGCCGTGGCCAAAACCACGGACAAAGCCCCTGTAGGAGGCCGATGACCATGGCGATGACAATAATCCGCTTAGACACCCATTGGGAGGCCGCGGAAGCCCATACCGTCATCGAGTTCCTGGATCTCCTTCGCGATCAGCTCTGGGAAACACACGGCGATCAGATCGTTGATCTGCTGCGCGAGGAATCCGTTACTCACGACGTGGCCGAGCATCAGGTCGACCTCGAGTTCGATGACGACATTGATTTCTAGTCCGCACGCATAAGGAGCGCAAACGATAGCATCAGCAGGTCGCTATGCCTGGATACGGAAAACAGCCGCGGCAAATAGCCGCGGTTTTACTCTGGCAACAACAAGGCTGTCGTGTTGCGCTCTTTTGCCCTCACCCTGAGCCGGAAAACAGGTGCCATCGGCATGCAACCGACGCACCCTGGGACATCCGGGTCCCAATGACGAGCGACGTTGCCGCACCGTACCGAAAGGCCACCACTCAAATCCCCATAGCGCTACTGCCTGCCATGACCGCGTCGTCTCATCCCGCGGTTTCCTCCCTTGAGGCTTGTCAGACGCCTGCCCGTTGAGTGCTCGTGTAGGCTGACAGGCCTGCGGCCGAGGGCAGGCATCTGACAACCCTTAACAGAACCGGACATTCCCCGTGTCCCGGAAACCGTCTCGGAAGGGCGCACGCGCAGTCGGTAACACGCCCCCGATTGTTCGCTTAGTCCCCGTCCGCGATGGTCACCGTTGCCTGGGCGTCGGCGATGCTCGCATTGACCGGCGTATAGAGCTTGACCGTAAAGGTCTCGGTCGGCTCCGGCACCTGGTCGTTGATGACGGTCACCGGGATCGTCTTGGTGGTCTCACCCGGGTTGAAGGTCAACGTGCCTTGCGTGCCGCGGTAGTCCTGGCCGGGCAATGCGGTTCCCTTGCGGGTTGCGTAGGTCACGGTCACCGTCTGGCTGCTCGCGTGATTCAATGTCACCTTGACGTTCGCGGTGCCAACGTTCTCGGGCACAGTGAGGTCTTGCACCTTCAGACTGACCGGCCCGATGGCATCGTCGTCGTTTATCGTCACCATTGCGTCACTGTTGGCGAAAGTCGCATTTGTCGGCGCGGATAATCTGAAAATGAAGCTCTCGGTTGGCTCCGGCACCGTGTCGTTGATGATCTTGACCGGAACGGTCTTGGTGGTGTCGCCCGGATTGAAGGTGAGGGTGCCGCTCTTGCCACGATAGTCCTGGCCCGGCAAAGCGGTACCTGGCTTGGTGGCGTAGTTCACGGTGACCGTTTCCGTGCTCGCGGGGCTCAGGGTAACTGTGACATTTGCAGTGCCGGTGTTCTCGGCAACGGTTTGATCGCCCACACTCAGTTGAGAAACGCTGGGAACCTCCAGCTCAAAGGCGCCAATGTCGCAGCCAGCGCCTTGTGGGCGTGTTATGCCGCGCTGGTCCGTCGGAGGACAATTCGTGCCATCTGCAGCATCGATCGCCGGGCTTCCGGGTACAAGCGCGATGGTCTCGGTGGGGCCGCCGTTATCTGCGAGGTACGGTCGAGCTCGACCGTGATTTAGATTACTGGAGTCTGTTTGAATTATGTCTGACAATGCCGTCGGTCGATTACCGTCAATAGTCGCCACGATATCGCTGGGATCTGGCGTGAAGTTACCTGCATGGTCACCCATAAAATAAGGCACACCGCCTTGATTCAACCCGCCGAATGTAGAACTGTCACCGAACACATTGTGGTCGCTGGCAATCGTCCCAGTGTTCAAAATTTCCCCATAATAACTACCTCCGAAATCCAAATAGAAAAGCCCAAGGTTTCCGGAAATGACGTTATTGCTCAGGGTCAAGTCAGCCTTGTTGTTGATCGCCATATAGTTACCGCTTAACGTTGAATGGACAACCGATAGTTCCCCAGCATTATTGCCTAGCCCGAGGTAAGTATTTTCAATAGTGCAATTTGTTATGGTTGCGCGCGAGCTAGAGAACCGGTTTAGCAACCCTCTATTCAAATAATGCCAAAAAACACCCCTTGGGTCGGCGTCTCCCGTCACGGTCGAGTTGTTCAGCGTCAGTACGCTGTCGTTTTCCAGCGCCCAAAGGCCGCCGGTGATTGTACTATTACTGACCACCATGTCGGCGCTTTGGCCATTAACGAGTGTATATTCTCCCCATCCGTACTCGCTACTTGCAAAGGAATTGCGCAGCGTAGTCTTCCCTGCGTTGCTTATGGCGCCACCCTTAAAATTTCGGATATAGCCGCAGCCACCCGAACCAGGATCGGTGAAATATAAATATCCTTGTAACTATTCAGTCCATTCTGCCACGATCAGCTATTTTGGACCTCGTCCATCCTCATAAAATCCGGATCCTTGCCCTGGAAAAGCAGTGTCAATGCGTGAGTGGCCGTCATGCCCTGCTTGCGACACGTTGACAGGTAACTGCGAACCCGACAGAAGATCTTTGCTCCCTCCGTGGAGCGGAAGCAACCTGAGATCTTCTGCTGCACCTTGGTCATGCGCAGATCGTTCTCACCCTGATTGTTGGTGAAGGGGACACTCTCCACCTCCATGAAACGCAGGACGTCTTGCTCGAAGTCGCGCAATCGCTCCAGCAGGTTTCTGGCCTTCGATCGTTTGAGCCGGCCCCGTTTTCCCCGCCGTTGACGTTCATCGGGCGGTGGACATTCGGTCTCCGCCTTTTTAAGTAGCCGTCGATATCGACGGCGCCACCGTGTGGCCTCACCCACTGGTAAACAACCCCCGGCATCCGTTACCGCTGTTGCGAGTTCGATCAGCAAGGCCTGCATCTCCCTGGCCCACTGCTGCTGATCCTGTTCCCAGGCTCGCTCCAGTTCTCGGAGGTGATGGGCATTGCACAGGGCATGGGTGCAGTCGTAATGGTAGTACGGCTTCCAGTGATCATGGCACAACACGCCCTTGAAGAAGGGCAGGATGCCCATCTCATCCATGGCATCAAGACCCCGCCTGGCGTGGGGATAGAACCAGGTCAGTGAGGCGTTGGAGGCACAGTGCAGCCACTGGCGCTTCCCGCCGATGTTGATGCCGGTCTCATCGGCATGCAGGAGGTCAGAGCGGGCAAGCTGGGTCTTTGCCCACTGCTCGAAGGACGCCAGCCCTTCATAGGCTTCTTTGTTGAAGTTGAAGACCGAGCCCGCACTGACCGGAATATGCATCTGATCCTGGAAGTGATCGCGTATCCGATCATAGGGAATCAGCTGGTGCTGGGACATATAGACGGCATTTGCCTTCAGGTTGAGGCCATACTGCACCGGCCGATTCACCCCCTCCGGAAAAGCGGCCACAAATCGATTTCCCTGGTTGTCCTCAAGAATCTGTGCCTGGTATTCGATCACGAACCGCGAGATGTCGATATCAATGACCTGGCGACTTTCATGGCCTGCCTCCCGATACGATGATCCCTTGGGGAGCGTGCGACGGTCGATGGTCAGAACTTCCACCTCGTCCGGATCAGCCACCGGCTGCAAGGTGATCCCATTACGCCCCTTCTGCCCTCCCGGCTTCCTGCTGCTTTGTCCCCGCCGGCTCGATTTCTTCCGGTTTGGATCCGCGGAGGGTGGCTTGCTGCTGTTCTTGCTGTTGAGGGTCGTGCGGTTGAGCAGCAGGGTCACCAGAACAAGCAATACTTCCAGCGCCGAGCGCAGTGCAGGCGAAAGATCTTTCTCCTGCTCGAGAAGTTCCTTGACTGAGTTGATCGATGAATCAACGTCAATAGCGTCTAGCTTCAACCGCCCGCATCTCACATGATCTTGAGTGAGATCATTATCGCACGGGTTTTCAGGACGAACTTTTAGCGTCTGTCAGCTAATCTGAGGCGTTTTGTAAAATGACCTCGCGTCGTCGATGACGTTGCTCGCAAACAGCCATTAGCGAGCTTCTTGTGGCTTAGTGGGGTGGCTATAATGATGAGTGACACACCCTCACTGAAACAGAAAATATTGCGCTAAAACCTTGTCAAGCACTTTCTTCAGTTTTTAACTGAATAGTTACATATCCTTGAGCATTCCCGTAGATGGTCCCGAAGAAGAAGGAGCCGCCACCGCGCAAGGTTGCGTTGCGTATTTCCAGATCACCGCTAACATCGGTTTCGAACAAGCGAAACGCGGGCTCCGTGTTATGGAAATCGCCGTTGCTATCGCGGGTTATCTTCGATGGGTCCGTTACCTTTCGCTCGATAACCGACCCGCGACCGTCAATGAGTATCTGGCTTCGGATAACTGGCAAGCCGTTCAATCCGTTTGTGACCGGATCACAAATGGCCTTCGTCAGCGTATAGATCTTGTTGCGCTGCAGATGGATGGTGTCTGCGCCGTTGCCGCGCTGGCAGTCGGCATTTTCCCTCGCATCCGCGTTGGCGTTTTCGATGGCTTCGATTAGTGAGCACTTGCCGTCGGTTGGATCGGTGTCCGGTGACAGCGCCGTGACCCAGATGTCGGCCGCTGAGGCGGGTAGCATATGGCCCATACCGAGCGTCAGTAATAAGGCGACTCTGGAAAGTGAATGCTTGCACTGCCTCTGCGTTCGGCGCCTTACCGACCGAGGCTGGGCTAGTAAGTGTTGGTAGAGACCGGCGAAACGCCTAAATAGATGCCAAGTATTAAGCGGCGTTCTTGGTATCTCAGGTGCTAGCGCAGCAAGCTCCGTCCGCCAAGTTTCAAAGTGATGGTCATGGGAAATTGTCCTGTGCAGACCTGTTGGAATCTTAGACATGGTTTCTCCCCCGAATTTGTCCGTTCATGGGTGATAGGCAAAGGCTCTATGCGTATGACGGTGAAAGGTTGGTTTGTTGGCGGATTTGGTCCGTCTCCGGCTATTTCTATGAATCTCGGACCCCGGGGCTTTTCCGATTGTCAATTTCGGTGTTGCAACGCTTGGGCGGGACACCTTTACAGAGGATGCCCCATCATTGCCCCACTGTATCGGAGGGCTGAGTGACTTGGTGACACAACGCAGGCGTCCCAGTGCTTGAGCGAGCGCTTGTACGCCGCGAGGTGGCTCCTGGTGTCTGGGACCGTCCAGGTGTCGGACTGGCGTTGTCCGATCAGGTTCGCTGGCTCGGCGGAACGGGTGACCTTCAAAGGGGGGAGGTAACGCCCAGCGGGCTGGGAGAATGCAACGTCCCCGGTTCCCATGGGTTTGGGTCCACTCCTGTCCCCTCCCTAATCCGCTAGCTTGCATTATCTCCCCAAATCATAGTCACGGATACGCGGAGTGTATAGGTAGAATAAACACCCTTTTCACCCAGGTCCAGCAGCCGCTCTGACCGCGAATGACTCGCCCGGCAACCGTTCGATAGCCCCGAATGGGCCTGAATGCCACTCACGTCGCTGTAAACACGCCCACTTTTTCTCCACAGTCGGCTCCATTCCCGCCATCCGGCACGGCGAGTCCCTGCCGCGGCGGTGTGGGTCACCTGGCTGCGGTCAGCGCGGCATTCAAGGAGAGCGTCGGCCAGTCCAAGTCCCCCAACTGGCCTGCGGCCGGCAGGATCGTCAAGGCACCCAAGAACGACGGCGTGACGGCGACGATCAAGCAGACGCCCGGCGCCATCGGTTACATCGAATACGGTTTTGCCATGCTCACCAAGGCGCCGACCGCCATGCTGCAGAACAAGGCCGGCAACTATGTCGCGCCGGGTTCCAAGAGCGGCAGCGCCGCACTGGCCAGTGCCGAGTTCCCGGCCGGCGACCTGCCGGGCGGCGACGTACCCGACCTGCGGGTCTGGGTGTCCGACCCGGCCGGCGCGAAAGCCTATCCGATCGCCAGCTTCACCTGGCTGCTGCTCTATAAGGACCAGGACGACGCAAAGGCCAAGGCACTGCGTGATCTCGTCGAGTACTGCCTGACCGAAGGTCAGAAGTCCGCCGACTCGATGGGCTATATTCCGCTGCCGGCCAACGTCGTCGAACGCGTGCGCAAGGTATCGAACATGGTGCAATAGAAGAAACAACCTGTAGCAAACCGGGGCGGCGGCCGTTCGGCGCCGCCCCGGATCAGCGCCGCCGGACAACATGACGTACAAGAAAAGGCATTCGGCAGATACCAACGGCGGTTCCGTTTCGAAACCGCCGACGGTCGCCGACTACCTGAGCGATTCGATTTTCCGTGCAACAGCGTACTTCTGTACGCTGTTGATCATTGCGCTCGTCGCTTTCATATTCTGGGAACTCGGCGGCAAGGCCTGGCCCGCGATCAGAGACTACGGCTTCGGTTTCATCACCGGCAGCACCTGGGACAACAACCGGGGGCAGTTCGGCGTGCTCCCCGAAATCTGGGGAACCTTGTACAGTTCGCTGCTGGCGCTGTTCATCGGCGGTATCTTCGGCATCGGCATCGCCATCTTCCTCACCCAGGGCTTCATTCCGGTACGGCTGGCCGCGGTGTTCCGCACCATCGTGGAGATGCTGGCGGCCATTCCCTCGGTCGTGTTCGGTCTCTGGGGCATCTACGTGCTGATACCGCTGATCCGGCCCTGGGCGGCATGGCTGCACGATCACCTGGGCTGGCTTCCGTTCTTCGGAAGCGAACTCAGCGGCCCGGGCATGGCGCCCGCCGCACTGGTTCTGGCGATCATGATTCTGCCGACCGTCGCGGCCATCTCGGCCGACGCGCTGCGGCGCATCCCGTACAAGGTCAAGGAAGCGGCGTATGGCATGGGCACCACGCGCTGGGAGGCCATCCTGAAGGTCATGCTTCCGACCGCGTCGTCCGGTATACTCGCCGCGCTGGTTCTGGGCTTCGGTCGCGCGCTGGGTGAAACCATGGCGCTGGCGATGCTGATCGGCAACCGGAATCAGATCAGTCTTTCGCTCTTCTCGCCGGCCAACACGCTGGCGTCGCTGCTGGCTTCGAATTTTCCCGAAGCGGGCAGGGTCGAAGTCCGCGCATTGATGTACGCGGCGGTGGTGCTTCTGGCCATCACCTTCGTCGTCAACGTGGTCGGCCTGGTGATCCAGCAGTACACCATGCGCAAGTTCGAGGGAACACGATGAACAGCACCGAGTTCGCCGCCATCAACGTCCCGGTGATCCCGCCCCGGATCGAGCGCCGGTTGTTCGAGATCCGGGAGTTGAAAAACCTGTTGATGACTCTGCTCACCTGGTGCGCGGCGCTGCTAGCGAGCGTTCCGCTGTTCTCGGTGATCTACATGCTGCTGGTCCACGGCGGCGCGCGCCTGAACTGGGAAGCGCTGAGCGCCCTGCCGCCGGCCGGGTTCGAGACGGGCGGCGGTTTCGGCAACGCCATCGTCGGGACGCTGGTCATGGTCGCCATCAGCACGGGACTCAGCGTGCCCGTCGGTATCCTGGCGGCGTTGTACCTGGCGATACTCGGACCCAGGAGCAGGCTTGCGGAGTTCACCCGCTTCCTCGCCAAGGTCCTCACCGGATTTCCCTCGATCCTCGCCGGTGTGTTCGCCTATGCCACCGTGGTGCTCTGGGTCGGCCACTATTCGGCCTGGGCCGGCGGCATCGCGCTGGCCGTGCTCATGCTGCCGACCGTGACGCTCGCGGCCGAAGAGGCGATGAAGCAGGTGCCGCAGCGCATGACGGACGCCGCCTTCGGCATGGGCTGCACGCGCAGCCAGGTCATCTGGAAGGTGGTGTTGCCGACCAGTCTGCCGGGCATACTGACCGGAGTCATCCTGGCCGTCGCCGGTGCGGCGGGTGAGTCGGCACCGCTGCTTTTTACGGCACTTTTCAGCAACTACTATTTGTCCGAACTGTCCGAACCGACGGCTTCGCTCTCGATTCTGATCTATAACTTTTCAGGCATGCCCTTCGAGAATCAGATCGAACTTGCCTGGGCCGCGTCGCTGGTGCTGGTGTTGATCGTGCTGATCTTCAACATCGTCGCGCGGGTGATCGGACGCCCACGATTCTAATCCAATGGTCAGGTGCAACCCATGAACGCAATCCTCCAGGAAGTCATGCCCGAAGCGGCGCGCTACCGGCCCAAAGGCCCGGTGGTCATCGACTGCCAGGTCAAGAGTATTCACTACGGTAAGTTCCAGGCCGTACGCGACAGCGTGGTGCCCATCGAAAAGAACAAGATCACCGGCTTCATCGGTCCTTCCGGCTGCGGCAAGAGCACGGTGCTGCGCAGCCTCAACCGCATGAACGACCTGGTCGACGGCTTCCGTTTCGACGGCCACGTGCGTTATCACAGAAAGGACATCTACGCGCGCAAGGTGGACCCAGTGGTGGTGCGGCGCTACATCGGCATGGTGTTCCAGCAGCCCAATCCGTTCTCCATGAGCATCTACGACAACGTCGCCTTCGGTCTGCGCCTGAACCGCTTCAAGGGCGACCTGGACCACCGCATCGAGAAAGCGCTGCGCGATGCCGCGCTGTGGGACGAGGTCAGGAACAAGCTCAAATCCAGCGGTCTGTCGCTGTCCGGCGGCCAGCAGCAGCGCCTGTGCATCGCCCGCGCGATCGCCACCGAGCCCGACGTGCTGCTGATGGACGAGCCCTGTTCGGCGCTCGACCCCATCGCGACGCGCCAGATCGAGGAGTTGATGCTGCAGCTCAAGGAGCGCTACACGCTGGCGCTGGTCACGCACAACATGCACCAGGCGATGCGCGTGGCGGACAACACGGCGTTTTTCTCGGTGGATATTTCCGAAGGCGGCCGCACCGGCTATCTCGTGGAGATGGGCGAGACGCGGCAGATCTTCGAGGACCCCCAGGAAAAACTGACTCCCGAATACATCGCCGGCGAGTTCAGCTGAGCCGCTGGAGATTGTGATCGTGTCCGCCGCTTCGGCAATGCGTCGCCGGCGCCGCCTGAACGTTCCGGCCATCGAGGCGTCGCTCGCCTCGGTTCAGCGGGCGTTTCCGCGCATCAACGCCGATCTGAGCGACCGGCGCGACCCCCTGACCGACGAGGTCGTGGCCAACATGATCGCCGGCTATCGTTGCGTGGACGACTGCCTGAGCGAGGACATCGACCTGTTCGCGATGGGCGAGTCTGCGCGCCTGATGGAACTCAACCGGCTGGTGCTGTGCGGCGACTCGGGCGGGTGCCGGGGTGACGAACAGGCGGGGCAGTTCAACAACACCCGCCGCCATTTCTACGAAACGCAGGGCGGCGGCGTCGGCGGACTGATGGAATGGCTGGCCATGCACAGGAAAGACCGTACGAACAGGCTCGCGGCCGGCCTGTTCACGCGCGTCCTCAGTCAGCCGCAACTCTATCCCGAAGGCAATCACCGGACCGGTGCCTTGCTGATGAGTTACCTGCTGGCGCGCGACGGCTGGCCGCCGTTCGTGTTGACGGTCGGCAACGCGCGGCAGTTCTTCGAACCGGCGACCCTGATCAAGAAACGCAAGAAGTTGGGGCTGGACGAACTGATCCAGCTGCCCAAGCTCACCAAACGCTTCGCCAAGCTGATCGAGGACGAGGCGGACAGCGGCTTTCTGCTCAAGCGCTGAGCGCTGCCGGTACGGCCGGGAAAGGCTCCGCGCCGTGGGAATGACGGTTCCTTCGTATCAGAAGGGAACGCGCTTGAGCAATGTGCCGCTGGCGGTGTCCTTGATGTAGACGTTCATGGCCCCGTCGCTGTCGCGGCGGCCGAGCACGGCGACTTCCTCCGCGCCGTTGCCGTTGCGATCGGGCAGCACACCGGCGGCCTGCACCACGAAGTCTTTCGGGAACCAGAGCCGGCGCAGCAACTGTCTGCTGCGGCTGTCGACGACATCCATGCGCTGGGCGCCGGTGTCGTCGTTGCGCGCGAGCAGCCCGACCTCGAAGGCGCCGTTGTGGTTGAAGTCGTCGATGCTCACCAGGTCGACCGGCCGGAAGTGTGAGGCGAACGCCAGGCTGGTCACTGCAACGGCGTTCACCGGGTCCTCGACCAGGACATTCACCTGATTGGGCTTGGTGCGCAGCGTGGCGACTTCGCCGATGCCGTCGCCGGTGAGGTCACCGACGCGCCGGGCCTGTTCCATGGTAAAGCCGCTGCCCTGCCAGAGATTGACGACGCGCAGACCCGTCACCGGATCGCGCACCTCGATGCGATCGCTGCCGGTCGGCTTGACGTTCTCGCCGAGCATGCCCAGTTCGCGCCGGCCGTCGCCGGTGAGGTCGTCGGTCGCCACCAGTCCCTTCGGCTGCAGGACCGATGCGTAGGCGAGGGTGGTGAGCAGCGTTCCCGTGGCGGCATCGCGCACTTCGACGCTGCCGGCGCCGGTGCTGTTTTCGCCGAGCATCGCGAGTTCCGGGACGCCGTCGCCGTTGCGGTCATCGAGCACCACCAGATCGACGGGCGTCAGTTGAGGATCGAATGTCACGTTGCCGAGCAACTCGCCGGACAGCGCGTCGCGCACTTCGGCCACGCCGCCGGTACCGAGCACAGCGAGTTCGGGAGCGGGCGTGCCGCCGAAGTTGTCCAGCGTCCGGAAGGCGACGGGTGTGCCGGCCTTGTCGAACGCGACTTCGCTGATTGAGTGGCCGGTCTGGCTCTTCACGGTGACCTTCTGCCCGCCGCCGGCTGCCAGCACCGCGAGATCGGGCAGGCCGTCGCCGTCGATGTCGCGGTCGGTGCGCAGGCGTGGTGGGGAAACGGTATCCGATATCTTTGCGACGAAGGCATCAGAAACAGAGGCCGTACCCCCGCCAGGTGCCGGCTGCAGTGCGTTAACGACGGGGAAGTCCGCCGAGAACTGTGTGGTACCCGTTACGTACGCGTTTCCCGCATCGTCTATGGCAACGCCGCTTACATCGTCGTTGCCACTTCCGCCGAGGTAGGTAGAATAGACGAGCGCGGACCCTTCCGGATTCAGCTTAAGCACATAGCTGTCGAGCTGGCCGCCGCCGTAAACTGGCTGAATGGCGTTTCGCATGGGAAAATCAGTTGAAAACGTCCGTCCCGCCAGGTAAAAGTTACCTGCGAGATCTACCGCCACGTTGGTCACAGTTCCGTGACTGTTCCCGGCTTGGTCCTCGCTACTTCCGCCCAGGTAGGTGGAGTAGACCAGCGCCGAACCGGCTGGATTGAGCTTGGTAATAAAGACGTCAACAGAGTTGTTCAAATGGGGTTGCAGGGCATTTTGCGTTGGGAAATCTGCTGAGCTGGTATAGCCTGCAACATAGGCGTTCCCCTCGCGATCCACCGCAATACCAGTCCCCTGCTGGATATCGCTACCACCCAAGTAGGTCGAATAAACAAGCGACGACCCGCTGGCATCCAGTTTCGTTACAAACGCATCGGCCCTGTGTCCGCTAGGCTGCAGCGCATGCGCCGTAGGGAAGTCGACGGAACGGGTGTAACCTGTTACATAAGCCTCTCCACCAGCATCTACGGCGATGCCTGAGCAAGTGTCTCCGGCGGTGCCGCCCAGGTAGGTCGCGTATTCGAGCCTGGAACCGTCGGCACTGAGTTTTGCTACGAATCCGTCTCCATACACCGAATATGGACCATTGAATGTCGGTTGCACGACATTTGCTGTTGTCGGGAAATCCGGAGATGAGGTGTTTCCGCTTACGTAGGCGTTGCCGGCGGCGTCTGCGGCAATTCCATACCCCGTAGTTTCGCCGCTTCCTCCGAGGTAGGTGGAATAGATGAGCGTAGAATCGGTGGCATTGAGCTTTACCACGAAAGCATTTCCCACCGTTCCTTTTGTTCCTTTTAGTGCCGGCTGCAAGGCGTTCTTAGTCGGGAAGTTGGTTGATCGCGTCTCACCGGTCACGTAAACGTTGCCCGCGCGGTCCACCGCGATACCGGCTTCGCTGCTTTCGTTGTCGTTCCCACCGAGATAAGTGGAGAACACAATTGCCGATCCGGCGGAATTAATCTTCGTCACGAAGATGTCATCATTGCCGCCATTAGCCGGTTGCACGGGATTCACAGTGGGGAAGTGGAGAGAATGGGTAATCCCGAGGATGTAGGCGTTGCCTGCACCATCTACGGCAATACCGCTGCCTGAATCACGCGATGGGCTTCCCAGAAAAGTGGAATACACCAGCACCGGGTCGATGATGAGCGACCGGCTGTTGTCATGGGTCCCGACTTCAATGGTGACCTCACCATTGTTCGCCAGCACATAACACGCGGAAATCTTCTGTTGTCTCCCCGCGTCCACCTGATATACAAGCGGAGCGCGTTGGACGAGCTTCTGGCCACCGAGTTTCACCACCAGATTGCCCGACTCGTCCAGGTGCAGGCTGTCGGCGCCTTCGAAGGCAAGCCGAATCCCACTCGGATTGGCTCCCGGAGCAAGCACGAGGTCATATTCGAGCTGCTCCCGGTTAGCGTAGTAGATCAGATCGACGCCGGGGTAGACGTTTCGATAGCGAACTTTCGCGTACGTCGAAAGGTTCGTGTGCCACTGCCCCGGATCATTGCCCTGGAAGTAGTTGACTTTGCCCGGCAGCTCTTCTTCACCGTCTATCCGCGGTGAAGGCTTGGCACCGAGAAACTTCATGTGCAGAACGGAGGCGGCCGGTGTTGGCTGATCGGTGCCGCGCTGCGGATCGGCCGTGTTGGCCTGACTATGGTGCAACGCGAGCACCGCTTCCGTTTCAGTCAGAAACAGGTTGTAGCCCGGGCCGCGGGCGAGGTACTTGATCTCAGGGTCGCTCTGGCCGCGGTTGGCTTCAAACGCTAAAGGCAGCCTGGCGTACGTCGCCCGCATGCGCGTCTGTGTCGTTGCATCCGGCTTGGCGTGTGGCGACACTGTGAAGTCGGGAGACGGCGCAACTTTATTCAGCGAAGCGCCAACCGAACTGGAATCAGCCAACGCCGCGCCGCTGCCGGCTAGGACGAGGAGACCACAACAAGACCATGAAAACATCCGTTTCGTACTCATGACAGATAACCTCGGCACGACTTGACTATCAAAGTTAAGCATGGACTTTCCCGAAATCAACCCAGCAGGCATTGATATAATGGAGTGCCCGTTGACGATCGTCAAAATCAGGTAACGGTGCTTGACGCGCGTGCCTGCCCCCCGACACACTGCCTGCCGCTGAAACGGCCGAGAGCCCGAGCCCGACTTTGAGCCACTGTTGCCAATGCCCGGAGCGTCACCGCTTGCCGCGCCTTTTTCCAGTGTATTAATCAGTTGCCCGCGGTATTAAGCTTTACCCATGAGTGACGCCCGTGTATAGATTCTTTCCTTGTATGTTCTTGGAATTTTACCAACGAAACTATGCATAGTCACTGGCGTACACATCAGGGAAGATCTGCTCTCTGAGCCGAATGGCACTGCTCAGTACGCGCAGCCCTTTGCTGGATAGTCGCCACCTTCTCGAGCGGGGAACTTTGGCAATGAGGCCATAGAGGTGGAGACGGTGAAATAACCGAGAGACCTTGGCCGATAGTTGCTCAGGGGTGTGCGTTCTGGCGCCGAGGGCGTTGAGTTCGGTCAGCTTGTGTCGAATATCTCGGTTGGTGAACCCGCGGATATGGTGCTCACCCGCTGAGAGGGCCTCGAACACTTGACGCTCCTCGCGTGCCAGCGGATTGAATGCACGCACCGACTTGCCGTTGGCAGTGCGTTTACGTTCGGTGATCTTGTCCAGGTCACGGATAGCGGGCGTTGGGTCATCCACGACCGCCAGCGCATCGAGATAGCGACGGTTAGCGGCCATCGACACATCACGATAACGAAACAAGTTGGCCACCCCCTTCCTCATCGGAACCCACAGCGTCACCTGTTCTCCCGCGCGTCTAACCTGTTTTCGCACCTTGAATGCTTCGGGGTCGTTGATGACTATCTCCACCCGCAGCACTGAACCGGCCTTGTCATACATCTTGATCCAGTTCATTTTCACTCTATGCTTGATGCGAACACCAGGCAGGCGGTGCTTGCATCGGTCGGTAGTATCACTCAACAGCTCTCCGCGAAACTGTCCGACCAGCTTCTTTCCAAGGAAGCTCATCACCTCCTTGGCGCCAAAGCACAGGCTGCTATGGCTACTCAGTCGTGGATAAAGCACCTTCAGGCTAGAGGCTGAGTTGAACATTACATCAGTGGAATACTCACACTGTGCCGTCACCCAGTAGTACTGCATATCGGTGATCAATGACCCCATCAAGGGATTCACTCTGCGAGCATAGCGGTGAGTTCCGACGGCCAATCAAGTGAAGGCATCCGATCGGAGTGCCTTTGTGCTCGCTGCACATCCTCCACCTGCACAAAGACATTGTCGCACTGCGTGTACTTTATCTTGGCCGCATCAAGCTTCCTCGCCAGCCAATCGTGGCCGTTTACGAACACCTGCATGCGCAACGGGAACCATGTCTGGATCTGGACATGGACCAGGCCGAACTTCCGGTCCATGAAGTAGTAGTAGATGTGCAAGCACTTGCGCTTGGCCGCACTCACGAACGGGTATGTCTTGTGGTACTTGAACGAGAAACTCTTACAGGGATCGAGCTTGGCAAAAATGCACACCAAGCCTTCGCTAATTTCATCGCGCTCAGCCAGTTCCCTGGCATGGCGCTCCATCTTCATCCCGGCCGAAGCCAGGTAGGTATAAGGACGCCCAGCGCTGGCCGCCATCGCCTGAGCATGCTCCTTCACTCGCTCCGCATTGTCGGTTAAGAAGGCCTTCAGGTTGTCACACCGCACCTTCTCACTCATCAGAAACTGGGCCATGGCTGCACCCGACATCAGGGGAAGATACCCGCGAAACAGCATCCGGTCAAAGCACGACAGAACACCGTTTATCTTCGACTTATGTTTGTTACAAAACAGGCGCATCGCAACCCCCCTTCACCGCCAGAATCGATACGCCTGTATCAGTATCATCGAACCGTGCGGTTTTCAATCTTGGCTGCGGCCGAAGGCTGCGCTAGGTAGAATAAACACCCTTTTCACCCAGGTCCAGCAGCCGCTCTGACCGCGAATGACTCGCCCGGCAACCGTTCGATAGCCCCGAATGGGCCTGAATGCCACTCACGTCGCTGTAAACACGCCCACTTTTTCTCCACAGTCGGCTCCATTCCCGCCATCCGGCACGGCGAGTCCCTGCCGCGGCGGTGTGAGCGCAGCATTTTGATTTGAACCGTTGGCTTTTGGGCTCGTCAGTCAAACAGCCCCTGCCGCAGCCCAGCCGGCGGCGCCCGGCTCTCAGGCAACGGGCTGGGCTCGCTGGTTTCAGCTTTGTGCTTCAGGTGATCGAGGAACTGCTTGATCACCACCGGGTCTTCGATGCAGGCAATCACCTTCACCGGCCCACCGCATTCAGTGCAGGTCTCGATATCGATGTTGAAGACGCGCTTCAGGCGCGATGCCCAAGTCATGGACGCCCGACGCTCAACCGACGTTGGCGGCTCATCGGATACCCTGGCACTGTTGCCTTTGTCCCGTTTGGCCGGCGTCACCGCCGCACGATGCTCGCTGTTCGGTGCGAACACCCCATGAAAACGGGTTAGATTCACGCGTTGAACCCGGCTACCTTACCCACCGAGTCATCGAACGGCTCATCGCAGGCCGGCAGGGTTTGCAGGGTCAACACTTTGCGGCCCGCTTGAGGTCCCACCGCGATGCGGTAGGTGATCGAATGACCCAATAACGGATCCATCGGCGCTGCGCCGACGGCTTCCCCGGACAGATAGCTGTTTTCGGCATCCCGTTCCAGCCATCCCTGCCGCTCCAGGAAACGGCCGACGCGCCGCGCGAGGGTATGGGTCAGGTGAGTGAGTTCAGCACTCGTCGGTGCTTTCACCCACCGAAAACGCAGCGAGCCGTCAGGTCGCTCGACATACACGCCGTCGAGAAAGTGAATATTGAGGTTTAAGGCGCTGCCGAAGCGCTGGATCAGCGTCACAGCGCCGGTGCGGGCCGTCTCGCAGGAAAACCCTGCCTTCTTAATCAGGTGCGTGGCAATGCAGCGGTAGACGATGCCGAGCACCTGGCCCATGATGGCCGGGCGCATGGCGAACAGGAAACGCAAGGGATACGGAAAGCTCAACACCCATTGGCGCACCGGCTGTTCGGGAAAGACTTCATCGACTAGCAGGGCCGCACTCTCGGCCATGCGCCGCGCCCCGCAGCTGGGGCAGAAACCGCGGCGTTTGCAACTGAACGCTACCAGGTGTTCGGCGTGACACGTGTCGCAGCGCACCGGCAGGAAACCATGCTCGAGGCGGCCGCACTTGAGGTACTCCTCGAACTCGCGTTGCACATAGCAGGGCAGTTCACTGCCCTGCTCCGCCAAATGGGCGGTGAACGCCGGGTAGTATTCCTCGACGATCCGATAGAGCAGGGTTTGCTCGGGCCGGTGGCGCTGGTAACAGGCAGCATCCGGGTCCCGGGTGGCCATCCTGGCCGTCGCCGCGTGGGGCATGATCCGCGTCCTTGCGATGCTGTGTTGCTATACAGTCTATCGCCTGGTTGCGCGATCTTGAAGCACTCAGTCGGTGATGCCGACCCGTAGCAGTCTTTGCCCGCCCGTGAACTCGATTGTAAACGGCTCCGTGAACTGTCTCGGTTGCTGCGAGAGCAGGCTCAGCGGCTAGAAGAGATCGGATGAGGGCGCGCCGTCCACCGGCAAGTTTCGACCCAGGCTGTGTAAAAACTCGGAATGATCTCAAAAGAGGGGGTGCCAAAACCCCTCCTAAGATGTCGATCGCCGCTCTACGGGCTTGTGGTAAAGTCGAATTCTTGCAAGGCATCTTCCAGTCAGAGTTTTTACACAGTCTGGACCCAGATCGGAAGTTCGACTGCTACCAATTTTGGAATTGCGAACTGTCAAGCTTGCGACCCGTTTCAGACGAATAGCGGCGTTTGCGGTTCGCCAGGCATAAAAACCCGACCAAGCAGTCGGTTCACTGGCCTGAACCCGTTTATGTGACGCCTGTTGGCTCTTCCAAATCGGATTGCATCAGCTGGATTGGTGCTATAGTTTTACCAGCACAACAACAGCAACGGATCAGGGGGATACGCTATCGTGCTTTTCAACGTCAGTCCCGATTATATGCTAGCCCGTTGTCTGTGACCGATGTGGGCAGCGTCGACGTTACTAGTGGCTCGATGCTGGGACCTCGCATCTTTAGTAGTGCACGGTGCCTGTGACTCGCTTACGACTGGATCGGGCATTGCATGCGCTCTGGATAGAGGAAGATGTCCGGTTGGGTGCTCGACCAAGGGCCGTACCGCCACTTCGAAATGCATCCATCCGTCAGGTAAATACGATCACCACACACAAAGGTCATCTGTTCCACCCGATACATCAGGCCGCAAGCTACCATTCAGCTTACCTGCCGTGTGCTCAAATTCGAACGCGAAGCCGCTTGAGAGCGTAAAACGGCTCTCTTCATGCAACTCGATGATGATGCGTTGCATGTGCCGGGTATCATCATCAAATTGATCACGTCCGTGCAACACTCGTGCATTGTTCATGACCAAAATGTCTCCCGAACTCAGGAGTACCCGATCATAAGGTAGGTCGTTAACAATCTGCCTAATTTTGTTGAAAATCGGTTGACACGGGATGTTGTCCGTGTTGAAAAATAACTTAGCCTGATTTTTATTTCGATCGAGTTGGAGTATTGGCCGCTGTTTCGCGCCTTCATAGACTTCTATCACTGGCTTTGTCAGTGCCGCTAGCATCACGTCCGACCGGCTTGCCATCTCAATGAGAGCGGTCATTGCGTCATAGACGCGATTATGGCCTTTGCCGCTGGAATCGGCGTGGACGCAGCGGAGTGTCAATGATCAGCCCAATGGAGCCATTCCGGGATCGGTCTATTGGAGCCACCCTGGGATCGGTCTAATGGAGCCACGTCAGGATCGCCTTATTGGAGCCACCTGATGATCGGCCTAATGGAGCCACCCCGGCGCCGGTTTTTCCTTCGAACTGACCTGATCGCCTCCCGTATCGTGACCGCACTTTCATGTGTGGAGAAACCGCGGGATGGCCAAAT